>CAWJVV010000020.1:0-301405 GCA_963846375.1 uncultured Acidobacteriota bacterium
GTCTCCTTCAAGCTGGAATCATCGACATCTCAAACCGAATGTGCCTGCGGTTAGGCTCCGGAGTACTAACGGTAAACGGGCCAGGCCCCAGACCATCTTCGGGCCAGTTCGATCGGTATTGGTCCCGAAATGTCGGCATCGCAACTGGTGTCTGATGCCCTCCCGAGGGGTCCTGTGCAGCGATCCCGACCGCACATTTGTTCTGAGATAGGTTCCATCCCACGGTAAAACGTGCGGTCGCAACAAGAACAATAACCCACATGTATCTCAAGTGACTTGGAGACGTTAAACGAATCTGGGGGAAATCATGGGACTGAAATTGAACCGTCGCGAGCTGTTGGAGAAGTGCCTGTCCGTCGGGGTCGTGACCAGCACCGCCGGCCTCATGCCCTCCGTTCTGGCGGAGGCCTGGGGCCACATGGAAGCGGCGAATCGGCCTCCAACCCCCATGGACCAACTGGGGCCCTTTTACAAGGGGCTAGCCCCAGCCGGCAAGATGATGCGCAAATCTTTCTCCGCGACTCCACCAGTAGTGTGATGGAGTGGGCGCTGCCAAACTGATTCGTCATGCAGTTCCCGCAACCGCGTTCACCAGCCGATATTTGCGATACATGCATCGACATTTGCTGGGTCCCATTTCGCCGCGACAATCCACTTGTCTGTATGGTCGCCTTTGTCGGACAAGTGGCCCCTAGCTCAACTGCTGCCAACAGACCAAAGGACTCATCGAAGCAGTCGCTGGCCGGTTGTCGGCAATCGTTATCCTCCCTCGTGGGGGCGAACGGGAGTTCAACGTTGGCGGGATATTATGTTGCGCGCTCGAAGCGCACCCGCCAATAGATGTGCTGACCCGCTATTGTTACGCAACATAACTTCCTGCGCCACACAAGAGCTCTTATGTGACCCGTCACATAAGAGTTCATAAATCCACTCCGCTCCTTCAGGGAGTCTCGCAACCGGCAGGCATTCCATCGGCAGTGTGAACGGGATCGAGATTTGGCTGGTTCGCGGCATCGTCTAAAAGTTAAGGGTAAGGCCGGACTCCATTCCAGCCTCGCTCTTGACATATTCGCCGTTTCTTCGCCTATACTGATCCTGTGATCCACGCTCTTATCTCCGACCTTTATCCGTTCGTCATCGTTTGCAAGGGATGTCATCAAAACATCCCGGCCCCGGTTGAGACGATGCCGGACTCATGGATTGTCGCGGAGTGCCCACTTTGTCGCCAGCCGCGACGATATCTGCCAACCGACATCTTTCAGGGACGCCTTTCGCACGACCTAGTGGCCAAAACTCGTCACACGGGAGGCGAGAGATGGGCGAAATGAAGCGGGCAGTCGCCCGAGAAGAGCAGGAACGACTGAATCAGGATCGCTTTGCGAGTACCGTAGTGATCGCGGCGGCCATCATTGCGGCTGTGCGGCTGGCTCGGGACGACATCAGTTCGTCGTCCCCACGAATCTATGCTGCAGTCTCGGACAGTGTCATCTTGGCGCGAAAGATCCTACAGCGAGTGATCGGGGGATGAGCGCTTCCGGGCGCTAGACTTGCAGACATGTGCGGGCGATACCAAAATCGGGCACAGAAGCAATGGATCGCCGAAGCTTTCCGCGTTGGAATCCCGTCGACGTTCGAGATTCCCCCTTCATACAACATCGCGCCGCAATCCTCGCAACCCATCGTTCGGTTGAACAGAGACACCGCCGATAGGGAGCTTGCCCTTTTGAGGTGGGGCTTGGTTCCATTTTTCGCGAAAGACTCCAAGATCGGCTATTCGACTGTGAACGCTCGCGCAGAAACCGTCACCACGAGCCCCGTGTTCCGCGAAGCCATGAAGCACCGGCGATGTCTGGTACCCGCAACAGGCTTTTACGAGTGGCAGAGGCTCGACAAAAAAGCCAAGCAGCCCTGGACGATCGAGCTTGCGGACGGAGACGTTTTTGCGTTCGCAGGATTATGGGATCGCTGGAAAGACCGGGCGACGGGCGGCGTCCTTGAGACCTATACGATCATCACGACGGACCCGAACAACCTCGTGCAACCCTTGCACGATCGAATGCCTGTGATTCTCTCGCCGTCAGACTATGACAGATGGCTTGACCCCGGAGATCCCGACCGGCCACCGATCGACCTCTTGCGCCCATTTCCGGCCGAGCGGATGGAGGCATGGAGAGTCAGCACTGCGGTCGGAAATGCGAAGAACGATTCTCCAAATCTGCGACTTCCGCTCGGTGAGAAGCCGCGGGATCTGTTCTCGGGTTTGAATGCTGATTCCTCCACCATCAGGTAGTGCTTCCCCTGAATGATCTTGGCAAGTCGACTGGAATCTCGTGCACTACCAGTCAAGGAGAATCGGCGATGCCTACCGCGTTTATCAGGAGTGATAATCTGAGACCGGCTGGATTCTGCTTCACAAGCGCATTGGCCTCTTTTTGCCATTCTAGTGATCGATCATCTCGACATTTCTTCCAAGCGAAACCTAAACTTGGCAAAGAGTGCTACTGCCAAATTTCGATGGAATGACGAGAAGCGCATCACAACTCGGCGTGTATGAGACGTACGAGGAATTCCACGGCCGCAAGACCACCATGGACGAACTGATCGCAGACGTGGCCCAGTTCAGCCAGCAATCGATGCTCTGGGTGTGCGCGGTCATCATTACCGGCATGCAGCTCTGGGATCGCATAGACAACCAGCCAGCGGGTGTCTTCGATGCCCTCATCAAGCTGTACTTCGACAGGCCATTTCACGCCCGATTGCTCGCCGGGTTTTGGGGCGCCAATCCAAGGAAAGTGCTGTTTCATCGCCGGCAGATCCTGCTGATTGCCAAGCTCTCGATCAAGCATGGAGCAAAAGGAAGCTTAGACGCGAGAGTCAACGCCCAGCTGATTGGTCAAACCCTTCTGAAGGCGAACGATCAGCTTAGCCACGGACTGCTTGATGAGCGCTCCCTGCCCAAGGAGGGCGGCTTTCCTACGACGAGAGAAGATCTCTCGAAGCTCGTCGTCGAAATGCTGGCAACAGGCGAGGACGGATCGATCCACATTCCGCAGATGATGACGCGAAGCCATCTGATGCTAACGCGTTTCGTCGAAGAACTGCGTGGGCATAGCGACTGGATCGATCTGGCTGGCGAATATGAAACGACGACTGGACTGACCCTGGAGGAACGGGAAGCGATGATTATGGCGGTGCATTCCCGCTATGGCGCCCAACTTTCCAAGGATCTGTACAGAGATCCCGGCGTATTGCCCCTGAAGGAAGGAAACTTCGGTACCACAGCCGTTTCACGGACAAAGGTCTCGGCGTTCTTGAGCGCGGTTTCCGGAACTGTGCCGGCGATGGCGAAGGAATTGAACGTCAAAGACGACGGAGCGAACGACACGACAGTTTTCCGAAAATATCCCTTGATCGGCCAGTTCTATAACGGTCACCTTAAGAATGCCTGGCTCGGATACTTGATGATGGACAACGGCTTTCTCCTGGAGAAGGTGCTGTCTGGTCCTTACTGGCATGCCGTCAGCAAATATGGGCAACGGCTACATCGTTTCTGGGGTGCCGTATTCGAGCGGTACGTCCATGAGCTGATGAGGGCGGCAACCACAGGAACCTCAAGCACCTATCTGCCCGATCCACGATCAGCGGTCGATCCGAGCTTACAGCTTTGCGACGGCGTGCTGCGATGGGATGATTGCCTGGTCCTGATGGAATACAAAGGAGCGATCTTCAGAGCCGATGCGAAATATAGCGGCAACCCCACTATGCTCGCCGCCGAGATAGAAAAGAAGCTCGTACACGATCATCAATCAGGTAAAAAGAAGGGCGTGGAGCAGCTCGCGGAGGCAGTGAAAATCGCCTTTGGCCCGGATGGGGAGACCACCTTCCCGCAGATAAGGCTCAAGGGAATCACGCGCGTCTACCTCTACATCATCACGCTCGACTCAATCGGTGGGACGATTGGAATGTCCACGCTCCTGAATATCTTTCTCGATCCCATCCTCGATCGGGCGGCATATCCAGGGTTGGAAATCAGGCCGCTCTTTTGTTCCGAGGTTGAAGCCTTGGAAGCGATCACGATGCTCTTTGGGAGTATCAGCCTTCCTCAGATGCTCGAAAATTGGTACCAGGACAACACAGCCCTCGCCCTGCCCTTGCAGTCCGTTGATTTTGGAAATGTGCGCTGGGAAGACAACAAATGGCTGCAAGCTGAGTGGGTGGAGCGCTTCAAGAGCACGGCACGGATTCTGTTTCCGAACGAAACTCCAGATGAAGCTTTCTTGAAAGGCATGAGGTTATAGAAGGTCCAGTTCTTACCTCAGCGGCTCTCCCGTCAAACGCCAGCCACGATCAGAGTCGATCACGTTGACTCGGCTGCGAATGCGCAGTTTTGTACCGATAAGTCGGCTTGTGGCCACAAATCGATCTCCGGATGATGGATCAATTTTGATACTCAACTGGCTTGTGCTAAACCTCCGTTTCTTAGAGATTCAATCGCCCTGTTCAGTTGCGCGTCCACTCCACCTCTCCGCTCTCTCCAGTCGAATTCAATAAGTTCATCCGGCTCGATGGGCGTCCCTTCAAGTACTGATCCTTTCCAGGTGTAGTAGGCTCCCGTGGGCAGAGCCAATCTGTACCCTTCTCCTACTTTCACAGAGGTGGCGGACAACAACCGGCCGGCTGTTGGTTCGCCGACAATCATCGCGAGCTTGTTCTCCCGAACAAATGCAACGATCATCTCAGCTGCGCTTGCGGTGTGCCGATCAACCAGAACCACGACCCTGCCATGAAATTTCTTTGCCCCGAGTCCTTCCGCCTCAAGTACGATCGGCGACTTCGACAACATCGCCGGGCCGAACTTCGCAGCGAGAAACCATAGAGAACTCTTGGATTCCGGAATGGTGTCGAACCGACGAAAGCTGTGCTTTGCCGTGTCCAGGTCTGGCGTTACCCGGTCCTTTGCAAGCGCGAACCCGACTGGAATTTTGGTTGGCGTTAGGAGGCTCATTACTCGTAGAGCCCCTATCCCCCCACCGGTATTTCCACGGAGATCGACTACCAGGCTGTCTATTTCGCCTAATGCCGCAAGCGACCGAGAGATTTCGTTTGCTACCTCCACTCCGACGAGCCCAGGAAACATGGCGATCTTTAGATATCCCACACCATCGTTCAAACGCCTGGCCTCAACCAACTTTGGTTCGACGAAGTGTAGCTTTTTCCCTTTTGGGCGGGACACATCAACGATTACCGTGCGCTTCTTCTCATCCGCTCCGACCACTTCTACTTTTGTCTTTTCGCCCATCGTAAACACAGGGTGTTCTGGCGGGATGATGTTTTCATCATCGACGGTCAAGAGAATATCTCCTGGCTCTATACCGGCAGCGGCAGCAGCGCCACCGGTATGTACATCCTGAAAGATCCAGCGCTTGCCATACTCTGTCTGATCTTCCAGGTAGGTTGCGCTCAGCGCCGCGCGGCTTGATGCCCTTCGTGCGCTCCGATGGAAAAAACCGAGATGCGACGTTTGGAGTTCCTTCAGAAGATCGCCCACTTCTTTCTCAAAATCGGCTGCCGTATTCGCCGATTCAATCAACGGTCGATGCCGCTCCACTGCGGCTTTCCAGTCCCCGTTCAACTTCTCCGGTGCATAGAATCGCTTTTGCAGCGCTGACTAGAACGCGATCAAGTACCTTTTTTCGCTGATCAGCAGAGAGAGTTGCCGACTGAGTTTCATTCATTGGGTTCTCCTCACGGTGGAATTCACAATGGGTTGATCGAACAGAGTGCCGGTCGGGTCACCAACGATCTCGAACCCCGCCCAGAAGTAGGGAGGGTCGCCCGATGCGATCATCTGAAGCTGTGCCTCTCTCAGCGACTGGCCTTTCTCCTCAGCGTGTCCAAGATGCTCATAGAAGACGGTCATCAGATGAGCCGTGGCATGGTCTTCAAGTTCCCAAAGCGTGGACACAACTGTCTGCGCGCCTGCTTCGACGAAGGCATTCACGATGTTAGCAACTCCCTCTTCTCCAACCGAGCCGACGCCTGTGTCGCATGCAGAAAGGGTCACGAGTTTTGCTTTCAACGGAAGACTACGAATCTCGCGAATCTGGAGCAGTCCGTCATCTGGTCCGTGATCTTCCGGGGCAAAAACGAGTGCCGAGCGATCCGAGTACTCCATATCGGCATACCCATGAAGTGCTAGATGCAAAACGTTGTACTGGTTGAGGGGCAGACGCTTGAATTGCGTTTCCGTCGCGGCGCTTCCCAAGAGCACCGTATCTGGCTTTGGAAGATCAGACGCGATCGATTCGACTTCATGTCGGCTTTCAGGTAGCGCAATCAGTTCACTTCTCTCCGGACCCGAAGCGCCACGCAGAATGCTGGAGAACAGGGTCTTCTTCGGTTGGGTAATTGTCCAAGCGGCCACTCCCAAATACGGCATTGGCTCGACAGCCAAGTGCCGCTCGCGGTGCCGGAGGATGTGGAACACTGTCCCCGATGGAACCACCGTTACCAAATGAGAAGTCAGCACGTAATGGCCACCGTCCGACAAGGCCGCGAACGGCAGCAGATGAAGCTTTCCATCGGGTACGACGATGATCGATTGCGCTCGGCTGTAGATCGACACCGGTTTGACCAAGTCATCGAATAGCCGTCTCGCCAACCCATCGTCCACCTTCTGCTTCATCACCTCCGATCGATAATCTGAGGCCTCTCTCTCCAACTGCGACTTTGCCTTCAACGTGTAACGCTTCACGTCGGTTTTGCTAATAGCGAGCACGTACGAATTTGGCTCGTCTAAAACGTATTCCAGCATGAGTTCCGATGGACCGAGGTCATGTTGCAACTCATTTAGGTCCACCGGCTCCGTCGAGAAATGATCCGGTCTGAAATTCGGGTTGATCTGTTGCTCGGTGTCATAGATCGTTTGCAGAATGTTCTGTCTGGATCCAACGTCGTCCGTGTCCAGCAATCGCAAATTGAGATTCGTGAGAAGCTTCTCCGCAGTCGTCGGCTCGTGTGGTGCGACTGGTTCGTGATCCTCAAGCGCCTGCGCTTCAACTCGGCCTCGTGCACGCTCGATTGCTCCGAATGCCTCTCTGTTCTTGCCTCGGTTGCTCAACGAGGCAAAATATCCGGCGTAGACTTCGCTCAGTTGCCCGAGCAACTGACGCTCTACAGTCGGTGTCGGCACTTTCGACAAGAGTGCATCGATGAGATCCGTACTCTTGCGGTAGAGCTCGTCCGAACTTTTAGCATCTCCAAGTTTCGCCAGGATCTCTGCTTTTATTGCTAGGTCCCGCGGCACAAAGTAGAGTTCATCGGGAATCTGTTTGTTGGCTTCAATCGCTTCATCCACGGCTGTGAGCGCGGGCCGCAACTGGCCCTGTTGCAGGTTTGCCTTGGCTAGTAGGCCATCCGCCTGAGTGACACCTCGCCAGTACGACAACTGTTTCGCATATTGGATGGCGCGAGAGTAATCAGTTGCCGCTCGGTCCCATTGGCCCATCCGCCCGTAGACACCGGCTCGGGCTTGATAGAGCTCATAGAGATGTCCGGCCAAGTGGTAATTGGACGCTCGTTGCATCGCCTCCGAACCCAATGCCAGTGCTTCTTGGTTGCGCCCCAGCCCGCTCAAAGCTTCGATCTTTGCATTGATTGCGATCGTCGGATACGCAACATCCGGCTTGTCTTTCGACACCTTAATCGCCTCATCGAGCGGTCCGAGAGCTTCTCCGTACTTTTGCAGTTCGACCAAACCATTACCGTAGACACTCGCATATCGAATGTGAGCAGCTGGATCAGCAACCTTGGCCACGGTCCATGCCTTCACAACGTTCTTCTTCGCGGTCGCAATGTCTCCCAGAAGGAATGCTGCGATCCCTTGCTCGCCAATAGCTCTGGAGGCGAGCAAGTAGTGATGCCGCTGCCTTGCGAGGGTTTCGACCTGCGCCCACGTCGCACGAGCCATAGCGGAGTCGTAATTCACTTCCAACATGCCAAGGATCGTAAGGATGCGAAGCCTTGTCTCAGGATCCTGCGCTTGCGGTAAGGAAAGATCCGCTGTCAGTTCTGCAAGCTGCGCGGGAACACTAATCGAGGATTCGCTCTGGGCGGGAATTTCGCTGACATGCGCATACAGAGCCTTCGACGGCTCATTCTTCCGAATGAATCCAAGTTCTGCTTGTCGGTATAGGGGTTCTGCTGCGATCCAGTTGTTGACCCACGACTTCTCGTCGGCTTGTTCCAGCAACGCCTCTGAGGAGCCCGGAATCCTCCATTGGAGGACGTGATATCCAACAACACCCAACAGGACAGCAAGGACCAATCCGGTAGCGATGCGAAGAGTGGGGGAGACTCTGAATCGCAATGCGCACCATTACCCTTGAGCAATTCTGCCAAAGATCAGGGGGTTAGATCAAGTCCTCTCCAGAATTCGCCACATTTTTTAGACCGACATCCGAATCGCAATCCTGACGTGATGCGAACTCCATCAATGAAGATCGAATCCAGCACCAACCCGTCAAACGGGTCTACCATTGCTCCTCTTGCTGTTCCTGGAGGAAATAACCGTAGATATCCCCGTGCCCGTATCGCAGCTTTTGGCCCCGAAGGGTCATGAAATTGATCTTATGAGCCGCCGCATTTTGCAGGATAAGCGCAAACGCATCATCCGGAATTGCCAGAAAAGCCACTATGGAGAGGTTTAGCTTTGAAAAACCTCCAACCGACTTCGGCGGCGATTCCTCGTACCGCCGCAGATTTTCTCCGATGGTCTTCTTGTCGAGGTGCTCTTGCCGGACGAGCCGAGCCTGAAATTTCTTCTGTCTTAACTTTGCGGGCTCAAGAAATACCCCGCTCAAAACCAGATCCCGATTCTCACTATAAGGCTCTTCGTACAAGTACGATATCCCGTTATCTCGGTGCAAGGGATTATAGGAGGGATTGAGGCCGAAGCTGTAATCGCATCGCCATTCCTCGATGCGCACTGTATAGTCGATCGCTTCCGAAAGAGGCTTGCGAAATTCTTTGAGCGCTTTCTTGATCGTCTGGTTTCGCTCTTCAAACACGCTGGTGAATTTTTGCTTCTCTGGCGTTTGTCGTTCCCGCGCGAGTGCGCTTGTCCTTTCTTTCGGAGGTGTCACGACCAACTCGGGGAGAGGAGATTTCGGTACGCTCTTGCCTGCATATTTCTTAGCCCAATAACCGCGAGGCGGAACCGGTACCTGTTTTCTGGCGCAGATCTTCGCCATAGCTCGGTCGGATATTTGGAAATCCTGTCCCACCTCTGTCATGGGTTTGGCCCAAACTAGGCTGTAAAGTTCTTCCCGTGTTAATCGCATGTGGTCTTTTGAGGTCATGATGGTAGAACGTTACGAATGTCTCTGGAAAGACTTCATACAGAACAATACCCCATCGCCTAGCCAGAAACTGGCGAAGGATTTGAATAGCAAAGCCGCGTTGCCCGCTCACGTTTGTCCATTGGGCGCAGCCGGCGGTTAAGATGGCAGTGGGAACTTCAAAACATATGTTCGAGCAGAGAGACTCTGTATTCACACCCCCGGATGTCCCGCCCTTCGTCAAATTGATTAGGAAGCTGGGCGAGACGTTTGTCGTTCGCGACGTGATGGTTCCGTTGCCCCAAATCGAACACGTGCTGCCAGGGGACCAATCACGTGCGAACCGACTCGTTGAAACAAAGCGGTATTCCGTGGTACCCGTCTCTGAAGATGCGCTTTCATTCCCAAGTGTCTTCTGCACTGAGCATGACCCAAACGATTCCCGAAGAATAACCGAGGAACGGCCAACCACAATCGCCGACTATATTCCGGACTCGACTCCACTCGCAGAAGCGTTCTTCCTCTTTGGCAGTCGGGAGTGGTATTTCACCCTCCGCAACAATCAAATCTCTGGACTAATCACATATTGGGTATTCAACAGTCGCGAATTCCGAGTCATGCTCTACGCAGGCTTAAGTCGGGTCGAAGAGCTTTCGCGAGATGTTCTGGCGAAAGACGGATGCGGCCTCGTGGATGAAAGTGGGCTAAATCTCACCGAACAGACCGTATTGAAGATCAAGGCGCGAATGAAACCGACGTGGTTGGAAAATGGCGGCAACCGCTTCGTTGATGAATTGGATTATCACCAAATCAACACCTCGCTCAGTAAGCATTTGCCCTGGCGAGATTTCTTGGCGCAGCATTTTGGCAAACGCGGGAGCAATGGCGAATACGAACGGTCCTATAACTTTACCGATCTCAGAGATGCGGTAATGCATGGTCGAGTTTTGTTTCCCACCTACCGAGAGTTCTTGAAGGAAACTTCGCTCGTTAAAAATATTGGGGAGTTGATTGCTCTTCTTGATAAATATCTTGAACGAAAATAAGCCACGAGCTTGTTCAGTTGGCTCTATCGCAGCAAGTCGTCAAGTTGCTCGTCGAGACGGCTGTTAATTTTGTCCGACAGCCAAATTCTGAAACTCGCCGAACTTCGTGAGGTTCCCCCTCAGGAACGTGATCCCGTATTTTCATGTGAATTCATGACTGCTCTTGGACATCCGGTTGTTCCGTTAAGGTGCTACCAATGTCTGATTGTGCCTTCCTGATGCCTGTCGAGCATCAGCCTTGACGAAAAAGGTCTTGGACTCCTGTGGAGTTTTGGGGCACTCTCGTGGAAAAGGAGGTCGCTAATGGCCCAGGTGGTCGCAAAATTTCCCCCTCGTTCCGTCGACAATCATTCATTCGCCTTAACTGATTTTGAACCACTCCTCAACAGTCACCAGGCGGCAGAGCTTTTAGACATCAATCGCAAGACCCTGCAGAAGCTGGCAAGGCGCGGCGAGATTCACGGTTCCCATGTTGGAAAGATGTGGCGTTTTCGTGCGTCCGACCTGAATGCATGGCTCGATCGGCAGGAACGCGCGAGTTGAGTTTCGCTCACCGAAAGGTGCCTCTCTCGGTTGTCTTCCGAGGAATCCCAGTCGCATTGCGACTCAGAGATCGCGCGCAACCGATCTGGCGCCGACATTCCAAAATATGAACCCCAACGAGAACAAGGAGTAAACGCCCAATGACCTGGAGGCTCAAGTGAAACTCAATCTGATTGAAGAGTTGGAATCTCGGAACGGCGGCATCAAAGTGTCCGATCTCGCGTCCATATTGGGAGTCGATGATAAACACATTTACCGCATGGCCGCGCGCGGGCAGCTTCCCAGCTTTCGCGTGGGAGGAGCTGTTCGATTCGACCCTCAGGAGGTCGCGAAGTGGCTCCGAGGCAGGTACGGCCATGAGGATTCGATTGCGCGGAAATCGGCGCGCTCTGTAACGCGGATAGAGAACCGGAGGTCGTCGGCGGCATAGAAGTTCAAGCGTTGGGGGCCGTCTGTCGAGTTTGCATCGCAGAATTGCACTCGCTTACGAGCGCGCGAATGTCAGAAGCGGCTTTATTTCATTTTTATCGGCGGCTCGAAGAGCGTCGATATATCTGCGGCGAAAATCTCCCTGCTCCACAATGTCTGCACCTCCCCAGGTAAACACAGGCATGTCCTGTTTTTTCGCGAGTACGTCGGCCATGAGCCTTCCGTGGCGACCGTTCCCGTTGGCAAAGGGATGAATGGAGACCAGACGATGATGGAATCGGATTGCGATCTCATCGGGCGGAAAGGTCTTGTGTTCAAGCCAATAGCGGGCGTCGCCCAACAATACGCCAAGCGATTCGCGGATTTGAAAGTGCGGTATGCCAATGTTCTTTTCTGTCGCTCGGTAGAGGCCAGCCCATTTCCATGTCTCGTTGAACATCCGACGGTGCAGATCTCGAAGATACGGTTCGGTCAGAGGATCTTGCCGGCGAATATTCCGTGGAGCTAGCGCCCAGTCGTAGGCCACAAGAATATTCGCCCGCTCGAACTCGTTCAGTTCTTCCTTGGTGGCGAGGTTGGGAATGAGGTCGGCTTGTTCGTCGGGAGACAGCGGTGTATTGCCATCTCCCGCGGTGAAGATCGTCATGTCCGTTTGCGCTTTCTCGTAAGCCGCTGCGCTTCCGCGTCAATAGCCTGTTCCAGATTGCCGCTCGCCTGGTTCTCAAGTGCCATCGTGTGCTCGACGCCCAGAACGTTTGATTTGGCTGCGGCGCGCGCGCGCGCATTCACGAGTTCTTGAAGGGTGTCGGCGCGGGGGACGAAAGCGTAGACCAGGTCACAGTCAAGCGCGCTTGCATAGGCGCGCAGACTTTTGAGAGTGATCCGGTCCTCAGCCTCCGCCTTCTCCTGCTGCACTACCAGCGACCGATTCGTCTGCATTCTCTCGGCCAGCTCTCCGGAAGAGACACCAAGCGCCTCGCGGATGGCGCGAATCCACCCCTTCGGAGGACGGGGGAGTTGCGACGAGCGCAGTGGGGCCACGGCTCGGTCGAGCTGCTGGGATCGAAGTTGCCGGAAGTGGTCGCGCATTACAGCCACCCTTTCTGGTTTGGCTATGTAAAGATAGCAGAATTCTCAAGATATGTCTATTTATAGATAGCAACACACACGCTATATGGTTATCTATGAATAATCAATTTAGGGTGTTCATCCTAGGCGGCTCATTCTTTCCAACAACTTCCAGACGGAATCTCGTATTGGGATGGGCTTGGCAAGGATGAAGAATTGTCCCCAGCGAAACTCATCCTTGTTGGGGAAAGTAGCCGTATCGGCGGGCACGCTAATCATTCCGACGTAATCCCCAAGTATTCCCACGACAACGGCCAGAGTTTTGGATGTAGGCATCAGCGCCACGATGGAGTGCGGGGCCACCATCGCACACATTGCGCGAAGAATTTTGTCATTGTCAGTTTCCGGTTCCCGGAAGCGATGATCGACGCGTGCCTCCATTGCATAGATGGCATCGCCGACCTCATTGGGTCGATGATTCATGATGGTTCTGAACTCATCGTGTTTAACCTTGTGTCGGAAGAGATCACCGTAAACCAAATATCCCGCCGAGAGCGCGACCTTCGCTACGAACCTGAGTGCAATGTCCATGTCCACAGTGAACTGGATATTGACCTGTTTGCCGAGTCCCGTGAGATTACGCTTTTCTGTGGGAGACCAGATTTGCAGACCTTTGCGCTGGCCCAGCGTCACCTTCAGCGGAGCACCCGTTTCGGCATCGGATGCTTTGCGAGTAACAAATTCGGGCTCCTTGCCGCTGTGACCTTTGACCAGATGCTTGTCCCGCTTCGCCATCACCAGGAAATCGTTCGCCAGCGCACCGTCAATCTCCGAACCGATACGGGAGTTGAAGTCCTTCGAGACGGGGAGTGTGAAGGTGTTCAATCCACCAAGCGCCAGAGAAATGATGTGTTCTGGATTGCTGTCACCCAATGGAATGTCCTTATCAGCATAAGGACAGTAGATCGTCGGCGCCGATGCCGCCGCATCGGCACTCGATGTTCGAGAGATGGAGTCAGGCAACGAGAGTCGCCAGTTCGCCACTGTTTACTTTCTGTGCGGCGTCTTTCGACCGGATGCCCTTGAGGTAGACCATCGTAGATTTGATGTCTCGATGCCCGAGCCATGCCTGCACGGTGCGGATGTCTACGCCGTCACGAAGGTGGTTGGTCGCAAAGGTGTGCCGAAATTTATGGAGGAAGAAGTTCATGCAGTACGGCCCCTCGGCACACTTATTGTTGTGTTCGGTCACGCACTGCTTGCAGTTCAGTTTGGCACGCTCAGCGACACGCTTGACGATCATATCCATTTCGCTATCGGGCTTGCCGCGGCCATTGGGGAAGACCAACTGGTTTGGTGTTGCGCCGCGCGCCTCTTTTCGTTTCCTCAGCCGCTCGATCAGACCTGCCGGCAGTGGAACAACCCGCTCCTCCCAGTTCTTCGGCGTGAAGCGCCAATTCGGCTTCGCCTTCACTCGTACATCCTGATTGCGGAAGTCGATGTCCTTCCACTCGACGAAGCGGATCTCCTGGTCCCGGAAGCCGGAGCCGAGCACGAACTTGAGCAGCGTGGCTTCGTCGTCAGTCGCCGCCCGGAACATCGCCTGCAACTCTTCGGGTTCGTAGACCGGGCGGATGGTATCGACGTAATTCGGCCAGTCACCCTTCTCCATCAGACCGGTGCGTCCGTGCTTCTTGAAGAGTTGCAGCACGGTCACTACTTTGTCATAGACAGTGCGCGCTCCGAGGCCCAGCTCATAGCAGCGAGTCATGAAGTCGAGCACATCGTCCCGTGTCGCATCCTCGACGTACTCCTTCTTGTACGAAGCGCGCAGGAGCGTATCGAGGGTATAGCGATAGGTGAGGTGGGTTCGCGGCTTGCGCTGCATTCGCACGTAGCGCAGGTAGCCGTCGATGGCATCGCCGATCTTGGTCTTGGGCGCTATCTCGGGTTCTGGCTCGGGAGCGGCGATGAGACCGTCGCGGACAGCGCGCAGTTCGACCGCTTTGCGGCGAGCCCGGTCAACGGCGTCCTCGCGGGAGACAGAGACGCGGCATCGTTTCCCGCGCTCGCGCCACTCGATGTAATAGGCGCCTTCGGGGTGGACTTCGACCGCGCCGTTGACACGCACCTTGTCCTTGAGACGGCCGTTCGATTCGGGAACGACGGGCGCAAAACGCCAGGCGCTACCGACTTTAATCTTCTTGATGAGGTTGACGCGATCCGCGTATTCGGGGGCGTTGAGGGGAGAGTTGCGGGGCTTCGGAGCAGGCATTCATCGATCCTCCTCTGAGGCTTCATAGCCTATCAAAGTTGGGTCAAACTGGACACCAAACTGGACACCAAGGAGTTATATTGCTGATTCCAAAGGTAGCCGGTTAGAAGGCAGCGCTCTAACCAACTGAGCTACGTCCCCAACATGCCGCGCAATACCTCAACTATAGCGGATAGCGCTCAGCCTATACACCGGCCAGACCGCTCTTCGGGCCGAATCCAACAACGGCCAGACCGCCTCGCGGCAACTTTTTGAGTCTATCAGAATTTGCCCCATTGTGGGCGCCCAGCGGGCCCCCCGCGCCTCCCCTCGGCAACATCGGTTTTCTTTCGTTCAATCGGCTGGTTCAACCGGCTCGCCAGAGGCATGGAACCCAGCCAGCCATCATTGCCGCGCGGTAATCAGATCCGTTTCTGCCTGCTGCATGGTGATGTTGTCGGGCAACGGCTTGAATTCCGACTTCACATCGTCTTCCTGTTCAGAGATGGTGTGGAAAATCAGCGCGTGTCCCTGGATGTGGACGTGCGTCTCGGTGATCTGCCAAACGTGCTCTCCGGTCTGGCGCCGCTCCACGTCGAACGTGCCCCCGGCATCCAGTGCCCCCAGCAGGCCTCCAAAGATCTTTACGTCCTCGATGAGCTTGCCCTTGAGGCTGGCAATGCGATGTTGCTCGGTGTCCACCATCATTTCGCCTTCCATGGCCGCAAAAACGCGAGCTTCCATGTCGGGCGGGCTAAAACTCGGGTCCGGCCTGAAATGCAGAACCGTGTTTCGTCCCTGCCCTCCTTCATTAGTCCAGATAAACGCCTTGGGTAGGAGCTGAAGCATCTCCGTCGCTTCTTTATCGTCGTGCTGCTCGCCCTTGCGCTGCTTGCTCCGCGCGCTTGAGTCCGCCAGGTAGGCCTCGATGCGATGCAGCTGTTCATTGGGAGAGTAGGTCTGGCCATCCATCTGGACCACGCGCTTCAAATTGCCATCTGTGGTCTCGGCTACCCACTGCTTTACACTGTGATCCTTCTTGTCGTCGCACTCAAAGTAGAGCCAGTGAGAGTGATCGGCTTCGTCCTTCGCCAACTCGTTGTTGACCGTCTGCTGCACAAACTGCCGAACATCCTGACTGGCGCGTGCCGCAATGGCAGGCCACAGCACCATGGGCAGAAGAAGCCACGAAATCACCTTGCGCATGAAATCATGTCTCCGGAGTTGCCGGGCCGCGATTCATAATCAGCCCAGTCACTTGGATGCGCATTCCAGCGTGGGAGGAAACTCCCTCATCCCGCGGCGTGCGTGAATGAGGGCCGGCGGGTGGCATCTTAAAATAGAGCGAGAGCTTGCCTGGCGAGGGCAGCACGGGCAGGCAAGGAGCATGCAGCATGCCTTCTACTCGGCTTTCCGATGCTGAAATCATCACCCAGCAGCGCGCGCTCGACTCATGGCAGGTGGAACGCGGCGAACTGGCGCGTACGTTCTCTTTCCCCGATTTTCGCGCCTCGCTTGCCTTCGTCAACCAGGTAGGCGAGCTCGCTGAAGCCGCGGGCCATCATCCCGATATCGACATTCGTTACAACCGCGTTCGCCTTGCACTGGTGACACACGACGCAGGCGGATTGACGGCCGCCGACTTCAGCCTCGCTCGGAAAATAAACGGCGTGCATAGCGCCTGAGCGGCATGCAGGCATCCTCAATGACTTGCTGTCCGCCCCGCGGCACTCATATCGCTCCGTGGCAAGACAGTCGTGCTGCCGTTCACTCACCGTGCGCCCGCAAAGACTGCGTGATAGTCCAGGAAATCGCCCAGCCTGACGATGAACCTCACTGATCATCTACGCACCACAGGCGCCGCCCTTAAGAATTGGGCGCTTGCCCAGCTGCTCGACTCTTTCGCCATCGGCGTCCTCTGGCTGATCGGGCTATACCTGCTGCACGTCCCGTTGGCGCCGCTGTGGGCGGTACTCGCGGCCGTGCTCCAGATTGTGCCGCACTTCGGCCCCATCCTCAGCCTGATCGGCCCCGTCCTCGCTGCCACCCTCAAGTGGAGGAGTTGGGAGCACCCCCTCTATGTGCTCATCCTCTATGCCGCCATCGCCGCGCTGGATGGACTCCTGCTCCAGCCCTACATCATGCGAAGAACGGTCAAGGTCCCCATCTGGGCGTCCATCCTCGCGCCCATCGTGCTCGGAATCCTCTGGCCCTTCTGGGGAGTGCTCGTCGCCCCGCCCCTGCTCGCAATCATCTATGCCTACCGCGCGCGACGAAGTGGCTCGGGACCACACACGCCACCGAACAGAGCATCGGAAGACGCCTAGTCTGCGCGGAGCATTATGGATGGGTCAATGCGCGCGGCACGCAACACGGCTGGAAGCGCCGCCAGCAGGGCTGCGGTTATAAGGACGAGTGTCGGTGCGATGAGCATGGATGGGGCGGTGCCTTTAACTTCGAAGAGCAGTGTTTGGACGTAGCGGACTGAGATCACGCCGAATGCGACGCCTGCGGCGGCGCCAACAAATACGGTGACGAAGATTTGTGCCGTGACGAGCCGGGCGATGCTCCCAATGCGCGCCCCCACCGCGATGCGGATGCCGATTTCGCGCTCGCGCTGCAGGACGGAGTAGTTCAGCACGCCGTAGAGGCCGATGGCGGCGAGCAGGAGGGCGACGGTTGCAAAGAACAACGCCAGCGAGGCGAGGAGGCGTTCGCGGATGCTTTGGTTGTCGACCAGTTCCTGCTGGGTGCGCACGTTGTTGACGCGGTAAGCAGGATTAGTCTTCGCGACCAGGCGGCGCAGCGTGGTCGCCAGAGAGTGCGGGTTGATGCCGGAGGTGCGAAGAAGGAAGGTACCGCCGTCAGCGGGATTGATAGCGCCGTTTCCATCGAGCTTACGGAAGGGCACGTAAGCGACAGGGAGGATGGGTTCGTGCAGGCTGCTGTAGGTCGCGTCGGAAACGACGCCGATCACCCGGCAGAGTTGACGCGAGCCGAAGGGATTCACTTTTTCGAAGGTGCGGCCGATGGGGTCGGCACCGTTGAAGAAGGTTTTGACAAAGGTCTGGCTGACGATGGCCTGGCCGGGGAACGAGTCAGTGAAGTTGAAGTCTCGACCATCGATGAGCCGCATCTTCATGGTGTTGAACCAGCCCGGCGAGATGGAGAGGAAGTAGCCCCAGGTATCGGTGGGCGGGGCGGCGTTGACGGAGATGGAACCTGTCCAGCCGCCTGAGAGGAGCGGCCAGCTCGCGATGGCGACATCCTTGACTCCGGGAACGGCGCGAAGGGTATCGGCCATTTGCGACCATGCCTCCGGCGACTGGCCCCGCGGAGTATAGGTTTCTACCAGCAGCAAGTCATTGGGTTCGAAACCTAGTGTCTGGCTGTTGAGATGGCGAAGGGTGGCGACGAAGAGACCAGCGAGGAAGAGGACAACGAAGCAAAATGCGACCTGTGCGGCGATCAACGCGTACATGGAGCGGCGTTTGGGGTGAGGTTCTTCACCGCCTTTGAGTGCGATGACCGGTCGGATTGAGGACGCGCGCAGGGCCGGTGCGAGTCCGAACAGAAGCGTGACCACGAGAGTGAGGAGCAAGCCGAACGCGAAAACTCGCCAGTCTGCGGGGAGGATGAGGTGTGCTGGATTATCGGGCGGGTTGATGCGGCTGACGACAAAAGGCGCTGCCCACCAGGCGAATATTGCCCCGAGCGAGGCGGAGATGATCGCGAGCATGGCGTTTTGAATGAGGACGAGCCGCACGAGGCGGGTACGGCCGGCTCCGATGGAAACACGGAGAGCCATTTCGCGGGTACGCGATGCGGCCTGGGCGGTCATTAGATTTGCGACGTTGGCGCAGGCAATCAAAAGCACGAGCCCGACGAGAACGCCTAGCCAGACCAGCGCGCGGCGGTAATCGCCCTGCAGGCGGGACACACCGGAGGCCGCCGGGTTGATCATCATCTTCTTCTCAAGAGACATTTCAAGGTTGTGTTGCGACATCCCGACGAAGCCCTTGGCGCGTTCGGTCTCGTAGTTGAGGCTGATGGTGTCGAGCTTGGCGCGAAGCGGCTCGGGGGGCACTCCGCGGTTGATGACGGCGAGGATGCGGACCCAGCTCATGTCGGTGCGCGTGACGTCCGGGTTCATCATGGTGGGAAGAAAAATGTCGACGATGGTGCCTGGCTCAGTACCGGTAAAGGACTTCGGACCGACGCCAATGATCTGGAATATCTTGCTGCCGATGTGGACAGTGCGGCCAAGGACCTGGGGGTCATTGGCAAAACGGCTGGACCAGTAGCTGTAGGAGATGACGGCATAGGGATGTGCACCTGGAGTGATGTCGTCATGCGTGGTGAAAAGCCGGCCGAGTGCAGGCTGAAGACCGAAGATGGGGAACATCGTTCCGGAGATGTACTGCACGTAGCCCTTTTCCATCTCGTTATCGGTGGCATAGGTGAGGTCGGTGCGGTAGGTAAACGAGGTGGCGATCAGTTCAGCCTGGCCGTTGGTGGCGGCGCGCATGCGGGCGAAGTTGGGATAGGCGAAGTCGTCGAAGGTACGGAGCACACCAAGGTCATCGGGCCCCTGGCGGGCGAGAACGTAGAGACGATCGGCGTGCGCTACAGGAAGAGGGCGAAGGAAGAGCGCGTCGATGAGACGGAAAGCCGAAGTGCAGGCGCCGATGGCGAGGGCGAGCGAGAGTACGGCGGCGGCGCTGGTAACTTTCCCCTTAATCAGTTGGCGCCAGCCAAAGACGAGATCAGCACGCAAATTATCGAGCCAGCCGGCGACGCGGGCTTCATGGCTTTGTTCGCGGAGGCGCAGCGAAGAACCGAAGGTCCGGCGCACTTCGATGGGGTCCTCACCGGCGGCCACGGCCTCTTCCATGTGCGCAGCAAATTCCTCGTCGATTTCGTTATTGAGACGGTCCCCGCGGAAGACATATGTGATGCGCGACCAGAACGACATGTTTAAGCCTCCTGCAGAACGCGGTTGATCGCGGAGCTGACAGTGCGCCAGCGGGTGACTTCGGCGTCAAGGTGTTTTTTGCCGGCTGCTGTGAGCTGATAAAGGCGAGTGCGGCGTCCGGTCTCTTTTGGGGCCCACTCAGCGCGGATCAAGCCGGTCTCTTCCATGCGGTGAAGCGCGGGATAGAGCGAACCGACCTCGGCGTTGAGGACGTCACCGGAGATCTGCTTGATCGCCGTCATGATGGCATAGCCGTGCAGCTTTGGCTGACGGGAGAGAACCTTCAGCACGAGAAGGTCAAGAGAGCCCTGCAGTGCATCTGTCTTTTTCATACTAAGACATCTTAATACTAAGACGCCTTAGTAGTTGTCAAATCTGGATTCCAGAAGCGGGCACCCGATTCTGACGCTGGATATAGCTACCCAGGCAACTGGACAATCTCCACGGGTCGGACTCTCACCAGTTGGATTTGCAGTGTTTCGGCCATCGGCTCCCGCGAACTGAATATGAAATCATGGCAGCACCTGAGGAGACCCCGTGCCGATCACAAAATTAGCCAATCAAACCCTGGAAAACCAGCCCATCGAGGTAGACGAGTGCATCTTCGTGAACTGCGTTTTGGTGGAATGCGACCTGTTTTACTCCGGCGGCGATTTTGAGTGGCAGGCTACCAAGTTTGAAAACTGTCGCTGGCACTTTCGCGGCCCCGCCCAGCGCACCTTCAACCTGCTCGCCCAGATTGGCGTGTTGAAACAGCCGCCCGCCGCACCGCAAACCCCGCCCGGCACTTCAAGAATGAATTGAGGGCTTCGTTGTCTGTCCGCTCCTAAAGCACCTCCGCGCGGCTCCCGGCCAGTCGGCGCAAGTCTTGAATCGGGCATAAACGGTCAGAATCAACCTCGTCGCTGTTCCCGATCGAAAGACTCCAAATACTTGTCAATACCTAGATCGCTAGGTATTACCCTCAAAATCGAACTTATCTCGATGAGACGAAACGAGATAATAAATCTTCAATCTGTGGAAAACTTTTGGTATTTATATCGGCGGATCTGTCATACTAAAAACAGTAGTAGAAAGGCCCGCCGACAAAGGTGGGCCTTTTCATTTTTGCCTGAGCCTTTTCATTTTGGCTCGGGTGATTCACAAGACAAAAGGAGAGGAAATGGCGCGGTCCGAAGAAGTCGATTGTGAGATAAATCACACTCGCGCACAAACCAGGGTGTAACACCATGACCCCGCTACCTTTATCCGATTTTTTTATTGCGCATGAGAAAGCTCGAACATACTTGCTCCAAGTCAACAACCATGAGTAACGTTTCGTGCTAGCGCACTTCGTGCGACACTTTCTCCAATTGTTTCCTCGGGGGAGAAAACAATGCGCAAAATCAGTACGGCAGTTGCCGTGGCGGCTCTGGGGGCCGCTGCGGCAGTATCGGTGTGGCCGCAAACGCTGGTCCACGCCTCGCTCGATAAACGCGGCAAGGAACCAAAAGTTGCCGCATGTCCGGCCCAGTTCAACGACAGCCTGCAATCCGACGGCGTTGTGCCCTTGGGAACCATGACCGGGATCACGCAGCCCAAGGCGGTTTGGACGCCCGAGGCCGAGTTCACCGAAAAGGCCCGCAAGGAGATTCACAAACGCGCCATGTTCCCGTACCGGTCCGTCAGCACCATCGCGCTGGTGGTGGACCCGAAGGGACTGCCGCGCGAGCTGTGCGTCCAGCACTCGGCCGAGTACGACCTCGACAAGGCGGCGGCGGCATCGGTGTGGCAGTATCGCTTCGAGCCGGCCACGAAAGACGGCAAGCCGGTAGCCAAGCGCCTGTCCATCGAGGTCAAGTTCGCCATGAACTAGGTTTAGGGCTGGCGGCAGGCTGGGTTGTTGGCGGCTGGGATAGCGAAGAAGGCTATAGTGGCGGGCGCTAGTTCCACCGCGCCGGCCAGAGCGGGCTTGCCCTGAAAGTCGGGGATGGCCTCGCCCGCGCCAAGCTCGAGCTTGACGCCGTTGAGATCCACCGTGCCGGACTGAAGCGCAGTCGCGGTCAGCGTGTAGCGCTCCGACGCGGAGGTTAGCTCGATGCGCGCGGCAGCCTTGTCGTTGGCGTTGATGGCCAGCAGCGCGACGCCGCCGGGCTTGCCTGGCAGGCAGTGAGCGTAGAGGTGCAGCCCCGGCGCGGTTGTCGGTCCGGGATCGAGCACCGTGCTGCCCATGAATCGATGCCAGGCCAGCGCAGCCCAATAGTTGGGCCGGGGATCGTAGCTCTTCTCGTCGAGCAGGCCGTAGTCGCTGGCTGCCAGCGTGTTGTGCATGTGCACCTGCACGCCGCGTCGCGCCGACATGCCGAGCTGGTTGAGGTAGCGGAAGCTGTCGAGGAAGGTGGAGGCGAAGCGGTCGCCTCCGCAGGCGGCTTCGGCGGTCTCGGTGTTCCACATGGGCTTGCCCGGCGCGTACTGGTCGCGAAGGGCCTCGTAAAACGCTTCAATCTTCTGCGGACTGGGAGAGCCACTGTTCCGAAAGGGCGTTCTCCGGCTTGATGCCGGCGGCTGCGGCGGGACCCTTGGCGCAGCGGGCGGAGACCGCGCCATAGGAGTGGTAGTCGATGGCGTCGAAGGCGGGACCTGTGGCCGCAAGGATGTCGGCGCTGGAGATCATCTTCATGCCGGGGGGCACGAGCGCGCCGCCCTCGCCGGAGCCGCCGGGGCCAAGGAGGATAGTGTCCGGCGACTTCGCCTTGAGGAATGGTTTGAAGACAGCCAGATCGCGGGCGTAGGCTTTGGCGTCGTAACCGGCGGGTCCGCCTCCGAGGGCTGCGAAGGTGGGCTCGTTCATGAACTCGGCGGCGGCGATGCGGCCGCCGTTGGCCTTTGTGAAGGCAAGGACCTTGTCGGCCTGGGCTGGGGTCCAGACTCCGGAGGCGTCGCGGGTGCCGGCGCTGAATGCGAACGAGGTGACAAGATGGGCGTCGACGGCATTGGCGAAATCGATCACACCCTTCCACTCGGCGTGAGTCAGGACCGACTTGAAACCGTCGGGGGGCGTTGTCGGCGCGCTGTCGGTGTCGGGAAAGAACGTGGTATTGGCCCAGGTACCGCTGACGCGGAGGTAGGCGGGGCCGAGCGCGGCGGCGAGCTTGCGCAGGCGGGTGTTGCCCAGGTCGATGGGCGCGCGGAACTCGTAGAGCGAGGCGGACATGCCGGCCGGCTGGTTGGCGTTAGCTGGTGGGGCGGTGTCGGCGGACTTGGAGTCGTAGGGCTTCCAGAAGCGGCCGCCGGTGACCTCGACCATTTCGATGTTGTAGGACTGGAAGCGCTCATCGACGGAGCCGGTGCGGGGCAGTGCGGCGGGATCGATCTTTTGAGCAACGACGGGGGTGGCGAGGGCGAGGAGTGCGATAGCTAAAAACGCGCGATTCATGACGATCCTTTGTACACCGCGATGGCGAGGTCCGTCGCGGGTTTTGGCATCGCTCCTATGTCTCAAACACCGGGAGACATGGGGCGCCTCCGAGCAATTTGTGTGGTAGAGTCGGGGTGATTCTCCGGAGATGCTCATGAAGTTTGTGTCTGCATGGGGAGTGCGCGCCTGCATCGCGCTCCTGGTGTGCGGGTGCGGATCGTTGATGACCGGGCAGGAGCCAAAGCACGAAGAGATCGCTGCTGCGAAAGTGGAAGAGCCGAAGCTGATTCCGACAGAGATGCCTCTGACGTCAACCGAGAAGTGCAAGAGGCCTCGCCAGAACACCATCTATTTCTCGCTGGTGATCGATGAGAAGGGCGCGCCGCAACAGATCAGGCTATTGAACGCGCTGGGCACCGACGAGGATCTTTTTGCGATTGAGGCCGTGCGCAAGGATCGATTCACTCCGGCGCTCCAGGACGGGATCGCGAAACCAGTGAAGCGGTCAATGGCCGTCGTGGTGGACACATGCGTGGAAAAAGCCAAGGATGCCGGGGGGAACAAGTTCGACAAGCTGCGCCTGATGGCGCTGCCGAAGCAGACCCTGCAGCCGGCGAGGGATTCCGAGCCGATACTCGAGGTCAAAGGGGATGAAACGGCTGTGGTTGCGAAGGTGGGCGGGGCGGTATCGCCTCCCATACCGATTTACACTCCGAACGCGATCTACACCCAGGACGCGCGCAAGCGCAAGGTGCAGGGCGAGTGTTTCATTCGGGTAATCGTGGACGCGAATGGATTCCCGCAGAATCCGCAGGTGGTGCGGCCTCTTGATCCTGGCCTGGATGCGGCCGCGCTGGAGGCGGTACGACACTATCGTTTCAATCCGGCGGTGAAGAAAGGTGTGGGGCCGGTGCCGGTAGTGATCACGGTGGCGGTGAATTTCCGTCTGTACTGAAAATCAGACAGCTGAACGGAGGACGGCGATGAAGCGGGTGAAGGTGGCTTCAGTTATGGTGGCGCTGGGGTGCGCGGTTTGCCTGGGGCAGCTGGGGCAGGTACCGGCGAGTCAAGCGATGTTTGCCAAATCAGACTCCGGAAAAGTGTCGCGGCCGCCGGATTGTCCGGCCAAGTTTGACGACAGCCTGGAGAGCAACGGCATTGCGCCTGAGGGCAGGACGCCTGGGGTAAAGCAGCCCAAGCCCGTCTTCACGCCGGAGGCCGAGTTCTCTGAAAAGACGCGGAAAGAGATCAACAAGAAGCATCTTCGGCCCTTCTTCTCAGTCACTATGATCTCGTTTGTGGTGGACGCGGACGGTCACACGCGGGACCTTTGCGTGAAGAAGCCGGCGCAGTTCGATCTGGATGAACAGGCGGCGAAGGCAGTGACGCAGTGGCGCTTTGAGCCGGCCACCATGGACGGGCAGCCGGTGCCGATGCGGATCTCGACCGAGATCAGTTTTGCGATTCGGTAGGTTGATGCAGTCGCCTCTTACCCGCCGCAAGGTCATATGGCCACATTCCATAAACGCCTCGATCTCGGAGACTCAGTGAACATATTTACTCGCGTGGCATTCGTTATCGCCGTGCTGGCTGGTTTCAGCGGCGCCGCTGCGTTCGGTCATTCTGGCGATGCTCCCTCAGCGACTTCCACTTCTCCGGTGAAGGTGTACAAAATCGGCGGAGATGTTAAGGCACCCGAGCTGGTGGCCGGCGATGTTGCGATCGCGCCGGCACACGAGTGCGAGGGATCGATGGCGGGCAAGGTGGTCCTGTCGACGATCATCGACGCAACGGGTCATGCGAGGAACATAATATTTATCCACCCGCTGGGCAATTCGCTGGACAAGCTGGTTCTGGCAATCCTGTCTGCGGAACGATTCAAGCCGGGTGAAAAAGATGGAGCTCCGGTTGTTACCGGCGTATCTGTCCAGGTGCGGCTGGACGGCTGCTTCACGGCTGACGGGGACCGTAAGCTTTTGCGATTGCGCTCACAACCGGAGATGAGCCTCTCGAGGTGGCCAGACGCTCCAGAGGAAGCGATATTCACCGAGGCCACGCCATCAAAGGACGCAACCCCCTATGGCGTGGGAGGCGACGTAAAACCGCCTGTCCCCCTGGTGATGGCACAACCGAAGCTAACGGACCCCACGAAGAAGGCGAAATACGAGGGTGAAGTCATGGTCACCCTGATGGTTGATGAGCAGGGCATGCCGCAGAATCCCAGGGTAGTAAGGCCTCTTGGGATGGGACTGGACGAGAAAGCGCTTGACACGGTGATGCTGTACCGGTTCAAGCCGGCGATCCAGAATGGTCGGCGGCCTGTGCCAGTTTTGATCACTGTGCCGGTCAAGTTTCAGCTCAATTGAGCAGGGTTCATCCCAGGCGCGATTTGTGGGCCCAGAGGCCGAGGCCAGGGTTGGCGATGAAGAAGACGTCTTCACCGTCCACTGCTATTCCAGCCGTGATTCAGCTTCGCTGGGTCGTACTTCTTCATCATGGCTGCGAGGTCGGCGTACTGGTAGCCGACGCCTTCGATCTCTTCCCTGCTCAGTTGGCCGGGACACCAGGTGATTCGGAATCGCGCTTCTGAGGAGCCGTGGATGAGGTGGGCTGCGGCGCTGAGGTCGGAGGCAAGGTCGGGATTCTCTTCGACGGCTTTGAGGGTGGCGGGAGTGCCGCGATAGCCGTATTTGCGGATGAGCTTGTCGATGGTTTTGTCTTCGCCGAACTCGCGCACGGCCGGTGCGAGGATGATGAGTTCGCCGCCGTCGGCAAGAGCCATGCGGGTGCGATAGACGGCCTTGTTGCCGAGCCAGGTGGAGTGGAACTCGTGGGGATCGAGGTAGACGACGGCCTTGCGGATGGGCTCAGGGACCGTCTCGAAGTTGACCTGGACAGAGAGCTCGGCGGCGCGGAGAAAGCACTCCTGGTCGTCGCCGATGTAGAGGCCGCGCAGGGCCAGCGAGCCATCTTGTTTCCGGCCGACGACGGTCTGGACGTAGACGATGGGAAGGTGATTGAGGAAGCGGTCGGCGGCGCAGTTGAGGACCGCGCGGACAGGGTTCTGGGCCTTGCCCATGATACGTTCCATGCCGTAGACGGCGCCCAGGTAGTGGCTGCGGTTGATGCCTTCGCGGCCGCCGGTACCGACGAGGATGTTCTTGTTGTAATTGGCCATGCCGATTACTTCATGAGGCACGACCTGCCCGATGGAAAGGATGAGGTCCCACTGGCCGTGGATGAGGTGCTTATTGACCTGTGCGGGCCAGGAGTAGTGAAGCTGGCCTTCGGATTGCTGCTCGATGAAGGAGGCGGGGATTTCGCCGAGCGTTTCGATGTCGGTGCGCCAGTTGTGGACAAGGAAGAGGTCGTGGGGCACGGCGCCGAACATGTTGTGAGCTGATCGGGGCGCATGGGAGTGTGGGTGCCGAGCGCGGGCAAGACCTTTTTGAGGCGGGCGCCATAGTAGCGCCAGGCAGCCTGGGTGAGCGCGCCGGCCTGGGAGTGGAAGCGCGTCATGTCGGGTGGGACGGCAAGGACGCGATTGCGGGGGCCCAGCTTATCGAGTGCGGCGGCGAGGAGTTGGGACATTTCGCCGGGGGAGATTTCCCGGCCCACAGCGCCTTCGGCACAGAAGAGACTCACGTGATTGGCTCCCGTAACAGGGTATACGTATACCGGCTGGAGGAGAAGGACGCGGTTATGCGGGAATTGTTGGAGGGAGGGCGATTCGTGATTGTTTTACACGGATGTAGCAGCAAAAAACATCACGATCCGCGAAGATAACAAAAATAAAGAAGCACGAACAACCCGTAATTGCGTGCGTGCATCGAATCCCCCTAGCGCTTTCCCACCCCCGACCGTTCCCCGCGACCTTTTCATGCACAGGGCCGCCGACAATGCCCGGGCCGGGTCTGCGACCTAGAGTATCCCCCACACGGAGCACGCAACGATGGCCACCTCAATCGAGCAGCCCGGCCTTGGCCAGGATGGGCCCAATCCGCACCGCAATTCAGATAATGGCGCCGAGAACTACCCCGGCGAATATATGGCAGTAATCCTGCAAAGCCTGCAGACGATGAAGGACGGGGACTTCACGGCGCGCCTGCCGGTGGCCTGGACGGGCCTGGCGGGCAAGATCGCCGATAACTTCAATGAGATTGTGACGGCCAACGAGCAGATGGCGCAGCGAGCTGAAGCGCGTGGGCCAGGCGGTCGGCAAAGAGGGCAAGACGCGGGAACGGATCCGTGTGGAGCGGCGGCGCGGCGCGTGGGACGACATGGAAGTGAGCGGTGAACACGCTGGTGGAGGATCTGCTGCGGCCCACGACCGAAGTGACGCGCGCGATTGCCGCGGTGGCGCAAGGGCAATCTGACGCAGACAGTGCGGCTGGACGTGGATGGGCGGCCGCTGGAGGGCGAGTTCCTGCGTTCGGCGAACATCGTGAACACGATGATTCAGCAGCTGGGCGTTTTTACGTCGGAAGTGACGCGCGTGGCGCGCGAGGTGGGCACAGACGGCAAACTGGGCGGACAGGCGCTGGTGCCGGGAGTGGCGGGTACGTGGAAGGATCTGACGGACTCGGTGAACTCCATGGCATCGAACCTGACGGGCCAGGTGAGAAACATTGCGGAAGTGGCGACGGCCGTGGCCAGCGGCGACCTTTCGCGCAAGATCACGGTGGACGTGCGCGGCGAAATTTTGCAGTTGAAGGAAGCCATCAACACGATGGTGGACCAGCTGCGGTCGTTTGCGTCGGAAGTGACGCGCGTGGCCCGCGAAGTGGGTACGGACGGCAAGCTGGGCGGCCAGGCCGTGGTGCCGGGCGTGGCGGGAACGTGGAAGGATCTGACGGACTCAGTGAACGCGATGGCCGGCAACCTGACGGCGCAGGTGAGAAACATTGCCGAGGTGACGACGGCCGTGGCCCGCGGCGACTTGATCGCGCAAGATTACGGTGGACGTGAAGGGCGAAATTCTGGAGCTGAAAGACACCATCAACACGATGGTGGACCAGTTGAATGCGTTTGCCGGCGAAGTGACGCGCGTGGCCCGCGAAGTGGGAACGGAAGGCAAGCTGGGCGGCCAGGCAAACGTGCCGGGCGTGGCGGGAACCTGGAAGGATCTGACCGACAACGTGAACTTCATGGCCGGCAACCTGACCGGCCAGGTGCGCAACATTGCCGAAGTGGCAACGGCCATTGCGAACGGCGATTTGTCGCCGCAAGATCACGGTGGACGTGCGCGGCGAAATTCTGCAGCTGAAGGAAACGCTGAATACGATGGTGGACCAGCTGAACCGGTTCGCCGGCGAAGTAACGCGCGTGGCCCGCGAAGTGGGAACCGAAGGAAGACTGGGCGGTCAGGCCAATGTGCCCGGCGTGGCGGGTACGTGGAAGGATCTTACGGACTCGGTGAACTCGATGGCCGGCAACCTGACGGCACAGGTGAGAAACATCGCCGAAGTGACGACCGCCGTGGCCCGCGGCGACTTGTCGCGCAAGATCACGGTGGACGTGAAGGGCGAAATCCTCGAATTGAAGAACACCATCAACACGATGGTGGACCAGTTGAATGCGTTTGCCGGCGAAGTGACGCGCGTGGCTCGCGAAGTGGGCACGGACGGCAAGCTGGGCGGCCAGGCGCAGGTGCCTGGCGTGGCCGGAACCTGGAAGGATCTCACGGACAACGTGAACTTCATGGCGTCGAACCTGACGGGCCAGGTGAGAAACATTGCCGAAGTGGCAACGGCTGTGGCCCGCGGCGACTTGTAGCCGCAAGATCACGGTCGACGTGAAGGGCGAGATTCTGGAGCTGAAGGACACGCTGAATACGATGGTGGACCAGTTGAATGCGTTCGCCGGCGAAGTGACGCGCGTGGCCCGCGAAGTGGGCACCGACGGAAAGCTCGGCGGCCAGGCGCAGGTGCCTGGTGTGGCCGGTACGTGGAAGGATCTGACGGACTCGGTGAACTCGATGGCGTCGAACCTGACGGGCCAGGTGAGAAACATCGCCGAAGTTTCGACGGCCATCGCGACGGGCGACTTGTCGAAGAAGATCACGGTGAACGTCAGCGGCGAGATCCTGCTGCTGAAGGAAACCATCAACACGATGGTGGACCAGCTGAACCGGTTCGCCGGCGAAGTAACGCGCGTGGCCCGCGAAGTGGGAACGGAAGGAAGACTGGGCGGTCAGGCCAACGTGCCGGGTGTGGCGGGTACGTGGAAGGATCTGACGGACTCGGTGAACTCGATGGCCGGCAACCTTACGGCGCAGGTGAGAAACATCGCCGAGGTGACGACGGCCGTGGCCCGCGGCGATTTGTCGCGCAAGATCACGGTGGATGTGAAGGGCGAAATCCTGGAATTGAGAAACACCATCAACACGATGGTGGATCAGCTGAATGCATTCGCCGGCGAAGTAACGCGCGTGGCCCGCGAAGTGGGCACCGATGGCAAGCTGGGCGGCCAGGCGCAGGTGCCGGGCGTGGCGGGTACGTGGAAGGATCTGACGGACTCGGTGAACTTCATGGCCGGCAACCTTACGGCACAGGTGAGAAACATTGCCGAGGTGGCAACCGCTATCGCAAACGGCGACTTGAGCCGCAAGATCACTGTGGACGTGCGCGGCGAAATTCTGCAGCTGAAAGAGACGCTGAACACGATGGTCGAGCAGCTGAGGTCGTTTGCTGCGGAAGTGACACGCGTGGCCCGCGAGGTGGGATCGGAAGGGCGTCTCGGCGGCCAGGCGAACGTGCCGGGTGTGGCGGGTACGTGGAAGGATCTTACTGACTCGGTCAACTCGATGGCCGGCAACCTGACGGCGCAGGTGAGAAACATTGCCGAAGTGACGACGGCCGTGGCCCGCGGCGACTTGAGCCGCAAGATTACCGTCGACGTGAAGGGCGAAATTCTGGAGCTGAAGGACACCATCAATACGATGGTGGACCAGCTGAACGCATTCGCCGCCGAAGTAACGCGCGTGGCCCGCGAAGTAGGAACCGACGGCAAGCTGGGTGGCCAGGCGCAGGTGCCGGGCGTGGCCGGTACGTGGAAGGATCTCACCGACAACGTGAACGTGATGGCGGCCAACCTTACCGAGCAGGTGCGCGGCATTGTGAAGGTGGTGACGGCCGTGGCCAACGGCGCGCTGAACCAGAAGCTCACCGTGAACGCGAAGGGCGAGGTGGCGGCGCTGGCCGAAACCATTAACAACATGACGGACACGCTGGCGACGTTTGCCGACCAGGTGACCACCGTGGCCCGCGAAGTGGGCGTGGAAGGACGTCTTGGCGGTCAGGCCAACGTGCCCGGCGCCGCCGGAACCTGGAAGGATCTCACCGGCAACGTGAATCTGCTGGCCGATAACCTGACCAACCAGGTGCGCGCGATCGCAGAGGTGGCGACGGCCGTGACCAAGGGCGACCTGACGCGATCGATTCAGGTGGAAGCCCGCGGCGAGGTGGCGGAGCTGAAGGACAACATCAACACGATGATTGACAACCTTCGCCTGACCACGGACCGCAACACGGAGCAGGACTGGCTGAAGACCAACCTGGCGCGGTTCACGGGCATGTTGCAGGGCCAGCGCGATCTGGGCACGGTGGGACGGATGCTTCTGTCGGAACTGGCTCCTCTGGTGAACGCGCAGCAGGGCGTGATCTACCAGATGGAGACCGACTCCGCGCAACCGGAAGGGACGCTGGTACTGCTGTCAACGTTCGCCGACACGACCGAGGGACACCTGAAGGAAATTCGCATCGGTCAAGGGTTGGTGGGACAGTGCGCCGCGGAGAAGCGCCGCATGCTGATCACCGATCTGCCGAAGAAGACCGCGCCCATACGCAGCGGCCTCTTCCAGGCGGTGCCCAAGAACGTGATCGTGCTGCCGGTGTTGTTCGAAGACCGCGTCAAGGCGGTAATCGAGCTAGCCAGCTTGAGCGCCTTCACGCCATCGCATCTGGCCTTCCTTGAGCAGCTCACGTCTTCGATCGGCATCGTGCTGAACTCAATTGAGGCGACGATGCAGACCGAAGGCCTGCTGAAGCAGTCGCAGCAACTGGCTGCCGAATTGCAGACGCAGCAGAAGGAATTGCAGCAAACCAACGAACAGCTGGCGCAGAAGGCGCAGCAGCTGGCCGAACAGAACTACGAGGTGGAGCGCAAGAACCAGGAGATCGAACAGGCACGTCGCGCTCTGGAAGAGAAGGCCCGCGAACTGGCGCTCACGTCGAAGTACAAATCCGAGTTCCTGGCCAACATGTCGCACGAGCTGCGCACGCCGCTCAACTCGATCCTGGTGCTTGGGCAGCAACTTGCGGAAAATCCCGACGGCAGCTTAACGCCCAAGCAGGTTGAGTTTGCGCGCACCATTCACGGCGCCGGCACTGACCTGCTGAACCTGATCTCGGACATTCTCGACCTGTCGAAGATCGAGTCCGGAACAGTTTCGGTCGAAGCGGAAGAGATCTTCTTCGGCGCGTTGCTGGAAACGGTGGCGCGGCCGTTCCGTCACGAAGCGGAAAACCGCAAGCTGACGTTTGAAATATCGGGCGATCCGCGGCTGGGACGTTCGCTGGTCACCGACTCCAAGCGCCTGCAGCAGGTGCTCAAGAACCTGTTGTCGAACGCATTCAAGTTCACCGAACAAGGCAGCGTGCGGCTCAACATTTCGCCGGTCACCGGGGGCTGGAGCACCGATCATCCGATTCTGTCGGGCGCGGGCTCGGTCATTGCGTTCCAGGTGGCGGATACGGGCATCGGCATTCCGCCGGAGAAGCAACGAATTATCTTCGAGGCCTTCCAACAGGCAGATGCGGGCACGAGCCGAAAGTACGGCGGCACGGGACTGGGCCTGGCTATCAGCCGCGAACTCGCCAGCCTGCTGGGGGGCGAGATCCAGTTGAAGTCAATCCCGGGACAGGGCAGCACATTCACGCTCTACCTGCCGCAGACCTATGTTGGCCCGGCGGCGCCAACCATCGTGAAATCGGAGCGGACCGGCTCTCCGCAGCAGCAGACGCCGGTGTTCCTGACCAACGTGAGTGCTGCCGAGCAGGAGGCGCGGATCGAGGACGATCGCAAGAACCTGAAGGAAGGCGATCCGGTCCTGCTGATCATCGAGGACGACCCGCACTATGCCCGCGTGCTGTGCGATCTGTCGCGCGACAAGGGTTTCAAGGTGCTGTGCGCGATGACGGGCGCCGAAGCGCTGGCGCTGGCGCGCGAGTACTGCCCCACTGCCATCTCGCTCGACGTCTTTCTGCCCGACATGCTGGGGTGGACGATTCTCAACCACCTCAAGCAGGATCCGCGCACGCGCCACATCCCCGTGCAGATGCTCACGCTCGACGAGGATCGCCACCACGGATTGTCGCGCGGGGCGTTCTCGTTCGTGACCAAGCCGACAACGACAGAGGATCTGGACGCGGCACTTACGCGCATCTGGGACTACTCGCAGCCGCGCCGTAAGCGCCTGCTGGTGGTGGAAGACAATCCCGCCGAGCAGCTCAGCATTCGCGAACTGCTGGGACACAGGGACATTGATATCGACACGGTGGACACGGGTGCCGACGCGCTTCAGGCGCTGGCATCGGGCAATTATGATTGTGCCGTGCTTGATCTCCGGCTGCCGGATATGACCGGCTTCGAAGTTCTGGAGCGGATGCGCGACACGCCGGAGATGCAGGATCTACCGGTGGTGGTCTTCACCGGACGCGATCTTACCGCCGAGGAGGACACACAACTGCACTCGCTGGCACGGAGCGTGGTGGTGAAGGACGTGGAGTCGCCGGAAAGATTGCTGGATGAGACGGCGCTGTTCCTGCACCGAGTGGTAGCCGATCTGCCCGCAGGCAAACAGGAGATGCTGGAGCGGTTGCACAGCTCCGACGATGCCCTGGCCGGACGCAAGGTGCTGGTCGTCGACGACGACGTGCGCAACATCTTCGCACTATCGAGCGTGCTGGAGCGGCGCGGAATGACGGTGTTGTCGGCCGGCACAGGACGCGAAGCGATTGCAACAATCGAGTCGACGCCCGATCTGGCGATTGTACTGATGGATATCATGATGCCGGAGATGGATGGATACGAAACCATGCAGGTGATCCGGCAGAACCCGTCCTTGCGGAGGCTGCCAATCATCGCACTTACGGCGAAGGCCATGAAGGGCGATCGCGAAAAATGTCTTGAAGCAGGCGCGTCGGAGTATCTGGCAAAGCCGGTGAACACAGAGCAGCTGTTGTCGGCGCTGCGGATGTGGCTGCATCGGTAATTGATGTCATGCAACAGATGGAAGGGATTGCGCCGGTCCCCTCCGGCGCATCCAACTCAGAATCAAGGTTTTGGGATCGTGTTCCCGATGTCGGGTCGCATGGAGCTTTCCTGGAACCGGAATATTTAGTTGAATAGATGGAGCACGCGGATCAGAAACGAAGGGACCCTGGAGATGCCTGAAGATCGAGTCAACATACTGATGGTTGACGACCAGCCGGCGAAATTGCTGAGCTACGAGGTCATTCTGGCCGAGCTAGGTGAGAATCTCATCAAAGCGACCACAGCGACTGAGGCTCTCAATGTTCTTCTGAAGACAGATATTGCGGTGGTGCTCATGGACGTGAGCATGCCCGATCTTGACGGATTCGAACTGGCCGATGTGATCCGGCAGCATCCGCGCTTTCAGAAGACGGCGATCATTTTTATCTCGGGTGTGCACCTGACGGACTCCGACAAGATTCAGGGGTATCGGTCAGGAGCAGTGGACTACATCTCCGTGCCGGTGGTCCCAGAGGTACTGCGCGCCAAAATTGGTGTGTTTGTCGACCTGCACCGCAAGACGCGCCAACTGGAGCGGCTGAACAACAACCTGGAGCGGTTGGTGGCGGAGCGGACCGAGGAGCTTCGCCAGCGTGAGGAGCAATATCGGACGCGCGCCGAACTACTTGACTTGGCCACCGAGGCGATCATTGTGCGCGACATGACTGGAGCAGTGCAGTTCTGGAACTCCGGAGCCGAAGCGATGTATGGTTGGTCGCGGGACGAGATACTGGGCCAGGACATGCATGCCTTTCTGCGCACCGTCTTCCCGGTTCCGCGCGAAGAGATTGAAGCTACGCTTCAGGAGAAGAAGACCTGGCAAGGCAACCTGGTGCAGAAGACGCGTGCAGGCGTTGAGTTGGTGGTGGCGTGCCGCAAGACGATGGATCACGAAGGAATTTCGGTACTGGAGGTGATCCGGGACATCACTGCTCAACTTCAGGCCGAAGAGGCTCTTCGCGAGACGGAGAAACTGGCAGCAATGGGTCGCGTGGCCGGGATCATTGCGCACGAGATCAACAACCCGCTTGCGGCCATTACCAACACTCTGTACCTGGTGAGGAATCATCCCTCGCTTGACGATACGGCGCGCCGCTTTGCCGATATGGCCGAGCAGGAGCTTCAGCGCGTTTCGCACATCACGCGGCAGACTCTCAGCTTCTACCGAGAATCGAAACAGCCCATCGCTGTGAATATCGCGGAGTTGCTCGACGACGTGCTCGAACTGCAAGTCCGCGCCTTGAATACCGCACGTATCAAAGTGCGCAAGCGGTATTTCACTTCCCCAACCGTACAGGGATTTCCGGTGGAGTTGCGACAGGTGTTTCTGAACCTGGTGGGCAATGCGGTACAGGCCATGCCGAGCGGCGGCACACTTGGGGTAACTTTGCGCGAAGCAATGGACTGGTCAAGCCAGCGGCGCGGCACGATCATCTCGATTCTGGATAGCGGTGTGGGCATCAACCCGGAAGACGCCAAGCGGCTGTTTCAGCCATTCTTCTCGACCAAGTCGACCAAGGGGACCGGGTTGGGATTGTGGATCAGTAAAGGGATCGTGCAGAAGTATTATGGTTCGCTCACATGCCGCAGCGTGCGCACTGCGCACGGCAGCTCCACCTGCTTCCGGGTCTTTCTGCCAGTGACCGCCGCCGTTTCAGCAAGCTCGAACCCAGGCGACGCGATACGCTCGGAGCAGGATCTCTCGAATCAACCTGCGCCCGCCGTACAGGTCAGCTAACGTCAAACGTCGAGCTGCGTTTTCAGGGCGTCTTATCTGTTCCCGCTTCGTAGGTTGGAACTGCCTCGGGAATGGGGCTTGTAGGCATTGATTTCAATATCACCAGGTCCTTCTGCACTTGCGCCCAACGCTGCGCATGCTTTTTGAGTGTGATTGGTGCGTTGGCATCGGCGAAGTAAGCCTGGATGTCTTCTTTGATGCCGGGCGGAATGGTCAAATTGGGCTGCGATGCGAGTGCATGCAGCAGGCTTGCATACGTTTCGTCGGTGAGCGGGTATCCGCCGGGCTGCACCTCGTTTCCAGTGTCGAGATCCCGGTTGGGGAGCGGATGACGCGGGTCGGTATGGGTTTCGCTTACGGCGTGCGCGCGGCGGCTTTCGGCCAATTCTTTGGAGGGCTGTTCCGCCTCTCCCGCAAGGCCGGGCAGTTTTGGCGGAGACCGGCGCTTGTCGGGCGGAGTGAATCGCCATAGCATCTGGCGCATGGCCGCAGTGGCAAGCGCCAGGCTGTGCTCATAGTCGGCCTGGGCTTGAGCTGTTGGGCCTTTGACAGCAGCCAGCCTCAGAGGCCCGATCTTCGGCATGATTTTGATGAACCCAGCCAGTAGCCAAAGGCGGATACCCGCCTTGCTTCGATACTGCGGCCAGTTGTTGGCGGCGGCCATTGCGGCTATCTCTCCGCGCAAGGCCTGCGCCTCGGGCGTGTCCAGGTCGGGCGGCTCGTGCTTGCGATGAAGCAGCACCAGAGCATCGGCAATCGCAGGGATAAACGTCCGCACCGCAAAACGATAGGCACTATCGTTTACGCGCCCCCCGCGTAGTCCTGAGAAATTCGCGGAGATCCCATAAGTCTGGTAGTAGGCCAGCGACAGTTGCCGCATGGAGATTTGCAAACCGATGTGACGCAGATATCGAATGGGCGCCATGCGCTGGTGCGCGTCTTCCTCGACGTCGAATGCGAACTCTGTGCGCACGTGCTGGGTTTTGCCTTCCGCGTAGTTCACCCGGTTTCCATACTCCTGCCGTAGTTTGGGGAACTCAAGGGGGACAGCCACGTTGGTCGCCAGCGGATGGCCGATGGAGTCACCGATATAGTGCGACAACGCGCCCACAGCGAAGGCCAGCTCATTCACATCCCTGGCGTTGCGAAACAGATTGACCACAAAGTCACCGCTGCGCACGTAGTGGGTCAGATTGGAAAACTGCACTTTGCCGAACGGGTAGTAGCCGATGTCCTGGATAACGCATCCGCCGTACGCATACGCGCGTGCCCGTTCCAGCTGCTCGTGGGTGGCATTGGGATATCGGCTGAGCAGAAGTGGAACAATGGCGTCGTCCCAGGTAAGGTCGATGATCTGCTCATGGGTAAGCAGCGAATACGGCAATGACCTGGAGGGGATCAATAGAATCAGAACTCCCACCAGGCACCAGTGCGCCCCCAGTCGTCGCATGAACAAATAGATGCATACGCAATTGCCTCGCATCGCGAACACCCATATATTTTTCATGAAGGGCAGGCAACTTATCTCTTGCGCTTACAAATCGACACGCACAAGAGTAACTGAAACAGATAATGGTGGCCTTTGGTGCGCACAGGGAGTTTACAATCCATGGGGAGGAGATAACGTTTCATGGACGTTCAATCCATCATTGCTGCTCTTGACACCGAGATTGAAGCACTGCGCCAGGCACGCGCTGTACTTTTGCAGAACGATCAGGCGGGTGAGCCAGCCAGCAGAAAAGCCGCGAAGCCCAAGAAGAACGCCCGACGGGTTCTGAGCCCCGAGGCTCGCAAGCGCATTGCCGACGCCCAGCGAAAGCGGTGGGCAGCGGCCAGGAAGAGCAAGAAGGCAGCAGCGCCCGCGAAGGCGGCCAAGAAGACCGCGAGCAAAAAGGCGGCCAAGAAGTCCGCCCCGGCAAAATCGAAGAAGGCGGCTTCCAGGAAAGCTGCGCCGGTGAAGAGTGAGTCCTCAAAGACCGAGGCTGTGCCTTCTTAAGGCCTCAATAGACAAATAGCGGTTGGGCAGCTGATCAGGCGTTGATGCCGCGATTTCATTGCGCAATTACAATCGGTGCGCGCCAGAAATTGGCTTTCTGGGTGGCCGGGTCAAGCACAGTGATCTGGCAATCGTACTGCCCCGCCGCCAGCTGATTCAATCCCACATCGAAGCTCAACGGTGTGACTCCAAGCCGTGTCGCCGCGCTGGGCGCAACCGCAATGGCGGCGCTTTCGAACACCTCGGTACCTCCCGAATAGAGGCTCACATAAGCGAACAGCGGCTGTGTGGAAGCCGTTGCGCCCGCTGAGGCTGCCGGTATGCCTGCAGATAGACATACAACTCGCGATTGGCGCTGAACACGCGCGTCACGCTGGGGATCAGCTTCTTGCCATCCTGAACGAGCGGATTGGCGGCCTCTTCCTTTTCTCGGTCCTTTGCCTTCGCGGCATCGTAGATTGCTTCTTTCTGCTCCACGCGCTGGCTGCTCAGCACCACGGAGCTGATCGGGACACGCTTTTCTTCCTTATTCAGATTGGGAATGACGAACGTCGTTTGAAAGGTTCCGATTCTGCCCGTCTCATCGTCGCGCGCCAGAAACTTGATCATGTACTTGCCGGGCAGCAGCGTAAAGCCTGTGTCGTATTCGATGGGGCGCTTGGCAAGCTCAGCCGCCGTCGCATCAGAGAGCTTGATATTCACGTGGTCGCGAACGTTGGTAACGGTGTTGCCGCCGACCATGTCCTTGATCTCGCCTACAAAGTCGATGAGCGTGTGCTCGGCGCCGCCGCGCTTGGCCAGCGCCAGCTCACGTCCCGGAATTTTGACGACGATGGGAACGAAATACTCCGCGCGGTTGAGCTGAAAGTAGTCGATCTCCATGGCAATCGTGAGATCGGTGATGGGATCGTCCAGCATCAGCGCGTCTTCGAGCTGGCGTTCCTTGTCGACCGTCAGTGAACTTATTGAACTCCTTGTCGGCATAGTAGCCCTGTCGATAGTCGAGCTTCGCCTCCTGATTTTGCGCCAGAGAGATTTTCACGCGCCGGAATTTGCCGTTCCGCTCGGTATTGGTGGTGTAGTAGCCGAGGATGTAGTAGTCCGAGATCGGCCTCCTGCGCCTGAACGATGCCGCGGTCAGATCGTTGTAATCGAGCAAAGCCTTGCCGCCCGTATCGCCGGCCAGCGCGTAGAGCGTGTCCTGCGATTGCTGGAAGTTGCGTCGTGACCGCCTGGGCGGCTGCTCCGGTGTAGATGCCTGAGTTTCCCGGCGAACCCTGCGTCGCATCGCCCAGCGGCGCCTGCGCCACGAGACCGCGCGCATCAATCGGCCAGATAGAAACCCCCGCTTTAATCGCCGCATCGACCGTCGCGTGCATCTGCGCCTGGTTGTCGATGCCGTTCAGGCGCAAGCCGCTGGCGAAGTAGATGAGCGTCTTTCTTCTCGTTCACTTGCCCCAGCATCTCGGCCGCGGTCTGCAGCGCGGAGAGTTGACGATCGGTGTTGAAGACGTTGAACTCGCTGTCGTCCTGCCCGAAGGCTGCGCCGGTGTCGGCGCTGCTGGCATCGTCGACGTCTTCGGCTGAACCCTGTCCTTCGCCAACGACCATGGTTTCGAGAATGCTGAGCAGCCTGTTGCGGTCGGCGGTGAAGTCCTGCAGGATGTCGACCGACTGCGCTGTTGTAGCGCATGATGGCGACCAGGTCCGCGGTCGTCATTTGCGTGCGGATGAACTGCTCGCGCGGCGGTCAATGCGCGCATCTGGTCGGCTGGCGGCATCGCCGTCATGTCGAAGTAGAGAGCCAGCAGGCGGCGGTTCTTGTAGCGTTCGTTCTCGGTCGATTCGGGAGCGATCTGCGTGCGCGCCAGGCGATTGTAGATATGTGATGTTTTCGTCGCCGTGCTTTCCGAGCGGCAGCGGTTTGGCAGTCTCCGCCAGATCCTCGTGCTCGCAGAAGCTGATCGTCTGCGGAACGCCGTCTTCGGTCAGCGTGAAGTCTTTCGCGGTCAGTCCGTGGATGGATTGCCTTGCTTGTCTTTCACCTCCACGGCTTCGACGACCAGATGAGCCTTGACCGTCAGCGTGAAATTCTCGGCTTCGCCCGCGGGCTTGTTCTGGCCGACCTGCTGCGGCGCGCGGCTGAGACCGCGAGCAGCGAGGCGAGGAAGCGACGGCGAGCAATCTACGCATCATCAGAACCTCAGCCGGAATGTGCGCTTGCAGGCTGCGCATCGGATTGGCCGAAACCGGCAGGCCGAACTGCGTGTTGCCGACTGATCGTGTTCCAGCTGTGAATAGCCGCGTGATTCAGCAGATTGGTTGCGTCGATCCGCGCATCGAGAAAGTAGCGCTTCGCCGGGCGAAAGGTTCGCTGCAGCGCGCTGTTGAGACTGAACTGTGGCCGGTCCGGTGATCGAGTTCCTGCCGGCCGTTCCCCACGTGCCCGGTGCCGGCGCTGCGTATGCGGCGGCGTTCAGATGCGAAGTCCCGACATTGAGCGTAGATCGATGCGCCAGTGAGCGACGGGACGAAGCGGTCCGAAAAGCCGGTGCCCGGAACCGTAGCCGGATAGACAGGCGTCTCCGGCAATCCCGTGCCCGTGCTGATTTGCGTCAGCACAGTCCATTCCTTCAGCGCGGCCTCGCCATCCGCCCAGCAACGTGCCGCCCTCAAGTCCCTGGCCGGTGGTGTATTGAGCCTGCAGGTTGAGCAGGTGGCGCTGATCGAAAGCGGAAAGCGAGCGCTCGGCGCTCGGATTGAGCCAGTTCTGCGCGATACCGAAGCTGGGAGCTATCGATGCGGTCGAAGTCGTTGAAGAGGAGCACGACTGCCGAGTCGTGCTGCAATGCGCTCGAGATGTGCCCTTGTCCGCCCAGCATCGAATCGTCGTCGATCGACTTCGAATAGGTGTAGGTCAGCGAGGCCGTGAATCCGCTGCGCAGCCGGCGCCGCAATTGCAACTGCGCCGACTTGCCGAGTCGAGTTGCCGCCCGAGGTTTCATAGACAAATCCTGACGGGCAGATCCGGGCACGGATTCGCTTCGCCCAGCGGATAGCTGTTGGGCAGAAACTCCTGCACGCCGTGCGTGCCCTTCACGCCCAGATAGGTCACCGTGCCCTGCATGCGCAAAAGGCAGATCGCGCTGCACGGCGAGGTTGCCATGTCTGCGCATAGCCGATGCGGAAGTTCGGATCGATCGCGAAGGTCTGCTGGTGTGGAGGTGCCGCATGGCGTGAAAGCCGTTGGCCAGTGTGAGCGGGCACGCCGCACTGTTCTGCTGATTCACGCTCTTTGAAAGCGGCGCCTGCTGCGCAAGATTGAGCACGGGATCAGGTAGACCGAAGTGTCGTGATAGATGCCGTAGCCGGCACGAATCACCACCGTCGAAGCGGGAATCGGCCGCCATGAGATGCCAATGCGCGGCTCGATGCCGAGCCGGTCCGGCCGCACCAGCGAGCGGGGATAGCGCGATGCCCGTGAGCGAGTCCGACGGGATCGCTGGCCAGCACCGGCGCGACGCTTGTGAAACCCGGCGCAACATCCAGATTCACCAGGCGGTCTACAGCTCGGTCATGGGCGCGCCGTAGTCCCAGCGCACGCCGGCGTTGATGGTAAGAATCGGACAGCACGCGCCAGTCATCGTTTACATACGCGTCGTAGACCGTTTGGCGAAGATACTTGTCCGGCGTTGCCGAAGGCGATCGAGCTGGTGTCCGGAATGCCGATAAGAAAGTCCGCGAGATCGGAGCCGGTCGCTGCGCCTGTGAACGTGAAGGTTCCGCGCGGGTCCTGCTGGAAGTACTGGTTGTACTGCTGCTTGCGCAGGTCGCCGCCAAGGGTGATGTTATGGCGCCGCGGTGAAAGATGCTCATCGACGGTGAGAAACCATCGGTACGGTTGCGATTGAACGCGCTGTCGCCGTCGGTCAACGTGGCGATGCCGCTGCGAGAAGCTCAGCGCGGGCGGTCCCCATTCGACGGGTCCTGATCGTTGCCGCCGATACCAGCTGCCCCGGCGATGTTCTCGCGATGATCGAACTGCGGCCGGATCAGTGTGCGCTGCCGGCTGAAGCGATATGTCAGCGTAACAGAAAAGCGCAGGATTGAAGCGGTGCGCCCAGTTGATGTTGGTATTCAGGCCGAGCGTATCGGTGGCATCCACGAATTGGAACAGGCTTACCGCATCTGCGCGCATGCTCTGCAGATTGAAGTTTCCATAGAGTTGATCGCGGCGCCCCAGCGTTTTGTCGAGCCGCAATTGCACCACGTCCTGATGCGCTGAGTTGAGCACCGGCGCCTGATAGTTGTACAGGGGATTGCCCGAGACATTCGGCAGCGGATAAAGCGCGAGCAGCGCCAGCGCCTGCGCACTTACCGGGACCACGCTTCCCGGGTAAGGCTGGCCGGTGGCGGGGTCCACGATGGTTGCGGGCTGGCCGACGGCGTTCGCCAGGTTGCCGGCGCGCTCTCGGTCAGTCGGAACGAGCGCGGAATTGGTGAGGGCCGTGTGCTATCGCGTGACCCTTGATAGGTAAAAAAGAAATTCGGCCCGCGCGGCAGCACATGCGGAATCTTGAGGGGACCACCGACGGTGAAACCGGCGGTGATGCGGTCGTATGCGGGTTTCGGAGTGCTGAAGCCGCTGAGCGAATATTGCCGCGCATCGAGTGCCGAGTTATCGAGGATCACCGCAAAGCCGCCGTTGTAAAGGCTTCGCGAATTGGGCCGCCGATTTCCGAATGCCTGGTTCAACGAGTACTGCGAGGTGGCCGCATTGTTCACACTGCCATTGACCAGCAGCCCGTCAGCACTTTGCTCGTTGGCATCCTCTGGCGCCTTGGGGATATCCACCGGGGCATTGGCCGGCCGCGTCCGGCTTCTTTTCCGGTGTCTGCAATTTGGGCAAGGCAAGAACGCGCGGCAGGACCATCTTGGACAACGCCTTGAGGTCATCGACGGGCAGAGCCTTTAACTCAAAGTTGCCCGGCCTCTGCGTTGGGCGCCACGGTCACGTCGGCGTGAACGGGTTGGAAGAACTGCAGCTTGATTTCGATCTTCCATGCGCCATCGGCGAGATCGGCAAATCGAAACAGGCCGCGCTCATCGGTGACAACGGAGACCGCCTTCGTCCCTGCGTCGCTGTGACGGTCGCGCCCGGAACTGGAACGCCGCCAAAAGTCACCTGGCCGAAATACTCTGTTGCCTGCGCGTGTTCCAGCGTGACTGCGAAAAATCCCCAAAGCAGCAGAGCCATACCGAGCCAACGCCGCATCCATTCACTCCCAGCCAGGCGTTAGTTCGCCGACGGCAAGTCAAGATGATCGATCACGATCACATCGACCTGGCCCTTCGTCTGATTCAATTTCAGCCCTAACTGCTCCTCAATTGCAGTAAAAACGTGACGGCCCACCTGCCTGCGAAGCATTGTCGTCGTGCGAGGTGCTCCTCCAGGACCACCGTCCCATCGGCATCAGGGCGTCGTCGGGCGTCCACTGAAGCGTGTAGTCGTACCTGCCAGTCAGACCGGTCTTGTCGAGGACGGAATGCCCCAGTTGAGGAGAAAGAGAATGCGCGAGCATATCCAGCGTTGTGTCCTGCGATTCGATGCGGCCGGGCATCATCATCATTCTGCCCCGCGTAATCGACACCACGGGGAGGAGTCCCGGCGAAGTCTTTGGGAGGACCGGAGCTACATCACCCTTCTGACTCGGTTAGCTTGGGCCCGCCCTTTGCCACCACTAGCGTGTACATCGGCAGTTCTCGAGTTTCGTGGTGATACTTGAGATTGAAGCGCTCGACGAGAAGCGGAAGGAGCATCGCGCTGCGATCTTCAGCCTTCACCTTGTCCAGCTTCGGCGCATCGTCGGGTGCAACCTTTGCTTCAATGTCATATCGGTTCGAACTCACCCACGACGGAGCTCCGATAATCCTGTCAGGCTCGAGCCTGAAGGCGGTTCGAAGCAGCATCTGCACTTCCACGCCCTGCATCGACGTGCCATCAGGAGTAATCCGAAGCATGGACCTGCCATCATCGGAGGCCGCAGGCTTGATGGATGCCACTTCATATTTGGGCAGATCGCGCGGAGCTCCCGCATCCATACCAGTGGCGCGCCGATTGCCCGCGCACAACTCCGAACCCGATCGGCAACGCCATTGCCAGTAACCCCGCGGCGAGCAGCAGCATCCTCCGGCCAACAGTCAGGATTACGGCGGGGTCGATGCCTCATGATCCGCAGAACGCGCTCCTTAAGATCTGAGCCCGATACACCGGCAACACAAGGCAAAGGGGCTTCGAGACAAAAAGCGCACACCTTGAGGATGCCTTCTGCGTAATCCTGTGGCAGCGCACTCTGTTGCAGAACGCTTTCGTCACAGGCTCGCTCCCGCTCCTCGCTCAGTCTTCGCGCGCATCCAGTACACGGCAGGATGAAACCAGAAGAGGATTTCAACGAGCGCATGAAGTGTTGAAAACAGGTTATCGCGGCGCCGGACGTGCTCAATTTCATGCGCCACGATCGCTCCGATTTGTGCCTGATCCAGTTGCTGCGAGAGTCCCGAGGGCCACAAGAGGACAGGGAAAAACACACCGAAGATCCCCGGTTCGACGACCTGTTGATGCGAGAGCGATGGGGATTGCCTTGCGGACTTGCGAACGGGATTCGGCATTCCGCAGCGCAAGAAATTCCGGCCCGCCATTCACTGGCTCGGCAGTCTCGACGAGCCGGTGCGCGTGCAGCCACTGCATTGTCCATCGCAGCAGCATCAGGAGAGAGCCAGCGCCCCAGACCAGCACAATCGCTAACCCAACCCAGGAGCCAACGTGCTGTAAATTTGACGAGATTCCCGCTGGAACCGGATTTGCCTTTGCCAACGGCAGATTGAATTGCTCGACCACCGTGTACAAAACCGTGTGCAGGTGTTGAGGACGAAGCGTGGCGAATCGCATTCCCAGGCTTGTGAGCAGCGCGAAGGGAACGAGGAACTTGATCGAGCCTGTCATCCACACCCAGAAGCGCACGCGCGCTGGATAATTGCGCAAGGCGAGAGTGAGAAGCCAGGCGAGAACCACAAATGCCGTCGATTGCAGCAAGTGGGTGAGAATTGCGGAGGCGAAAGCCGAATTCAACAGGCGCACCGAGATCATGCCTGGCCCCCTTTCGACTGGCTGCGCAGAAGCTTCTCCGCCTCTTTGACGTCGTCGAGCGACAACTTACCGGTTTCGATCAGGTGCGCCATCACGGGCTGGCCGCTTCCTCCAAAGAATCCAAGGATTTCGTCAAGAAGCCGACGTTGCGCCGCTTGCCTGGAGATAGCCGGCGCGAATACGTGGAAGTTACCCACTTTCCTTAGGCGCTGCACAATCTTCTTTGCTTCCATCCGGTAAACGGTGGTTTGGATGGTGGTGTATGCCGGCCGCTTCTTCGCCGGAAACGCCTCCTGGATTTCACGAATGGAACACTCGTTTCCGTTCCACAGTGTCTCCATGATTTGGAATTCGAGTTTGGACAGTTTCGGCAGTGGCACGCGACCTCCTACAGATGTAGTAACAAATACCACTGCTGTTTGTTTACAGTCAAGAGGCCGATTGACCTTTCACTTTGAATTTGTGACCAGCGCAGGGTATCAGTTCGCCGAGGGCTTTTCGACGTGGTCGATCACGATTACATCGTCGGGAGCCTTACCCGGCCCCATCTTCAATCCGATTTGCTCCTGAATGGCGGTGTACAGGGAGGGCGGCGCATTGGGATCGTCGCTTGGCGGTGTCGGCGGCGCTCCCGCCGACCGGAACCCCGCGAATTGCGAATCATCCGGCGTCCACTTCAAAATGAAGTCGTACTTCTCGGTAAGGCCGGTCTGATCGATCACCGGTTTGTCCATTACCGATGCTTGCATGCCCTCCGTGAATTCCTTCATGTTCATGTTGCGAACGGTCAGATTGCCAAGGCCGCCCGGGAAAAAGAATCCGGGCGGATCGTTAGGTGCCGCCGTACTTTTCGCAAACTTCGGTCCTCCCGGCGCAACGGTGAGGATATAGGCCGACAGGTCCCTCTGCTCGTGGTGAAAGGTGAATTTGAAACGATCGGCAAGCAAATTCTGAATTACCAGCCGCAGTTGCACCAGGTTGGGCCGTCCCCCACATCCGGCACGGCGTCAATATCGAACTGGTCCGTCGCAAACCAATCCGGTGCCCCGATGATCTGCTTGGTGTGCAGACCGTAGGCGAAGGTGACAAGGTCGTTCATGCTGGTATTGATCGTCACCACGCTTCGGCCTTGAAACGTAAAGAGCTTGCCCGGCCGCCCCGGCGTGCTGGGCTTGACGGTCGCCACGTCGATACCTGGCTTGGCGTCAGCGGGCATTGGCTTGGGCGGCTCCGGAATCGTCCAGGCCGTGTCCGGCGTCGCACGATCCAGATTCAGCGGAAGACTATTGTCTCGCTGGGTCCACGTGCCAGTGAGTATCTTTCCGTCCGGAGACATCTTTCCCTCGTACTTGAGCTGGATGAAGTCAACTGAGAACTTGAGCACTCCGTCTTCGAATGTCGCTTTGTTGGCGGCAAACACGGCGCCGGGTTGGTCAACGGCGTAGCTGGTCACCTTCAGCTCGCCCTTGTCGTCTTTGCTAACCTTGCTCAAAATGCGCATATCGCGGTTGGCCGCCGCGATGTGCAGCGTGCCTTGCCACGTACCAACAATGTCACGCACAGCCGGCGTCGTCGCTGCCGGGTTAGTTGCGGGGGCCTGTGAAATCCCCGAGAGTCCAGACATCAGAACTGCGGCGAGCAAAGCAAGAGACAAGGCAGCCTTCCGGGCGAGGCCGAACGCAAAGAAAAAGCGAATCTTCATAAACCGCCTTCACGAATGGGTTGAGAATGCTAACTCTGACGGGAACTATTGCTATGACGTTTCTACGCCAACATTGTTGCAAACGTTCCCACCATTCTTACGTCGCAGAGGAAGCCCTTGGAAGTCGTGTTCCTCGGCGGCTGTTAACGCCGGCTACCCGTCATCGTTTCCATTTGTGCTGGCCATCCCGATCTGGCAATCTACTCGCAGCGATCCGATTCCGAAGGCCCAAATTGTGACGAAGCCCGTTTCTTCGCCTTCCATTTCCCCGTTACTCTTTGAGGGACTGAAGCCATGATGATGCTTACCCGACTTCTCGCCCCGATAGTTGGTCTGTCGATTCTGTGCTCGGCGGTTCTGGCGCAGTCACCGGCCACGGTGCCGAAGTTCGAACTGACCGAAGTTCATCCCAGTCCCCACGTAACCTTTCCGTTCATGGACGGCGGCAACCTGCACGGCGACCGCTATGCCCTGCGGCAGGCGTCGATGGCCGACCTGATTTCGACCGCCTACCACCTCGACATCACCAATGTGCAGGGCGGCCCAAGTTGGCTTGAGATGGAGCGCTTCGACGTTCAGGCCAAAGCCGCCCCCGGCACCTCGGCCGACGACCTGCGCTTGATGCTGCGTTCCCTGCTCGCCGACCGCTTTCACCTGGTTGTGCACAACGGCACCGCGCCCATGCCCGCATTTATCCTGGCGCCCGGCAAAGAAAAGACCAAGATGAAGCAGGCCGGCGATACCAGCCAGACACCTGGTTGCGAGGGCCAGCCTCCGCCGCCCGACCAGCCGCGCGCCGCCGTGCCTACCATCGTCGTCCTGTGCCACAACATCACGATGGACCGCTTTGCCGAGCAGCTCCATGACATGGCGGGTGGCTATCTCACCGTGCCTGTCGTCAATTCCACGGGGCTTGATGGCGCCTGGGACTTCGAGTTGAGGTGGACGCCGCGCGGCGCGCTCGATCGCGCCGGCGCCGACGGCATCTCCATCTTCGATGCCGTGGACCGCGAGCTCGGCCTTTCCTTGACCAGGCAAACGGCGCCGCGCCCGGTGCTCATCGTTGACAGCGTCGATGAGTCCCCAACGGCAAACGCGCCCGACATTGACAAAACACTTCCCCCATTGCCGCCCGCACAGTTCGAAGTAGCGGTCATCAAGCCGTCGAAGCCCGATGCGCAACTCAGCGGCCGAATCCGCGGCGGCCAGATCGACGTTCATGGAATTTCTCTACGCTTCGCCATCAACTTCGCATGGGACCTGAACCCCAACGACAACCAGTTGATTGTGAACGCCCCTTCGTGGATCGACTCCGATCGCTTCGACATCCTCGCCAAAATCTCCAGCGATCCCAATGAGAATGCGAATCGTCCTCCCGACCTGGACAACGAAGAGCTTCGCCAGATGCTTCAGGCGCTTCTCATCGATCGCTTCAAGATGAAGGTCCACACCGAAGATCGGCCCATCAACACCTACACGCTCATGAGCGTCAGTCCGAAGATGACCAAGGCCGACCCATCCGCCCGCACCCATTGCATTGAGGGCCCCGGTCCTGATGGAAAGGATCCCCGGCTCGTGACACCAGTCCTCAATCGTCTGATGACCTGTCAGAACATCACCATGCCGCAGCTCGCCGATCAGTTCCGCATGATCGCCGGCGGCTACATCTACGGATCGATCCTCGACGAGACCGGCCTCAAGGGCAGCTGGAACTTTACCTTGAGCTTCAGTTCGGTCGATCGCGTGCAGGGTGCGGGAGTGCCCGCCCCCGGGGGAGCGCCAGGCGCGGCTCCGGCCGGTGATGCTGCCTCAGATCCCAACGGCGCGCTCTCGCTTTTTGATGCAGTCAAACGCCAGACAGGCCTGAAGCTCGAGAAGGTTCGACGCCCGGTTCCGGTCCTGGTGATCGATCACGTGGAAGAACACCCCACGGAGAATTGACTCGCAGTCGGGGAATCCCTGACAAGCTTGTTCCGGGATTCCCTCGCGCGTGATCCATCGACCAAAAAGCATATTTCTTTACCAAGATCCGCATTTGACAAGGTCTTCAACACAGGCGTAGGTTTCCGCTGTGCCGGACTCGGATTGCGCGTGTTGCTGCCGGGACATTAAGGCTTCCCAGCTTGGGACTTCGCCCGGCATTGGCATTCTACGGATCAAGTTCGACATTGATCGTTGCATTCGAACAGCACCTCGTCACACTCGCCTTTCAGGAGGAGCAAGCGATGTGTCTAGCGATTCCGGGAAAAGTAGTGGAAACCTTCAGCGCGAACAGCATGCTGATGGCGCGCGTGCAGTTTGGAGGCGTAGTGCGAGAGGCTTGCCTGGAATATGTCCCGGAGACGCAGGTTGGTGAGTACGTTCTGGTGCACGTGGGATTCGCCATCAGCCGCGTCAATGAAGAAGAAGCGCAGCGCACCTATCAGGCCCTGGCCGATCTCGATCAGCTCAGCGAACTCAACACACCCGAAGTCGACGAAACAGCAAGCGGCAATTCGCGAGGAGGCGCGGCATGAAGTACCTCGACGAGTACCGCGATGGCGCAGTCGCGTCGAAGCTGGTGGATGAGATTCGCCGCGTGCAGACCAAGCCCTGGGTCATCATGGAGGTTTGCGGGGGGCAGACCCATTCCATCGTCAAGAACGGCATCGATCACCTGCTGCCCAAGGGCGTGGAGCTGGTGCACGGGCCCGGATGCCCGGTTTGCGTGACACCGCTAGAGATGATTGACAAGGCGCACGCCATCGCGCGCCGACCCGAAGTAATCTTCTGCTCGTTCGGCGACATGCTGCGCGTGCCCGGCTCCGACGGCGACCTGTTCAGCATCAAGTCGAAGGGTGGCGATGTGCGCGTGGTTTACTCGCCTCTCGATTGCCTGAAGATCGCACGCGCCAATCCCGGCAAACAAGTGGTCTTCTTTGCCATCGGATTTGAAACTACGGCCCCGGCCAATGCGATGCTTGCCTTCAGAGCGAGGCAGGATGGGATATCCAACGTCTCATTGCTGGTTTCTCATGTGCTTGTGCCCCCGTCCATCGCGGCGATTCTGCAATCTCCTCAGAATCGCGTACAAGGGTTTCTAGGACCGGGCCACGTGTGCGCCGTGATGGGGTATCGCGAATACCAACCGTTGAGCGCCCGCTTCAAGGTTCCTATCGTGATCACCGGCTTCGAGCCGATCGACATCCTGCAAGGAGTGCTGATGACGATCAGGCAGCTGGAAGAAGGCAGGGCCGAGGTGGAGAACGAGTATTCGCGCATTCTTGATCGCGCGGGAAACCGCCCCGCACAGGCTCTCGTCGCCAGCGTGTTTGAGATCGCGGATCGAAAATGGCGAGGGGTGGGCACAATCCCAAAGAGTGGTTACAAACTGCGCTGGGAATTCCGCGACCACGATGCCGAGAAGCTCTTCAACGTGAAAGAAATCGACACCCACGAACCGGAAGCCTGCATCAGCGGACAGATTCTTCGCGGTCTCAAGAAACCGCACGACTGCCCGGCCTTCGGGCATGGGTGCGACCCGCAGCATCCTCTTGGTGCGACCATGGTTTCCGCCGAAGGAGCCTGCGCCGCTTACTACTCCTACGGCAGACATCTTGAAGCGGAACGGGAGCGCGAGCAACTGGTTTCAATCGGAGGTGCCGCATGACTTCATTAGTTGATTCGTCCCTGAGCCCGTCAGCTGGGAAAATTGTCGAATTGCCCGCGTCTGAGTGGCGCGCGAAAGTCATGCATAAGTGCCACGAGTCCGTCGAGGTGAAGCAAAACTTCTTTGATCACTACGCCGGCCAGATTGCCGAGCTTAGCCAGAAGATGGCGCAACGCTTCCTTGATGGTCGCCACCTGTGGGTGATGGGCAACGGCGGCAGCGCCTGCGATGCCGAGCACATCGCGGTTGAATTCGTCCACCCCATCATTGAGAAACGGCGCCCATTACCGGCAACCGACCTCGTCAGCCAGATCGCAATCCTTACCGCCATCTCCAACGACAAGGACTATGCGCGCGTGTTTGTTGATCAACTGGACCTGTGGGGCCGGCCGGGCGATATGGTCATCGCCATTTCAACCAGCGGCAACTCGCCAAACCTCGTTTACGCGCTCGAAGCGGTCCGGTCCAAGGACATGTTGACGGTCGCGTTCTCCGGACGCGATGGCGGGCGGCTGAGCGAGGTTGCGGAATACTGCTTCACCGTGCCCAGCTACAGTACGCATCGCATCCAGGAATCGCACGTCACGCTTCTCCACATTCTGTGGGACCTAATTCACGTCGCAATGGGCGAGGAGGACGTGATTTGATCCATGTAACTGAACAGACGGGCAGTGAACCCGAAATCGAGACGAAGCCAACCGGGAGCATGGATGTATCTCCGTTGCTTGGCAGCTGCCCCCTGCCCATCTTCAATCATCCGCAGATTGTTCTGGGCCATGGCAGCGGCGGCAAGCTCTCCGCGGAGCTGATCGATAAAGTCTTCGTCAACGCCTTCCGCAATCCCACCCTCGAATGCATGAATGACCAGGCCGCGCTCAACATCAATGGCGCGCGTCTTGCATTCACCACTGACTCGTTTGTGGTGACGCCCATCTTTTTCCCCGGCGGCGACATCGGCAGGCTTGCCGTCAATGGCACCGTCAACGACCTCGCCGTAGGCGGCGCAAAGCCGTTGTACCTTGCCGCTGCATTCATCCTGGAAGAAGGGTTGGCGACGGAAGAACTGCAGCGCGTTGTCCAGTCAATGCGCACTGCGGCAGACAATGCTGGCGTGCGGTTGGTCACCGGCGACACCAAGGTGGTCGACCGCGGCAAAGGCGACAAGCTCTTCATCACCACCACCGGCATCGGCGTCTTTGACCGCGACACGCAGATCTCCGCCGATCATGCACGTCCCGGCGACAAGATCATCCTCAGCGGAACCATCGGCGATCACGGCATCACCATCCTTTCGCAGCGCGAGAGCCTCGAGTTTGAGGGCTGCCTCGAAAGCGACTGCGCCGCGCTGAACGGCCTGATCAGTGCAATGCTCGATGAAGCTGATGCCTCCGGCGATCTTGACACAATCCATTGCATGCGCGACCCCACTCGCGGAGGAGTGGCTTCGACCCTGAACGAAATCGCCGCGCAATCCCGCGTCGGCATTACCCTCCAGGAGGACGCCATCCCCGTCCGTGACTCGGTCCGCGGCGCCTGCGAGGTCCTCGGCCTCGACGCGCTCTATGTCGCCAATGAAGGCAAGCTCGTGGCCATCGTCGCTCCTGAAATCGCCGAACGGGTCCTGAGAACCATGCAAGCACACGAACTCGGCCGGGACAGCGCCATCATCGGCGAGGTGGTTGCAAAGCACCAAGGCATGGTTGTCATGAATACTTCCATTCGCGGCAGCCGGGTTGTCGACCTCCTCTTTGGCGAGCAGCTCCCCCGCATCTGCTGAATCCTCTCGCAGGTCTCTCTAACCTCACAATCAGTGCAAGTACCCGCAGCCACTTCGCTGGCATCAAACCGGCTATGGGACCGCGCGAGCCGGCGACCGTATTTGGCTTCGCTGCCGGTGCCAAACCGTTCATTGAGGAGAGATCATGAAGAACATGAAGTGGATCTGGGTGGCCGCGGGAGTAATTGCTGTCGGAAGCTTTGCCGTCTCAATGGCCCCCGATATTTACCGCTATCTCAGAATCCGGTCTATGTAACGAGAACCCCTCGATACACCGTCGGTGCAGCGCAGGGCGGCTCGTCCGCAAACGGCAGGACCTTTGGCTCAGCGCGCTCTCGTCCCGTCTCCTCGCAGATACCGCTTACCGCTTGCCCGTCTCTTCCGCCCCCACCAAATAGTTGTCACGATTGAATCCGCTCCGTCACTTACAAGGTGAGAGGCCGCGTTAATTCGGCCTATGCGGAGAAGTCCATGCAGCGCCTTATTCATATACCCTTTCTTTTCGATCTCGCCCTGTGTGCGCTTTGGGCTCTACCGAGAGCGTCCGGCTCCGTTTGGAACGCTATCCGGCAACCTGACACGCTCCGCGCGCTGCACCATCGCTGGTATTTGAGGAGACGAATCTGAGGCAACCGCCCGTCTTTTGCGTATAGCTGCCTTAGAATGTCCCTCATGGCCCCCGCGGACACTATGCCGTCCCTCGTTTATACCGACTCGACCGGGGAGCGCCTCATTCCGCTCGAGAGATCCTCCACATCCATCGGCCGCTCGCTTGACCAGGATCTGGTGCTCACCGAGACGTATGTGTCGCGCCGCCATGCGTCCATACAGCGCGCCAACGGCCACTACGAGCTCATCGATCAAAAGAGCTCTCACGGCACTTACCTGAACGGCACGCGGGTGGAATCAGCCCGTTTGAACTCAGGGGACATCCTGCAGTTCGGGTCGCTCTCCGCTCCGGCCTATCGCTTTCAAAAGCAGACGGCTGTCGCCCCGGGTCAAACCGAACCCTTCACCGCAAACTTGCTGCGCGCATTCTCCTCCCTGGCCCCCGGATTGCAGGAATCCGGCGCTCATCAGATGGAGCAGCTTAGCTTCCTCGTCAACTGCGCGCGCCGGCTCAATGCCACAGGCGCCATCGACGATATCCTCCGCGTGCTCCTCGAGTCATCCATCAAGCTCACCGGCGTCGAACGCGGGTTCGTCTTCCTGTGCGAAAACGGAGAGATGCGACTTGCGCTGGGCCTGCGCGGCGACGGCAAATCTGTCGAGGAAGACCCCACCATCTCGCGGCGCGCCATGCAGAAGGCCATTGAGAGCGAGTCGAAGTTCTCCGTCAGCGATACACTTGCCGATCACAGCACCTCGGAATGGGCCAGCGTGGTCACCCACTCCATTCGAGCCGTCTACTGCATTCCCCTGCGCAAGCACACCGCCGCCGGCCAGCCCAACCGGCTGCTGGGCCTGCTTTATCTCGATAGCCAGATCGGCCCCGGCCACCTGACCGAAATCGATCACCAGGTTCTGGAGATGGTCTCTGTCGAAGCCGCCACGCTGCTTGAAAATGCGTTGCTGGCGCAGGCCGAAATGAAAGCCGCGCTCGCCCAGGAAGAGCTGGCCGTAGCCGCCCGCATCCACGCCGGCCTCATGTCGATGCAGTTGCCCACCGTCTCTTTCGCTTCGCTCGAGGCCAGGACGCTGCCCTGCCGCGCCATTGGAGGAGACTTCTTCGATGCCGTGGCCGTCGACGACTGCATCTGCGCGGTTGTGGCCGATGTCTCCGGCAAGGGCGTTGCCGCCTCCATCGTAGCCGCCACCTTGCAGGGCATCATCCATGCTCAACTGCTCGCGCGCCAGGACCTCGCCGCGCTGGCTTCCGTCGTCAATCGATTCCTGTGCGATCGCGGCGTCGGCAAATATGCAACCATGATCCTGCTCAAGATCTGGCCCGACGGCAAAGTGCAGTATCTGAACTGCGGCCATATCCCTCCCGTGGTCATCTCCGGCTCAAACATACGCCGCCTCGACGAAAGCAATTTGGTCGTAGGTCTCATGCCCGGCGCCCAATACATGCCGGGATCCACCAGGCTTTCGCGCGGAGACCGCATCCTGCTCTTCACCGACGGCGTCACCGAAGCGGAAAACAGCCGCGGCGAGCAGTTCGGCGAAACAGAGTTGGAGCCGATACTTCACAATGCCAGCGTCGATCAGATTCTGCTTCACCTGACCAGGTTCCAGGGCCCGCAGGAGAGCCAGGACGACTGCACCCTCTGCGAAGTCACCTACTACGGCCGCTGAACGCGCCGGCCCCCGTCATCCCTCCCCCGTCCGTTTTCGAACAGCCATTCTCGATTCCGAACAAGCCGCATCCGCGTCTCACTTCGTATTCTCCCTATCTTGTTTTGATTCAGTCGCCGCGTGCTGCAATGTTGGCACTCCGCATGCCACCTCATGCTTGCGCAGGTCTCTGCGCGGAGGCCGTCATGAACGCTTTGCTCCAGGATCTGCAATATGCCTCGCGCCAGCTGCGCAAGTCGCCCGGGTTCACCCTCACCGTGCTCCTTACGCTGGCCCTCGGCATCGGCGCCAATGCCGCCATCTTCACCCTGGTCAACTCCGTTCTGCTGCGCAGGCTTCCCGTGGCTGATCCCGCCATGCTCATCCGCATCGGCGACAACAACAACTGCTGCGTAAACTCCGGAGTCCAGCACGAAGGCGACATCACTCTTTTTGCCACCGATACCTACCTGCAATTGAAAAAGAGCCTGCCTGAATTTCAAGAGCTGGCCGCCATGGAATCCGGGTACAACTACCAGCCGGTTATCTTGCGCCGCGAAGGCCAGCCGCAGGGCCGCTCCATTGTGGGGGAGTTCGTCTCTGGAAACTACTTCCGCACCTTCGGCCTTCAACCCGCCACCGGCCGCCTCCTCACCGACTCTGACGATGTGGCGGGCGCGCCTATCGCTGCAGTCATGAGCTATGAGTCCTGGCAGCACGAATACGCCGGCGACTCCGCCATTGTGGGCAGCACCTTTCGCGTCAACACGCAGCCCGTTATCGTAGTCGGCGTCGCACCCGAGAGTTTTTATGGCGATCGCCTCACCAGCACCCCGCCCGAGTTCTACCTCCCCATTGAGTCAAAGGCTGTCATCGCAAACGCCCCCTATGTGCACAATCCCGAGACCGATTGGCTCTATCTCATCGGCCGCGTCAAGCCCGGCGTCAACGTAGGACAATTGCAGCAGAAGATCAGCGGCATGCTCCGCCAGTCGTTCGCCACGCGCAAGGCCTTCTCAACCAAAGCCGGGCAACCCCTCTTGGCCAAGACTCACGTTGTTCTCACGCCCGGCGGCGGAGGCATCCAGGCGTTGCAGGAGGAATACAAATCCAATCTGCAGCTCCTCCTGTGGATCTCGGGCGCAGTGCTGCTCATCGCCTGCGCCAACATCGCCAATCTTCTTCTCGTGCGTGGCATGAGCCGCCGCGCTGAAATGTCCGTCCGCGCCGCTCTCGGCGCACAACGCAGCCGGATCGTGCGCCAGCTTCTCACGGAAAGCCTTCTGCTCTCGTCGCTCGGCGGGCTGCTCGGACTCGCCGTAGCCTACGCCGGAGCGCGCATGCTGCTCATGCTCGCCTTTCCCGACACGCCAAATCTTCCCATTGCCGCCGGCCCATCGCCTCTCGTGATCGGCTTCGCTTTTGCACTGTCTCTGGTCACCGGCGTGCTCTTCGGCGTGGCCCCTGCGTGGATCGCGGCAAAGACTCAACCCGCCGATGCGCTCCGCACCGGGTCGCGCACCACCGCGTCCGGAGCCTCTCTCCTGCAACGCTCTCTCGTCATCCTGCAGGCAGCCTTATCGCTCGTCCTCCTGGTGGGCGCCGGGCTTTTCATGCAGAGCCTCAACAAGCTCCAAACCGCCGACCTCAAGCTCGATTCCACCAACCGCCACATGATCCACTTCAACCCCCAGGCTGCTGGATACACCACCACCCAGGTGGAAGCTCTCTACCGCGCCATCGAAGACCGTTTCCACGCCCTGCCCGGAGTGGTCAATGTCGGCATCGCCACCTACACCCCTATGGAGGACAACAACTGGAGCAACGATGTTCAGATCCAGGGCGAGCCCGAAGTGACTGACAATTTCGCCTCCTTCGTCAAAGGGAACGACGAGTATTTCGCCTCGGTTGGCACCCGCGTTGTCATGGGCCGCGGGTTCACAGCGCAGGACACCTCGAGCACGCCTCCGGTTGCCCTGGTCAATCGCACCTTCGTCAAGCACTTCTTCAAGCAAGGCGAGAACCCCATTGGCCATCGCATGGGGCCGCCTGGACCCAATTCCGACGGCGACTTCGAAATCGTAGGCGTCGTCGACGACACCACCTACACTGCGGTCCAGTGGAAAGACCACGCCATGTACTTCATCCCCATGACACAGCGCTTCGCTAGTTCCAAGGAGCCTATAGAAAAGGACACATCGCTCTATGCCGGGGCCATCGTCATTCAGACCGGCCGGCGCATGGACGACATGGAGAAGTTCGCGCGCACCACCCTCTCGGCCATCAATCCCAACCTGACCGTATCGAAGTTCCAGACATTCGATCAGCAAATCGCCGATCGCTTCACTGACGATCGCATGATCGCTCGCCTTATGACCCTCTTCGGAGCCCTGGCGCTCATGCTGGCCTCCATCGGCCTCTACGGTGTTACCGCTTACGGCGTTGCCCGCCGCACCTCGGAGATCGGCATTCGCATGGCGCTCGGCGCCGTGCGCCTCCGCGTCATCGCCATGGTCATGCGCGGCGCCATGATCCAGGCCCTCATTGGCCTCATCATAGGAATCCCCATCGCCCTGCTCTGCGTGCGATTTGTCAAAGCTCAGCTCTACGAGATCACCAGCGTCAACTTCCTTCTTCTTGCCGCTGCAATCGGAACCCTTGCCGTCGCCGCGGCCATCGCAGGCATTATCCCCGCGCGCCGCGCCGCCTCCATCGACCCCGTCAGAGCACTCCGCATGGAATGAGCCCCGGCAATCATACTTGGAGCCCCGTTAGCGTAGCGCCGGCCTCCTGGCCGGCTGTCGCGCGGGCGTACTCGCCCGCGCTCCAAACCCGGCCGAGCCGAGGCTTTATGATTTGCGGCCCCTTCAAAGGCGCCTGAGATGCTCTTCTTGAGCAGCTGGAAAGGGGTGCCTGGCGTGACACCGTCTCACTTTGGCTGTGCACGCCTCTACCGCGCCGGAGGCGCAACGTATGTTAGCCCAGCGCTTCAGCGCTGGGAAGATGGCCACAGACAAAAACCCGGAGTCCCGGAGGGACGGCGCTTGAATGCTTTGCGCACAGTGCCGTTGCCCCATCGATTGAAGCGCGTCTCTGGTGAGATACCGCGAGCTGGTTTTTCAGGAACCATGCTGGCCCTGAATCAGGATATCGGATGCAAGAAAGCGGGCGCCTGCCGGCACCCGCCCAAATTCGTACTTATAAGTGAAATGTTATTGCGGATTACGAAAGTTGATGTTCTCGCCTTCGAGCTGATACTCCGCGGAGCAAAAATCCCCCCCGCAGATCATCGGCTCGCCGCCGCAAAGTTGGCGCCGCGTGATCAGCCCCATCGTGCCACACCGTGGACACGACATCACGGCTACATAAGGATTCTGCGCATGTCCGAGGGAGGTTTGGTTCTCGAGCACAAAAACCGTGCCAGGGTCCATTCGCTCCGGAATCCATTCTTCCAGGAATTGCAGATCGGCTGACATCCTGCCCTCCAGTGGTTGAGATGCACCCGAGCCCTTTCAGGCTCCGTTGTACAGCAACTGCTGGTTGCAAGGTTCAACCCTGAGAATTGGACGCCTCGGGGTCGACTTTAGTGTTGTCCCTTCCCTGCCGTTCGTCAATCACATTCAAAGGATTTCCGTGCATAACCGGGTTCCTTTGATACAAAAGTTGCAGTCCGCGCTATTTTGATTCGTCCTGCTTTGAAGCCCGCGCCACCGCGCTGGTCTGGGTCGCCGGCGCGCCGTCAATGGCCCGATAAATCTCTTCGTTGCGCAAAATCGCCTGCACGTAATCCCGTGTCTGTGTAAAAGGAATTGACTCCACAAACTCGTCAATCCCGTGATAAGGCCCCGCCGACTGCCAGTCCACCACCCGCGAATCACCCGCGTTGTAAGCCGCCAGCGCATACTCCTGCACGCCGCCAAAATGATCGACCAGTTGCTTCAGATACTTCGTGCCCAGCCGGATATTCATCTCCGGGTTCAGCAGTTGATACGTCTGAAATCCCGAGATGCCTTCCTGCTTGGCCAGCGATCTGCCCACCGAAGGCTCAACTTGCATCAGGCCATACGCATTCGCATACGAGATGGCCGACGGGTTAAACTCCGATTCCTGCCGGATCAGCGATGCCACTAGATACGGATCGAGCCCGTTCTTCGCTGATTCCACCTTGATCGTCTCCCACCATGGCTCCGGAAACAGAATCCGCCAGTACGCCAGCGGAATCGAGTTGATGGGCGCCGACGTCGCATACGGCAACGCGCGCTTCAGCGCCTTCATCGCGCGATACGTCTCCCCAAACGAGGCGTAGATCTGCGCCTCGGCCAGCGCGCCCCACGACTCCGAATCCGGATCCGCCGCAAGCTCCTGCGCAATGTAATCGTTCATCCCCGCATTCGCAATCAGCCGCGCCTTCGCAATGTGCGGGCTGTCCGCCGGGAATGTGTCCGTGAGATGCGGGATCGGCGGCGCCTTGAATCCCTCAATCTCCGTCTGCGCCACCGTCACCGGCTGCCCCAGGGCCGACAGCCGCTGCCGCGCCATCTGCGCGTAGAAGTAATGTTGATACCGCGAAACAACCGTGCGGTAGTTTGCCGCCGCCTCCGATGGCTGATGATCTTGCATCTCGAAGAGCCGCCCGCGCCAGTACAGCGCCGCCGCGCTCTCCGTTGCCCCTGGATACATCCGGATCTGCTCGTCGAAGATTCGCGCCGCCTCCGGATACAGCCCCTGCCGGTAATTCAGCCACCCCGCGCGCCAGTGCGCCGCCGCCGCATTCTTGTGCTGCGAGAAATGCGTGGCCAGGTAGCTGTAATACGTCACTGCCTTCGGAAAATCCCTCCTCAGCAGATACATGTTGCCGCTCGAGAACAGGGCCTCGGCCAGCCAAGGGCTCTGCGGGAAACGCTGCTCCAGCTCGTCTATCAGCCGCTGCTGCTCGCCATCGTTATCGCGATTGCGCGCCAGCTCCATCAACAGATACAACCGCCGCGCGCCGTTGTCGTCATTGGTGTCGGGCAGCGTACGTGCTTCGCTATCCGTCAGCCGTTTCAACTTCAAATCGCATGCCGCGGCCGCTACCGCAAAGCCGTTGCGCTCGTCTGCCGGAAGCGTCGCGTTGCGCTCCAGCGCGTGATACTGCTCTGCTGCCAGGTTGTAGCGCCCCGCGTTATAGTACGCGTCGCCCAGGCTGCGCAGCTCCTCGGGAGTCAGGTCGCTCTCGGCGCCCATCGCCGTCAGCCGCGCCCGCGCCACCTCTGCCTCGGGCGTCAGCGGATGGCTCAGCAGCAGGTGCTTGAACAACCTCTCTGCCTCGGCGTTCTGCTGGATCGCAAACGCAATCTTCGCCGACGTCAGCTCGAAGTGCGGCATGTCATGCGCATCATCGGCTACCGTCAGCAGCGCACGCTGCGCCGCGGTCGCATCGCCCTGTGCCAGCAAAATCTCCGCCTCCAGCTCCGGCGCTTCCAGGTCAAACACGCTATCTGGATAGCGGGTGTTGAACCCTTTCAGCAGGGCCTCAGCCGCGGCATCGTTGTTGGCGGCGTGCTGGCACTCCGCCTCCAGGTAGTCGGCGTAGTCGCCCAGCACCTCGCTATGCTGTTTCGCCTGCTTGAATGCCGCCACCGCGTCCGCATACCGCTTGTCGATCTGGTAAGCGCGACCCAGCGACAGATACGCTGCCGCCGCCGCATCGCCCGTATGCCGCTGCGCATAGCTGGTCACGCCCGCGTACGCCGGCGCCGTGCGCATTGTCATCAGCTGCTGCGCCATCGGCCGCAGCTCAGTCGACGCCACAAACGCTTGCTTCAGCCGGGCCGTCCTCGCGCGCCGCTGGGCCACCGTTCCCTGGTGCCGGCGGTGCCGGGATACATGACTGCTCTTTTTGCTGGTAGGCTTCTTGGTGCTGCTGGTGGTTGTCGATGTAGTTGTAGTCGCCGATGGCTCTGTTCCGCTCAAACTCTTTCCCGCAGCAACCGGGCTCGCGCCCGCAGCAGGCCCCATGGCAATCGATATAGACAGCAACCCTCCCAGACACCGCAATGCGATTCCGGAGGGGAAATACGGGGAATTGTTCGCCCTCATATTCTCACTTTAAGCGGAAAGCGACCCCTCAGCAGCGTCATGCATCACTTGAGTCACTATTCCCGCGCGTCCTCTATCTTGATCCAACCCACTACTGAAGTATTAGACGCGCCGCAAGGAGCAACCGGTTCCGCGCCTCCGCCCACCCCCTTCCATTACACTGGAAGCAGCGGTTCCCCTCCCGCGCGGACCATCGCGGGCGGAATTTCGCAACCAACGCGCATGGCGACCATCCAACCCATAGCAGAGAATGAGCAGCATCCCGACGTAGCCCTGGTTGAAAGGGTTCGCGCCGGGGATTTGGCCGCATATGATCAGCTCGTCCGCAAGTACGATCGCCAGGTTTTCCGGATTGCGCAGCACATCACGCAAAACCGCGAAGACGCTGAAGACGTGATGCAGGACGCGTTCCTCAAGGCCTACGAGAAGCTCGACCAGTTTCAAGGGAATTCGAAGTTCTACACATGGTTGGTCCGAATCGCAGTCAACGAATCCCTGATGCGCCTCCGCAAGCGGCGCACCGGCAAAATGGTCTCCATCGACGAGGATGTGACGACCGAGGACGGCAGCGTCCCACGCGATCTGGCCGACTGGGCACCCGACCCGGAGCAGAACTACTCCCAGTCCGAGCTCCAGAAGATCCTGGAAAAAACCATCAAGGGACTGCCCCCCGGCTTCCGCGTGGTCTTCGAGCTGCGCGACGTCCAGGGGCTCTCGACCGAGGACACAGCCGAAGCCCTCGGCCTCAGCGTTCCCGCCGTCAAATCGCGCCTGCTGCGCGCCCGGCTCCAGCTGCGAGAACGCCTCAGCCGCTACTTCAAACGCAAATCCACTCGTTCCGCGGCAAAATCGACCGCTTCCGACGGAAGGAAGGGGTAGAGAGATGACCTGCACCGAGTTTCTTTCGCTGCTCGACGACATGATCGACGACACCACAGTCGAGATGCGCGCCGACCTTCAGGAGCACCTGCACGGCTGCGAACACTGCGAGGTCACCCTCAACACCACCCGCAAGACCATCCAGATCTACCGCTCCCACCAGCTTTACGAGATGCCCTCGGGCCTGCGCGAGCGCCTGCACGCCGCCATCATGGCCCGCTGCAAGAAGGGCTGCTAACCGGGGCCGCAGCGAGTTTTGTGTGCACAAAAAAAATCGACTAAAGCTTGCGGATTCATGGGGATGGATACATGTATTTAAGCGAGTGTGATTTGAATCACCATGGCACGGATTGGGGTTCAAAAACACGCCGAACGAGTGGAGTAAAGAGCTTGTTGAGTGGGCGCGGCATGTTTCCTCCTCCTTCCTTTTGTGATCTCGCCGGGATATGGCGGTTCCGGGAGCAATAAAAAGGCCCGCCTGAGGCGGGCCTTCGCGGTTATTTTCGAACCTGATTCAAGCATGGCAGATTCCGCGATATAAATACCAAGCCGCAGAAAAAAGTTTGCGCTGATTCTAAAGGGAGTTACAAACTATTTTCGATTTTGCCTCTTGACAAGCGTTTTTCCACAGCTTTTTCCACAAGCTAACCCCTTTAGATTTTGGGCAGGTTGATACCTTCTCCCGTTTTGCCGATCCGGCGGCCAGCTTTACCCGGATCCGAAGCACAGAGATCGGCCGGCTCGAACAGCATTTGCCGCCGGAACCAGGGCTGCTCCATCGTCGTCTCGAAGTTACGCGACCTCAGATTCTCTGAAAGCCGGTCGGCTGCCACCGGCCGGCTCAAAAGGTACCCCTGAATCTCGTCGCACCCGCACGTCAGCAGCATCTTCAACTGTTCCGGAGTCTCCACGCACTCGGCAATCACCTTCATACGAAGAATCTTTCCCAGGCTCACAATGGCGGCTGCGATGGCAGCATCATTCGGATCCGTTGTGATCCCTTTCACGAATGTGCCATCCACTTTCAGCCTGGAAAAGCGGAAATGCCGCAGATAACTGAAGCTGGAATACCCGGTTCCGAAATCGTCGATCGCCAGCCGTGTGCCCATCTTCAGCAGGCCGCTAACCACCGAAGTCATTTCTCCGCTGCACGCCAGCAACAGGCTCTCCGTGAGCTCCAGTTCCAGGCGTTCCGGAGCCAGCCCGGTCTCCTCGAGTATCCGGCTCACCGTGGCCAGAAATCCCCCGAACCGAAACTGCACGGCGGACACGTTTACCGCCACGGGAAAGGTCCCGAGCCCCTCATCCTGCCATCGTTTCGCCTGGGCACAGGCGGTGCGCAACACCCATTCGCCAATGTGAAGAATCTCGCCCGTATTCTCGGCGACGGATATGAATCGATTCGGAGGTACGAGCCCCAGTTCGGGATGACGCCAACGCAGGAGGGCCTCAACGCCAACCAGTTCCCGCGTCTTGATATCCATTTGCGGCTGGTACTCCAGGAAGAACTGCTCCTTCGCCAGCGCCACGCGCAACCCGTTCTCCAAAGTAAGGCGCTCGAGGGCCCGATCGTTCATGTCCTTCTTAAAAAACTCCCAGCGGTTTCGGCCCTTCTCCTTGGCGCAGAACATCGCCGTGTCGGCGTTCTTGAGGAGCGCTTCCGCATCGCTGCCATCATCGGGAAATACGCTGATTCCGATGCTGCACGTAACAAACAGCAGGCGGTCTTTCAGCCGGATCTCCCTGGCAACCACCTTGTTAATCCGCTCGGCTGCCATGGCTGCGTCGGTTCCGTCGGTTATGCCATCGAGCACCACCACAAATTCATCGCCACCCAACCGCGCCACAACATCCTGAATTCGCGCCGTGCTCAATAAGCGATCCCCAACCGACTGCAATACCTGGTCGCCAATCGAATGGCCGAGCGAGTCGTTGATATTCTTGAAGCCGTCCAGATCGAAAAACAAGATCGCCATTTTCTCGCCGTGCCTGTGGGCGCGGGCCAATAGATCTTTCAGCCGGTCCCACAGCATGGCTCGATTCGGCAATCCGGTGAGGGCATCGTGATACGCCAGGAAGCGGAGCTCCTCTTCGCTCTCCTTCAGCCTGGCCTCTGCCTGGTGCCGCCGCAGAGTCTCGTCTCTCTCGCGCAACGCCCGCTGCACCGCCGCTCCCAGGCGAGCGAGTTTCTGTTTCAGCACATAGTCGGTCGCGCCGTGTTTCAGGCTCTCAACGGCATTGTCCTCGCCCATTGTGCCGGTCACAAAGATGAAGGGCGTCGCGGGACAAACATCCCTGGCGATCTCGAGCGCCGAAAGTCCGTCGAACGAAGGCAGCCCAAAATCCGACAAAATCAGGTCGAAACACTCGTTCCGCACCTCGTTCTCGAACGCCGCACGGGTTTGCACCGCCTTGACCTCGCACTTAAGGCAAGCATCGTCAAGCAGGTTCTTCACCAACTCCCGATCGAGCGGGTTGTCTTCAAGATGGAGCACCCGAATCACTGCGTTCACCACTAGGCCCGTTCTCCCGATGCAACCGCAACGTCAATGTGGGCGGCATTGCTCAGTCCCGGGGCTCATTGACCACGGCCCAGAACTTGCCCACCGCTTTCACCGCCTCGAAGAATTCCCCGAAACTCAACCGGCTTGACGACGTACGCATTGACTCCAAGCTCGTAGCATTGCGCCATGTCCGGCCCCTCTTTCGAAGAGGTCAACATGACCACCGGTATTTGTTTCAGCCTGGCATCCCCGCGGATTGCCCTGAGCACTTCGATACCGTTGACCTTCGGCATCTTGATGTCCACCAGCATGACTGCCGGAAAACCGTCGCCGCCGCAGTCCGCCTGCAGGCGAAGATAGTCGAGCGCCTCGCTGCCGTCGCGCAGCACGATCACCCGGTTGGCCAGGTGGCTGTCCTCCAGAGCTGCCAGCGTCAATTCGATATCCTTCGCACTGTCCTCAACCAACAAGATGGGCTTCACTGAATTCATCCTCTCCTCCGATCCCTTCGCACTCCCCGGGCAACGAAAAATAGAACGTGGCGCCGGACCCTACCATGCCTTCCGCCCACACCTGTCCCCCGTGCCGGTCCACGATACGTTTTACATTCGCCAAGCCGATCCCCGTTCCTTCAAACTCATCTTCCCCATGCAGCCGTTGGAAGACCTGGAAGAGCTTGTTCGCATAGCGCATGTCGAACCCCGCACCGTTGTCGTTGACAAGCACCACCAGATCGCCCGCGTCGTTGCGTTTCCATTCGATGGCGATCTTCGCCGCGGGGCGGTGGCGGGTGAACTTCAGCGCGTTTCCCACCAGGTTCTCCATCACCTGGCGCATCATGGCTTGATCAGCCGACACCACAGGCAGCTTCTGCACCTGCCAGTCGATGGTGCGGCCGCGCCACTCGGGCTCCAGTTCCTTGCGAACCTCGTCGACCAGCCGGTTGAGGCTCACCGGGGTTTTGTGCAGTTCGCTGCGCCCCAGCCGGGAGAACTGCAAGAGCTCGTCGATGAGTCTGCCCATTCGTTGCGAGGCTTCCAGCGTGCAGTCGATGTAATGTTTCGCCCGCTCGTCCAGCGTGGCGTAACTCCTTCTCGACAGCAGCGTTAGAAACCCATCCAGGTGTCGCAGCGGCGCCCGCAGATCGTGGGAGACCGAATAGGCAAAAGCTTCCAGTTCCTTTGAGGTGCTGGTCAGCTCGACGTTGGCCCGGTTTGCTTCTGCCATGGAGCGTGCCAGCTTGATGCCGCTGTATCCAAGCTGCGAAAGGTTTTCCGCGAGCTTGGCGTAAACCGCCATCCCCGCGTTCACCTCGTCGCGTTTGAATCGCGGAATGAGCCCAAGGGCCGACAGGTATTGCTCCTGATCGAATCCGTACTTTTTCGCCTGCGCCGCAAACAGTTCCGTATCCACCGGGTCGTCGTCGAGCAGAAACTGCCCGGAGAAGAGATTTCCGATGTGCCGGCTGCCCAGCATGATGGGCGTCACTACATCCCACATGTTGTTCTTGCACTTGTAGAGCTTGATTTCTCCCGGCGCCACGCCTTTCGACAACTCCACATCGCTCTCCAGGCAGTTCCTGGCGGCCTCACAATGCACTCGATGGAACCTGGTACAGATCTCCTGCCAGCCTGCCCCGGCGATCACCTCTCCCTGAAGGTCAATGATTGCCACCGGCAGTCTTGTTAGTCTGCAAAGATCGTCCAGCAACGACTGCACCGCGGGAATGTCGAAGATGTCTCGCAGTTCAAAGCGGCTCGAGTCACCCTCCGGCGACAGGATGCTCTCCAGCTTCCTGCGCACCTCTTGCTCGGTCTCCCGCAGCTCCGCGGTGCGCTGCTCCACGCGGTCTTCCAGTTCCTGGTTCAGCTTCCTGATTTCGTCTTCCGCCCGTTTGCGCTCCGTAATATCCCGCGAGATCGCGGAACAACCCGTGATTTCGCCGTGGCCGTTCATCACTGGCGAAAACGTGAGCGATACGTCGATCCGCGTCCCGTCCTTGCGAATGCAAACCGTTTCGCGATGTTGGACCCGCTCCCCATGGCGGATGCGATCCATGAAACCGAGAACCTCCTCGTGGAGTTCAGGCGGCACGACAAATAACATCGACTGTCCAATAGCCTCGGCGGCCGTGTATCCATAAAGACGCTCGGCCCCGTGGTTCCACGTCAGGATCGTGCCGTCGGTCGATTTGCTCACGATGGCATCATTTGAAGAATCGACGATTGCGGTCAGGCGCATGTCGACGGTCTCGATCGAATGCGCCGTCCAGACGGTGATGAACAGCAGCGCCCCGCTGTACAACATCACCATCATTACGATCCCGCTTCCACGCGTGAGCCACCCGATATCCGTCGCGTAGAGATAAATCCACCCCGTTGCCAGGGGCGCCAGCGTAGCTACCGGCACCAGCCGGCGGATGACTCTGCCGCCCCCGGTCCCGCTCGACAGCGCTGCCAGCCCTCCCCACCGGTTCGGAACCAGGAGCATTCCCATCGACAGGGCGAACGCCGCGGCAACCGTGTGTGTGGCTGCGCCTCGTCCTTTGTCCTCACGGAAAATCAGGTTCAATACCGTGCCTTGCGCCGTGAGATTGGCGACAATCGCCGCGATCTGGCCGGTCCAAGCTGGGCCGCGTCCTTCAAAGGTGGAAAGGACCAGGAATGCCCCGGTCCAAACAAAGAAGATTGCGGTTTGCGCAACCATGCGTCCTGGTTGGTAGTCGGAAAAGATATCACGCCAGAAGAGCTGATCGAGGTGCAGATCCCAGCCGAACGCGTGCTCGGAAAGCGTCAGCAGAGCTGTGAGAAGAACGAAGATTCCCAGGCATCGGGCCAGGATCTTCTGCCTGGTTTGACCCGCCGCGAGAGCCCACACTCCCCAGCCTGAGGCCATGAGGCACAATGCGGCATTGAATCGCATCCAGTTGGCACTGGGGGTCAGTCGGAGAATCCATTCGATTCCCAGGATCCAGCCCAATACGACCGCGGCGCCCGTCGCGAATACCGTTGCCGCGATGATTCTGGACAGGTTTCGATACCGTGATTCCAGGAGAAGCCGCGCAGCATCGGAGTCACGAATCAAACTCACGCTGGCCCCTCCTCAATCAAGCACCGCATCAATCTATGTCCAGACTCGTACGGAGCGCGCAGAACGGTTGCGCAGAAAGCGAGCCGCAATTTCGAGTGCGAACTGGCATTCTGCCGGGCGCGGGGCTGGCCACGCACCGACTGTAATCACCACTCAGGATGACCGTCGAGAGCGATAGCCGATTATCGGCGAGGACTCATGCGCTTTGTAGTGATTGCCATCACAGCAGGTTACGAAAGAAATCCCACGATGGGTGACATTCAGTAACATGAGACGGTGACGGGGTGCAACTGACGATGCGATATTTCAATGCCGTAATTGGATTGAAAACATCTACTTATTTACTACGATCGTAGTCATGCTTTTGGGGGCGGGGGCGTTAGATGCGCCGCGGGCCGGAGCGGAGGGATTCGAAGAGGTGGCCCATGTCCATCATGTTCCATCCTTCGTGCATGACGCCGTCGCGCAGGATGCAAATGGTTGCGCCGTCGAGGACGACGGATTTGCCGGTGGGGGGCATGCCGAGATGGGGGCCGAGGTGGGTTCCGGTGGCGCGCCAGCGGGCGGCTACGCGATCGTCGGCGGCGATGACGTCGAGTACGGCGATCTGGATGTCAGGGAATGCGCCGACAAACATGCGATGGAGATGCTTGAATGCGGCAGGGCCGCGGAGCACAGCATCGGGATCGGGAAGGCCATAGGCGACGCAGTCGGGCGCCAGCATGGTGTCGATGGCGGCCTCGTTCTTGCGGTTCCACACTTCTTCGAAGAAGAGGCGAAGAAGCTGCTCGTTGGCTTCGACGTCGGGCACCGAAATTCTCCCAGGGAACGTCAAAGGATAGCATCGAACGGATATTTTGTTCAGTCCTCAAAGTAACCCACCGGCTCAGCTTTCAAGCTGACCGCCAGCGATGGCGCCGATGACGAGAAACGGTTCGCGTCCTTCCGCCACGGCAGGAGGAAGAGGCTTGTCGGGCGGGTCGAGGGAGAGGTCTTCCTGGCAGGCGAAGAAGCGAAGGAAGGGACGGCGATTGAGGGTGCCGTGGTCGCGGATGGTGCCGCGCAGCATGGGGTAGCCGGCTTCGAGGGCGTCGAGAACGCTGGCGATGGAGATGGGCGGTGAGACTTCGAGGGTGATCTCATTGCCGACTTGGGCGAGATTGCGCAGGTGGTAGGGGAGCTGGACGCGGATTGTATGAGTCATTTCCACGGTGGAGTCCGTGGTATCCCAGGTCTCCAAAAGCAGGAGACCTGGGGCACCCGTGGTTTGGGTTCAGGCGAGGGTTTGGACTTCGACGCTGAGGACGGCGGGGAGGTTTTCGACGATGGGCTGCCAGGTGTCGCCGCCGTTGGGAGAAACGTAGACCTGTCCGCCGGTGGTGCCGAAGTAGACGCCGCAGTCGTCGAGGGTGTCGACGGCCATGGCGTCGCGATAGACATTGACGAAGCAGTCTTTCTGCGGGAGGCCCTTGGTAAGGGGCTCCCACTCGTTGCCGCCGATCTTGCTGCGATAGACGCGGAGGGCGCCGTCGGGCGGGTAGTGGAGCGAGTCGCTCTTGATGGGGACGACGTAGATGGTCTCGGGCTGGTGGGCGTGGACGTCGATGCAGAAGCCGAAGTCGGTGGGGAGATTCCCGCTGACCTCGGTCCAGCTGTCGCCGGCGTTGTCGGTGCGCATCACGTCCCAGTGTTTTTGCATGAAGAGGGTGTCGGGTTTGGACGGGTGCAGGGCCATGTGGTGGATGCAGTGACCGGTCTCGGCATTGGGATCGGGCATGAACTCCGACTTGAGGCCCTTATTGATGGGCTTCCAGGTCTTGCCGCCATCGTCGGTGCGGAAGGCGCCGGCGGCGGAGATGGCGATGTAGATGCGGTCGGGATTTTTGGGGTCAATGAGGATCGTATGCAGCCCCATGCCGCCGGCGCCCGGAGACCACGAAGGGCCGGAGCCATGGCCGCGCAGGCCGGAGAGCTCATGCCAGTTTTCGCCGCCGTCGGTGGAGCGGAAGAGCGCGGCGTCTTCGATACCGGCGTACACGGTGTTCGCGTCGCGGAGACAGGGCTCGAGGTGCCAGACGCGCTTGAACTCCCAGGGATGCTGGGTGCCGTCGTACCACTGGTGGGTGGTGAGGGGCTTGCCGGTTTCGGGGGAGACGTCGTAGGCAAACTTGTTGGGTGCGGCGGTGGGCGGGCCGGGTTGAGGCGGGGCCTGGCCTGCGGGGACGCCGGGCTGATGCCAGGTCTTGCCGCCGTCGTCGGAACGCTGGAGGAGCTGGCCGAACCAGCCGCTGGTCTGGGAGGCGTAGAGGCGGTTTGGGTCAACGCTGGAGCCTTTGAGGTGGTATATGTCCCAGCCGGCGAAGTGGGGACCGTCGACGGCCCAGTTGTTGCGCTTGCCGTCGGCGGTAAGGATGAATGCGCCTTTGTGCGTTCCGACGAGAACCCGGACTGAACTCATGAATGCCTCCGCGCGCAGCTCGGGTTGTGGGTGGCGAGAGCCGGCGTTGGTGGGATGGGAAAAACTTGCGGGATCATTGTTGCCGATGAGGTTTGGATGGGGCAAGGGCGGTGTTGCGAGGCGGATGAGGGTGATTTTGGGGCCCGGTGCCCAACACCCAGGACTACACGGACGGAATTTTAGTTGATATCAACGTTTTGACGCAATCCTGCGACAAATGAATCACACCCCTTTAAGGATTGACTGCCGTTTTGTCCTTTAGCTCAGGGACGGAGATGACGATGCCAGTCATGTCGCTGGTGACATGGAGAGGCTGTTCGGCGGAGCCATATTGGTGGAGAATGCGGTCTTCGGTCCGGGTTCGCGGAGACGGGTGCAAAGGATCTGGCGCCTCCGCGTAGTCGACATCGACAGCGCTACTGACTTGCAGGATGTAGTCGCCCTCGGGAACATAGCCAAAGCTGAATTCCTGATCGTCGCGGGAAACAGTTGTCGTAGTCACTGGCGATTTGTCGTCGGCGTGCTCGAGAACCACGGAGCCTCCGTTGAGCACGTGGCCGTCACGGGCAGCGAGGATGCTGCCGCGGAGGGTGTGCAGCTTGCTGAGCGGGATCTGCAGGTCTTCGCCGTGGCGGTCTTCGCCTGCGGAGAGAGAAAAAGGCACCGCGTCGGACTGACGGGTTTTGCCGCCGGAGTAGAAGGCGAGGGAGTCGCCTGAGCCGGAGCTTGATGTGCTGCCGCCTCGCTCGCTGAACTCAAACCTCTCGTCGCTGGATCGATCGAGCATGACCTGCACAAGGTATTTGCGCGGTAGAAGGCCGGAAAGGCGATAGTTGCCCTGATCGTCGGTGGTGGCAAAGCCCGGCGTTCCACCGAAGGGCAACTGCGGCGCGGCCATTTGAGCCCACGCGTCCTTCTCGCGCACCAGTGCCGTCACATTCAGACCGCTGGCCGGGCTGCCGTCGTCAAAGAGCACCGTGCCGCTGATGGAGGCGCCCCGCTCCAGGGTCACGTTCACGCTTACGGAAAGGCCGGGCTGCACGGTGATGCGCGGCGCCGTAACGACAGGCTTCTTTGCGGCTGGGGTCTGCCCGATCGTAGCTTCTAACGGCGAATCGTCAAGCGTGGCGAGCGGTGAAAGATACCCGGGTTGCGATGCGACCACATAATAGGTGCCTGGATCGACATGGTGGATGATGAAGCTGCCGTCGAGTAGAGTCTGCACTTTTTCCCCGCGGAACGAGTAGTGGCGGTCCGGACCCGATTTCAAGGCTTCCGCAACGTCCACTGGCTCGAGCATGATGGTGGCCTTGCGCGCGGGGGCGTTGGTGTCGGAGCAGAAGACGCGGCCGGACACGGTGCTGGCGGGCTCCTCCACCGGCTTTTGCGCGAGCGATGCGGTCACACACGCGACCGCGCAGCCCAGCAGGACCATGGTTGCTCTCATGCTGCCTCACAGGGTACTGCCCGGCTCCAGTGTAGCCGTGTTTTAGCGTAGTGAACCGAAACGGCGCCGACGTCATTTGCAGACTGCTGCCCGGACAGAATTTGAGCAAGGTGCTGCAGAGCTGGAAATCCTACACGGCACGAATGTCAAACCGCATCCTCGGCCGGAGTGGTCCGTTTTGGCAGCGCGAATATTACGACCGGCTGATCCGAAATGAAAGCGAGTTCGAGCGTGCCGTTCGATACGTGATAAGCAACCCGGAACGAGCTGGGTTGACGAATTGTAAGTGGGTTTGGAGCGCGGGCGAGGACGCCCGCGCTACAGCCGGTCTGGACCGGCGCTACGACTAGACCGGCGCTACTAAAGGCGGCGCGCTAAGTGAGAGCGACGCTACGTGCTGATGCCTTCTAAGGTTTCGATTTGGGATATTTGGGCGGTTTCGCCTGGCTGGTGTCCACGGCCGTATCGCCGAAGTCCTGCGCGCCGTAGTCGTAATCGCGGCCGCCGTCATAGTCCTGTTTCTCACCTGGCGTTTTGGAGCGCTGTTCCTCGTTGATGTCCCAGCCCTTTTCGCGCGCGTACTCGCTTGCCAGTCCGCCCGTGCGCGGGGTGAACCCTGACGGCTCTCGTCTGTCGTGCTGCTGCTTAGCCTGTGCCATCTCCATCCCCTCCATTTTCCGTTTCGATCTGTGATGGATCGGTATTGGAAGAAGGATGCCCGGCGGTCAGGGCTGCAAATGGTCATGAGATTCGGACGCAATGCATCTTCCGGATGTACGGGCAACCGATCTGGGGAGCGATAACGCCACCAGTGTTCAGCACCGCGGAGAGGAGAAGGCAAGAGGCCGCCGCTGAAGGGGCGGCAGGACAAGGTTGACTGGTTAGAGGAGTTTGCCGGAGGCGAGATCGCGGATCAGGCCGCGGTCGGCGGGGAGGAAGTCGAATTCGGGGAGCTGTTCGAGGCGGGTCCACTTCAACTGCGCAAAGATGCGGTTTTCGAGCTCGCCTGTAAACTCCCTGACGGCGAAGAATTGCAGGTCGACGGCCCCACCGTGACGGTAGTTGTGGCGGATGCGCGTGACCAGCGGTCCGACTTTTGCCTGGATTCCCAGTTCCTCGTCCAGCTCGCGGGCCAGCGCCTGCTCGGCACTCTCGCCCGCCTCGATCTTGCCTCCTGGAAACTCCCACTGCAATCCCATGGGCTGATCGGGACGCCGCTGGCAAATCAGCACTTCTCCACCACGCACAATCAGGGCCGCAGCGACGAAGCGAAGGGCCGGGCCGGGAGGCTTGGAATTGGGCTCATGCTGTTGATCTTCCACGGCTCTAGTGTACCCGCCCCCTGAGGATGCGTTCTGTGACGCACGACAGACTCTTGATGGCTAATCGGGTACTCGCCGTCATGCGCTGATTGCTGCAACGAGAGCTACTTGACCACGTCGGTGGAGGCGGATTCAGCACCGGCGGGCCGGAACCAGTTCCAGCCGTGGCCTGAAGCTGCCTGCAGTAATGCCGGGGAGGGATTGATGGCAAAGGCATGCACAGCGATCTCGAGCATGGCCAGGTCGTGAATTGAGTTGCCGAAGACCACGTCAGGATGGTCGAAGCCGATGCGCCGAAGGGTGACGGCCTTACCTTCGTCGGTGGGAACGTCGACGAGCGTGCTGGTGATGAGCCCATCCTGGACCGCGACTTCAGCGGCGAACACGCGATCGGCGGGGATTCCGAAGGCCTTTACACCTTCGACGATGACCCACTTGTTGGTGGAGCTGACGGCCCATAGCTGGGCGCCCTGAGCACGGAGGTCCGCAACGAGCTGGGCGATCTCAGAGAAGATGCGGGGACGGACGAATTCGCTTACATAGCGGGCGGCGGCGTCCTGCAGTTCGGTCTCACGCAGGCCGGCGTAGATTTGCACCATCTCACCGCAAATCTGGACTTCGCTGACATTTCCGGCACGGTAGGCGCGATGGCGGGTGTCGATCCAGTCGCTGGTGGAACGCGACACAAGCCCTTGCTCGAGCGACCAGTTCATGAAGCCGAGGCCGGCATCGCCGTCCCACAGGGTTCCGTCGCAATCGAAGATTGCTACTTCGGGCTTCAAATCCAGAACTTTCTTATGCAACTCTGCGGCTGTCAACGGCGCCGTCTCCAACTGTGTCGTCACGGAAAAGTCGTTACTCCTCGGGGAATGCATTCTTTTCCATTCTCTGCCATTGTGCGCGGAATTGCACGTCAACGGACGGTAAATCCAATGATTGCAATGGTTCAGAATGTCCACGCGAGCGCGCTTCGCATGTCTGCTGTTATATCCTTGCGTGTGTTCGCGGGAGACGGTAATGCCTTTGCGCAAATTCGCATTTGTTCTTTTGTTGGTTCTACCCTGCTCTCTTACGGTGAGTGCGGTTGCGGCGGCGCAGAATTCGCCGGCGGTGAGCGCGACCACGATTCCGGATAGCGATCAGATTCAGCCGGCGGATCTGGCGAAGATTCTGACGTCGAATGCGCCAAAGCCGCTGATTTTGCAGGTGGGGTCGAAGATCCTGTTCGGGGAGGCCCGCATCAAAGGCGCGAAGTATGCCGGGCCGGGTTCGAATGCGCAGGGACTGCAGTTACTGGACAAGGCGGTTTCGGGGTTGCAGAAGGACGCGTTTGTGGTGATCTACTGCGGCTGCTGCCCGTGGAACCGCTGCCCCAATGCGGGACCGGCGTTTGCGCATCTGCACGAGGCTGGCTACACCAACGTAAAGGTGCTGTATCTGGCGAATAACTTTGGCGATGACTGGGCCCGCAAGGGTTATCCGCGGGAGTAAAACTTGCCCGTCTGGTTGAAGTGCGTCTGGATGGCGGTGGTTTTGTCTTTTCCCGGGCTGGCGGCGAACCCGGCGCAGGGCGAACCGGGCCAACTGCTGCACAGGCAGGCGCCGCGCTTCGCGAGGACTACGCTGGACGGGCATCGCCTGGATCTGGGGCGTTTGCGCGGCAAGGTTGTGCTGCTCACATTCTGGGCTACGTGGTGTACGCCGTGCCAGGCGGAGATGCCGCGATTCATCGACTGGCAGAGCCGTTTTGGTTCCGATGGATTGCAGATTGTGGCCGTATCTCTTGACGACGACAAACAGGATGTCCGCAGCTTTCTTGCGCAGCGGCACGTGAACTACCCGGTGGTGATGGGGGGTGTTCGCCTGGCCCGCGCATATGGGGGAATTCTCGGCTTACCGGTGAACTTCTTGATCGACCGGCATGGCAAGGTGGCGGCGATCTTTGAGGGCGAGTCGGACCTTGGATCGATGGAAGAGAAGCTGCACAACCTGCTCGACTCTCGATGAGGGAATGGATGAATGCCTGCTTCCCGTCAAGGATGAGCGCCGACTATTTTGTTGGCGGAGTTGATTCGGTGATGAACGAGGTACAGTAACGTGCCTCCTCACAGATCTTTCGCCTTACCTGCCGGGATAATCAAAGGGTGTGAGTGCCGTTCTCCATTTCGACTCGAACCTGGCGCTGCTGAAGGACTATCACGTCTACCTGCGCGTGGAAAAGGGGCTTCGTCCGCTGAGTTGCGAGGCATATCTTTCGGACCTGCGCACCTTCGCCGAGTTCCTGGAAAACCGCGATGCAGTGCTGCAAAAGGCCACCCAAGAGGATGTGGCGGCATTCCTTGAGCACTTGCGCGCCCACGGCATCGAGTCGCGTTCGGCCGCGCGCAAGCTGAGCTGCCTGCGAGGCTTTTACAAGTGGCTGCTGCTGGACCGCCGCATTCACCACGATCCGACGATCAACATTGAGTCGCCCAAGGCATGGAAGGTGCTGCCCAAGGCGCTGGCCGAGCCCGAGGTAAACGAGATGCTGGAGCGGGCAGCCATGGCTGCTACGCACCCGCAGGCGCGGGCAACGGCATTGAGGGATTGCGCAATTCTGGAATTGCTTTATGCCGGCGGGCTGCGCGTGTCGGAGGTTGTGGGCTTGAACACGAGCGACCTGGCCCTGGATACGGGTCGCGTGCTGGTCCGCGGCAAGGGCGACAAGGAACGGATCGTTCCCCTGGGAAGGCCCGCACTGGAGGCCCTGGAAGCCTATCTGGCGGAAGGCAGGCCGCATTTGGCGCGCATCGGCACTGCTCGACACAATGCGGCCGCCAATGCGGCGCGACTGTTTCTGTCGCTGCGCGGCATGCCGCTTACGCGGCAATGGATCTGGTCGCTGGTGAAGCTGGCGGACAGCTCAGCCAGCCCGCACATGCTGCGTCACAGTTGCGCGACGCACATGGTGGAACACGGCGCCGACCTGCGCAGCGTTCAGACGCTGCTGGGGCACGCAGATATTGCCACAACGCAGGTGTATACGCATCTTGCCCTCGGCCGGCTCAAAGCCGCGCATCGGCAGTACCATCCACGGGGCAAGCGGCGCTTGCAAGAAGTGAGCGAGAAGCCAACCGATACCGGCGCGACTCCCGCGGATGGTTCCCTCGAGGAGTCGGCATGAGCGGAGCAACTCAGCCCGCGGCCCTGGCTGAACTGGTGGCGGCCTATTTGCGCGTACTGGCGAATGAGCGAGGCGCCTCAGCGCACACGCTGAGGGCCTACCATCGCGAACTCGGCGACTTTGCCGCTTACATTGTGGCGACATACGGCGCAACACACACGCCCGCGGACATCGAACATACGCACATTCGCGCCTATCTGGCCACGCTCTACGACCGGGGTCTTTCCAAGGCGTCTGCTGCACGCGCGCTGGCTGCAATCCGAAGCTGGTTCAAATGGCTGGCGCGCACCGGACGCGTGGAATTGAACGCCGCCTCTCTGGTGTCGACGCCGAGGCTGCCCAAGCACCTGCCGCGCGTGCCGTCGATCGAGCAGATGAATCGGGTGGTGGACACAGTGGACGATGAGGCGGCGTCATGGCCGGCGCGGGACCGAGCCATCCTGGAACTGCTGTACGGCTGCGGCATGCGCAACGCCGAGCTGACGGCCCTGAATTTAGGCGACATCCACTGGGCAAACGAAACGATCCTGGTGCACGGCAAGGGCCAGAAGCAACGGTATGTACCGCTGGGCGATGCGGCCGCCGAAGCACTGCGCGCCTACCTGGCCGAGCGCAGTGCGCGGCTGGCTGCTTCGGGGCCTCGCGCCGCATCGCCTGCGCTGTTTCTGAACATTTATTTGCGCGGCCTGAACAAGCCTGGCGGTGAGGCGCGGCTCACAACGCGCAGCGTGGGTCGGATTGTAAAACGTGTGGCGATTCTGCGGGGGCTGCCCTCCGACGTGCATCCGCACACACTGCGGCACGCGTTCGGTACGCATCTGTTGGAAGAAGGCGCCGACCTGCGCGCAATCCAGGAGTTGCTGGGGCACGAGCGGCTATCGACCACGCAGCGCTATACGCAACTGACGAGCGCGCAGCTGGTGCAGGTGTATGACCGGACGCATCCGCGGGCAAAGTAGCTAGCGGCGCGTTCTTTTCGAAGCAAGTTGTGGGCGCAGTTCTTCGGCGAATTCCCCTTCAATCTGGCGGCGCATGCCGCGGCGCAGCAGTCCTTTGCCACGAAGGTATCTCTCGATGTTGGCGACCGCATCGCCGTGGCGATGACCTTTGATGCGAAAGCTGGCGCACTCAATCAATGATGCGCCGCGGTTGCGGCGCGCGCGGTCGATGGCTTCATGGGCGACGCGATAGACAGCGACCGGGTCGTAGCCGTCGACCGTGATGCGGGGAAGCTCCGTGCCCGGCTCGAGTTCGCGCGTGTCTTTGAGCGGCTTGCTTTCAGGACACACAAGGATCAGGGGCAAGGTATGGGCACGCGCCATTTCGAGGGCGTCCTGCCAGATCTGCTGGCCGGCATCGCGCCAGAAGACGACCGAGACTTTGCCGTCCTTTTTAGTGTGGCTGGCGAGGGCTGTGCCTACCGCATGCAGCAGTTGGCGGCCCGCATCGTCCTGGACCTGGCGCTCGCGAATCACCACGGGCGCCCTTTGACCGCGCAGCAGGCGCGCGACGGGAATTTCGTCGGAGGTTGCGACCAGGTCGGCGGCAACCAGGTCCATGAGCACGGCGGCGGTTGCGGATTTGACGGCGTCCCAGCCTTCGTCGCGGACGGCTTTGCCGCGGCGCATCCGTGACTCCAGCATGCGTCCCCTGAGCAGGTTTCTGTACAGCGTTTCCAGCGTCGCCGCTGGAATCAGCGAGAACTCAGTCTTCTCCCCCGGCGCGGCGCCGGGCGCGCCTGAGTCTGTTGCCCCTTTTTTCATGAAAATAGAGCCCCTCGATCTCTGCGATTGTAAATGGCGACGCCGCACATCCGTTGACAATGGAATCGGCGCGGGCTTAGGTTCAGACCGAGCGGCATTTCCCCACAGTTCCATGCAGCATTTCAACGGAGGTAGGTTTCATGAAGCCCCGCTTTTTTGTCTCAGGCGCACTCCTTCTGATGTGCTTCAGCGTAGCCCTTGCCAAGAACAAGAAGCTGCAGGTACCCGAGGTCTTTCAGACCGCGCACTCGGTGTACGTGGAGTGCACGGATGGCGACTTCACGAAGCCCGGCCTGAACCAAGCCGACCACGAGGCGATTCTGCAGGTGCAGGAGGCATTGCGCGAGTGGAACCGTTACACGCTGGCGCCGAGCCGCGACAAGGCCGATTTGGTGATCGTGGTGCGCAAGGGGCACGCGGTGGGCGACCAGGATCACCTGGGCCTGGGTCTGCATCCTGCCCAGCCCCAGCCCGGTGCATCGCATCCGGGTGAGCAAACCGATATGCACGGACGCACCATCGATCAGAACGCATCGGTGGGCACGGGCGGTGATGATATCGCGATGCAGGATCTGCTGCGGGTTTACACCCTCAACGAAAAAGGGAAACTGAAAGGCCCAGTCTGGTCGCGCGAGATGGACGGGGGGCTGAACGGCCCGACTGTGCGGCTGGTGATGGAGTTGAAGGCGGCTGTTGAGATTAGTTATCCACGCGATGCGACGGCCCCTCAGGCGGCAACCCAGCCCGTGCAGTGACTCGCGTTCGTCATTGTTCGTTCGCTACGTGGAGTAGTCGGCGTTGATGTGCACATATTCCGCCGTCAGGTCCGTCGTCCAGAAAACACATGCGCCGGAGCCCTGGTGCAACTGAATGGCGATGGAAAACTCCGGCTGCTGAAGATAAGCGTGCGCCTTGGCCTCGTCGAACTCCAGGGCACGGCCGCCGTTTCTGCAGATGGGCAGCGCGCCAAACGAGATGTCGATGCGCTCGGGATCGATCTGCGCGCCGGAGTAGCCCAACGCGGCGACCAGGCGGCCCCAGTTGGGATCGGAGCCGGCCCACGCTGTTTTCACCAGCGGACTGTGCGCGATGGCCTTGGCGGCCTTCAGTGCATCGGCATCGCTGGACGCGCCATCGATGCGTAGCTCTACAACGTGAGTGATGCCTTCGCCGTCCGCGACGATCTGCTTTGCGAGCGACGTGCAGACCTGCGTGAGCGCCTTCTGGAAGTCCGCGTTGCCGGCGGCGACCGTTACGCCGCTGGCGCCGGAGGCCAGCAGCAGCACCGTGTCATTGGTGGATGTGTCGCCATCGACGGAGATGCGGTTGAAGCTTAGCTCGATGGAGCTGTTCAGATACTGCTGCAGGACGGAGGGGTCGATTTCTGCGTCGGTAAGGATGTAGACCAGCATGGTGGCGTGCGGCACGAGCTGAGGATGGATCATTCCCGAGCCCTTGCACGTGGCGGCGATGCGGACCTCGCGGCCATCGAGTGCGATGCGCGCGAACGCGGTTTTCTCTACCGTATCGGTGGTGAGGATGGCCTGCGCTACCTGCTGAAAGTGGTCTGACTCCGATCCGAGGCGCGAAGCGAGCTCCGGCATTACGGCGATCAGCTTTTCGGCCGGCAGCGGAACGCCGATGATGCCCGTCGACGAAGGAAATACTTCCTGCGGTGTGCAGGCGAAGACTTCTGAGGCGCCTGCGCAGGTGGCGCGCGCCGCGTCGAGGCCCGCCTGACCCGCAGCACAATTGGCGTTGCCGGCGTTGATGGCCACCACGCGCACGCGGCCGCCTGTCGCTTTCAGGTTTTCCTTGTCGACGACGAGCGGCGCGGCGCTCACCCGATTTCCGGTGAATGCAGCTGCCGCGCTCGCCGGATTGTCAGCCACAATCAGCGCGAAGTCCGTTCGGCCGCTCGCCTTCAGACCGGCCTTGATGGCTCCAAAACGAAAGCCTTTGGGAATTACCACGTGTGAAATCTCACTCATCATCTTTTAGTCCACGGCTCTTTCCTGTCTCACGTGTGCGTGGGCTCAACAATTTAATCTAGCAGCTTGGGGGCGGAATGCCGGGGATCGGAACCAGGTCAGACATAAGCGGCGGGGTTGACTCGAATCACTTTCTCGATTTGAGGGACGTAAATGTGGCGCGCGGCGATCGCGTGGTGTTGCACGATGTGAATCTCTCCATTCGCACGGGCGAGCACGTGGCCATCCTGGGGCCGAACGGGTGCGGCAAATCGACGCTGATTCTTACGATGACGTGCCAGATTTATCCCATGCCGTTGGCCGGAATGCAGGTGCGCATCTTCGGGCGCGAGCGCTGGGACTTAACGCAACTGCGGCGGCACTTCGGCGTGGTGGGCGCGGGGCTGACCGGTCAGGAGCTGCCGGGGGAGCGCACAGCCGTGACTACCGGACGCGATGCTGTCACGGCGGGATTCTTTTCGGCATCAACGCTGTGGCCGAATCTGCAGGTGACGGACGAGATGCGGGACCGCGCCATGGAGGCGCTCGAGCGGATGGAGGCGGCGCATCTGGCCGATCAACTGGTTGGCGAGATGTCGGCCGGCGAAAGGCGGCGTATTCTCATTGCGCGCGCCCTTGTGCATCGGCCTCGCCAGCTTCTGCTCGACGAGCCTTCCAACGCGCTGGACCTCGCGGCTCAGCGCGATCTGCGCGAGACACTACGCAAGCTGGTGGCCGAGGGAACGGGACTGATTCTGGTGACGCATCATCTGGCGGACATTTTGCCGGAGATCGAGCGCGTGATTCTCATGCGCGGCGGGCGCATTGTTGCTGACGGCCCGCGCGCGGAACTGCTCACCGAGCCGCGGCTCAGCGAGTTGTTCAAGGCGCCGATTCGCATTGGGCACGACGAGGAGTGGCTGCATAGCTGGTGAATCACACGTCGTGAGCTGCCCCATTCCGCGCCGCTTGCATTCGCCCGATGGCGCTGCCCGCCGCACCGAAGATAAATCCGATCACGGGCGCCATCATCAGATGCGATGTGATGGAATCAACGGTATTGCCGATCGCAAACGCGGCCAGGTCATTCCACCCGCTACGCTGAAACTCCGGCCACTCCTTCATCGAATCGGAAGGAATCGGGGCAACAAACCACTCGAAGAATGTTCCCAGGCAGACGGCGATGGCCATGGTCAAGATGGCGCTCAAGACGGCTGCGCCGCAAGCGGCACTGAAATGCATCCCACGCGTCCGCGCCGTTCGTGCCACCCACCCCCAGGGCATGAATGTGGCCAGCATAAAAGCCAGCGTAATGGCGCCATTCGCTTGCCCCGGCGGATTCCAGAACCGCTCCTGCACCAAATGCAAGCACTCGATTGCAGCTGAAACAAGAGCGGCTAAAAAGGCAAAGCGCAGGATCGTCAAGCGTGGAATCGCCAGAACGACTGCGTAGGCCGCGACGAGCAACGCCGACACGATTATCTGCGTGCGAGCGCCGGGAAAGGCAAAGTATCCGCCATATCCGCGAGTCTTGACGGTCATCATTGACAACGTCGCCAGGAGTGCGCCGAGCGGCGCCAGGCGATATCGATAGGGGATTGTTCGCTGGGTCTGCACTCCCGCCTCAGACTCGTTGCTCGCGCAACACTGGCACAGTCTTCGCCGTCACGATTGCCCCCACCAGGCACAGCGCAATCAAAATCTCCACAATCACGGGCGCGGAGAAGAAGTAGAGGTACGAGTTCACGCTCATGGCCAGGTACGCAAGCACGAACATCGCCAGAACCGGCCGCAGGCGCGCCGCATCGGTCTTTGCAAGGGAACCGAGCAGCCAGAAGATGATGCCCTCGGACGTCAGCGAAATTGAAGCCGCCAGACCCATGCCGTGGTAGAACTCCCAGAAGGTTCGCATCTGGCCGAGGGCCATGAACTGGTTGGCTTTCATCGCTGTTGCCGCCACCGTGGCGGGTCCGGGCGGGACTGCGCCAAAGACGCCGCCCACTGTATGCAGCACGGCGTGAATGATCGTGAGCACCGAGGCAATTCGAAGAAAGACTACAGGCTTCATTGAATTTCTCCTTGTTCGCACACTGGCGGTTCGCACACTGGCGATCCCAGATCCCGAATGTGAGACCCGGGGCCGCACAGAGTTTGCGGTCTGGGTCTACTGTTCGTCGATCTTCTTTGCGAAGCATGCGAGGATTCCGCTCCAGGCGCCCGGTCCATCGAACACATCGCGCAGCTGCTCGGCGCCTTCGCCGTGACGCTCCAGCTTGCTATGGGTCAGCTCCACCAGCGTGGTCCCAGCGGCTTCCGCCGTGAAACGGATCTCCAATTCACTCGCCTTGGCTATGTCCATGTCGGCGACCCACTCCGGCGAGTCATGCCCGGGGCCCACATGCCACGACAGGCGCACGCTATGCGGCGGGTCCCATCCCAGCACCGTACCCCAATCGCACATCTCGCCCTTGGCATTACGCTCGTACCAGCGGCCGCCGATGCGCGGCTCGATGAAGATGGTTTCAAAAGGCGTGCCGCCGATGTGGTGTGTTGCGGGCCACCATGTCTCCATCTGCTCAACGAACACGCTGAAAGCCCGCTCGATAGGCGCTTTCACGCGCACGCTTTTAAACACGCTTAGTGCGAGTTCTGCCGAGTTTGCCATGCTTGTCTCCTGTGGTGGGTTTTTCCGCCGCATCTTTAAAGGCGCCCAATGCCTTCGTCCACATCTGGTCGAAGTGCGCACGCAGCCGTGCCACTCCTTCGGGGTCCAACTGATAGAGCCGCCGTGTGCCTTCCTTCATGTCCGTCACCAGTCCCGCATCCTTCAGCACTTTAAGGTGCTGCGACACCGCCGGCCGGCTCACCGGGAGCTGCCGCGCCAGTTCATTGACAGGGATAGGGCCGTTGGCGAGCTTCTGAAAGATCGCCATGCGCGTGGCATCGCCCAGCGCATCGAGTCCGGCCTGTAGGTAAGCATCCACTAACGGTAAGTTAGCACGAACCGACAGCCGCACGTCAACATTATTTTCATCTTCGTCCGACTCGCAGAGGACGCCGGTCCGTCACTTGTCACCCGACAACCGAATTGCGACCGTGGTACCATCTCCGCAACTGGCTCCCGCGGCCAGATCCCCGGAGGTAAATCGAATGAACGGGTACTCCAGACGAAACTTTCTGAAGACCGGAATCGCCGCCGGAACGCTTGCCGGAGTAGGCGCTCCGCTGGTTGCCGAAAAGCGCACCGCGCTGGACAAGGTTACCCTCGGCAAGTCCGGAGTCCAGGTAACCCGGCTGGCATTCGGCACGGGCAGCAACAACGGCCATGTTCAGTACGCCCTTGGGCAGGAGAAATTCACCAAACTGGTGGCCTATGCCTGGGAGCGCGGCATTCGCTTTTATGAGACCGCCGAAGCGTACATGACTCCCGCGATGCTGGGAGAGGCCCTCAAGCCATATCCGCGCGACAGCTATGTGCTGATGAGCAAGGTGACTACCAATCACGGCGCGGATCCCCACGAACGCTTTGAAGACATGCTCCGCACCTCGAAGACCGATTACTTCGACATTATGCTTTTGCACTGGCAGCACGACGACAAGTGGGTGGACGAAACCAAGCGCTGGCAGGAGGGGATCGATAATTTCAAGGACAAGAAGCTCATCCGCTCCAACGGCGCCAGCGTGCATGGCCTACCGGCGTTGCGGCAGATGCCGGGAAATCCCTGGCTGCAAGTAGCGATGATCCGCATGAACCACAAGGGCGCGAGCATGGATGGGCCCAGCTACACCGACAACAACAACCCCGATCAGGTGCCGGAGGTGGTACAGCACGTTCACCAGGTGAAGAAGGACGGCATGGGTGTGATCAGCATGAAGCTGGTGGGCGATGGCACCTTTACCCAGCACACCGACCGTGCTGCCGCCATGCGCTTTGCGTTCAATACCGCCAAGGTGGATTGCGTCACGGTTGGCTTCAAGAGCAATCAGGAGATCGACGAGGCGATCGACAACCTGAATTTGGCGTTGACGTAGGCGGGGACTAAGGGACTAAGGGACTAAGGGACTGAGGGACTGAGGGACTGAGGGACTGAGGTACTGGGGGACTGAGGGAATCCCGCGGTCTGCGGCGCTCCGCTTCGAATGAAGCGGGGCGTTTCGTTTTTGGGCGCGTGGGCGGAGGTTGGTGGTGCTCGCTCCAGTTCCCTGCTCCTGGGAGTTGACTCCATCTCGTGACCGCATTAATCTGTGTTTACACGGGAAAGGAGGTTGATCCAGCTGATGAAAAATGATTGTTCCAGTTGTTCGATACGTGAGGTGACTGAGGCCTAGGGCATCGCGCCCCAGACCCCTTCGTAAGTCCCCTGCGGGATCCAACCGCCGGGCCTAATGGACTCGCGGCAGCGCGATGGCCTTAGTCCAATCCCAACAGTTCACCGGCAACGGCTCGGGAAAGCTTCCGGGCCGTTGTTGCGTTTGGGGCAGGTTTGCCGAAGACGCGTCCACGGCTGATCGCGAGGAAACTCCCTCCAGCCTGTGTCGTGCATCACCAATGGATTCAGCCGCACCAGGCTACGATTGACCAGTCGATTCCGCCGGAATTGCTTTGCCTTGCACGCATCCCGGCAGGCAGATTGAATCATTTGCTGGACTGATCAGGGCTGTAAGATGCGGCTTCGATTACGCGTAAACGACTACCGCAGTGCGTTCCTCCTGCCCTTCGCCCTTCTCTTCCTCTCGCTCCATTCGCTCACGTCCCAAAACCTCACGGTGCAAGCCGGCGCGCAAACGAAAATCTACGGGCAGCCCGACCCGATGTTCCCGTATGCGATTCAGGGCTTCGCGAACGGCGATACGGGTTCTGTCGTGAGCGGGCAGCCATACTTGTCGGCGCCGCAGCGCGTGCAGAACCTATGGCAGTTTACCGAGAGCCTTCCCCCATCGCTTTACAGGTTCTGGCAGTTCAGCCCCGATGGAACATCGACTGAAGCGAATGGCATCCAATTGCCGCATGTCACGACGGGGGGCAATTTCTATAGCAGCGTCAGTTCGTCTCTGGCTTCGCTCCCATCGGGCATCGTCTACCCGGGCATGCACTACCTGCTCAGCTTCTACGCTCTCTCAAGCGACGCCGAGGACGAGGTATATTGGCACCGTTATCTGACCAACGGCGGGGTTGCGGGCTGGGGTCGAACCGCGATCGGACCCAGTCTACGCAGAGTTGTCTTTCACTGCGCCGGTACCGTGAAGCGCGCGCTTGATTGCGGCGTCGATCCGACCGTACCGCTCGGCGAGGGTCCCGATCAAACGGAGTTGTACTGGCTCTTCCTGGGAGACAACAACGCATTGGACGGGAACCTGACTGTTCCGGGTGTTCAGAAGAGCATTCCCGACGATATTTACATTGGCGGATTCCAGATGGAGCCCTCCGTCACGGAAAAGCGCGGCGTGGTCGCCATGGGAGACAGCCTTACGCAATACGACTGCTCCACCGACGATAGCCTCTCCTGCACCAGTTGGACCGCATTCGCCGCATCGCAACTCGATGTGCCGTTCTACAACCGAGGCGTGTACGGCCAGACCTGCGAGCAGATCCAGGCGCGCTGGGCCACTGACGCATCGCCCATCCTTGCCGCCAACGCGAAATACGCGATCATCTTTTGCGGTACGAATGACATTTCGTCGGGGTTCTCGGCGATTCAGACTGAACAATCGATTGCCGCCATGACGGCTATGGCCGCGGCCGATGGAGCAACGCCGGTGGTAGCCACTGTCGGTCCGTTTAACGCGACGGTGGCGAACGCAGAGTCCACGCGGCAGGCCATCAATGCGTGGATTCGCACCACTTACCCGCTGGTGCTGGATTTCGACAGGGTGAATGGCGACCCGGCCAATCCTGCGCAGCAGAATCCCTCGTACGTAGGAGACGGTGTTCACCTGAATGTTGCCGGCCGCGTTGCCGAGGGCAATTACGTGGCGAATTCCATTGCCGGCAACAGCAACGGCTATCCCGCTATCTGGAATTTCCACGCGCCGATCCCTTATCAGCCTGTGCCTGGCTTCAATCCATCCAATGGCATGGATTTCCATCTCGGTGCGCAGCGGGAAGCCGGCTCGTACATCATTCTTCCGGAAGCCGGGACGCTGGCTTCCGGCAAATACTCATTCACCTTCGCGAGTGCCCTGTTTACGGTTGCGCCCGCCCCGTTGTCGGTTTCCGTAAACAACAAATCCATGACCTACGGAACGCCGCTGCCCATGGTTGATGGCACAATCACTGGCGCGCTCGCTGCCGACAACATCTCGGCTTCCTACTCCACCATCGCTACCAGTACCAGCCCGCCCGGGACTTATGTCATCACGCCAGCTCTAATCGATCCTGACAATCGGCTTTCCAACTACACGGTCACGCAAACCCCGGGCACTCTCAGCATCGTTCCGGCCATCTGCGCTGCGCCTACATTCACGGCCGCTCCGGGCACGTATGCGGCGCCGTTCATGGTCTCGGTGCTCGATAGCACGCCCGGCGCGGTCATGCATTACACCACCGATGGCACCATGCCGACCGCCGCTTCTCCGGTCTACACCGGTCCCATCGGGGTACCCAACTCAGAGATCGTTCAGGCCATCGCCATCGCACTGCCCGATTACTCGGCGAGTCCCGTTGCCGCATCCGGCTATACCATCGTTCCGGTTGTCAGCGGTGTTTCCCCTTGGTTCACCGCGGCGGGAAACGCCGGCTTTACCCTCACGGTTACGGGAACGGGATTCGGCGCGGCTTCGGTGGTTCATTTTGGCGCCGTTGCGCTAGCCACCCAGTTTGTCAGCCCGTCCACGCTCTCGGCACAGGTCCCGGCATCGGCGCTGGCCGCATCCGGCGCGACTTCGGTTACGGTGCAGGACACGGCCAACAGCTCAAACGCTCTTCAATTCGAGATCGATTCGAGCGGAGCCTCAACCTATGCACCGGTTTTCAGTCCGGCAAGCGCCACGATTGCTGCCGGCGCAACTGCAACCTATGCAGTGACCCTGCCTGCGACAGCAGCCAATGTCTCGGTCTCCTGTCTCAACCTGCCGGCTAACGCCGTCTGTTCTTACGCGGCCGGCGCCTTGACGATTGGCACAGGGCCCTCGACTCCCGCAGGCGCGTACGAGGTGACTGCGGTCTTCACTGAAACGGTTCCCGTCCCAGCCTTTGCGTGGATCTTTTTGCCGTTTGTGTTGGTTCCCGCGGCGGGAATCAGCCGGCAGCGGCGCAGGCGCGCGCTGTTCCTGCTGGCCTTACTCCTGGGCGGCATTGCAGGCTTGGGCGGGTGCGGCGGCAGTTCCCCCGCGCCCTCCCTCACTCAGCAGGTAACAAGTTCCGGCATCGTCGTACTGAATGTCCACTGATGGGCCGAGGCACCCTCTTCGCCCTCGACCTTCCCAGCCTCTAGTCCCAGTCCCCTCGCTCCTGCTCTCAGGCTCCTTCGCTGAATACATCGGGCACGTCGATGCCCAGCGCCGTAGCCAGATCGTGCTGGTGCTCCTGCTCCTGGGAGATGATCTTGCGCAATTGTTCGGCCAGGGCAAAGTGGCCAATGGCCTCAGCCTGCTTGACCCGCCGGCGGTAGTTGCGGATGGTCTCTGTCTCGTTGTCCAGGTCGAACCGCACCATCTCCTCCGGTTTTTCGCTCAGCTTCACCGGCTTGGGTGTGGCTGTGGGCATGCCTCCCAGGTAGTCGATCTGGTCGGCGATGATCAGGGCGTGCTGCAGTTCTTCGGCAGCGTGTTTCTTCAGTTCGCCGGCAATGCTCATCCATTGCGCGCCTTTAAGGACGTTGCTGTACACCGTGTAGGCAATGATGGCCTGGTACTCCCGAGCCAGGTCCTCATTGAGAGCCTTTACCAATTCCTGGATCGCCTGCTTCTGCGTGCCCTGCTGTTGCTCCTTCTTATCAATCACCTGCGCCATCTCTTGATTTCCTTTGCCGAAAAATGAATGCCGCGTAGTTGGATGCCAAATACGAACCTGCCGCCGGGTGGCGAATCGCAGCAGTGTCCAAAAACGGACAATGGGAGGCGCCGACGGACATGAGACAAAATTGATCCGAAATCAAAAATGCGAGGTATCTCATGGAGCGCCAATACGTTACAAACCTCCGTGCTGTGGCGCACTGCATGCAGTTCAGAGGAGCATACGCTTGTTCCCAAAAGCAACCTCCGAGGAGGCTGTCATGGCAGGATTGCTTCAAGATATTCGCTTTGCCTTGCGGCAGCTTCGCAAGAATCCCGCGTATACGGTCACTGTGACCGCAATGCTGGCCGTGGCGATCGGCGCCAACAGTACGGTCTTCAGCTGGATCAACGGGACCATGCTGCATCCCCTTGCCGGGGTGCGGGACACCGGCTCGCTGGTGAGCCTGCAGCGGGGTGCGCGCAACATATCCCCGGTACCTCCGCTTTCGTATCAGGATTACCGTGATCTTCGCGAGCAAAACCACTCATTCAGCGGAATTCTTGGCTATCACCACGACTGGATTACGCTGACGCGCGCAGGCGCGGCGCCTGAACGAATCTACATTGCAAACGTGACGTCGAACTTCTTCGAGGTGCTGGGTGTCAGGCCCCTGCTCGGGCGCTTTTTCTTGCCCGAGGAGGAGACGCGGCCGGACGCCGTTCCCTACGTGGTGCTGGGCTATGCGATCTGGAAGACGCGCTACGGTGGAGATCCGGCGATCGTGGGTAAATCGATAGAGATTGCAAAGCACCCGGTGACGGTGATCGGAGTGGCGCCGGAGGGTTTTATCGGAGCCATGCCGGGTCTTCGGCAGGACGCCTGGCTGACGCTGAACCCTATTGGCTCAAATGGTTACCGGATGACCCATCGAGGCGCCCCTTTCCTCAACATCCTGGGACGGCTGCGGCCCGGGGTGAGCCGGCAGCAGGCTCAGCAGGACCTCGATACGATCATGCGGCGCGTTGTGGCAGCCTATCCCAATGATCATCTGGGAGACAACGCTATTACACTCGATCCGCAGTGGCGTTCGCCGTTCGGCGCCAACGGTTACATGGCGGCAACACTGCCGATTCTGCTGGCCATTGCATGTGTGGTGCTGCTGCTGACCTGCGCCAATGTGGCCACGCTCACGCTGGTGCGGTTTGTTTCGCGGCGCCGGGAGATTGGCATTCGCCAGGCCATGGGAGCGACCCGCGTGCAACTGGTGCGCCAGATGGTATTGGAGGGCCTAATTGTCTCGACGTGCGCCGCGATGCTGGCGGGGCTGCTGACTGCATGGACGGCCAAGACCTTCGCCTGGTTCATTCCGCCGAACGCGATTCCTATGGCGCTGAATGGAACCATGGACGGCAACGTTATCCTCGGGATCGCCGTCCTGACCGTCATCACGGTTTTGCTCTGCGGAGCGTTGCCGGCCTGGCGGTCGTCGTATGTATCAGCCGCGGTAGTTCTGAAAGATGAGGCTTCGAGCATCTCCGGTGGATCGCATCGGCGGCTGCTTAGCGGACTGGTGGTGATCCAGATCGCTCTGTCGCTTGCCTTGCTGGTGAGTTCCGCGCTGTTTCTGCAGACGTTGCGCAATATCGCCAAGGCTAACCCAGGGTTCGAGCAGGACAACATCCTGGTTGCGTCCGCGGGTCTGAATATCGCCGGCTACAGCAATGAAGAGGCGGCGGCGATCCGGCATCAGATTCTCGATCGCGTATCGGCGTTGCCCGGCGTGACCATCGCTTCTCTTTCCGACTGGGTTCCGCTGGCCTTTTCAAGAAAGACGGTGGATGCGTACCCGGAGGGATATACGCCGCGCCCCCACGAATCGCTGGAGGTGCAAAGGGCTGAGGTAACGCCGCGCTATTTCGAAACTCTCGGCGTACCCATCCTCGAGGGACGCGCATTCACCCAGGATGACAATGAAAAAGCGCCGCCAGTGCTCGTCGTGGACCAGACGGCTGCAAACCGCTATTGGCCAGGACAAGATCCATTGGGAAAGAGGCTCCACTTTTACGGTCGCCTGTTCACGGTGGTTGGCGTGGCGAAAAACACGAAACATCTGTTCATGAATGAGCAGCCCGGAGCCCTGATCTACCTGAGCTACTTCCAGGATGCGGACAACGAAACCATAGTGCAGGTGAAGACCAGGGGCAATCCGGATGATCTTGCGCCGACGGTGGAAAAGACGATCCACGAAATCGATGGCCGCATTCCGGTCTTCGATGTCCGTTCCATGCGGGAAACGACGCAGATGTCGAGTATCTTCGTGGTCATGCAGAGCACATTCGCAGGCATCTTCGCGGTCATTGCGCTCATTCTCGCCGCAACGGGGGTGTACGGAGTGGTGGCCTATCGCACGCAACTGCGCACACACGAGATTGGCGTGCGTGTGGCCCTGGGAGCATCGCGTGCCCAGGTCTTCCGGCTGGTATTGCGGCAGGGAATGAGTTTGACTGCGCTCGGGCTTGGGCTGGGACTTGGGCTCGCGTTCGGCCTGGCGCGTTTTATCTCCGGGCTTCTCTACGGAGTGAGCGCCAACGATCCGTTCACGGTGGGCGCGGTCTTCGTGCTGCTGGGAGCGATGTCGCTGCTCGCGTGTTATCTGCCGGCGTATCGTGCCATGCGCCTGGATCCGGTGGCGGCGATACGCGAGCAGTGAGGTTTCAGAATTATCACCGTGGTAGTCTTGGGGAGAATTTACTCCCAACGAACCCACCATGGATACGCAGACCAAGCCACGCGACCGGCAACACTTTCATGCGCAGGAGTCTCCGCAGTTTCGTCAACTGAACGGCGTGCCGTTGGCTACCTTCTGGCAACGCGTGCTGGGCTACGTAATTGACGTGATGCTGGCCGTCATTGTCTGGGCCCCGCTCGAGGTGGGCTGGCGCATCTTCGTGCTGCACCAGCAGGAGGTCCGCGTAATGTGGGATTTCCACGAGGTTGGCAATGTGATTGTGGCGGTGCTGTACCTGGGCCTTGCCAACTACCTGGGCAACGGACGGACGCCGGGGAAATGGGTGGCGCGCACGCGCGCCGTTTCGCTGACCAGCGAGCGGATGGGATTCTGGCAGTCGATTGAGCGTGCGCTCGGCTATGGAGCGGCCGTTCTGGAGTGCGGCCTCGGCATGCTGCAGTACTTCTGGAGCGAGAATCGCATGTGCGCGCAGGATCGCCTGGCAGAAACGATCGTGGTGGATCTTAGAAAACAGAAGACAGCGAAGAAGTGACAGGCGGTATTTGCTCGGGAATTCGGCGCTCCTATAATTCGCTGTGAATTTTCCTCGGAGGTCAGGGCATGGGCAAAGTGCGTTCCGGTGTGGCAGTCGCAGGCATTCTTCTGTCTGCTGCAATTGGTATGAGGGCGCAGAGCCTGTCGCCCGAGATGACTGCGAAGATTGACAAGGTCTTCGACAAATACAACCGGACGGATTCGCCGGGCTGCGCGCTGGGTGTCTATCAGAACGGCCAGATTGTGTACAAGCACGGCTACGGCATGGCCAATCTCAACGATGATGTGCCGATTACGCCTGCGACGGTCTTTCACGTGGCGTCGATGTCAAAACAGTTCACCGCGGCTTCGATTATTCTGCTGGCGCAGCAAGGCAAACTCTCGCTCGACGACGACGTGCACAAGTACATTCCGGAGTTGCCCGACTTTGGCGAGCGCATTACCCTGCGGCACCTGATGCACCATACCAGCGGGCTGCGCGACCAGTGGTCGCTGCTGGGGCTGGCGGGATGGCGCTACTCGCAGGACCTGATCACCGATGATGACGTAATGTCGGTGCTGGTGCACCAGAAGGCACTGAACTTCAAACCGGGCGAGAAGTTTCTCTACAGCAACACGGGCTTCACGCTGCTGGCGCTGGTGGTAAAGCGGGTGAGCGGCCTGTCGTTGCGGGAGTACACGACGAAGAATATCTTTGAGCCGCTGGGCATGACGCATACGCACTTCCGCGACGATCACGAAGAAGTGATCAAGCACGATGCGCTGGGCTACGAGCAGGACGGCAAGGACAAGCCTTTCCGCATGAGCCTGACGAATTTCGACACGACCGGCGCAACCAGCCTGCACACCACGGTTGAGGATCTGCAGTTGTGGGATGAGAACTTCTACAATCCGCGCGTGGGCGGCCTGGAGTTTGTGAAGCAGATGCTGCAAGTGGGCAAGCTGAACAACGGCAAGGACCAGGACTACGCTTCGGGGCTGGCAATTGGCGAGTACAAGGGCCTGAAGACGGTGGGCCACGGCGGCGCCGACGCCGGTTATCGCTCCGATATTGTGCGCTTTCCCGATCAGCACTTTACGGCGACTGCACTCTGCAACTCGGCGGACGCGAATCCGGGCTCGCTGACGAGGGAGGTGGCGGACATCGTGCTGGCCAAGGAGATTAAAGAGCCCGCGAAGGAGCCGGCCAAGGAGGCGGCCAAATCGTCAGTCGTGGTGACCATGACGGCCGACCAGATGAAGGCCGTGGCGGGCACGTATTGGAAGCAGGAGGACAACGACTATCAGCGCATTGTGCTGAAGGACGGTGCGCTGATGCTGGACTTTGGCGGCGATGAGTATCATCCACTGAAGCCCTTTGCCGAATCGCATTTTCACATCGGCGGCGTTGATTGGGGCGAGCACATGGATATCCACTTTGTGGGGTCTGCTGAAGGCAAACCGGCGCGGATCGAGCAGTCCTGGGACGGAGGCAAGCCTGATGTGTATGAGTGGGTGCTGGCCGTCGACCCAGCTGCTGCACAACTCGCCGAATACGCGGGCGCTTATGTGAGCGAGGAGATCGACCCCGTGTACCGCTTTGAGGTCCGAGACGGAAAGCTCACGCTGCTGCGCCTGAAGAGCAAACCGGACAAGCTGCAGCCGACCACGGAGGATGTCTTCACCGGGCAACTTGGCACGCTGCGGTTTACTCGCGATGCAAACCACAAAGTTTCGGGGTTTGTGCTGGATGCGGGACGAATCCAGGGATTCCAGTTCACGCGGCGCAGCGGGTCCTGACTTAAAAAGGGATGGTACAAAGAAGGCGGGACATCCGCTGGTGGTTACCAAGGTCGGGGGTGGCGCATCTGGCAGGGTAACTGAGAGCTGACCGCAACTTCCGGCAGAAAACTCCGTCCCAATAGATGACTATCTTGTGCCGTGACCCGTTCGGGACCTTTTACAGCGGAGAAATCCTAATGAAGCACCTGCAGGGCCTCTGGGCCGCTTCCCTCTGTGCCAGCCTCGCGATCTCGTCAACGCCGGGCGTGGCTGAGGGTCCTCTGTCAAAAGCAGCCGAGCGCAAACCATATCCCGGCCAGATCCAGGGAGATGAGCGGATTCTGCATGCGCTGAACCGGTTCACGTTTGGCCCGAGACCCGGCGATGTGGAAGCCGTGAAAGCGATGGGAGTGGATGCATGGCTGGAGGAGCAGCTGCATCCGGCCAGCATTAACAACACCGCCCTGCAGGTGCGGCTCGCCGATTACCCGGCAATGACCTGGTCGCCTGAGGACCTGCTGTTCCGGTTGCCGAGCAATGCCGTCATCCGGCAGGTAATCGATGGCAAGGCGCCGATGCCCGAGCGGGGCGCGCTGTATGCGGTGTATGAAAATGCGGTGACACGCGTGTCGGCCAAGCGGCAGGAACAAGAACAGAAGAAGACAGCAGCCGCTACGCCGAATGCGACCATGCAGCCCCAGGCTGCCGGCGTACCGACCGGCTCGATGGCGGACACTGCGATTGCGCCTCAGATGACTCCGGCAGCCGACGCCAAGCCTGTCGATCCGGGAGTCGATCCCAAGCTTATATCGGCGGTGCTGGCGCTTCCGCCGCGCGATCGTGTGTTGCGCCTTACCAGGATGCCGCAGCCGCAGTTCGATGCCTTTTTCAAATCCCTGAAAGGACCCGAGCGGCAGCTGTTGATGAGCGATTTGACGCCGGACCTGCGCGAGACGGTGGGCGCGTTGGAGAATCCCGAACGCGTGGTGGTCGAAGAGCTGATGGCCCAGCGGCTGACGCGCGACATCTACTCCAATGCGCAACTGCAGGAAGTGATGACCGATTTCTGGCTGAATCACTTCAACGTGTACCTGCGCAAGAACGAGCAGATGCCCTACTACCTGGTGAGCTACGAGCGCGACGTGATCCGGCCGCACGCGCTGGGCAAGTTTGAGGATCTGCTGGAAGCCGCGGCGCACAGCCCGGCCATGATGATCTATCTCGACAACGCGCAAAGCATGGGGCCGGATTCGCCGGCCGCCGAGCGCGCGAAGATGGTGGCAGCAGCGGCGGCCCGACGCAAAAAGAAAGCGCCCGAGGGACTGAATGAGAACTATGCGCGCGAGCTGATGGAACTGCACACGCTGGGCGTGAACGGCGGCTACACGCAGGCGGACGTAACCCAGGTGGCGCGCGTGCTGACCGGCTGGACGGTGGATCGGCCGCAGTTCGGCGGCGGATTCCAGTTCGACGCAGCAGCGCCACGAGCCGGGCACAAAGAAAGTGCTGGGCGCGAAGATCAAGGAGAATGGCGAGATGGAGGGCCGCGAGCTGCTGCACATGCTGGCACGCGTCCGGCGACGGCGCAGTTCATCTCGCGCAAGCTGGCAATGCGCTTTGTGAGCGACGATCCGCCGCAGGCGCTGGTGGATCGCATGGCGAAAGCGTATCTCTCGAGCGGCGGCGACATTCCAGCGGTGCTGAAGACGCTGTTCCATTCGCCGGAGTTCTGGGCCGCGGATGACTATCGCGCCAAGGTGAAGACGCCTCTGGAATTTGTGGTGTCCGCCGTGCGCGCCAGCAACGCGAACATCGAAAACTTGCAGCCGCTGGTGAATGCGCTGCGGCAGATGGGCATGCCGCTCTATGGATGCGTGCCGCCGACGGGGTACAAGTGGGATGCGGCGGACTGGGTGAGCACCGGCGCGCTGGTTGACCGCATGAACTTTGCGCTATCGCTGGCGGCCAACCGGCTGCCGGGAATCACGCGTGGACGGCAGAGGAGATGCCTACGCTGACAGCGAGGCAGCCGGCGCTGAACCTGCTGAACGATCTTGACTCCGACGCGCCCGCGAAGCCCGAGCCGGCAAAGGCTCGTCCCCGCCGCCGGCAGTGACGCCGAGAACGAGGAAGCGCGGCTCGAGCGGTTTGCTGATGGCGGGCAGGTGAGCGAATCGACCCGCACCGCAGTGCTGCAGCAATTCGCAGCAGCAGAGCGCAGGACGGCGCTTCGGCGATGCCCGTTGCGATGAATCAGAAGCCGGCGCGCCGCGCCCAGCCGATGCCTACGAGCGCGAAGATCAATTGCTGGCCGGCTTACTGATGGGCTCGCCGGAATTCCAGCGCCGTTGAATATTGGAGGTAGCCATGCAGATGCAATCGTCGATTCTTTCTGCACAAGGGCGCACTGGCCGTAGCAGGCACCACGGCCATGCCGAATTTTCTGGTGCGCAGCGTTCTGGCGCAGGCTGCGGCTGCATCCGAGCGCAGCGACTGGTCGTGATCTTCCAGCGCGGCGCGGCCGACGGGCTCAACGTCGTGGTTCCCTATCGCGAAAAGAACTACTACACCATGCGGCCCAGCATTGCGATTCCGCAGAATCAAGGTTCTGGATCTCGACGGATTTTTCGGCCTGCATCCGTCGCTGGCCGCGTTCAAGCCGCTCTACGATCAGGGACAGTTGGCGATCGTGCACGCCTGCGGTTCGCCGGACATGAGCCGGTCGCACTTTGACGCGCAGGACTACATGGAATCGGGCACGCCGGGCGTGAAAAGCACCGACGACGGCTGGCTGAATCGCGCGCTGCAAGCGGAAGACCTGCGCCATTGCTCGCGGCACCGCGGAGCACACCGCATTTCGCGCACTGGCGCTGGGCGCGGAAGTGCCGCGCACGCTTGCCGGCAAGATTCCCGCGATTGCCATCAGCAATGTGAACACCTTCACCGTGGGCGGCGCGGGGCCCGCGCCTTCCCGGCGGCAAACGCGTTTGAAGCGATGTATGCGCTCGACGGCGACCGCATTTTTCACGCCGCGGGCGATGAGACGTTTGAAGCGGTGAAGATGCTGCGCGCCGCAAATCCCGCGCAGTACACGCCGGCGCCGGTGCGAATTATCCCGACACGGAATTCGGCAACAACATGAAGCAGATTGCGCAACTGCTCAAGGCGAACCTGGGCGTAGAAGCGGCGTTCACCGATGTGACCGGATGGGACACGCATCAGAACCAGGGCGGCGTGAACGGCCAGCTAGCCAACCGGCTCAGCGATTTCTCCTCAGCATCGCGGCCTTCTGGCGCGACATGGGCGACGGCGCCGGCAACATGACGCTGGTGACGATGTCGGAGTTCGGCCGCACGGCGCGCGAAAACGGAACCGGCGGCACCGATCACGGCCACGCCAACGCGATGTTCGTGCTGGGCGGCAAAGTGAAGGGCGGCAAGGTCTACGGGCGCTGGCCGGGCCTGGAGAACGAGCAACTGAACGAAGGCCGCGACCTGGCGCTGACCACCGACTACCGCGCAGGTGCTGGGCGAAGTGGTGACGCAAGACACTCGGCGCGGACAATCTTGATCGCGTGTTTCCGGGCGCGCGCCTTCGGGCCGACGGCTTTTTGCATCTGATGCCGGGTGGCAGCGGGGCGGCGGTTTAGTGCAAGGTTGATATGCGTGCGAGCGAAGGTTCCAGTGCGGGCTTGGAAGCCCGCACGACAGCCGGTCAGGAGACCGGCGCTACCGATTTCGCGGAGACGGCGCTACGGGTCTACGTTTCGACCGGCAGGTTCGAAATGCCTTCAGTACCAAAGATACGGCGATAGCGCTCGATCTCCTCGGGCGGACCCATCGCCTTCGCGTAGTTATCGGAGAGCTTCACTGCCGGCCGGCCCTCCACTTCGCTCAGCTTGCAGACCAGGCTGACGGGATTGAAGCTGCCGTTCCCTTCGGATCGCAGTTCCGAAAGTCATTGGTCAGGAATGTGCCCCACCCCGCGCTGAAGCGGATGCGCGGCTCGTGACGCCAGCGGTGTCGGATCGTTGAAGTCCGCGCCGGAACGGAAATCCGCCGGCGTTCCGCTCATTGGCATTCTTCCGCCAAAGTGCGCGTGCAGCGCGAGGATGCGATCCACATCGAGAGCATCGGATGCAATGAGCCGCTTGCGGCGCGGATCGCGCCCGCGGGCTGTTAGCCAGGCAATGTACTCGTCTCCGGCGATGAAAGGGTCTTTGCTGTCGATGCGCTGGCCCGTCCAGTCTGCCAACCCAGTCCGGCGCGTTGCGCAGAAACTGCGTAGTCCCAAAGGTATCGGGCAGCAGGATCAGCAACTCGCCCTGATAGCTCTGCTGCCACAGCTCCAGCAATCGATACTGCGCGATGCGCAGCTCATCGTCTGTGTTGGCCAGCGCTGCCAGCGCCATAGGAAGCTCGTGCGCATTGGTGCCCATCGCCTCCAGGTCGTGCTTATAGGCCAGATACGTATTCGAACTACCCGTGAAGGCTGCGCCGAGCATATCCGCGCATGGCCAGCACCACGTATTCCTGCCACAGAAAACTGTGCCGCCGCCGCGTGCCGAAATCGCTGAGGCTCAGGCCGGGCACGTCTCGCAAGCGTTCCATCTTCTCCCACAGACCGAGTCTTGGCGCGCGCGTAGAGAATGTCGAGTTCGAACTCAGTCAGGTTCTTGAGGCCGCGCGTGTCTTCAGCTCGTCGATCGATCGAAAGCGCATAGATCTCCCAGAGCGTCGACTTCGGTCCAGAGGCCATTGAAACTGCAGCGAAATCTGGCCGTCTTCGATCGCCAGGTCAAAATCCGATAGGCGGAAATCCGTTCGCGAGCCACTCCAGAAATGCAGGCTCAAAAATGCCGCGGCGGCCATAGAATGTGTTGCCGGCCAGCCAGATCATCTCCGACTTGTGGAAGCCGCAGCCGGCGTGTCGGCCTCCAGTTGTTCGCGCAACTCGCTCGGCTCGACGATCTCGCCAAGGCGCACGTGTGTCGTCCGGTTCTGCAATGCAAAGCAGACGCGCGTACTGGAAAAGTGCTTCCAGATGAACTGCAGCATCAGCAGCTTGTAGAAATCGGTGTCGAGCAGCGAGCGCATAATCGGGATCGAGTTCCCAGTTGTGGTCGTGCGCGCGGCGGGCAACGTTGATGATCACAATCCCTACTCTACTTGACGGGATTGCCTGCTTTGGCTTTCGTTGCTGCGGTCCTGCCCGCGGTGGCCGGGCTGCCCGGTACCGCGAGGTGCGCCTCAATTGCGCTCTTTATCCGCGCCGGCAAGTCGGCCGGTAGCGGGGGCATGCCGCCCGCCTGCGAGGCCACCCACGAGCCCCAGCGGTTCCCCGCCTCGTTGATGGTGGCCAGAGAGGCGCCGAGCAACAGGTAAGTCGTCATGGCCGCGGTAAATGCGTCGCCTGCGCCGATCGTATCCGCGACTTTCGCGGGGATGCCGGGGTGATCGTCGGTGGAATCGCGCGTGACCAGCATGCTCCCGCAGCCGCCGCGCGTGACAGCCACCATGCGCAACGTGGGAAACTCCGCAAGCAGCCGCTCCGCTCCGCGGCGCAACCCCGCGGGATCGTCACAGTCGTCGGCAGGCAGTCCTAGAATCCCCAGAACCTGCGGCACCTCGGCATCATTCATCTTCATTACCGTGGCCAGTTCCAGCGACTCCTGGATCACTTCGCTGGAGTAAAACGGCGGACGGAGATTCACGTCGAAGACCCGTACGCAGTCGGACCGTGTCTGCGCGGCCAGCGTTTGGATGGTCTGCCGCGACTCGAGCGCGCGCTGCGCCAGAGAACCGAAGCAGATGGCGTCGGCGCGCTCGGCAAGGCGCACCCAGTCGTCGTTCAGCTCCATGAAATCCCACGCAACCGGCTGGTGAATCACATACTGCGCCTGCCCATCCTTCAGTTCCACAGTCACCGTGCCGGTGGGATGATGAGGATCCACCTGCAGAAACTCCGTATCGGCGGGCAGCGGATCGAGCTTCGCGACCGCCTGGCGGCCCAGTTCATCGCGCCCAATGCGGCTTAGGATGACGGTATTGCTACCGAGACGGCCTGCCATCACGGCGAAGTTAGCGGGGGCCCCGCCCAGTGAGCCGGTGGGCTTTGCCGTAGTTCCATTACCCGCAGATTTTGCCGGCAGAAAATCCCACAATAACTCGCCGATACCCAGAATCAGACGCGGTTCCATATCCACCCACTCGGCAGCCAACCGGGCCGTGCTCCCGGCGGGGGAGAAACTGCCAGAAGACAGCTTTGTCCCCAGGGGCCGAGTTCGTCAACTGAGAAATCTAACAGCGAATCCGCGCGGTGATGGGAACAAGGCGACACACACAAATCCTCGGAAAGCGGAATCTCCGCTCACGGCACCGAGGCAAGTTGTGGTGGCGCGCTTTAGCGGCTCAGCGCTGAGTCACAGTTGGGGTGGCCGCAGGTACACATGATTTCGACCTTCCCACCGACGCCCTCGCAGTGAGCGCTGCAGTACTTTGACTTATCCTGTGCTGTGCAATTACAAGCAGCATTCGCGCATTTTCTAGGTGTAGCAGCCATGGTTCTGCCTCCTCAGCCAAAGCCGAACTGATGATGGGTGCGATGCGCCCCTCTGTCAGCGGGATTCCTGCAACCGCAATTTTCCGGGCATGAGCCTTTCGTTTTACCGAAGTGGCTTAGAGGTCGTTTGCCCTACTTCCTCATCTTTGACAGGAAGTAGAAGAGAAGCGTGAGGATGACGCTGATCAGGATCGAGGTACCCAGAGGAAGGTACACCTGGAAGTTCTTGCCCCGGAAGGCAAAGTCTCCCGGCAATCGGCCCAAGGGTAAGCCGGTACGGTCGGCAATCAGCAAGATGCCGCCAACGATCGCCAACAGCATCCCGATACCAAGAAGTGCTTTACCCAGTTCAGCCATCACTGCAGCATCCACGGCTAGAATAAGGCAATCGCCGGTGGCGGACCGCCGGCATCCTGCGTCCCGGGTACAGGTCGTGGCCAGGGATATCGCTCGTTGACGGGAGACCGCATGCACGTTGTTGCGATGATCGCCGGAATCGTCTGTGTGTTCACGGTGCTCTTGACGCATTCCAGACCATCATCCTGCCGCGTCGCGCCACAGGCCGCGTGCGGCTCACCCGCATCTTCTATGTGGCTCACATGGAACCCTGGGTGTTCTTCGCCAACCGCCTGCACGACGTCCGCAAACGCGAGACCGCCTTCAGCTTCTACGGCCCGCTGTCCCTGATCTTTCTGCTGGTCCTATGGGCTGCGGGACTGGTTTTCGGCTTTGCGCTGCATCTATGCTCCTGGGCAGCCCTTTCAATGACGTTCGAAGGAGCCGGACCTGCGATCCGACCTCTACGTCAGCGGAACCACGATCTTCACCTGGGGCCCGGGGACGTGGGCCCGCAGACCCGCCGCGCGCGCGAACTGATCATCCTCGAAGCCGGGACCGGCTTTGGGTTTCTGGCCATCGTCATGGGCTATTTCCCCGTGCTCTAGGCAGCATTTTCCCGGCGCGAAGTCAGCATCTCGCTGCTCGATGCCCGCGCCGGGTCTCCGCCCACCGCCGCGGAGCTTTTGCGCCGCCACGCCTACCCGGATGCGGCCGAGGCACTTTCCATTCTGCTCATGGAGTGGGAACGCTGGTCGGCGGAGCTGCTCGAGAGCCACATCTCCTTTCCGCTGTTTGCTACTTCCGCTCCCAGCACACCAACCAGAGCTGGATCAGCGCCCTCACATGCATCCTCGATACGTCATCCTTGTTGATTGCCGGTGTACAGGGCCATGAGGCACGGCAGGCGCAGCTCACCTTCGCCATGGCACGCCATGCCATGGTCGATCTGACGCAGGTGCTGACCTCCGCGCCAATCGCAAACTCTCCCGACCGCCTGCCATCTGAACGCTACAACCAGCTCTATGCTTCTCTGTGCCAGGCAGGGGTAAAGGTTTGCCGCGATGACTCCTCCGAGCAGCGCCTGCGCGAATTGCGCCGCCTTTACGAGCCCTACGCCCACACGCTCAGCCACTATCTTCTGCATGCCGCTTCCTCCCTGGATCCCCGATCAGCCGCGCAAGGACAATTGGTTGACGGTAGCCAAACTGCGCGCCAACGCGGAACAGGCCAATCCACCAGTTGAATTGATCCCCGGCGAAGGCCATGCACATGCAGTCACCGCCCTCCCCGACGATCACCACGATTTTTAGGCCGGGACCGCGTAATCCGATCGGCCTTCCTGTGCGTAATCACTGAGAGGGTATACTGCTCGCGTCCCCAGGGGAGAAGTCATGACCACAATTCCCTCACCCGTTCCCAATCCGACTGCTGCGTCTGACTCGATCGATGCCTCGCTGGCGGCGATCGTCTCCGCCGCGCCTGCTGCCACCATCGCCGATGTCATTGCGCGGATGCAGGCCATCGACAGCCTGCTCCCCGACCGCGACGGCCTGAAGTGGTTCAATCGGCTCTACCTGATGGTCACCGAGCAGGTCGACACAAATCCGCCGGGAGGAGCCTGGCAAGACCCGGAATGGTTGCTGCATCTCGACGTGGTCTTTGCGGGCCTGTACTTCACCGCGATCCGCAACTACCTGGCCGGCGCAACCACGCCCTCTGCGTGGGTCGTGCTCTTCGAGTCCCGCTTTAATGCCGGCATCGAACACATCCAATACGCACTAGCCGGCATGAACGCCCACATCAATCGCGACCTGGCCGTCGCCCTCGACCAGACCAACGCCGATCTGAACCGCGATCCCGCGCCCGATGGTCCCGAGCACGTGGACTACCTGGCCGTGAACGCGCTCCTCGACGGCGTCACGACGCAGGCAACGGCCATGCTCTCGGCGGGGCCGCTCGGAGAAGTTGCGGAAGACTCGGGCAAGCTGGGCCAGTTGCTGAGTTCGTTCGACATCCACGCGGCCCGCAACGCTGCCTGGGACTTCGCCGGTATCTTGTGCGACCTCGGTGGCATCGCGCACGAAACTGCGCTGGCGGCGCAGGATGTGAGCGCAGCGGCTCTCGGCCGCGCGTTGCTGACGCCAGTCTAGATCCACAGAAGAATCAGCGCGAGTTCGGACAGCTCTTGGGCGTTTTCACTCCCGCGACCACCACCCAGCCATTGTCCGCGCCGGTGTGCGTGGAACAATGCGTGTCGTGGATACCCGCTGCCCACAGCCCGTGTGAGATGTAGCCCTGCCCGTACGCCATCACGGAATCATTCACCTGCGCCACGATGGGCCCATCCAGATCATCGTTGGTCACAATCTGCACATTCACGGTCTGGCCGTTCGGCAGCGGAGCCGCGATTGTAGTCACGTGATGGCTTCCGTGCGGGCCGCCGCGCTGCACCCGCGTCTTCTGCGTCGCGGTTCCGCATGCCATGACGTTATCGACGTCCCGCGTGGAGTGTTGTGCAATGAGCTGCGCCAGTCCGGCATTCACCTGCGGTGTGCAACTTGACGGCACCGGCACATCCTTCGCCGCATAGGCACACCCTGACAGTCCAAGTAGCATCGTCGCAACGGCTATCCCGTATCGCATCGCAACCTCCACCGAACGCGCGAGCAGTTCCAGACTTCCCGTGGCGTCCCACGCAGGATTGTAGCTCCGTTGTGTAACCTGCAATGTGAACCTCGCTAGCTCAAGCAGCAAAGCCGGCCGTCGTCATTTGCCCGGCTTGACAAAGAGAGACGGTTTCCTCCCGCATCCATGGGACGAGGCCAACGGCGTGCGGACCGGCGGCCTGATTGCCGGCCGGCATCTGCGCACCGGCCACGTCCATGATCGCCATGTCACCGCTTACTACGGCGTGGCGCCATCCGTCTTTCACGCGCTTATCGCGCGCTGGCGCAAAATGCGACCCCCTGCGCCTCTCGCTCAAACAACGTTTGTCGACATCGGTGCGGGCATGGGCCGCGCAGTTCTGCTCGCCGCCGAGCTTCCCTTCCGCAGGGTAATTGGCGTGGAACTGCACCCGGCGCTTATCCGCATCGCTCGCCGAAACCTGGCTGCATGGCGCAGAGCCGGCCGCGCACTCTGCCCGGCGCGCATCGTCATGCAGGATGCCGTCCACTTCACTTTCCCGCCGGGCCCTTGCGTAGCGTTCCTCTTTAATCCCTTTGGCGCGGTGGTGATGCGCCGCTGGCTGCGCGCGCTCACCGCATCCTTCGCCCATCGGGCCGGCCAGTTCGACATCCTTTACGTCAACAACGAGCAGGAAGGCGTCTTCGAGGAACAACGGAACGTCCTCGCGCGCAACCGCAATCGACGGCCAGACCACAAGCCCAACATCATCCGCCTCTTTCAAGGGCCGATCAAGCGCTCGCGATCTGACCGCCTTGCCGACGATCGCATCCTGGGCAATCTGCCTGACGGCGAGTACGCCTCATCCCCGCACGAGGACTGCTCCATCTGGCGCTGGATGGCATAGCGACGTCGACCATCCGGCCCGGACGCGCGGCCAGACCAGCCTAGAACGTCACCACCTGCTGCAACGGCAGATCCTGCGAAGAGCCTCCCACGCGAACCGTGTAGCTTCCCGGCACCAGCTTCCAGCCATCAGAAGCTTCATCAAAAATGTTCAGCCGCTCGCGGCTCACAGCAACAGAAACCTGCTTCGACTCGCCGGCTTTGAGCTCTACCCTGGTCCAGCCAACCAGCCGCTTCGGTGGTTCTCCCGCAGCCTCCGGCAAAGACGCATAGACCTGGGCAACCTCGCTGCCGGCACGCTTGCCGGTGTTCTTTACCGTGAAGGAAACCGTTGTCGAATTGCCCGGCGTCACCGCAAGGCCGGAGTAAGCAAAGCTGGTATACGAGAGGCCAAATCCGAAGGGAAACAGCACCGGCTTCTTCTCCGCGTCGTACCACTTGTAGCCCACCTTCAGTCCTTCGTCGTACGGCACATCGAACCACGGGCCGATTCCCATCGCCATTCCGATCACGCCCGGCACGCCGGCAAGTTTTGGCACCGGATGCTCGGCGTCGGGCTTCGGAGGCCCCACGTGCACCGGATGCGGCAGGTCAGCTTCACTCCGGGGAAATGTAATCGGAAGCTTGCCCGACGGATTCGCGTCGCCGAACAGCAGGTTGGCGATTGCCTCCGAGCCGCGAATGCCCGGATACCAGGCCTCCACCACCGCCGCCACTTTATTGATCCACGGCATCAACACCGCTCCGCCCGTCTCCAGCACCACGATGGTATGCGGATTGGCCGCAGCCACAGCGTCAATCAGCGCATCCTGATCATTTGGCAGCGAGAGATTCGGCAGGTCCATTCCCTCCGACGCATGCTGCACCGCAAAGACAATCGCCACCTGCGACTTCTTGGCGAGCGCCGCGGCCGCCGCCGGATCAGTGCCGGCATCAAATACCACCGCCGCGTGCGGCGCCTTGTCCTCTATTCCTTTCAGCGGCGCCGAGCGGTGATAGACCTCGGCCAGGAAGATCGCCAGCGGATTCTTCATCACCTCGGGCGGTGGTGGAACCGCGTTGCCCCCGGCGGGTGAAACCTGCGACGATCCCCCGCCCGACATCACACCAACATCCGCACGACCGCCAATCACCGCAATCGACTTGACTGAGCCCGCGCTCAACGGCAGCACCCCACCTTCGTTCTTCAGCAGCACCGCACCCCGCTCCTCCGTCTCCTGCGCCACCTCAAACCCGCGCATCACATTGGGCGAGTCGGGCTGCGGCGGATCGTCTACGATGCCGGAATCGAACTCCGTGCGAAGGATGCGATGCACCATGTCGTTCAGCCGATCCATGGACACCTCGCCGCTCTCGACGGCCTTCTTCATCGGCGCGCCGAAGGAATCATTCCCTGGCATCTCTACATCGAGCCCCGCCAGTGCGGCCTTCGCTGTGCTCTGCGTGCCGCCCCAGTCCGACACCACAAATCCCTTAAACCCGAAGTCCTTCTTCAACACGCCCAGCGTGTACTCGTTTTCGCACGCATAGGTGCCGTTGATGCGGTTGTACGAGCACATCACCGCGCCTGCTCCCGAATCCTTCAACGCAATTTCAAACGCCAGCAGATCGCTCTCCCGCATGGCCCGCTTGCTGATGATGGAGTTGGCCACGATGCGGCCCGCATCCTGGTCGTTGACCGCGTAGTGCTTCAGGTCTGTGATCAGATGAAGGGCTTTCTCCGCCTTCAGCTCCTGTCCGGCCAGCGTGCCGGCCAGTAGCGGGTCCTCGCCTTTGTACTCGAAGGTGCGCCCGTCGCGCGGCTCGCGAATCATGTTGATACCCGAGCCAAGCGACATGTTGAATCCCATCGCGCGCACTTCGTGGCCGATCATGGTGCCGATCTCATACGAAAGCGCCGGATCCCATGCCGCCGCCATTGCCTCCGCCGACGGCAGAGCCGTGGCATAACGGCCCTTTACGCCGGCGCCTGAAACGCCCTCCACACAATCCGTCATCTGCAGATCGGGAATGCCCAGCCGCGGAACGCCCGGAATAAAACCCAGCGTTGAGATAGCCCGCGTGGCCGGCCCCGATTCCTGCGGCACAAACAACGCCTGCCAGCCCAGCCCGTGAAGCAGTTGGATCTTCTCGTCCAGCGTCAACTCTTTGATGACCAGGTCGGCGCGGGCATCGGGCGAAAGGCTCGTGTCCGACCACGGGTAATGCTTCGGTGCGGACATTCCCGGAAACTGCGTAAAGGCCCGCGTACTCGTCAGCAACGCCATTGCCAGCGCAATCAGGAGCTTCCCTCTCATAATCGATCCGCCTCACTTGTAACGGACCGTCAAGACTACCGTTTCCTGCGCGCCCCGCTCAAGTTTGTATTCGGACTGGAACCAATCTGGCGCGGGCGAATCCACGCGGGGACCCAGTTGACTGCTTTGTAAAGGGACTTAGGGAGAATGCCAGAGCGGTCGTTATTACACCAGCCGCAGCCCGGAAATACGCTGCTTGCCGTGCGATTTGAGCCAGCCGGCAGCGAGCCAGGCGTTCGGAACCAAAAACTCCGAGCACCCACAGTCCAGGCAGACGCTTACGTCTGGCGACGGCGTCATCGGCGGCAGGCTCAACGTCCGCGGACTATTCCGGTACAAGCGAATCTCCGCGGGAATGGTCTCCACCGCATCGGAGTGACACTTCGGACAGTTCACGCACATACCTCAGGGTCGGCGGCCGTCTATTTTGAGGGAGAGAACCGATCGTACCAGCAACCACCGCGCCAGTTCGTTGACCGAGATCAATCCCAGAGCAACTGCTCGCATGGGAGATCAATTCTGATTGTTGCATGGGAACAATGCTCTATGAGCAGTGCGAGCGGACCTGTCTTCCAACCTTAGTCAATTAGTGGACACGGAAGGAATCGACCTTCAACGGAGGAGCAAAAAAGGACGATTTTTGGAGCCTTTTCGGCATGCAAATCGGCTAGTTTGAAATTGAATTTCGGTCAGAACAGCGTTTTCAGCGAATGACCCAACCGCTTCTGGAAACCTGGTCGTCGACAGAACGGTCGTGGGCATGGCGGCGAACCTCCGGCCGAGTGAAGATCATCCGCGCCACCGCGGACATGAAAATGCGCCAGTTCCGAAGAAGTCTGGCGCACTTCCCTCCCTTATGTTGGAGTGATCGTTCTAATTTGAAGAGTGCCTAACCACGTTTCGAGGCACCGAGCGAATTGGAGTCCCTGCACTTGGAGTTCCAGCCGGTCTGTTCAGGACGTGCCTCAGAGCGTCAGCCTGGGATATCACTTGCCCGCCGGTGGCCCCAGCGGTAGAGACAACGGGAGACAACATGTCAGCGTGCGACCAAGGAAACGCTGAGTGATACGGTGCGGTTGTAAAGTCTACCGATGGAGTCAAAAACGCCCGCACCTGGAAGAAGTATTCGTTCCCGGCCGTCAAGACTCCGCCTGGAATCATAAGCGTGTGGTCCTTGGTAAACAAATCAACAACCGGCTGAAAACTTGAACTGGTTCCGGTAAGCGTGAGGGCGTAAACGCTGATTCGGTAACCGGTGGGCGTGCCAGTCGAAGGAGGATCCCAGGACAGTGTCGGTGTGAGAGTGGGAGCGGTCGCTCGCTGGACGAACAACGCACCATTGAGTTTCATATTCTGCACCGGCGTTATCTGTGGCGCGAGCGGTGAGTTCTTGCTGGGCATCTGCGTGGAATTGACGTAGAGTTCGGCCGGTACTTCAACCGGAGTGGTCGCGCCGACTGCAGTGAAGGGTACGTTGATCTCGTAACTAGCGGCAACGTACGGAATGAAGGATGCCGGATAAGGATTGCCGATGGCAATATCGCCGTAATCCGTGTCCGAGGCAACCGGAGTCTGATCCTTCGTTTCCAGCAGTGCCTCGTTTTCACCGACGCCTCCCTTCGTGGCACTGAACGGCTGCGAATAGACGCCAATTGTCGTGGAGTGTATGCTTCCACCCGTGCCGGTGTTGCCGGCGGCCGCAGCAAATTGGCTTCCGCTGATAGCCATGTGCACGGTCATCGGAGTCGCATTGCTGAGACGGCCGGAGAGGTCCGTCTCTTCGCTATTCGCCTGATCAAGCGGAAGTGCGGAACTGGTCATGGTCACGGACCGCCAAATTGCGGGGCCGGCAGTCGTGGCGTGCGTCTGGAAAACGAACCATGAATCTCCCTTCGCCGAGACGCTGAGAGGACCGGTCCAGTCCCAGATGGAAGCGAAGGTGGTATCGCCTATGTTGAGATTGTCTGACCAGTCAAAGTCCTGCCCGAGGTTCGGATTAGTGATATCCAGTTCGTCGTCCGCCGCGAACGGGGTCAATCCAGCAAAGCTTAGCCCGAGCGATGTGCCAGTTGCAGCAGCAACTCCATCAGGACGGCCAAGGAAATCCTGGCCGAGGTCGAGGTCGCTCGCGGAAGTCCAATATCCACCGGATGCAATTGCGAGCCAATAGTTGCCGCTGGGCACGCCGGTTATCGTAAACGTTCCGTCGGATAAACCAATTCCCTGCACGGTTGTCCAGGTGCTTCCACTCTGGAATGACACGCCGATGTAGGCATTGGAGAGATCTTCGGGTTGCGTCACGTTCCCGGTCGCGGTCAGGTACGTGTCGATTGCCGTGCCGCGAATGACGCCCGTGGGCGTTACCGTGAAGCTCTGATCAGCCGTTCCTCCCGCCGCGGTGGTGGCCACGACGTCGAACGAATTGGCGGCGCGAGACTGCGCGTGGGTGGGAGTCCATGTCAACAGATTTCCGCTCACGGCTGCGCCAGTAGGACTGGACTTCAGCGAGTAGGTGATGGCCGTGTTGACCGGATCGGTGGCAGCCAGGGAGTAGCTATAGACGACCCCCTCGCTCGCGGATGCCGGGGCCGTGCTCGTGAATGCAGGTGCGGGTGCAGTCGCAGTGATCGCGGCAGAAGCCGTTTTCGACGCATCGGCGACACTCACAGCGACGACGTGATAGATCCCTGCTTTCATAGGCGCTGTGTAAATGCCGCCTGCAGTGATGCTTCCGCCGGCCGCTCCTTCCTGAACGGACCATGTGACCGCCGTATTCCTGGCATTCGCAATTGACACCGTGAACGGTTGCGATTGCCCCACGGTAAGAGTGGCGGCGCCGGGAGTGACGCTAATGGATATCGGCGCGGACGACGATCCGCATCCCGACATCCAAATCGCCGAAATCAGAAATAGGGCGGCAACAAAAGCAGTACCGTGATTTACCAACTTCGATAGGAATCTGTTCCAACCATTGATGACCATACGATCTTCTCCTCGATCAATGCTTCTCCATGCGATCCGTGCAAGCACCGATGATGACTTGTACTTGCTCACAACCTGTTCCCTGGACGTCATGCTTGGGGAAGGTGGCCGGGAGCAGTTGCTCGCCTACACCTTCCCCTCGCACCGACCGAGTCCTTACTGACCAGTACCCGACAATGTGACCACGGTCTGAGCTGGTGTTGCCCCGCCTCCAATGCTGACGGTGACTGAAGCGGTATTGGCTGTTGCTGTAGTTGGACGGAATGTGGCGCTGATGGTGCAGCTTGCGCCGATGGCCAATGTGGATGGGAATGGACGGAACCCTGTCGCGCCGCATGTGTTTGTTTGTGCGAAGCGATTGCGGTTCGTTCCACCCAGGGCAATGTTTGTTATTGGCAGCGGCACAGTTCCCGTGTTAGTGATGGTCACGGTCTGAGCTGCGCTGGTTGAATTGATCGCCTGATTCGGAAACGCGACCGATGCAGGTGAAACGGTATACGTCGGGATGGTCACTGTTCCCGTCAATGGAATCGACTGTGATGTCGCGGGTGCTGCGACGTTGATGTTCAGTGTCTGACTCATGGTCAGAGGCGTGGTCGCCGTCGGTCTGAACGTCACGTTGATGGTGCACGTTCCACCTGCCGCAAGTGGTGTGCCGATGGCGCAGTTATTGGTTTGCCGGAACTGCCCGGTGTTGGTTCCGGCTAAGGTGATCCCGGTAAGGGTGAGTGCCGAGGTGCCCGTGTTATTTATTGTCACTACTTGAGCAGCACTCGCCGTGTTCAGCGGTGAGCTGAACGTGAGGGTGGTGGGAGTTGCAGACAAGACCGGAGCGGTTGCCGTTCCACTTAGCGCAACCGATGCCACAGGAACCCCGGGATCCGAGGTGGTGATCACCAGGGAGGCACTCAGCGGTCCCACGGCTGTAGGTGCAAAGCGGATGAGCACGTTGCAGCTGCGCCCCACGTTGAGTGTGGCTCCGCACTGGCTGTTGAGAGTGAAGTCAGCCGGGTTCGTACCGCTCAGCACTATGCTGCTGATGGTGAGCGCGGTTGGGCCGACGTTGCTGATCGTCACGGAGTGCGACGCGCTTGAGGTGCCCACGGTCTGGTTGGCGAATGCAACCGCCGTCGGGCTGAGGCTGACCGCAGTTCCGGTTCCTGTCAAAGGCACGGTCAGAACCGGATTGATTGGATCGTTCGATGCGATGGAAACAGTGGCTGTACGTGGACCGCTCACTGCAGGCGTAAAGCTCACAGTGAAGGAACAAACGTTGAGTGCAGCCACAGGAAGCGCGCATGTACCGGGTGAGAACGCAAACTCCGAAGCGTTCGCCCCACCTATCGAAATATTGCTGATCGCCAACGCCACATCGCCGCTGTTGGAGACCACCAGAGTCTGAGGAGCGCTGGTGGTAGCGATGACCTGGACGCCGAACGGTATTGTCGGGGGGAACACCGCGGCGACCGGCGCTATTCCTACGCCGCTCAGGGAAACGCTCTGAGTCGGTACCGGTGCGTTATCGGTAACAACGACCGTTGCTGTTCTCGATCCCCTCGCCGATGGAGTGAATGTGACGTTGATGACGCAGTTCGCACCGGCAGCGAGACTTGTCCCGCAGGCATTCGTCTGGCTGAAGTCGGTGGAGTTGGTTCCGGTAATTGCAATGCTCGTGATGGTCAATGGAGCCAGCCCGGTGTTCAAAAGGGTCAGCCTCTGGGCTACGCTGGAGGTGTTGACCAGCTGGTTTGCAAACACTGCCGAAGCGGGAGTGAGTGATGCTCCGGAAATCGTTCCAGTGCCGCTCATCGGAATTGATTGGGACAGCGCCGGAGCGGCAGCGGCCACATTCAGCGACGCCGAACGCGGCCCTGACGCGGCCGGAGTAAACGTCACGCTTGCGGTGCAGCTTGCTCCGATCGCGATGGTGGCGGGGAACGTACCGCAAGTTTGGGTCATGGAGAAATCGGCGGCGTTGGTTCCGCTGATTCCAATACTGCTGATGAGCAGTGGCGCGGTTCCGGTGACGTTTGAAATCGTCACCACCTGAGCCGGCGTGCTGGCGATGCTTACTTGCTGGTTGCCAAAGGCAATTGATGCCGGTGTAACTGCCAAGACCGGCGAGATTCCCGCTCCGGTAAGTGCGATGTTCGGCTGGATATTCGCCGGGTCGGTGGTGCTGAAGGTCAAGGTGCCGACACGCGCACCCATTCCCGTCGGGTTGAAGACCACGCTGATGGTGCAACTCAGCGTCGCAGCAATGGTTCCACCGCACGTGTTGGTTTGAATAAAGTCTGAAGGGTTCAGGCCCATTAACGAGACATTGCTGACGAGCAGGGGAACGGCTCCCCCATTAGTGATGGTTACAATCTGAGCCACACTGCTTGTCCCAACGAGCTGGTTCCCGAACGAAAGTGCAGTTGGAGCAATGGCAGCGACCGGAGAGGCTCCTACCTGGGCCACGTTCGACCACTGCGAGGAGAGTGTCTGTAACTGCATCGTTCCGGCCGCGCCCCCCGCGCCGCCCGCGCTGTATCCGTTGAACGCCCCGCTGTTGATCGCCTGCGCCCGGTAGTAGATCGCGCAGGGCGTAGCCAGGCACGTTACGCTCCCCACTGTTGAATCGACTACGGTCATTTGAGTGCCTACGCTCGTGCCTTGACCAAAGACGTTCAGCGGAGCACTGGCGAAGACAACCGGAAGCGTGGTCGGAGCGGGGAAGGATGGATCCGTGTCCCGCTGAATGATGAACCCTGTTTCCGTTACCGCGTTATCTTTCCAGGTCAAATTGACATCCTGACTCACCGCTACCGCGGATAAATTCGAGGGCGCCTCCGGTGGAACCTGGAAGATCATCGGCCGCATCATGTCGTTCTCTTCATGACCCAGCAGATGGCAGTGCCACACGTATTCCTGTCCGAAGTTAATGTACTCATTGGCGACATTCGTCGTATTGCCGGAGAGGCTGTCGACCACGCGGATCTGGTTGCCCTGAGGGACAGTGACGTCCTGCAGGCGGATGCTGTCTGGCAGAGGCCATGGCAGGTTCTGCCTGACGGGTCTGATGGCGACAATTACGTCTTCCAGCGGGCTCATGCGCACGGTTTCTTTCCAGCCGAGTTCATTAGGATCCGGTGGGCGAATGGCTCCGTCCCAGCCAACGCGGTTGATGACTTGCACGTTGAAGAGGTGGAAGTGAATGGCATGCGTATCCACCCCGTTGTGCGTGATCTTCCACACCTGAACTTCGCCGTCCTTGAAGTTCTCCGTGGGAGGATCGATGTACCCCAAAGGAATGGTGGTCTGGGTATTGAAGTTGGTGAACTGAAGCTCGGTGCCCAGGGTGGCGTTCATTCTGCCGTAATCCAGTTCGAAGAGTTCCTGGATCGTTTTGCGCAGCATGGGAATACCCACGGCGGCTGCGGTGGCGCCAGTTCCATCTCCCGTGATCGTGACAATCGGAGTGGATGTGAACCCGCTGCCGGGGGCGGTGAGTGTAATACCCGTGACAGCGCCCCCGCTCACAGTCGCTGTCGCAGTTGCGCCAGTTCCGCCGCCACCAGAGATGGTTACCGTCGCCGCAGTGTATTTCGAGCCACCAGTCAGGACTGAAACGCCAGTTAGCGCGCCATCGAAGATCGATGTGTCCTGAATACGCGAGTAGCTGTTGGGATACGTTGTCGAATATGCGGGACCGTAGACGGCCTCAGGAATGATGGGAGCGTCCTGTGATGCGGCAAAAGCGGCCGGCAACGCTGCAGTCAAAACCGTGGGGTCGTATGCGGTGCCGTTCGACGATCCGCTCACCCTGATCTGCATGATCGTGCGCATGTTCGGTCCAAAGCCAGGGATGGTGGTTGGCGCCCCGCCCGTGAGTGTCTGGTCCGGATCGCCTGTGTAGTAGTCGTACCGCGTGTCGAAGGCGGGCACCGGGGCCGGTGCGTCGTTGTAAAGGATCAGCGTCTTCCCGGCAAACTGCGAGAAATCTACGATCACATCCGCGCGCTCCGCGGGTCCCAGGAAGAGGTTCTTGTTCTGAACATTCAGGACCACGATGTCGCGGCGGTTGTAGTTGTATCCGACTGGCGTGTTGGTCAGTGTGACTACAGAAGGTAGGAATCCGCCCTCCGTGCCAATCTGAAGCATGTTGGGACCCTTAGTCATCGGATCGGGCATGGGCCCCTGTCCGGCTACGCCGTCGATCGGCGTCACGAATTTCACTTCGGTGCAGGTCTGCGGCGTGCCCGCTGGGACGGTTGCACTGGGCGTCGTGCAAACCGGTGTCGGTGCCGCGGGATCGGGCAAAAACGTATTTGTGCCGTCCGTCGGCAACAAGCCCGTCTTGTCGAATGCTTGATACAACGAGAGATTGAGGGAGCGGTCGTTTGACGCGTTCAGGATTCGTAAGCGATAAGGCTTTGGATCAACCTGGAGGTAGGGATAGGCGGCGCCGTTCACAATCGGCGTATCCATGAACCCTTCAGGAACGAGGGACGGATTCGGAGTTCCGGGACAAGTCTGGGTAATGTTGAATGGGGTCGGGCACGGTATTTCACCCTGCTTGAGGGTACTTGGATCCATGGCTGGCCAGAACCAAGGGCCCCAGTCCCATCGGCCCATGGCGTTCACGCCGGAAGCGTCGCTGGGATTCTGGTTCGTCATATAAACATGCGGGAACCAGAGATTGCCTTCGATGAAATTGCCGGAGCCGTCTTTGGGCCCCCAATTCCATGTGGGGTCTTGCGCGGTTAATTGGGTTGGCGTCGGAATGAAGGTCTTGTCCTGAATGATGAGCGGCAGCTCCGTCGCGGGAATGGTGCCCGCAGGGACCGTGACCGGTGATCCAACTGGAGGAGTGATGGTCCCACCATTGATCAGTGTCTGCTCGACAGTATCCTGGAGCAGGTACCCGGCGGCAACGCCCGCGTACACGTTCAGGCGCGTGATTCCATATCCGTGGTCGTGGTAGAACATCAACCGTGCCGACTGCTGGTTGGTGTAGAAAAACGTCATTTCGCCGGAGCCGGTGGCGGGCATATCCGGAACGTCGCGCACGCTGACGCCCTTCGGATATGACGTTGATTCGCCGGCCGGCGTAGTCCATTGGTGCGGAGTCCCATCGCTGATCCAGGGAGTGTTGCCGCCGTGTAAGTGAATGCCTCCCCGGTTCTGGGAATACATAGTCCTATCTGGCGCCATGCCGGCGCCCATGATAGTGGTATCCACCGGGATGAACAGGTTGCCGTCCTGACCAAATGAATCGGGGGAGCCGGTCAACGGAAGTTTGTTGGTGAACTTCACACGAACCGGCCGGCCCTTCTGTGCCACGATGAGAGGGCCAAGATATTGCACTGGCGCCGGCGCAATCGTGTTTTGCCCCGTCGCGTCTGTTCCGTTGTTGGTCTGAACATAACCGCGGAGAAGTGTCTTATTGGGCAGGTCAGAGTGCATCTGCTGTTGGTATTCGACCAGTGATATCTCGTAGTAGTCGCTTCCCGGATAGCTAATCGTGTCCGGCACAGCTACAGGAATCGATGGCAACGGGTCAATGAATTTCCGCAAGCCACCCGAAACATAGGTTCCATAAGTTCCCACAACGGGAGTCGTAACAGGCAAAGGGCTAGTCGCATAGTTTGGCACGCAACCCGACATGTAGTCTGGCAATCCGCCCGGATTCATGATCGGCAAGGGGCAATTGGCAAGCAGCGGCGTAGCGCTGGGAAGGGCCGCGCTCCGTGCCCGGGGAACGCCTACGACGGCGGCGGCGGTTGTCGCAGTACTAGTAGCGGGTTGGGCACTCCTTATTAAAGCCGCCCGCTTCGCCGCATCCAACCTTTGAGCCTGTGTGACACACCGCATCTGTCCTGCTGCACATGCTGCGGACGGGGCCGGGGTGGGATGTGCGGATTGCTTTTTGGTTGTATTCGTCTGGCCGCTGCCAACGGGAGACGCGAATAGCAAACTCCCCATAACGAGAATGAAGAAAACTGCCAGCTTCTGCCTGTTCATCCTAACGCTCCTCACGTGCAGTTACTCTCGAGGACTTCTGCGCCGGCGAGCGGGAAACTGTTGACCCACCTGCTCACAGGATCTTGTATTCGCCGAAGGGCAGGGTATTCCCCGCGGTGACACAAAACCGATTTCCTCGTACGTTGCTTTGCCCCATACTGGTCGCGAGCATTCTTCGGGAGCTGACTCAAAATTGAGCCTTAGATGGCTCCGTCATTACCTGTAATCAACATCTGGTTGTATAAGCCTCGATCAAACCCCCATAAGTGCCGAGGCATCCCGAGCAAAAGCGCCGCGTCAGGATTGACCGATGAGCCGGATCTATTCGGTAGGGAAGCTGAATGCAATGGTCGAGTAGAAAGATGACAGCCAATTTAGCACTAGACCACGTACTTGCACTTGGCCCCGCTATGCTCAAGACCTCACGTTTCTCTTACTTTGTACCTGCGCTCGTTGCGGGTACTCTGCAAATTTCGCAGCTTGATATCAGAAGCATCTGTGACGCGCTTCACAACCGCCAGTGAGATATCTCACACATGACAACGGCGTCATTCTATTTACGCTATTAATGTGCTGCATGAGTCCGACGAGTCTAACTTGCAGGTCAACATAGGAAAAAAGCAGTGACTTACCTGGAGAAATGAATGCAGCTTCGGAGTTCCTCTTTAGGAACTTATAAACGAGTGTGATAGCCATCACATTCGAGTGATAGTGGGGAATTTCACCCTGTAGTGACGCTTCATATTTGACTCGAAACGCAAGTTTCTTCTACTCGGGGTTCCCATGAATGTGCGGACAAGAGCTAGGTCCCTAGTGTCCTGCTCAGCTTCATTTCTCCTAATGCCCTTGCTGGTTCTTTCCGGTTGCGGCGCAGCAAAGACTCAGACCGCGGCGACTCAACCAGTCACAGTCGTGCGACCCTCCGTTACATTAAGCGTGAGTCCAGCCGCGGTGCTTCCGGGGCAGAGCGCAACATTGTCATGGTCGACGGTGTCGGCGGTGGCTTGCACTGCCGGGGGAGCTTGGTCGGGGGCGCAGCAAATGAGCGGATCGATCAATGTAACTTTGCCTTCACCCGCAGGCCAGACCTACACCCTGGAATGCGCGAGCGCAAGCGGACTGAGTTCAAGCGGCAACGTCACTTTATCGCTATCGCAGGCAGGCGCCGCCTGCTCTACGACCAACGCGGTCGCGGCAATCGGCAAACGGAACGGAAAGCGACGCCCGCCAAGCGGCGCTCATTCCTGAAAACGGGACGAAGCAGATTCAAGGAATCATTGGAGGGGCGTCGCATGCCGACACGCAGGGAGTTCATCAAGACGACGATCATCGCAGGAACGGCCGTGGCTTTGTTCCGCTGTGCGGAGGGCAAGGTCTGGGCATTCGCGCAGAGCCCCAAGCTTCGCAAGTTTGTTGCACCGCTTCCCGGCCTCGGAACGGATATTCCGGTCGCCAATGCCACCAGCAATCCCACCTACCCGGGAGCCGACGTCTATACCCTTAGTGCACATCAGTTTCAGCAGCAGATGCATCCTGACTTGCCTGGCCCAACGCACCTGTGGGGCTATGTTGACCAGACAACGAACAAGTCCGCCTACCTTGGACCCGTCATCGTTGCGCAGCGTGGAAAGCCGGTAGTGATCAGGATGACCAATAACTTGCCACCGACTCACATCCTTCCCGTCGATACTTCCATTATGGGGGCTGAGCCTGGTGCGCCCCCAAACCGCATGTGCGTTCACCTTCATGGTGGATTGGTTCCGTGGACTTCTGACGGCGGCCCTTTTGCGTGGTTCTCTCCCACCGGAGTCGTGGGCGCAACCGATGGATCTGCCGGCGCAAGTTTCTTGAACGGCGTTCCAGGATCGCCCGGTGTTGCGGATTACTACTACCCAAACAACCAGAGCGAACGACTGGCGTGGTACCACGATCACGCCATGGGAATCACGCGTCTTAACGCTTATGCCGGTATGGCCGCAGGTTATCTGATTACAGATCCTGTTGTGGGATCGATGTTGAGCGGGAACACGCCCCTCGTTCCAGGGCTCGATTACACCATTCCCTTGGTCATTCAGGACAAGGCATTCAAGCAAGTGGCCGACAAGTGGGGTCAGCCGGGCGACCTCTTCTACCCTTATCAATATGAATACCAAGGTCCCACGGCGCGTTGGGACTTGGGTGAGCCGTCCGATGGATTTTCACCTGCAAGCGGACCCCTGCCGTCACCTTCGTCTGTGCCGGAGGCGTTCTTCGACACACCACTTGTCAATGGCATGGCCTATCCGTATGTCGAGGTCGAGCCGCGTCGATATCGCTTCCTGGCGCTGAACGGGTCCCAGGCGCGGTTCTATCACCTGCAGCTGTATTACGAGTCCACACTGAATCCCGGCGAGCCGGATTTCGGCAAACCGGGACCAGCATTTATCCAGATTGGGACCGAAGGCGGAATTTTGCCGGCACCCGTGGTGATAAATAACCCTCCCGTGCAGATTCCCACCAACTGCGACGGTTCGGTGAATCCCGACGGACCTTTCAATCTTCTGCTGGCTCCAGCGGAGCGGGCTGACCTGATCATCGACTTCTCGAGCGTCCCGGTCGGTTCGAATCTCATCCTCTATAACGATGCACCGGCGCCCTTCCCGATGGGCGACATCCGCAACGACTACTATTCGGGCTGCCCCGACCAAACTGCCCAAGGCGGCGCCCCGACTACATTGCCTGGCTACGGGCCCAATACGCGCACTCTCTTACAATTCAGGACGGTGACGCTCGCAGGAGCCGCCGACCCTCTAACGTTCAATTCGACGTTAGACGGCTTAAATGCGCAGCTCCCGCAGGCCTACCGAGACTCGCATGAGCCGTTCGGCGAATTCGACCTGGATTCCGCCGATCCCGATGCTTCGCGCGAAGTGAAGACCCTCAACGAAGACTTCGATGAATATGGCCGCCTGATCCAACGCATGGGAACGGACAAGGCCGTCTACGGCGATAGTTACGGGCGCAATTATATGGATGACGCGACCGAGGTCTATAACGCGGGTCAGACAGTGATTTGGGACATTTATAACACCACCGGCGACACGCACCCCATGCACTTCCACCTCGTCAATGTGCAAGTGGTTGGGCGCGCCACATTCGATGCGTCCATACCGAATATCGTCGAGTTCGTACCCACCTCGCCCTGGACGCCGCCCGACCCAAACTATCGAGGCTGGAAGGAAACGGTCCGCATGAACCCCGGCGAGATTACTCGCGTGATGATGAAAATGACATTGCCAAAGGTTCCTTTCAACGTTCCGGGATCTCCGCGGCCTGGAATGCAGAATGGACACGAGTACGTTTGGCACTGCCACATCCTTGAGCACGAGGAGCATGACATGATGCGGCCGCTGATTGTAATTCCATAGAGCATGGATTCTGATCGATCAGCGACAACGCCGCTATCATGACCGGGTGACCTGTAAAGCAAGTTGTTCTAGGAACAGGTCTTGGTACATTGGACTGGAGTATCGATTCTGTTGACGTCAGAGGGTGCGTTTTCAACACTGTTTCGAATCGGCACTGCTTCAACTAACTCCACTTCCTCTTCCGCCGCGCAGTTCCTTAAAACCTTTCGTACCGGTCCCGATCGTATCCGAAAACAGATCCCTGGCTCTCCAACGTGACTGAAGAAAACATAGGTGATTAGCCGTCAGCTCTTGGGAGGTGAGAATGCCTTCAGGGAATTGAACTCGGCAAAGTTCGGCGAAGTTCGATAAATATCGAAACATTGCCCTTCGTAAATTATTGATAATGAATCTGGTGGACGCGGTAGGAATCGAACCTACAACCTGTCGGTTAAGAGCCGAATGCTCTGCCAGTTGAGCTACGCGTCCATGCGTATCAGGAGGGCTGATGCGCTCGCAAAAATCCGCATGCGCACTAGAAAAATATAACACAGCGAAAGAGGGCGGCCAAACACTCCACGTCACGCCTGCGCACACGTTAACGCGCCATTCTCACCAAAAACTGTGCAGAAGATCGTGAAGTAGAAACCTCAGAACGTAAACGCCAGACCCGCGCTCACGCTGCGCTGATCCTGTGCAAATACCAGCAGCGATCCGTCGCTCAGCACAAACTGCCGGTCGCCCTGGGCAAGCATGTTTCTCATATCGAACATCGCGTCCAGGCTGCGACCCCCTTCGCGATACAGGCACACCGGCTGGCGCAGGTGCAAATTGAGATACGGTTCCGAGGCATCGGCGGCAAACGGCGCCACGCGCGTCACCGTGTTCTCCGGCTGCCAGCGATAGCTCGCGCGCCATCGCGTCCCCGTCCCGTCCAGCGTCCCGGAGAGCGATATCGAATACATCTGCGTGCGCCGCGGGTGCGCCGAAGCAATCAGAAGACCCAAAGGCGTAGCATGCTGTGTCGAAGTCATCACCAATGCGTCACCATTGGCATAGCTCACACGAACCGAGTTGCCATGCGCACTGCGCCGCTCCACCGCCGCCACGATGCCCGCCGACGAATAGCCCGGACCCGCTGCCCGCAACAAACCGCTCGCCCGATCCACCAGCCCTTCGCCGGCTACTTCGTTCCCGTCGGCCCCGTTCCGCGTCATCGCCTCAATGACCGGATTGCTCAGCGAGTCGCGATACACCTGCACCGACATGCCCGAGACATCGGTCTGCCGTTCCCAGCTGATCTCCTGGTGCAGTCCGTGCTCCAGGGTCAGGTTTCCATTTTTCATGGCGAGCGCCGGCAGATAGCTTTCAAGCATCGGCTGCGCCTGAATCCCCGGCACCGCCGTCGCCAGCCGGTACCGCACGGTCGCCGCTCCGTTATGCCAGCCTGCCGTCATAAACGGCAACGCCGCGAAAACCGTGTTGTTCCCGCCTTGCGCGAAACGGGCCACCACCTGCTCGGCGCCAGTCTCTACGTCAAATTCATCGCCCATGCGCATCGACTGCCAGGTGCGCATTGCCGCCTCATTCAGGCCTTCGGCACCACCCGAATCCACTTCCGGATGAATCGCCACGGCAGCCACCGATTGTACCGATCCCGCGTAGCCCAGGTCCTGGCGGAATCCCAGCGCGGACTCCATGCGCGCATCGGTTCCAGGCGCAAAATCGACACTGGCGAGCAGTTCGCGGCTGTTGCTAGGCGTCTCCTGAACCTCGACAGAGATTCGCTGGCCGTCTTCGCCAAACGTGCCTTCCTGGCCGATTGCCGTCAACCGCGCCTTCAGCTTGGGAGCGGCGTTGGGCCCATCCGACACCACCACCAGCGGCCCATCCTCAAGCCAGCGCAGGAGCGGGCGATTGGCTGGGGATCGCAGCGTCCATGCCCAGTCGTCCTTGCGCGAATCTACAGAACGAGGCTCTGCGGGCAACCACTGCATTACCTCATACAGCGTGTTCAGCGTCAGGTTCACTACCGTGTTGGCGCGAACCCGTACATTCTCGCGAAGCGACGGCAAAAAACTCGCGCCCATCGCCTTCACGGCATAATGGCCCGGCAACACTGTATCGAATGAGAAGTAGCCTTTGCGATTGGTATAGACACTCGCCACCACGCTCATGTCTGGCCGCAGCAGCTGCACCATCGTGGCAATCTGGGGAGCTCCCGCCGAATCGCGCACCACACCGGATACCGTAGCCGTCGACGCACCGTGGAGAGGTGCGGAAACCAAGCCGGTCAATACGACAAACAACGCGAGATGGACCCTGCGCAATCTCACAGATAGAGGTGATCTGGCGGCCTCACTGGCGAATCCAAAAAAAATAATGTCCGCGCGGGGTCCCGGTCTCAAGCCGGTTTGCCTTAGTTGCGCGGCACTTTGCATACTATTCCACGATAAAAGGCGCCGATTGCGCAATCTCTTGTTTCGAGATTTCGTCATTTACCTTGATCGTCACCTTGTATTTACCCGGCTGCAAACCTGCGATCGGCAACGTTTTTTCTACGGTCACCTGGTCGCTGTGCGCCCCTAAGTCTTTTGAATCGATCTCCTTCTCGAAGATCACTGTGTTCGTGGCACTATCCACGATCTGGTAGGTAACCTTGGCCGAGTTACTCTTGCTCGCCTCGTCAATACCCAGGTTATAAATCTGCATCCAGAACGCGATCTGCTGATTCCGCTTGAAGTTCACCGGGGTAGCTGGAGTTGCCATCACTCGCGGGCAGATCTTTGTGTTCCCGATCACGCAATTACCCGCGCCGATCGAATGCGAATCCACGGTGCCCATGTTGTCGGCCAGGATCAGGCTCGAGGTCGCCAGCTTCTCGTCGTGATAGGTCGGCACTTCCAGTCCGCGGCCGTAAAGCCCAACGTGGTCCGGGTTGTGCACGTCCTTGATCGCGATGTCCAGCCGGTAAAGCCCCGGCAGCAGCGGCAATGCCTTCCAGTAAATGGACTTCTTGTCCAGGCTCTTCTCCAGCAACTCCGCCGGCTGCTCCACTTCCACAACGTTCTCGTCGGTCTGCACCGTCTTGTGCGTCAGCGTGGTCACCTTGATCAGGATGTCCACCTGGGCGGTCGAAACCCCATTCTTGGTCTCGAAGGTCATATCGCGATTGCGGATCTGCACCGTAACCGGTACCAGCACCGTGCTCTCCGTCACCTTCACAAAGTCGGTGCGCACATCGAACGGGAACGGCGGACCGTTCATGATCTTGTGTTCGGTGATAAATCCTTCCAGATCCTTGAACTTGACCGGCGGAGGAGCGAATAGCTTGGCCGCCAGCTCAATGCGATCGAACTCCTTGGCTCCCTCGCTCGACGAGAGCGGACCGGTGCCCAGGCTCTCCGTCCCGCCTCTGAAGCGGTCAGCCTTCTTCGACTGCCCCATCTCTTCCCACTGCGTCAGGCCCATGCCCGGCACATGCAGCAAGGCGTCTTTCTCGCTGCGGTCGATGGTGAAGTGATAGTCGCCGCACTGGCAGGTATCCACAAACTCAATGTCGATGTTGTCGCCAACGCCTTCGAGGTACCGGTAATGCCACGTCTCAAAGGGGAACGTCGATGTCGAGCCGCCGCCTTCCTCGATGGGCCGGTTGTATGCGCCGCCGGAAGGGTGCGAATCAATCGAGTCAGGCTTGCCAAAGGCTATATAGATGTGCCCGCGATCCGTCTTCCACCCCGGCTTGCCCGCCGCAAAATGGTCGTTGGCATACTGGATCCGGCGATAGTGCTCGTCGCGAAATTCATTCTCAGGCGAATCTGGGTTCGGATTGCGTCGCAGCCAGAAATTCTCGATGAACGCCTCGCGCTCCTCGTCGTTGCTCAGGTTCTTGAAGGCCTTCCGTTCCTCATCCGAGATGATGTAGGGCACATCCTGCTCGAGCCAGGTCTTGTAGGCCCCATGGAGCTCGTGTTTCAACTCCTTCTGTGCCTTGAACTGCTCCTCGTCGGAACGCTGGCGTTTAAGAGGGTCGGCGTCCTGGCCCTGAGAAGTTGACGATGGGGAAGACTGCTGTGCCGGCAGGCACGATGGGGAAAGCAACGTAAGGCCCCAAACCATTGCAACAGCTGGGAAAAGACGGCGGGTGTTGACATCATGCCTCTTCAAACTCCTGGATTGCCCCATTTTACGGTCCCCGGCACCGCCGGGCAAGACTCCGCCTCGAAATGCGCTTGCTGTTAGACCGCCTCGAACCTGGGAATGTCACCCGTCCGTCAGCGGATTGTCACTCCCCGTTAACACAAAGCCCTTACCCTTGAGCGTGCTCTGAGACCCGCCGCCAGTTCCATACGTCCTAATGACTGGCGCTTTCCAACCCTATCCTGCTCCCCGGTGTGACGTTGGCGCCTGCAAACGGTGTGAAGCCTCGGTTCCGCCCCAGGCGGATTCAGGCTTTGTTGCGGGAAGGGCGGAATTCCTCGGCGGCAATACATCGTGCCAAGGACGGTGAGCGTCAGCGGCTCCTTCGAGTCCAAACACCTTGGGTCCCGTTTGTCTTTCCCGGCATCAGGGACGAACGAGCTAATCCGGCGGCCCGACAACCGATTTGGGAACTTGAATCACGCACTTTGCGTAAACTGGAATGAAGAACTCCTTGGAGCACCACCGAACATGAAAAAGATCCTGGTCATCATTGCCATCCTCGTTGTCGTAGCTGGCCTTGTGACATTCTTCGTCATCAAACAGCAGTCCGGTTTCACAAAGGTCATGACCGCCAAGATCCAGAGGGCCAGACCTGGCTACGGTCGTCAGCGGCACCGGTCAGATCCGGCCAAAGACCTTCGTCAACCTGGGCGCGACCGCCATGGGCCGCATCACGCACCTCTATGTCAAAGAGGGTGACCACGTGAAGCAGGGCGAGAAGTTGCCACCATTGAAAGCATCCAGCAGGAAGCGAACGTAGCCGGCCAGACGGCCGCCATCGCCGCCGCCAACACCGATATCGCCTCCTACGTCGCCGCGGAAAAGACAGCCCAGGCCAATCTCGACCACGCCAAGGCCGACCTCGAGCAGAAAAAGCTCGACTGGGACCGCGCCCAGGGTCTTTACAAAGGCGGGCATCATGGCCAAACAGGACTATGACGCCAAAAAGGCGGCCTACGATACCGACGTGGCCACCATCGCCCAAAATGAGGCCGCCCTCAACCAGGCCAAGGCACAAACCGATTCGGCCCGGGGGCACATGAGGACCGCCGAGGCTACCCTTCGCGCCAACCAGGACATGCTCAATCGCACCGTCGCCATCGCGCCCTTCAACGGCATCGTGACCAACGAGCCCGTGCGTGAAGGCGAGACCGTGGTCGAGGGCATTCAAAACGCCGAAGGCTCCACCCTGATGACTCTCGCCGACATGAGCGTCATCACCGCTGAAGTCAAGGTGGACGAAACCGACATCGTCAACGTCCAGATCGGCCAGTCCGCCGACGTCACCGTCGATGCCATTCCCGGCAAGGTCTTCAAGGGCCACGTCACGCTCGTCGGCGACCAGGCTCTACTCCGCTCCAGCGGCCTGGCCACCTCGCACTCGACCAGCGGCACGGAAGAGGCCAAGGACTTCAAGGTGGTGGTCACCATCGACCAGCCCAGCGACGAACTGCGCCCCGGCCTCTCCACCACTGCCAAAATCACCACCGCGCAGAAGTCCAACATCCTCTCTCTGCCCATCCAGGCGCTCACCATGCACTCGCCTGAAACACCCAACAACAGCGGCGTTCAGGCTGCGTCCACCCCGCCCTCCAGCGTGAACGACAAGGAACAGCAGGGCGTCTATGTCATCAGCAAGGATGCTCACGGCAAGCTGCGCGCCCATTTCGTTCCGGTAACCACCGGTATCACCGGCGCCACCGACATCGAGGTGCTCTCCGGCCTCAAGGAAGGCGACGAAATCGTGACCGGGCCCTACAAGACTCTCCGCGGCCTCAAGGAGAACACGCTCGTCAAGCGCGATACCGCGAAACCGCCAACACCATCCGGCAATTCGTAACCATCTCACGCTCGATCACCCCGGCCACAGGTCCTGGTTGCCGCGGTGATCGAGCAGCGTAAAGTAGAATCGGAACCGAAGGCAAGAAAATCCGTAGAGGTATGGATGAAGGCGATCCGGCCCGCAGCTGCTCCGGATCACGAACGCCAGAGGAACACATGGGGACGATCACCTTGGATAGCACCAGCACCGAAGAGCTCACGCAGCCTGTGACCTCGCCCAATGGCGATGTCATCGTGGTAGAGGACCTGTGGCGCACCTACGACATGGGCATGGAGCAACAGGTCCAGGCCCTGCGCGGCATCAATCTCCGCATCCGCCGCAACGAATACGTCGCCATCATGGGGCCCTCCGGATCCGGCAAGTCCACCCTCATGAACCTCATCGGATGCCTCGACACTCCGTCCAAGGGCAAGTACTGGCTCAACAGCCAGCTCGTCAGCGAGCTCGACGACGATCAGCTCGCCCGCATCCGCAACAAGGAGATCGGGTTCGTCTTCCAGACCTTCAACCTGCTCGCCCGCGCCACGTCGCTCCATAACGTCGAGCTGCCCTTGATTTATAACGGCTCGCCCACCGCCGAACGCCTCGAGCGCGCCCGCAAGGCCCTGGCCGACGTGGGCCTCGAAGGCCGCATGAACCACAAGCCCAACGAGCTCTCCGGCGGTCAGCGCCAACGCGTCGCCATCGCCCGCGCCCTGGTCAACAATCCGTCCATCATCCTCGCCGACGAGCCGACCGGCAACCTCGACTCCAAGACCGGCGTCGAGATCATGGCTCTCTTCGACAGCCTCCACGATAAAGGCAATACCATCGTCCTCGTCACCCACGAGCCCGATATCGCCGAATACGCCCACCGCGTGGTCCACATCCGCGACGGCCAGATCTTCAGCGACGAACCCTCCAAGCGCTTCCGCGACCCCAATTACCGCCCCGGAACCAAAACAGAACACCGTATCGAACATTGAGCCTGTCCGCCGCAAATCGCGGCGCACGGGACGGCGCTAAAACTTGGGAAAGCCACGGGGGGAGCCGGAGCTTTTTCCCGGGCCGCGGAAAAATCCTAAATTGAGTCGTGGTTTTGATAGGGCACGGCTTCGGCCGTGCCGCCAGGCCCCTGGCACCCAGCCTACGGAACCTCGGCCACCCCATCCAGCATCCGCGTCGTCACGTGCGTCTTTTCAAACTCCCGGTTCTGCGCGTCCAGCACAATCTCCCGGTGAAAAAAATACAGCACGTGAATCTTGAACTCCGTCGAGAACGACGCCGGAAACCACACCCCGTCCACCTGCGGCGCATACACCACCGTGAATCCCAGCCCCGGCACATCCGTCCCCAGCAGCGTGCGCACCGCAAAGGGAATCTTGCGCGCCATCACCGTCGTCACCGACACCGGCTGATACGCCGCCGTGTCGATGTACGCATCGCCCTTCCAGCCAAATTCATCTTTGTCCTTGGGCCGGAACGTGATGTGAAAGCAGTCGTGGCCGTTCATCCGCTCTCGCCCCACAAGCTGGTAGGTGTAGTTCTCTTGCTCCTTCGAGGTCAGCGGAAACAGGTGCGCATTGATCCCGTCCTTCGACTTCTCATGCATCAGGTTCTTGCGCATGTTCTCGACAAGGTCGCGGTCCAGACCCTCCTCGCCAATCGACACAGAGAGAGCATCGTCCTTGTCCGCACCTTTGTCCTGCGCCTTCGTTCCATCCGGCACCGCGTCCTTCGCCACCTCGTCTTTCGCGCCCTTGTCGTGGGCCCCCTTTGTTCCTTTGTCCTTGCTGTCCTTGTCCTTCACGTCCTTGTCCAACGCGTTCTTTTCGCCGTCCGGCTCCAGCGCGTTATAGGTCACATACTTCCCCTTCACCCGCAGCCGCCCGTCCAGCTTCAGCAGTTCTTCGTGTGATCCGTCGCCCGAAGGCGTGATGCGGTAGTCAGTCAGCTCCTCGCACTGCACAGTCTTGCCTTTGCGCGACGCCATCTTGGCATGCTGCACATAGACGTAATGCGCCCGCTCCGCCTCCGATCGATCCTGGTTGCCGGCTACCTTCGTCATGATCGACTCCGCCGTCTCAGGCGCCTGCGCCCATCCAAACCCACACGCCATCGCCGGCAAACATACCATCACCACCCGCAGAATTCTGCTCATAGGCCTCCTTACGCGCCTTCTAATTCGCCGGTTCCCCCGATGCTCTCTGTCACTTGGTCACTTCATCACTCGATCACTGATTCACAGTGCCCTGCCCATGAAACGAATTCCCATACGTCGTCCCCGTACCATCGTTCCCCACATAATGGTTATTGCTCGCACCCGGCTCCTCGTAGATGCAGAACCGCTGCGTCGCCGCCCCGTTGCCGTTCAGGCTCTGCCCCGTGCACGAGTTCCCCGCGATAAACGAATGCGCGGCGTGCACCACGTGAATACCCGTATGCGGCGTGCCGCTGAACGTACTTCCCATCACCTTCACCCCGTTGGCGTGCCCAATCACCAGGCCATCCACACCGCACCAGAACACGTGCGTATCGCTGATGCTGATGTCGCTCACCCCGTCCATCTCGATACACGGCTTCTCCTGCGGCCGTCCGCCGGAGACCCAAGTCCCTTCGATATCCGACTTGATGTAGTTGCTGATCGAGATCGGCGTTCCACCGATCGTGTCGAAGGTGTCCCCGTGCAGATGAATGCCTGTCGGATAGTCCGGCGGATTGCCCGCCAGCCCATTGGTCGAAATCGCCGTAAACCCGTGCCCGCGCTTGACTCCCACTATGTCCGAATCGGTCACGTTCACCACCGCGATGTCCTGCACCCAGATCGAGCTCGCCGCGCACTCGCAGCTGTTCAGCGTCGAGTTCTCAATGTACAGCGGCCCTCCAAAGTACGGTCCGTGGTGCGTGTCGCTGTGCTGATCCCAAACGTTCGCGTGCGCAGCCCCATCGGCCGTAACGCGCGTCAGGTAAAGATAATCCGTGTTGTCCGCGAAGATGTCGTCGTAAAACCCATTGAGGAACAGGTCCTCCAGCCGCACGTGATCGCCGTAATCGATGCGGATTCCAGCCGTACCCGACGCCATCGTGTACGGCGCCCACAGTTCGCCATTGCGGATCGTCGTGTACCGCGACGGCGCCTCGATCGACTTGCCTTGAATCGCAAAAATGAACTTCGTCTGCGCGCTGGCCGGCCGCAACTCCGTGTCCCGGTCTTCAAAAGTCACCACCACCCCGGCCTGCAAGCGAACCCCGTTGACGCGATAGCATTTGCCTGCCGGCTGCCGCGGAATAAAGAAGCTGCCGCACCGGTCCGCGGCCTCCTGAAACGCAGCCGTATCGTCCACCACGCAATCGCCCTTGGCGCCCATCGCCGTCACTGTGCACGCGTTCTGGCCAAAAGCCGCTTCGCCAACCCCCAGGCACACTACCGCTGCAAGAAGACCCGCGCACTTCATGCCCGTGGGAACACGGAATATTCCCTCAAGTTGCTTTCTTTGTGACTGGACCCGCTCGCCCGGCACGCGGCAGATGCTCCGCCTATACAACTTGACGCGCAAATGCCAAGACCTCCCGGATGGGAGGTCTTCGCATTTCAGAACCGTTTGGTATTAGCGCGAGCGCAGCGACCGGATCGCCGCCGGCAGATGTTCCTCGATCGACTTGCGCCGCTCCGCGGCCAGGTCGCTCAGATAGGAAGGAGCGGGCGTGGCTGTCAGAACCAGCGCCAGCGCCACAATTGAGAAGATCAGCCCCGCGAAACCAGCAGACAACAGCATGTGATACATGTCGGAGATGTCCAGCCCCAGTACCACGAACGCCACATGCTCCAACGGTTTAATGTGCTGCACCACAGCCAGTGCGAACAGGAAAAAGACAACCGCCAGCGAAGTCAGCACGGCGAGCGTTACATCCAGACCGCGGTGAAATTTCAGGCGTGCACGGCAGTGCGCGCAATCGGCAAAATGATGTTCGTAATCTTTGCGCATTTGCGGCGAAATCCCGGTGATGTCATATCGCCAGCTAGCGAGAATCGCGCCGACTACGTGATCGTTGCATCGGGTTCTGACCATTTGTTGTCACTCACTTCTCTGTACAGAATCCTGCATCTTCCGCCAAGCCGGACAGCCTCGCACGGCGCAGGTTAAGCATTCGATGCGACCAGTTCAGCTTCGGTCACCAAAAATCGCTTACGAGGCATTCACCCCAATGGTTCCGTGGAACATCTACAGGAAAATGAGGAAGATACCCCTTACCTATCAATTGTATATTGCCGGGCTCAAAACGAGATAGGGGAAAGTGGCTCGTGCTGCATCGCAAGCAGTAACCGATTCGCCAACAGGCTGGCCCGGCCGTTCAACGCCCGCTCGGCCGAAACCCGTGCCAATTCCGGAAGATTATTACTTTCCGAGAGGTGCCCCAGGATTACGTATGTCGCCTGGCCGTCATAACTGCTCTCCAGAAACTCCGCAGTAGCGTCGTTCGACAGGTGTCCCACCCTTGACAGCACGCGCTGCTTCACCTGCCAAGGATACGGACCGTCGCGCAGCATCTCCAGGTCGTGGTTCGACTCCAGCATCAACACATCCACACCCTTCAGTTGCGCCTTCACGTTGGGCGGAACATATCCCAGGTCGGTGGCCAGGGCCATGCGCACCCCTTCGGCCTGAAACACAAAACCCACCGGATCAGCAGCGTCGTGCGGAATGGTAAACGGGCTTACCGAGATGTCGCCGATTTGAAACGGCCGTCCCGGTTGAAAATACTGAACGGACGGCAGCCATGACGGCTCAGGCTTCGGCTCCTCGATATTTTCCTGCTTCTTCTCTTCGGCCGGCGCCACGTCGGCGTCGTCGCATTCGCACTCTTCAGCGCTGGCCGCGGCTTCGGCCTGTCGCGACTCAGCCTCTCGCCGGCACTGCTCCAGCCACTGCGCGTAGGTCATCGTCCGCCGCGGGGTGATCCACCGCATCCACGCCCGATGTGTCGCCTCGCTGAAGTAAACCGGAATGCCCAGCTTGCGCGCTGTCACCGCCAGACCGTTGATGTGGTCCTGGTGCTCATGTGTCACGAGAATCGCATCCAGCGTCGCCGGATCCTCGCCCGCAAGTCTCATGCGCTTGAAAAGCTCGCGGCAGCTCAGCCCCGCATCCACCAGGATCCGCGTATGGCCGCCGGAGACTACGGTGCTATTGCCCTTCGATCCCGACGCCAGCACCGTGAAGCGCACCATGCTTTAGAGAATACAGCCAACCCCTGGCTCGCGCCGCAAGGCCATTTCCTGGGAATGCAATCTGCCAACACCGCGTGTCGCAGCCTGCCCCCGCGCACGTAATCTGGTTTCAATTGACGTAGATTGACATACCCTTACGAAGCGATTGCGGCCGCCTCGGCGATGCTCACGCTCCCGCTTATCCGGCTGCAAAGGTTGTCGATGCTCATCGGCCTCCCGAAGAGCCAGCCTTGCGCAAACTCCACGTCTCGCTTTCGCAGGAACTCGGCCTGTGCCTCGGTTTCGACACCCTCCGCCACAGTGCGCAATTGCATCGATCGCGCCATCTCAATAATGTGCAGAACCACTTGGCTCGTGGCGCCGTCGGTTCCGATCGTATCCACAAAGGACTTATCGATCTTCAGAAAATCCAGGCCCAGGCTCTGCAAGCACGCCAGGCTCGAATAGCCGGTCCCGAAATCGTCGATGGCCACGCGAAATCCTTCTGCTCGGATGCCCGCAATCACTTGAGACGTTTGCGGTCCGCTGAGGAGGCCATGTTCCGTGGCCTCTACGATGAGGTTTTGCGGTGTGGCGTTACTCTTTCGCAACATGTCCAACAGCTTGTCTCTGGTTTCATAGGACTTCAGATCGGTTGCAGAAAAATTGATAGCGATTCGAAACTTCGAGTCCATCTCCATTAGCCGCGGCAGGTCGCGCGTCACGATGTCCATCACGTTCTCAGTGATCAGGGAGATGACGCCGCTCTCCTCGGCGAGCGGGATAAAACTGGCCGGGCTGATTACGGTGTTGCCGCGCCTCCACCGCACCAGTGCTTCGGCGCCTACAATCTTTCGCGTCATCATGTCGACGACGGGCTGGTACTCGACATAGAAATCGCGATTCCGTGCGGCCGCTCGAATCATGCCGCGCGGCGACGATCTGGTCCGCGCAATCTGCAACACCGCCCAGCCGAGCCCCAGTCCGCAGACCAGCCCGACGGGAACAAAGGCGAACGCAAACTGCCTGATGTGCCGGTATGCATGGCTGAGGGGAATGACCGACACCGCTTCGAAATCGAATTTCTGTGAGCGAACCTTGGAGACAATGAACTGGCCGTCGACCGAGCTGATCGATTCGCCGGGGCCGATCGGATTCAACCATTGAGGAAGAAACTTACCCTTTGGTTCCACCAATCGCAGATGACCCGCGGTAGAAGGAACCATCAAGGCAAGCCGGACGTCGTCCCCTTCGGTCTGAAGATCCGTCAGCAGGCTCGAATCTATAAGGATGGCCACTCCGCTTACATCGATCAGATCAAGGCGGTCCGGCTGCGCGGGTCCCCATTTGAAGTCCAGCCGCTCGTTGACTCCGTTCACCGTCACCAGGCTTGGACGCCCCACATGAATCGATCCTGTGGTACCCAAAGAAGTGCACTCAAGGGTGTCGCCCTCGATGCGGGCCACCATTTGTATATAGCTCGACCCCACATCGATCTGGCGCATGAGGTCGATTTCTTCAGGAGAACAGCGAGCCAGATGATCCCGGTTCAGGACATCGATGGCATGTCCGAATTGCCGCGCCGTCTCTTCGCCCCGCCAGACCATGCCGGCCGCATAGCGAAGCCCTTCCGTTTTCTCGTCCGCAACGCTCTGCATCCAGGCAAGTTGCAGCGAAAGCAAAATGGGGGCGAGAAACGCCAGCACGCCGACTGCCAGGGCGACCGGTTCGTCTCGTAATGACCTCACTCCAGCTCCTCCAAGGTGCCTGTCGTCGGCCTATCCGCAGCAGTTTAATCCTCGCAGAGTACATCGGTCACAAGAGTGATTACCATCCCACGATCGTTGTGCACGGTCCAGCCCGGCGTGATCGCTCCAAGAGCGTCATGCTGGCTGAAAGCAACTTTTGCGGTAGAAATTGCCCGCCTGGAGAGCCAAATGCGGTCAGCGAGCTGGGTCGAATGCGGCACACGCTGCGTCAGCTGCCACGTGCAGGCTCCCTACGCCCGCTGTTAAAAGCGCCCCGCCGTTTACCCCAAAGAATCGTCATTCCCGCCGGAATCGCCCGCTTCCTGCTCCCTCAATACAGCCTGAAGTTCACCTCGACGGTAATCACGACAGGCACCGGCTTCCCATCTTTCATCGCCGGTTTGAATCGGTAGCGCCGCACGGCCTCGAGAGCCTTCTCATCCAATCCCATGCCCAGCGCACGCACGATGCGCGGATTCTGCGGCATTCCCCTGCTATCCACGATGATCGTCACCATCACCGCGCCCTGGTACTTGGCCCGCCGCGCCTCATCGGAGAACTCCGCCTCCGGCGTCAACACCGGCACAGGATTCGTAACTCCACCCACACCCGGCCGGTAGGGCCCGCCGCCGAAGTTCCGTTCCGATCCCGGACCATGCCCCGGACCCGAACCAGGCCCATCCCCGCCATCATTCCCGGTACCGATCCCCAGGTGTGTCCCCGGCCCGTCCGATGCGAGCGTGACATTCGTCGATTGATGCACACCGATATTGGGTAGCGTCGGATTGTCCGGAAGGTGTACGTCAGGGGGCACCGCGATCGCCGCATTGAGCGCAAGCTTGGGATCATTCAGAACCGGAACCTGCGGCGGCATCAACGGCGTCTGTTCGAACCGCGGATTTCGTCCCACCGTCGGGTCAATCACATCGTTCGCTCCGCCCCCTCCACCACCATGCGCGGCCTGCCCCGCGAGGATGCGGAACCGGGTAAGGTCGACCAGGTGCGGCGAGGACCTCAGGAACGTCGGCCGGTTCACCGCGCGCAGTCCCATCATCAAGACCAGGGCCGCCAACCCTCCATTCACAATCGCAGATGTGCCGATCGCCCATGGATTGGTCCGCGCCGCATCGCGCTGCCCAGCGGCCGGCATGAGAATTGAATGTGTTTCGTAACTCGATCCGTCTTCCGGGGTTCGTCGTAAACGCATACACTCCTCCTCGGGTGCGTGTGCGCAACGATCGCCCTCCAAAGCAATCGATCGCCAGGTTCTCTGTGACACCCAATAGACTCAACCAGCCTGCGTTCGTCATCGGCGCTGGCGCGGAAATCCGCCGCATCAAAATCCCCGGCCGTAATACGCCTCAACCGCGCTATGCTGGCTGCAAGGAATACGCCCCTGATTCCCGGAGTCACGCATGCTGAAAGGCTCTCAGTTCACGCCCGCAACGGCAGTCATCACGGCCACGCTCGCAACGGCAGCATGGTTGCTCATGTCGCCGCATGCTGGCCGAGCCGTGCTCGCTGCCGATTCCCCCACTCCCGCCTGGGACCCCCACGCCGCCGCGCGCTACCTCGATAGCCGTGAAGTGTGGTGGCAAAACTGGGACCATGCCAAACGCGACCACGGCACGCGCTGCGTCAGCTGCCACACGCAGGCTCCTTATGCCCTGGCGCGGCCCACGCTGCGCGGCGCCCTCGGCGAATCCGCACCTTCCCCCATGGAATCCGCCATGCTCTCGGATGTCGAAAAGCGCGTCCGCAACTGGAAAGACATGCTGCCCTTCTACAGCGACGAGCTCTACGGCACGGGCAAGGAGATCCAGTCCCGTAACGCCGAGTCGGTGCTCAATGCCGTCATCCTGGCCAGCTACGACCGCAGCCAGGGCCAGTTGCGCGACCTCACCCGCGTGGCCTTCGATCACGCCTGGGAATTGCAGTCCCCCAACGGTCCCGACGCCGGCGCATGGGTCTGGCAGAACTTCGAATACACGCCATGGGAATCAAAAGAGTCGCAATATCATTGGGCCGCCCTCATGGCCATCGCCACCGCCACCGCCCCCGGCAACTATGCCGTCGAGCCCGCCACGGCGGAACATCTCAAGGCATTGCGCACTTACCTGCAAAGCCATTACGCAGATCAGCCATTGCTCAACAAGCTTGTCGCGCTGTGGGCCTCGCACTGGTTTCCTGAAATCGTCCCTGAATCCAAACGCGATGTCCTGCTCGGCCAGCTGTACGCGCGCCAGCACTCCGACGGCGGCTGGAGCCTGACCGACCTGGGCACATGGGCGCGCCGCGACAAGACGCCTCCGGAAACGCGTTCTGACGGCTATGCCACCGGCCTCATCACGCTGGTCCTCGAACAGACCGCGCCCGCCAATCCGCACTCCCAGCGATTCCCCCACATCCAGCACGGTCTAGAATGGCTGGCGTTGAATCAGGACAGAACCACGGGCGCATGGCCCGCATGGTCGCTCAACAAGAACCGTGCTCCCCAGTCCGACACCGGCCAGTTCATGAGCGACGCAGCCACCGGCTATGCCATTCTCGCTCTCGAAAACGCCCGGCAATAACGCCGCAAAATCACTCTCGCGGCAGCTCGCACATCACGCCCAGCAGGTTGCCGTCCGGGTCCTTCACATAGGTCAGCCACAGATCGTGATCCGGCATCTTCGCAATCACGTGCGGCGGATCCGAAAACTCCACGTCCTTGCCGCGCAATGCCTCATACGTTCCCTGAATATCCGCCACCTTGAAGTAGATCAGCGTGGCGCGGTTAGGCTTCTCGCTTTCCGCTGCACTGATCATCAGACGAATGTCCCCGCATTGAAAAAAAGCCAGCGGTCCCGTCTCGAACAAAAACCGCATCCCCAGCGTGTTCTGATAGAAATCCTTTGCTCGCGGCAGATCGGTCACCGAAAGTGCAATCTGCATGATCTTCTCTAAGTGCACGGTCGGCACCGGTGTATGCGACTGCGTAGTCATTCGTCACCTCACTCATCATCGTCACGCGCAAAGCGTGGCTCTACCCTAGTGCCCGTTCCCCAGCCTCACCGGAATCTCGATTGAAACCAGCGTACCGCGCCCCGGATTACTTACCACCGTAAACCGCGCGTCGCGCCCATACAGCACCTCCAGCCGCTCCCGCACGTTCTTCATCCCAACGCCCGCCCCGGTCCGCGGCAGGCGGCTCGCCTCTTTTGCCTGAATCCCTACGCCATCATCCGCCACTTCAATCAGCACGCGATTGCCCTGCAGCCGGCTGCGCAGCGTCACCGTGCCGCCGTTGATGCGCGGCTCCAGCCCGTGCTTGATGCTGTTCTCAATCAGCGGCTGCAACAGAATACTTGGCACTGGCACGTCCAGCGTGAGTGGATCGATGTCTTTCTCGACGCGCAGTTTCTCCGCCCCAAAACGCACGACCTCGATATCGAGATAGTCGTCGGTGAACTTCAGTTCCTGGCTCAGCGGCACGTGGCTGTCGTGCTCACGCAACAAGGCACGCAGAATATTGGCCAGCTTCACCGTCATCTCCCGCGCCAGCTCCGGCTTGGTGCGCACCAGTGACGCAATCGAGTTCAGCGTATTGAACAGAAAGTGCGGATTGATCTGCCGCTGCAGCGCGTCCAGCCGCGCTTCCAGCAGCAGCCGCCTCTGCTCTTCAAGCTTCAATTCAAGGCGCAACGCATTCCAGACCTTCAGCGCAATGCCCACCGTCACCGGCGGCGACAGCCACACCAGAACCCGCAGCCCCCACGTCGGCGTGGGCAGCGCAAACAGCCGGTTGGGATAGGCGCGCGCAATCCACTCCCGCACCATCTCCAGAACCACGATGATGAAGAGCATCAAAAACTGGCGGTCGATACGCGGCTTGCGCAGGTTGCGTCTGATCCAGCGATACAGGCTGAGATCGATGAATGGCGTAAACTCCCAGATCTCCGCGCGCTCCACGGTCCACCCCAGCACGCCCGCGGCCAGCCCCAGTCCCGCATTGAAGGGCAACGCCAGGTATTCATGGTGGTACACCGCGGGCAGCGACAGCACCACGCCGCCCAACATCGCCGAGCCAGGCCCCACCAGCAGCCCCAGCAGAATCACCGTCTCAAACGAGATATCCGCGGCCAGGAAGTTCGACACCGTCGTCCGCACCCACACGCCCAGCGTCAACGGCACCAGAAAAAAGGCCAGCAGCGCCATGGTCTGCCCGGGCCTGCGCCGGTCGGCAAACAGGAGCCGCTGAAAAGTACGCGACCGCGCCAGGGCGCTGGCCACTGCCGCGGCTACCCCCAACTTTACAAGCAGCGTTATCAGCAGCAGTGTGTTGGTCACGCCTTCACTCTATCAATTCGCGGCGCTGTCTTATGCAAATCGAAACCTCCTGTTCGCAAACACAGGCAACGCATCTTCACCGCTCCCGCTTCTAAGAAAACCGCAGGGATTGTCCTGAGATTGACCCTGCGCAATTGTTTCTGCTAAATCGCTTTGGTTCTTGGCTATTTTCCTTTTCTACGGGTGGGAAGACGTAAGCAGAAGTGTAGATAATCCGCACTATTTTCCCTTTCTCCAGAAGTTAAGGAAAATAATCGGTTTCGGCCGGGCGACTCCGGCTGCAGTCTATAACGCAAAAAAAAAGCACGGCCAACTTCTGGAGGCAAAACAATGCGATTCCCCAAGTGCAGAGGTGTTCTGCCCTGCGCTCTATTACTGTCCGCGTTCCTCCTTCCATTGCACGCCCAGCAAAACTCTGAGATCAACGGCATCGTGACTGACCCGGCCGGCAACGCGATTGTCGGCGCCCAGGTCAACCTAACCAACGAAGGCACCGGCAACGCTCGCACAGCGACCACGGATAGCGCCGGGCTCTTCACCTTCCCCGCCCTTAACGTCGGCTCCTATTCCCTTGAGGTCACAGCCCAGGGATTTGAGAAATACACCTCGAAGGGCATCGTGCTTAACGTCTCGCGCACCCTGCGCTCCGATGTGCAAATGAAAGTGGGAGGAGCTGCGGAGACCGTCACCGTCCAGGCCGACGCGCTCACCGTGCAGACCGACTCCAACGTGGTCAGTTCCCTCATCAACACCGAACAGATCACCCACATCGCCACCGAAAATCGCAACTTCGCCGCGCTCGCCGCACTCGGCCTCGGCGTCAGCTCCGCCCTGCCCGACAACAACACCCCAACATCGGTAGCCGCCAACTTCACCATCAGCATCAACGGTCTTCGCCAAAGCCACAATATCTGGCTCATCGACGGCTCCGAAGCCGACGATCGCGGCGGCGCCGGCGGCATGGACATCATGCCCTCCCAGGACGCCATCGCCGAGTTCCAGACCCTCTCCAGCAATTACCCGCCCGACTACGGCATCTCCTCCGGCGCCACCATCACGCTGGCTTTCAAAAGCGGCGGACAAAAATATTCCGGCGAGCTCTGGGAGTTCAACCGCAACACCCTCTTCGACGCCAACAACTGGTTCAACAAAAACAGCTCCACCATCACGCCGCGTCAGAAGCTCAACTACAACATCTTCGGCGGCAACGTCGGCGGACCGCTGCTTCCCTTCCAGCACCCCCGCAAAACCTTCTTCTTCTGGAACGAAGAATGGCGTCGCCTGATCCAGGGCAGCACACCCACCCTGGTCAACACGCTCCCCACAGCCGACTTCCCCACCGCCGGCACGAACCTGACTTACGTCCCACCCGCCTTTGCACCCGGCACCACCTTGACTGTTCCCAACGTCACCGATCCGGCATTCGATGCCAAGCTGGCCGCCGACGGCCTCACACCGGGCGGTCCATTCCCCGGCAACGTCATCCCCTCCAACCTTTTCGATCCCAACGCTCTGCTCTACTTCGGCAGCGGCGTCATCCCCAAACCCAGCAACTCCAACGACCAGGTGGTCTCGCAGGCTGAAACTCCCATCTACGTGCGCGACGATATCGCCCGCATCGACCACCAGCTGTTTTCCAAGTGGCAGCTCATGGGCCACTACGAACACAACTCCGTCACCCAGGGCAATGCCGCTCCCATGCTCGGATGGCTTGCCTACAGTTACAACACCGTCACCAGCACTCTCTCCAACCCGTCCAACACCGCGGCCATCAAGCTCAGCGGCACCATCAACCCCAGTCTGCTGGTTGAAGCCAGCATGAACTACGACGGCAACACCATCAACATCACCAACAGCAAGAACTCCATGCTGCCCAGCGGCTGGACTGTCAGCAAATTCTTCAACAACGGCTCCAAGTCCCTGCCCGGCGTTACCGCTTTCGGTGCGCCTTACAACACCTCTGAGGACATGGGCTCGGCGCCATGGCATAACGCCGCGCAAGACTACGAGCCGAAGGTCGACATCTCCTGGACCCGCGGTGTGCACGCCTTCAAGTTCGGCTTCAGCTACAACCGCTACACCAAGAACCAGCAGCTCTTCGGCGATCCCGAAGGCAGCCTGGCATTCAACAACCTCTCCGGCGACGGCATGATGGACATGCTCATGGGTATCGCCGGAAGCTACTCCGAGTTCCAGGCACTGCCCATCCGCCACTACGTCAACCAGACGCCGTCCTTCTACGGCAACGACAACTGGCACGTCCGGCGCAATCTCAGCCTGCAGCTCGGCTTCCGCTACGACGCCCTGCCGCACGCATGGGAACGCAGCAACGACGTCGCGAACTTCAACCCGGCCGCATACTCAGCCAGCGCCATGCCGCTCTGGAACGCCGACGGATCCATGAATCCAGCCGGCCCGGGATTTGCCACGGTCAATGGCACGCCCTTCTACCTGAACGGCATGCAACTGGCCAATCAGAACGGAACCCCGCGCGGACTGGTCAAAAACGACTACTTCACCTGGCAGCCACGCATCGGCTTCTCCTGGGATCTCCGCGGCAACGGCACCAGCGTCCTGCGCGGCGGCGGTGGCACCTTCTACGAGCGCATGCAGGGCAACGACATCTACAACGCGGCCACCAGCCCGCCGTTTGCCTACAATCCCAAAGCCTCCAACGTCTATCTCTCCGATCCACACACCAGCTGGGTTACCGGCAGCACCGCGGCGCTTCCCTTCTTCCCCGCTGACGGTTTGTTCAACATGGCGCAGTACTACCCCGCTCCGGCCGTCGCGCAGTTCAGCCTCGGCTATCAGCAGCAGCTCGCGCCTTCGGTCATCTGGGTTGTTCAATACGTCGGCAACACAGCGTGGAACCAGAACGTCGAGCGGCGCATCAACAACTTCCCGCTCGACACTCCCATGTCCGTCCGCATGAACGCCGGCGATCCCAGCAACAAGAGCGGCACCAATCCCGGAGGATCCAGCCTCTCCAATCCAAATCTCTACCGTACCTACCAGGGCTACGGCACCATCAACCAGGAGGAGAACACCACCAACGGCAACTACAACGGCTTCCAGACCGGCCTGCGCGCGCAAAACAAGCACGGCTTGACCGGTGAGCTCGACTACACCTGGTCCCATGAGATCGACATCACCTCCTACGACCTCAACCAGGTCAGCAATCCCTTCAACCTGAAGTATGACAAGGGGTCGGGCGCGCTCGATCGCCGTCACATCCTCACCGCCAACTACATCTACGCCCTCCCGTTCCTGCTTCACAACCAGGGTCTCGCGGGGTCATTGCTGGGCGGCTGGCAGATTGCCGGCGTCTTCACGGCCGAATCCGGAACCATCATCAACAACCAGGGACCCGGGCTCTCCTTGGGCTACGATCCCATCGGCCTCGGCGGCGACTACACCAACCGTCCTGACGTGAGCGCAAGACCGAAGTACATGAAGACCCCAAAGGAATGGTTCGACACCTCCGTCTTCACCGCCCCCACGCCCGCCTGGGCCGGTGGCGCCAACAACGGCTTCGGCAATGCCAGCAAGGACATCGCCCTCGGCCCCGGTCGCACCAACTTCGACACATCGCTCTACAAAACCTTCAAGATTCGCGAGTCGATGGGCTTCGAGTTCCGCGCCGAATCCTTCAACACCTTCAACCACACCGAGTTCAACGGCATCGGTGCCAACCTCGGAGACAGCAAGTTCGGCCAGGCCACCAGCACCTGGGATCCGCGCGTGCTGCAGCTCGGAGGCAAGTTCAACTTCTAGCCCGAACCTGGGCTCAACAAAAAGGGGCGCGGCAGCGTAATACTGTCGCGCCCTTTTCTCGTCTCACACCTAAGTCCCTAAGTCCCTAAGTCCCTAAGTCCCTAAGTCCCTAAGTCCCTAAGTCCCTAAGTCCCTAAGTCCCTAAGTCCCTAAGTCCCTAAGTCCCTAAGTCCCTAAGTCCCTAAGTCCTTAAGTCCCTAAGTCCCTGTCTTCACTCGTACCTCAACGCCACCATTGGATTCACCCTCGTTGCGCGCCGTGCGGAATCAAAATAGCCAGGAACGCCGCAGCGGTCAACAGCACCGCGGCGCCAACAATGGCAGCAGGATCGTACGCTCGCACGGAAAACAGCATGCCGCTCATCAGCCGCGTCAGCGACAACGACAGCACCACGCCGACCACGAGCCCCACTGCAATCGTCCCCATCCCGCCGCGGATCATCATCCGCAGCACCTGGCCGCGGTCTGCGCCCAATGCCATGCGCAATCCTATCTCCTGTCGCCGCTGCGCAACGCCATACGACGTGACGCCGTAAATTCCGACCGCGGCCAGCAGCAACGCAAGACCCGCAAACCCGGCCAGAAGAATCAGTGCCAATCGACGCCGCTGCAGGGAATCGCCCATCACTTCCGACATGGTGCGGACGCGGAACACGGGCAGATCAGGATCGATCGAGCCGATCTCGCGCTGAATCGTCGGTACCAGCGTCATCGGATTTCCCGCCGTCTGCACAGCCAACGTCATTCCGGAAAACGGCCTCTGGTTCTCAGGCCAATACACCTCGACGCGCGAACGCGCCTCCAGCGTGCGATTGCGCACGTGCCGCACCACGCCCACAATCGTCGTCCACGGCGCCTTCGATCCCAGACCGCCAATGTGAAGCCGCTTGCCGATCGGATCCTCATTGGGCCAGAAGGTCTGCGCCAGGCTCTCGTCCACAATCGACACCAGCGGCGCCCCATCGGAATCGCGCTCCTCGAAGTACCGGCCTCGAACCAGTCCAATCCCCATCGACTTGAAGTAGTCCGGAGTCGCCACGCGCTGATCCGCCTCGGGCGTCGTATCCTCCGGCCTCACTGATTCGTGTGTCGTCCCGACACCTGTCCGCTCAGCGGTAGCGCGGACACCGCGCCCACCGCCTGCACGCCCGGCAGCCGCTGCACCCGGCCAATCAAATCCCTGTAGAACCCGCGAACCTGCTCCGGCTTGCTGTAAACCGCGTCCGGCAACGCCACCCGTAACGTCAGAACCCCCTCCGGCTTGAATCCCGGATCCACCTCCAGGATCCGCGCAAAACTCCGCAGCAGCAGTCCCGCCCCCACCACCAGCAGCAACGATAACGCGGTCTCGCACACCACCAGCCCGCTGCGCAGCCTCTTCGGACGCCTGCCTTCAGTGCTGCGTCCGCTCTTCAATCCCTCGAACCGTCTCTTGCGCGCCGACTGTAACGCCGGCGCCAACCCGAACAGGATTCCTGTCGCCAGCGATACCACCGCCGTCAGCGCCAGCACCCGCCCATCAATCCCCGTCGCCACTGCGCGCGGCAATGACTTGGCGGCTATCGCCATCAGCCCGCGCAGCACCAGCGGCGTCACCGCCAATCCAACCAGCCCACCCACCAGCGCCAGCACCACGCTTTCGGTCAGCAACTGCCGGCTCAGCCGCCAGCCGCTCGCCCCCAGCGCCATGCGCGTCTCCATCTCCTGCTGCCGCTCCGCGGAACGCGACAACAGAAGGTTGGCGATGTTGGCGCACGCAATCAGCAGCACCAGCCCCACAGCCGCCATCAGCACCACCAGGAATGTCTTCACGTCGCCGACCGTCTCCTCCAGCAAAGGATGCAGGATGACTCCGAATCCGTACTTCTCGTAGGGGTAGTTCCGATGCTGTTCAATCATCGTTTTCCCCACACGATCCATGTCCCCTTGCACCTGCGCCATCGTCAACCCGGGCTTGATCCGGCCCAGCACCTCAAGGCCATGGCCGCCGCGACTGTTCTCGCTCAAGTCATTCGGCGAAAACGCCAGCGGCTCCCAGATCTCGCTCTCGTCCGGATAATCGAAGCCCGCGGGCATCACCCCGACCACCGTGTTCGGCACGCCGTCGATCGGGATGGTCCGTCCCACCACGCTCGGATCCCCGCCAAAAACGCGGCGCCAAAGCCCATAGCTCAGCACCACCTCGGCGTCGTGCCCGGGCTGCGCCTCCTCCGGCAAAAACGTCCGCCCCAGAAGTGTCTTCGCTCCCAGCAGCGGAAACAGGCTCGGCGTTACGCCCGCGCCCTGCACCCGCTGAGGGCTTCCCTTCACACCCAGATTCGCCGTGCCGGTCCCCATTGCCGCCATCTCGTCGAAGCTGCGATTCAGCTGCTGATAGTCGCGAAACTCCGGAGCCGAAACCGCGTTCTGGTCATTCGGCAACCCAATGCCCGTAAACCGCGACCATATCTTCACCAGCTTTTCGGGATGGCTATACGGCAGCGGCCGCAGAAGCACCGCGTCCAGCACGCTGAAGATGGCGGCGTTGGCTCCGATGCCAAGGGCCATCGTCAACACCACAACGGCCGAGAAGCCGGGCCTCTTGCCCATCTGGCGAAAAGCAAAACGCAAGTCTTGAATCAGCACACGCATCGTTTGACCTCCGGATCAAAGCAGCGCACCCACGTGCTCACTGCGCGATAAAAGCGGGGAATTCGCGAATGCCAAAGCATCCACTCGCCCTGCCAGCAATTTACCAGCCATCCGGAAAGTAACCATGCGTCGATGCGGCAAGCAGATCGCCGCCGCAGACCAGGTCGATGCCGTCCATCAGCGAACAGGGTGCCCGAAAATGGACACCCGCCGTTGGCTCCGATCGCCGGCAATCGCTGTCCCCTGTCACTTTGTCCCTCAGTCCCTGAGTCCCTTAGTCCCTCAGTCCCTTAGTCCCTCCCTAGTCCCCAGCCCCTAGTCCCTGGCCCCTGTTGTTCCATCCCTTTCCTGTTGCTTTCCCAAACGAACCGTGAAACCCTTCTGTTGGTAACCCAAATGTCCGCGATGAAAAACAAAACCGACGTCATGCAAGGCACCCTGGCGCTCATGGTCCTCAAGACCCTCGACGTCCTCGGCCCACTCCACGGTTACGGCATCGCCCGCCGTATCGAGCAGATCAGCGGCGACCTCCTCTCCGTCAATCAAGGGACCCTCTATCCCGTCCTGCTCCGTCTTGAGCAGGAAGGCGCCATCGCCTCCGACTGGGGCGCTTCGGAAAATAACCGCCGCGCGCGCTACTACCGCCTCACCCGAGCCGGCAAGCGCGAGCTCCAATCAGAAGTCCAGGACTGGAACCAGACCGCCGAAATCATCGCCCGCTTCCTCGCCGCAAAAGCGGAGGACCCGTCATGAGTCCCCTCGTGAAATCCCTCAAGCGATCCGTCGCCCGCGCCGTCAACTTCGCCGCCCGCAACCGCGGCGACCAGCGCCTTCGTGAAGAGATGGAGTCGCACATCGCTCTCCAGACCGAAGAGAATCTCCGCGCCGGCATGTCTCCCGCCGAAGCCCGCCGCCAGGCCATCCTCAAGCTCGGCGCCCTCGAGTCCATTAGCGAAACCTATCGCGCGGAACGCGGTCTTCCTCTGGCTGAAACCTTCCTCCACGACTGCCGCTACGCCCTGCGCCAGCTGCGCAAATCCCCCGCCTTCACGCTGGTAGTCGTCGGCACCCTCGCCCTCGGCATCGGAGCCAACGCCGCCATCTTCACCCTCATCCACGCGCTCATGCTGCGCAACCTCCCCGTCACTGATCCAAAAACACTCGTCCGCCTCGGCAATTCCAACGACTGCTGCGTCGGCCAGGGAACCCCCGACAACGGCGAATTCTCCCTGTTCCCCACCGCCAGCTACGAGTTCCTCCGCAAAAACATCACCGCGGAGTTCGAAGAGCTCGCCGCCATTCAGGCCGGCTGGAGCTATCGCCCCGTCGTCGTCCGCCGCGACGCCTCCCAGGACACGCCCCGCTCCGTCATGGGCGAGTTCGTCTCCGGCAACTACTTCCGCACATTAGGCCTCACCCCCGCCGCAGGCCGCCTCCTCGCCGACCGCGACGATACCGCCGCCGCTCCCCTCACCGCCGTCATGAGTTACGAAACATGGCGCACCCACTTCAACAGCGACCCGGCGATCATCGGCAGCACCTTCCGCATCAACACAAAGCCCGTCACCATCATCGGTATCGCTCCCCGCGCCTTCTATGGCGACCGCCTCATGGTCTCCCCGCCCGAGTTCTATCTCCCCATCGAGACCATGCCGGCCATCGCCAACGTCACATACGTCCACGATCCCGACGAGCAGTGGCTCTACATGGTCGCCCGCCTACGCCCCGGCGTGTCGCGCGTCGAAGCCCAGGAGAAGGTCAGCGCCCTGTTTCGCCAGCAGCTCGCCACCACTCCGCGCTACAGCACCAGGGAGCGCCAGGATGCTCTCCCGCGCGCGCACATCGTCCTCTCCCCCGGAGGCGGCGGCATTCAATCCATGCAGGAGTACTTCAACACTCGCGTCAAGATGCTCATGATCGCCGCTGGCCTCGTGCTCCTCATCGCCTGCGCCAACATCGCCAACCTCCTGCTTGTTCGAGGCATGGCCCGCAAGTCTGAGATGAACATCCGCACCGCCCTCGGCGCGCGCCGCGGCCGCATCATCCGCCAGCTCCTCACCGAAAGCGTGATTCTCGCCGGCGCCGGCGGCATCGCAGGACTCGTCATCGCCTACATCGGCACGCGCGTGCTCCTCGCCTTGGCCTTCCCCGGCGCGCAACACGTCCCCATCGACGCCCGCCCGTCTCCCTTGGTCCTCGCCTTCGCCTGCGGCCTCTCGCTCCTCACCGGCGTGCTCTTCGGCGTAGCCCCCGCATGGATCGCCTCGCGCGCCGAGCCCGTCGACGCCCTCCGCAGCAATGCCCGCACCGTCTCCGGCGGCGCAACCCTCTTGCAGCGCGCACTCGTCGTGCTTCAAGCCGCCCTCTCCGTCGTGCTCCTCGTCGGTGCCGGCCTCTTCGCGGAAAGCCTTAACAAGCTCCAGCACATCGACCTCCATCTCGACCCCGTCAATCGCTACATCGTCCACATCAACCCCCAGACCGCCGGCTACGCGCAACACCAGGTCCTCGACCTCTATCGCACCATCGAAGAGCGTTTCCACGCCCTCCCCGCCGTCGACAAGGTCGGCATCGCCAGCTACACCCCCATGGAAGACGACAACAACGGCTGGGGCATCGTCATTCAAGGCAAGCCCGACCCGAACCTCAACGCCTCCTACCTCAAAGCCAACCCCGATTACTTCAACTCCGTCGGCACGCGCCTCATCGCCGGCCGCAACATCCTGCCCAGCGACACCGCAATGTCGCAGCCTGTCGCTGTCGTCAATCAGAACTTCGTGCGCTCATTCTTCAAGCCCGGCGAAAACCCCATCGGCCAGCACTTCGGCAACGGCACAAAACATGCCGCCGACTTCGAGATCGTCGGCATCGTTGAAGACACCGCCTACCAGGACGCCACCTGGAAGGACCACCGCATGTACTTCGTCCCGCTCCCGCAACATCCCTTCGGCGCCGACTACAACATCGACAAAGACGAAAACATGTACGCCAACGGCATCGTCGTCAAAACCAGCCGCCCCGTTCCCGACATGGAAGAGCTCGCCCGCCGCACCCTCGCCGGCATCAATCCCAACCTCGCCGTCCAGCGCTTCCAAACCTTCTCCGCGCAGATCGCCGACCAATTCAATGAGGAGCGGCTGCTCTCCCGCCTCACCATGGCCTTCGGCGTCCTCGCCCTCCTGCTCGCCAGCCTGGGCCTCTACGGCGTCACCGCATACGGCGTCGCCCGCCGCACCTCCGAGATCGGCATTCGCATGGCCCTCGGCGCGCAGCGCGGCCTCGTCACCAGCATGGTCGTTCGCGGCGCAATGATCCAGGCCCTCATCGGTCTCGCCATCGGAATCCCCGCCGCCGTCGCCGTCGCGCACTACGCCTCGTCTCTCGTCTACCAGATCAAAGGAGCCGACACCACGATCCTCGCCACCTCCATCGGCGGCCTCGCCTTCGCCGCCCTGGTAGCCGCCTTCATCCCCGCGCGCCGCGCCGCCTCCATCGAGCCCGCCCAGGCCCTCCGCACCGAATAGCAAGACCGGAGTGACAGCCGGGTGCCCCACCCCGGGGTCCCCGCGAACAGGTCTTCGTTCGCGGGGTGGACGCTCGTGACGTCTTTGTTCTTGTCGCTTGGGTGGGACAGCACCAACCTCACCCTAACCCGGCGGTGTCATCGGGTGATGCGGAGAGAGCTGGCCTGAAATATCGCCGGCACCACCAGTCCCGCTCTCCCAATGACGTGTCATCCCGTAGCACGCCTAAGCGGGCGGAGGGATCCGCAGTTGCTTTTGTCATTGCTTTTGTTCTCGGGTGCCGCCACGGCGGCATGAAGGGACCGGAAGTCGTGAAAAAATCGGTCAGCACCGCAGAAGGAACTCCGGTGTACCTCGATGACCTACAGTGGTTCTATGGCATTCACCCGCAGTCCTTGGGGCGCCCACTGGATTCGCGCGGGGAGGACTACGACTTGCGGAAAGGGTTTACCAGAAAACCACACGAGCATCAGCCCGCTGCGCATGGCAGGAATTACATAACGCCCGGCGGGCTGCAGCGCCTCAAAGATGAGCACCGGTTTCTGCTTACCAGGGAACGCCCGGCCGTGAAGGAGGTGGTGGCGTGGGCTGCCGGCAACGGCGATCGCAGCGAAAACGCCGACTATCAGTACGGCAAGCGACGCCTGCGGCAGATCGATGCGCGGATTCGCTTTCTCACCAAGCGAATCGAAGCCGCCGAAGTGGTGGACCCGGAAGCTCCAAGAACGGGGCAGCGGGAGACGAGGGCATTCTTCGGAGCGACCGTGCGCTATGCCAATGCGGAGGGAACAGAGCGCGTGGTAAGCATTGTAGGCACCGACGAGGTGGATCTGAGCCGCAACCACATCAGTTATGTTTCGCCTCTGGGGCGTACGTTGATGAAGTCGGCAGCGGGTGACAGCGTCGTTCTCCACGCGCCGGGCGGGGCACAACACCTGACGGTGCTGGAAGTCTATTACGAGCGCATTTCTGTCGAACCGTTCCGTGAACCACCTGGCGCCGAGGCATCGACAAGGGCACTGCCTCGCCAAGGCTCGCCCGACGAAGACGAGACCTAACGGGCCGATACCTTCCTCCCCACAAGGCCTGCGTGATGTCTTCCACACGACGCACGCTCACTCCCGCCAGGTACGTCTCGATCGGCGCTTCCTCCATCGGCGGCCTCGCCCTCGCCGCTCTCGTTGCCGCATTCATCCCCGCGCGCCGCGCCGCCTCCATCGAGCCCGCCCAGGCCCTCCGCACCGAGTAATCCGGGCATCGATGTAGCGCCGGTCTCCAGACCGGCTGTCGCGCGGGTGTCCACACCCGCACTCCGCCAAGCTCACTGTTCCAGCGTGAGCGCATAAATATCGTCGCTGCTCACGTCGCGCATCACCATCGCCGCACCTGTCGGATCGAGGCTCAAAAAGAAGCCGTTATTGCCCGTCAAATGCCAGCCGCCCAGATCGAATACCCGCTCTTCCTTGCCCCCGGCCACCGGAATCCGGAACACGCCCTGATCCAGATAGTGGAGGAAGTAGATAGACTTGCCGTCTTGGGAAAAGTTCGGGTACTGCACCTCTCCATGAACCGGGAGATCCGTCCATTGCTGGAGCTTCGTGTCATACACCGGCAGGCCGCCCACCTGTGGAAAGATCAACGCAGCAATATACCGCCCGTCGGGAGACCAGCGGGGCGACCACTTGCCAACCGATCCAGGCACAACTGTAACTTGCTTGGTCTCGAGATCGACAATGCGGAGATCCCTCTCCGGAACGCCCGGCGTCCTGCTGAAAACAACCCTCTTCCCGTCCGGCGACCAGTTGGGATCGCTCGTCTCCGCGGTCTCCTCCGATATCAGCCACAGAGGCGCACCGTCCGCGGCGGAGATACGGCGGATGGACTGATTGCCGTCGGAGCTGATGAGCGCGAATACAATCTCCTTCGAGTCCGGGGACCAGCGCGGGTTGCTCGCTTGGTTCGGGGAATGCGTAAGCTGCATGGGTTCGCTCCCATCGCGAGCCGCTCTCCAAAGAATGCCTTCCGGGTAGCTTACGTAAGCTACGGAGTTCCCATCGGGAGAGAAAGCGACATACTCCGCGGAGATTCCACCCAGAAACGGCTGGCTTGAGCCCGTTTTCAGGTCGATACGCGTGAGCTCACCCCGCCGCCGCGATCCATCATCGAAAATCGTCTTCCCGTCTCTTCCAACAACTGGAGCGCCCCAGGCAGTAGGTCCGGTGGTCAACTGAATGGGAACCGGGGACGGCCGCCGAAAAAGCCCTCTTCGCTCATCGAGAGCCCATAACTGGTCGCTCGATTCGAAAAGAAAAAACTCTCCGTCGTGCGTCCATTGACCGCAACAAGGAATACTGTGCTTCCAATCCGGCAACAAACGGTGTAACCCGCTTCCATCGCTCGACATCTCCCACAACCCGTCCTGCTTGTCGAAGCGGATGACCTTTCCGTCGGGCGACCACGTGAACCGGAAGGCGACAGATCCCACGTTCGCCAACTTCTGCCTGGCACTGCCGTCGATGTGGATCAGCATGATTTCCCCGTTCGCGGTGGAGTAGATAACAGAGCTCCCGTCGGGGGAGAAGTTCGCCCAGCGGCCCTCTCCAAGACGTGTCGCCGCCCCACCCACAATCGGTACCAGCCACTCAGGGTTACCCTCGTGGCCTGCCTCGACGGTCGCCACCAGCGCATTGGTGCCATCCGGTGAAACGTCCATCGCCTGTAGCTGGGTCCCGGGAAGGGATATCGGCAGCCGAGCCACCTCCCCTCCCTTAACCCCGACCTGCGCAATCTGTTCGGGAGAAAACTGCGTAAAGTAAACGCGGCTTCCGTCGGTTCCGCCCACCCCCACTTTGTTGCGGCCGTCATGCGTGATCTGGTTGTATACCGTGATCCGCGGCGGCGGCAGCGGCCGGATAAGATACCAGCCGATTCCAGCCAGAAGGACCACCGCAGCACCCAACCCAATCCACAAAAGCCCTCGTCCGCGCTTCGGCGGAGCCGGAATCAGCGCTCCCGTGCGAGACGGGGGCGCAACCGCTGTTTCCTCGGCCGCCGTCTCCTCAGCCACAACAGCAACCGCGCTCAAATCCTCCCGCATCTCCACCGGGCAAATCCACCGGTACCCCACCGTCGCCACCGTCTCAATAAACCGCGGCTCCCGCGCATCGTCCCCCAGCACCCGCCGCAGCAGCGCAATCGCCCGCGTCAGCGAGTTCTCCGTAACCGCCGCATCGCCCCATACCGCGCTCAGCAGTTCCTCCTTCGGCATCAACTTTCTCGGATTGCGCAGCAGCATCACCAGCACGCGGAACGCCTTCGGCTCGATCATCACCGTCTGCCCGGCCTTCACCAGCGAAAACTCCCGCTCGGTAACCTCCGCGTCGGCAAACCTGTAGATAAAAGACTTAGCCGGCATCACAACTCCATCACAACCGCATGTACCGCGCTCAGAAAGGAATCACGCGCCCTCAGAGAGTGATCCGAACTCCCTCAAGACCATGTACCGGCACGCGCCCAGAGTCGCCTCAGCCTACCCGGCTGAGGAGCTCACGCAATGCCAAAATTCCAGTGGATCGCCTGCCTCGTTCTCGCCGCCATCGCCGCCTCCAACCTCTCGGCTGAAGCTCACTGCCCCGGAAATGTGAGCAGTGTACCCTACCGCATCGTCAACCGGCATCAGATGGTCGTTCCCGTCTCCATCAATCACGCCGGCCCTTATCCGTTCCTCTTCGATACCGGAACCCAGATGACCATGATCGACCCAGCGCTTGCCTCACAGCTCCAGCTCAGCCTCCATGGCCAGGCCAATGTGGCCAGCGCCGGCGTCAACGCCTCCGCCTCTTACTCCCAGATCGAGAGCGTCGAACTCGATTCGCATGCGGTGTCCAGCCTCAAAGTACTCGTCTACGATCTGGCCAACCTGCAGGCTAGCGGTCTCAACGTTCGCGGCGTGCTCGGTGAAGACTTTCTGCAGGGCTTCGACCTGCTCATCGACAACCCCCACGGCCTGCTGTGCCTCGACGACTCGGGCACAATGCGGGCGGCGGTGAAAGGCGAGCGTGTGCCGCTGCTCGACCTGCCCGGCGACGGAACTCTGGCGAAGTCGCTCATCGTGAGCGTGATGCTCTCCGACGGCATGCGGCCGGTGCGGCTGAAACTCGACTCCGGCGCCAATGTTCCGTTCCTCTACAACACCTCGGAATACATGGCATTGGGCGTCTTCCGCGGCGCCAGCCTCCGTGGCGGCGGCGCCCACCAAACACCGCAGGCCTTTGAAGCCCTTCCCCCTCAAAACATGAAGGTTGGCCGGGCCGAGCTTTCCCGCGTTCAGTTCGTCACCCTGGTCGGCGCGCAGAGAAATTCGCATACCTCGGAATTCGATGGTCTCCTGACGCTAGGCCTCTTCCGCCGCGTCTTCATCGACCACGTAGACCATGTCGCTGTTCTGGACCCGATGTAAGGATGATTCGGAACGGCAAAGGCATCGCCGGACCCCATTTTGAATGCTTGCTCGCCTTCGTCCCCAAAGAGCTGTCAAGAGGACTTTTTGAGGAAATCGCTGTACATCGCAGAAAACAAAACGAAAAATTTTCTTAAAAGCATTGGTATTTATATCAACGAATATGCCATACTAGATGCAAGAGTTAAACAAAGGCCCGCCCCTTCAAGGTGGGCCTTCTTCATTTCAGTAGAAGGAGAAGCCAGAGGATGTCCGCAGCCCCGAGTTGGATCCATTCTTCACAATTCGCATGCCTGACAGCAGACCAAGGGTCGCGGCCGCCGGGTTTTCGTGATTTAAATCACACTCAGCACGCGAGTACCCTCTAAACGCATGAACCCAATGAAGTTATCCGATTTTTTATTTGTGCATAGGGCTTCGCCTGATGCCGCCTGAACAGCAGTCATATTCAACGAGCCGTAAAATGGAAACCATGGCGTTTGAAAGTGTGAACAAGATCGCCGAAGCGGACTTCCCTACCCGCTGGGGCAGCTTCCGCATCTTTGGATTCGAGGGCGTGCTGCCCTCCGCAAGACCCTGCTGCGAGCACGGCGAACAGGCCGGCAAGCGCGTCGAAGGCCTCGTCGCCCTGGTCATGGGCGACATCCACGCCGCGCCGCCACTGGTCCGCATCCACTCGCAGTGCCTCACCGGCGACGTCTTCGGCTCCCTGCGCTGCGACTGCCGCCTGCAACTGGAGTTGGCCCTGAGCCAGATCGCCGCCGAAGGCGCCGGCATCCTGCTCTACGAGCAGCAGGAGGGCCGCGGCATCGGCCTGATGGCCAAGCTGAAGGCCTACGAACTCCAGGACAAGGGCCTCGACACGGTCGAAGCCAACGTCGAACTCGGCTTTGCCCCTGACTGCCGCGCCTACGAGCTTCCCGCCGAGGTGCTCAAGCTCCTCGGCGTCTCCGCCGTGCGGCTGATGACCAACAACCCCGACAAGGTTGCGGCCCTGCAGTCGCCGGGATCGAGGTCACCGAGCGCGTCTCGGCCGAAGTCGAGCCCCAGGACACCTTCGAGCGCTACCTCAAGACCAAGCAGGAGAAGATGGGCCACATCTTCGAAAGCGTAGGCGAGTTCGACACTCTGGGCTGAAGATCAAACAAGAAAAAAGCGATCCGGCCGCCGGGGAAGCAGCCGGATCGCCTTACCTTTCACCGAAGGCTATTAATCGAGCAATTAAACGGCGTTGGATTTCGAATTTACTCGCTTACCGAAACCGTGCCGCCGTAAATCTCGTACTGGCCAATGCAGGTTCGCGCTCCGCACGCCCTGTAGAAGTAAACGTTGAGCGACATATTCACCTTGTAAGTGTGACTGCCAACTGCGCCCACAAAGCTGTCGGTGATGACGAAGCAGTAATTCTTCCCGTTCACCTCACACGCAGGCGGGAAGGTGGCTGGGCGCGGTCCGCTCGAGGCTGGGGTACCGATCTCGCTGAATGCCTCCGTGTTGTCCTCGGCCATCAGTCCCTGGTAGGCGCCGCTTTGGAACTGAACCCAGCTGTACGGCGCGCCGGTGTTGGAGTTGGCTCCCTCGAAGATCCAGATCGACGCCTTGTTGCCGCTCTGGTCGACCAGCGGAATGCCATCGTAGCTGTAGTAGCCGTTGCTGGTGTAACCTCCGTTGACGGTGTAGGTGGTGGTTTGGGCGAGTGCGCCGATGCCGGGGAGGGCACAGAACGCGGCGAGTGTGAGTGACGCAATTCGTACAAGTCTCAAAAGGATCTTCACTTTCTCTTGCTCCTTGGGGGTCTGATTTTGAAAATGCCGTTATGGTGTGCGAATACGCCTTCTGCCGGCTCTTCATCTATTTCCCCAGTTGTTATTTGTCGACCCAACTCCATTTCGTCAGTCAAAGCTCCAAAACAATCCCATCGGGAACCCGCTGTGATCGCACCCGAGGTGCAGCTTCTTGATCTGCCGGATGCACGCACGAAGGTATGCATCATCAAGAGACACAACTCCTGATTGATCACTGGCTTCCAGTAATTTGGTGAGCTTTTTCCGAGGCCTAAAACGTCTGCCGGTTAGGATGGCACGCTTTGCTCAGTTAGTTGTGGGGAGTTGTGCAAGAGGCAATGAAGATTTGTTCACTTTTCGCGACGTATTTGATCTAGAGCAAGATGCTAAATACATGATTGTGGTAGATATTCCGCCATTGGCTCCAGATTTAGACAACGAAGAAAGACCTGTAGATTGAATGTCTGCTCGGGATCAACTCGACACAGAATAATTTAGGCAAGCCGGAATAAACCTAGTATTTTCACAGCGCCAGGAAAGATTTCTCTGATTTCTGAGTTGAATTCGCCAAAGGAAATCAGCCCCGCAGAGCCGCGAGCACCTTGCAGGTCGTGACAATCTGCCCAGTATGGCGCTGGGTGTGATCGGCCACATGGACGAGGGCGCCGCCGGCGCTGGTGGGCAGCTGTTTACGGCCGACGCCCCTGAAGGCGTCAAGGTCCTGCCCGGCCACGCTTCGAATGCGCACGACGGCCGAGGCGAAAGAACGCTCAAATTCGGCCAGCAACTCGGCCAGGGTCTCGACGCCAGTCTGCTCGGCTTTGAGGGCAGCAAGCTGTTCGGTCGCGAGTTGCCCGCCCTCGGCATAGGTGAGGATCCGGTCGACTGATCTTGCGATGTGGCGCAGATGGAATGCAATCGACGGCAGACCGAGCGGCCGGGCGTGCACCTCGATGTCGGTGAGACCGTCGGTCCATTTACCGATGTCTTCCCAGGCGAGTTCGAGGGCATGCAAAACGGCGCGGCCGGCCGCAGGGACGTCGGTGTGTGTGCCACGCAGCCAGGGCTCAACGGAGGGTGTGGAAGCGGGGGATGTGCTCATCGAAGGATCCTCGGGGCCAATTCAGGCCTGGCAATCTAGCCTGCCGATTCAGGATAACGGGTTCGAACCTATCCAATTTACGGCCCGTGGAGGCCGGCGGTCACTCTCCTGTTGACACTCGTACTATAGACATGTAGAAACTCAACAGGAAGTCGACCGATGGGTGAAAGCAAGCCAGACATTCTGCAGGGAACGCTCGATCTGATGGTCCTGAAGACGCTGGAGTCAATGGGGCCGCTGCATGGTTACGGGATCGCGCGGCGCATCGAACAGGTGAGCGGGCAGACCCTCATTCTGAACCAGGGCACCATCTATCCGGCGCTGCTACGGCTAGAGCAGCGCGGATGGATCAAGGCCGAGTGGGGCACGTCCGAGACCAATCGGCGCGCACGCTTCTATTCCCTCACCCGCCTGGGCAAGAGCCGCATCGTGGAGGAAACGCGCAACTGGGAGCGGGTCGCTGCCACCATGGCGCTGTTTCTCACCGAGCCGAAATAGGAGGCGCTTATGGATCTTCGAACGCCACTCAGCCGCATGGCCGCCATGTTTCGGACACGCAAGCTGGACGACTCACTGGATGAAGAACTGCGCGCGCATCTGGACCTGGCAATCGAGGAGAATCTCCGGCGGGGAATGCCGGAAGCGGATGCGCGCAGGAGCGCAATGCGCGAGTTTGGAGGGATGACGCAGGTGCGCGAGGCATATCGCGTGCGTCGCGGCATGCCGTGGCTTGAGCAGATTCGCCGCGATGTACGCTTCGGCATCTTCCAGCTCTACAAGTCGCCTGGGTTCACTCTGACTGCGATTCTGACGCTGGCGCTTGGCATCCGCGCAAATACGACGGTCTTCTCCATGATTAACGGTCTGTTATTGCGCCCGCTGCCCGTTCCAGAAAGCGGCAGGCTTGTGGTGATTGGCGCCTACATCGGCGGACCAGGTCCCAACTACAGTTTGTCGGAGCCGCTTTATCGAACGTTAGAGCGCCAGCGCGGTGCGCTGGGCACGGTGTTTGGGTTTGACGCGGAGAGCTTCCAGGTAAAGAGCGGCGCGTCTACGGACGTGATCTTCGGCCAGTACGTGAGCGGTACATTCTTCGACGCGCTGGAGACGCCTCCGCTGCTTGGCCGCACGCTCAATGCCCAGGACGATCGCAGGGGCGGGAACCCCGCCGGATTTGCCACGTTAATCAGCGAGACGCTATGGACCAACCGCTTCCATCGCGATCCGGCGATTCTCGGCAGCCACATGACAATCGACAACGTCGGCTTCACGATTGTCGGCATCATGCCGCGCAGCTTTTTCGGCGCAGACCCATTACAACGTCCGCAGATCTTTGTCCCGCTTGCCGACGAAGAGGTGCTGGCCAGCGAGCGCAGCATGATCAAGTTCGGCAAGGGCGCGTGGTGGCTCAGCGTGATGGCGCGACTGGCGCCCGGGGCCACGGTTGAACAGGCCAGTTCGCAGGTGTCCGGGGGCACCAACGCGATTCTTCACCAGAGCGTACGACGAAGGCTGGATCAAGCGATGCAGGAGCGCCATATCGGCTTTCTGGCGGAGCGCGGTTCCACAGGGTTTACCTATATTCGACTCCGCTTCCGCCGGCCGCTTATGGCCGTCTTTGCGATGTGCGGCGGCATTTTGCTGCTGGCGTGTCTGAACCTTGCCAGCCTGTTAATGGCCAGGGGCACGGCCCGGCAGCGCGAGTTGGCAACGCGCATGGCGCTGGGCGCCTCGCGCGGCCGCCTGATTCAACAGCTGCTGATTGAAGGCCTTCTGCTGGGAGTTGGCGGAACCGCCGCGGGTCTGGCGATGGCGCCGTCGGTCGGCCGTCTGCTTGTCGCAGTTCTCCTCAGCGGTCAGCGCAGCGCGCATCTCGACACCTCGCTCGACTGGCGTGTCTTTACGCTTGCGGCCGCGGCTGCGATCTTTGCCACGCTTCTATTCGCGCTGGTACCGGCCATCAAGGCCACGTCGCGCAACCTGATCGACCGCATCAAGGATGGCCAGCACGCCACGCTCACGCAGGAACGGGGCGCGATCCTGCCGCGCATTCTGCTCAGCACGGAGGTGGGCTGGCGCTGATTCTCGTGGTGGGCGCGGGCCTTGTGGCCACCAGCCTGGCGCGCATTTATAGCGACAGCGACGGCTTTGATCCGCGGCGACTTCAGAACGTCGCGTTCCCCATGGAAAAAGCCGGACTCAAGGGTGACGCGCTCGTCGGATTCTATCGGGACATGGGCCAGCGACTCCGCCACCTGCCGGGTGTGACCGGCGTGAGCTTCGAACTGATGACCCCTCTGCAGGGCTACCAATGGGACGAGGATTTCCCGGACACAAAAGGTGCGAGCCACGATACGTATATCAACGCAGTAGCTCCCCAGTACTTCAGCACCATGCGCATTCCTGTGCTGGGAGGGCGCCAGTTCACGTGGAACGACACGCCGTCGAGCGGCATGAAGGTGATCCTCAATCAGACTGCGGCGGGCCAACTGTTCCCGGGTGAGAATGCCCTGGGCCGCACGATCGGCGGGACGAAGGCAAGAAGATCAGCGTGTACGAGGTGGTGGGCGTGGTTGGCGACGCCAAGTTCGCCGACATCCACTCGGCCCCGCCCGCCACTGCTTACTTTGCGATGACGCAACAGGACGCGGACCAACCGCCGTCGTATACCGCGGTGGTGCGCACAGCATGGCGAGCGGTCCGCTGGCAGGGGCTGTTCGCGCCATAACCACACAGATGGCGCCGCAGATCCCCGTGCCCGAAGTGACATCGATGGAAGAGATCATCGACGCGGCACTGGGCGCCGAGCGCATGATGACGCTGCTGGCCGTCTTCTTCGCTGTGTGCGCGCTGGTGGTCACGGCCATTGGACTTTATGGCACGCTCGCCTATGCCACCGCGCGCCGGACCGTGGAAATTGGCATTCGCATGGCGCTGGGCGCGCAGCGAGGACAAGTAGCGGCGATGGTGTTTGGCCAGAACCTCTGGGTTGTGATGGGAGGCACCGTGATGGGCCTGGCGGCGGCATTGCTGGCAACGCGGGCGCTGGCCAGCTTTCTGTTTCTCACGTCGGCCCGCGATCCATGGGTGATTGCGTTGTCGATTTGCGCGCTGGCACTGACGGCGTGTGCCGCGTCGCTGCTGCCGGCCTTGCGCGCGGCGCGTATCGAGCCTATGTCGGCGATTCGCTGCGAATAAGTGATCCGGAGAACCGCGACAAAGCGCCGATGAAACGCTTGCATCGTCACGGACACCATCGTGCAGGGGCAGCTTCTCATCAGGGAAACTGCTTTGTGCTCAGCCGCTATCGGGGCGAGGCGGAGCGAACTGGGCGACGGCCACCGGCACATCTGCCCCCCCTTTTCGTCGCGCTGTGAACGATCACGGTAATGATCCGATGGAAAGTTTCAAATGTGCGGTACAGTAGCACTCCATCCGCCATGGACTGATTTCGAGTCGCAGAAGCGTTGCCCGTGATAAGGCGCTGTTCCTTTCCTCAGAAATGTGCGAGGAGGATTCCATGCTCTCTCAGACAAACATCACTGCAAACACGCCGCTGGGTGCGACGCCAGTGTCGGGTGGCGGAGTGACGTTCCGCGTGTGGGCGCTCGCGCCACCGATGTCTACCTGAATGGGACCTTCGGTGCGAACAACTATGTGAATAACGCGGCGAACGCGCGCCTCACCAAGGACGCGCTTGGCTACTGGGCGGGCTTTGAGAGCGACGCAAGCATTGGCGACCAGTACACGTTTTTTGTGGTGAACGCGGCGCAGGGACACAAGCGCGACCCGTATGCCCGTCAACTCAACCAGACGGGCTTCCCTGATGCCAACGGCATCGTCTGCGATCCCAACGCGTATCCCTGGCATGATGCTGGATTTCAGACACGGATTTCCCGACCTCATCGTCTACCAGATCCACATTGGCACGTACGCCATCAGCCGTCCTGGCGTGGCTTCCATCTTCTCGATTTGTGGGCAAGGTTCCTTATCTGCAGGCGCTGGGTATTAATATGCTTCAGCCCCTGCCCATCGACGAGCAGAAACCGATCCGTATATGGGCTACGACGGCGCGGACTCTTTTCTCCGGACTTTCCTTATGTTTCACCGATCCGGCTGCTTTGCGGAAATACTCTGGTCACGATCAACGCCCTGCTCACGGCCAAGGGCTTTGCCTCCCTTCTCTCTCCGCGATCACTCCCGGACCCGCTCAGCTCAAAGCACTGGTCGATCTCTGTCACGTCTACGGCATGGCCGTGGTATTCGACGTGGTCTATAACCATGCCGGAGGCTTCACGTTCGACGGCAAGACGCTCGACGACAATGCATCTACTACTGGGATCGCGCCATCGACCGCGGGAACAACAACGACAGCCTCTATTTCACCGATCAGGATCGCGGCACGGGCGGCCTCTCTTTCGCTCTCTGGAAAAACGACGTCCGTCAATTCCTCATCGACAACGCCCGCTATTACATCGTGAATTCCATGCCGACGGATTCCGCTACGACGAAATCAGCGACCTCCTTTCGATGAACTGCGATTCGGGCTGGAGCTTCTGCCAAGACCTCACGACACCCTTCGCTACGTCAATCCCCGCCTGCTGCAGAACGCCGAGTTCTGGCCCGGCGAAGTCGGCAACTATCCGAAATCGACAAACGTCCATGGTAACGCCCACCTCCAACGGAGGCGCGGGATTCGACGTGGTGCAGCACGACGGCTCTGCGCAGCGCCGTCCGCACTGCGGTCGAGTCAGCCTCCTATGGACAGAACGCGATCGTCAACTTCGACGCCATCGCCGGCGCGCTCTATCCCCAAGGCTTCGCGCACGCGTGGCAGACGCGTTCCGTGCGTCGAGAATCACGACATCGTGAAGGTGGGCACCGAGCATGCGCATTCCCGCCTTGGCCGACGGTTCCAACCACCGCTCCTGGTATGCTGCGCAGCCGCTCGCGTTTCGCGACGGCGATTCTGCTGACCGCTCCCGGCATTCCGCAGCTCTTCATGGGCCAGGAATTCTTAGAAGACAAGCAATGGGGCTGTGATCCCGAGTCGTCGAACCTGATCTGGTGGGCCGGATTCGCTGTCGGGAAGCGATCAGGCGATGGTCGATCACCTGCGGTTCACCCAAGACTTGATCCGTCTGCGCTGGAACTCAACCCGCCTTTGCGCGGGAGAGAACGTTCGTGCCTTCCACGTTCACGACTCGAACCGCGTGATTGCCTTTCACCGATGGCTCCAGGGCACGGGGCAGGACATCATCGTAGTCGCCACGCTCTGCGACACCACTGGTATAGCTACGACAGTGGGCTTTCCGTTTGCCGGGTCGTGGAGGGAAGTCTTCAACAGCGATGTGTACGACAACTGGGTGAACCCGCAGGTGGCCGGCAACGGCACAGGCGTCAACGCAAACGGAGACGGTGTTCAGGGATTCCCTGCGTCCGCCTCCGTTGTGATTCCTGCCAATGGAGTTGTGGTGTTTGCCCGCGCCTGAAATTGAGATGGGTCTATGTCAAAGCCAGCGGACGGTGGTACAGGGTCGGCCAGGGCGCGACGTCGGCAGCGAGCTTGAGGAAAGCGCGAATCTGCTCGGCAGAGGCGAATTCCAGCTTTCCCTGGTTGGTCCCCGTCAGCACTGAAGAAATTTGTCCCGCCTTATTGAGGAACGGCGTGCCGGGATGGCTGCTGGCCAACTCCTTATCGTCGTAAGACAGGTGCGAATCGCTGAAGTCGTCCTGCTGCAAGGGCAGAACCGGAATCTTTAACTCCGAGTGAAGATAGGGCGACTCGAAATCTACGCAGGCCAGGTTCAGACCCAGAGGATAAAAGCCGATATCGCGAAACTTCGCCGGATACTTGATACCGTTGACAACGATATCGACGCGCTCGCGGACGTTGTTCCAGGTCTGGCGCTCTTCATACATCTTGACCACGTCGAAAGTGGTGATCACGTCGCACGTATCGTTGGGGAACCCTGCCGCCTGCGCGATCACGACCTCAGCATCCTTGCCGTGTTTGGTGCGCACCAGGTCAGTGACGGTAACGGTGATGACCTGCGAATCAGAAGCGGGATGGACCGTAAACTTGCTGGCCTGAGTGCGGCCTTCAATAGAACTGCCAATGGTCAGGATCAGGGCCAGAGCCGACATGATGCTGACACCACCAAGATTCCTCATAATCACACCTCGCAGGACTAATGGGTACCAGGTGATACTTGCGTGCCACTCGATGTCCTACAGTACGGTGGGCAACATCTATTTACATTGCGGAGGGCCAATCATGGCAGTGCCAGTTCTCACTTGGCGGCACGCCACCGTAACCAAAACGAGGCACTTGCGGGGAAGGCACCCGTGACTTTGGATGCATGCTCAGTCGGAGATGAATGCTTTGCCGACAGATCGGCCTGCCCGAACGTCGTTCAGCCGGCGCGCATAACGGTCCGAGTTTGTGCCAGCTCAAGTACTGCGGTAACGGATCAGTTTTAAAGCGGGTACAACAAACGAAACTCAGATCACATCCCATTGAGCGTGATCAATCCGAGGATGGGCAACAGCCTGCACCCGGAAGCCAAGTGGAGGGACGAAATTCTATGACAACGAACTATGTGGAGTTGCCCGCATCTGTGGAACAGGCTTTGCGCGACGTTTCGCGCATCAAGTCGATGGTGTCCGAGGCCGTCGAAGACGGCGTAAAGTCCGCGGTTAGCGCGATCAAGCAGGGCCGCAATGTTGCCGGAGACGCAATTTCGGATGCACGGCATACCGTCAGGCAGCGGCCATTCCAGGCAGTTGGCGTTGTTTTCGGCGCAGGAGTCCTGCTGGGTGGTCTTCTCGCGTGGATGGGAACGCGGCGCAGCTGAGCAGGTTCGTCGCGCCGTTCCAGCACGAGTAAATTGGAGAGCCCTTGCAGAAGCAGGGGCTCAATTCAGGAGATCGACCGCCGCAGCGGTATCGTCCCGCCCCAACCTGTCCACTCTCATACGCAAGGGACAGGCCAACCTCCGTTTGCCGATTGAGCGGCCAGTTCCGACTATCTCCAAGACGCGTTCCCCGCCCAGGGAAATTCCCGCGCCCAAATCCCTCGCGCAACAATACTATTTGTAAAATAGGTATTTCCTCTATAATCGGGGCATGGCGAAGAACCCCGACGGTCGCGATCTGTTTTCCGGCGCGCTGGAGATGATGATCCTGCATTCCCTCGCGGTGAAGGCCATGCATGGATACGGGCTAGTCCAGCACATCCAGGAAGTCTCAAACCACCTGCTGCGGGTAGAGGAAGGATCTCTCTACCCGGCGCTACAGCGGATGCTGAAGGAGGGCTGGCTTGAATCGGAGTCCGGCATCTCGGCAAAGGGACGTCCGACCCGAATCTACCGACTGACCGATGAAGGACTTCGCCACCTCGACAAAGAAGTGGCTCAATTCGACCGGATGTTTAACGGCATCACGCGCGTACTTGGCGTAGCCAGGGCATAAGGGGGCACAACATGGGATGGATAGGACAACTTCTTTCCCGGCGTCGTCGCTATGACGACATCCTGGTGTCGGTCGAGGAGCACATCGCGGAACGGACAGAGGATCTGATGGCCGGCGGCATGCCACGCAAACAGGCCGAAGAGGCAGCGCGCCGCGCGTTCGGCAATGTGGGGCTGATTGAGCAGCGCAGCCGCGAAATCTGGCAATGGCCGAGGATCGAGTCGGTGCTTGCCGATCTTCGCCTGGCCTTCCGCCGCCTGGGAAAGTCGCCTGGGTTTGCGGTCACGGTCCTGCTGACACTGGCCATCGGAATCGGCGCAAATTCCGCGGTCTTCAGCGTGGTGAACGGCGTGCTGTTAAAGCCTCTTCCCTACCCCGATTCCGACCGACTGGTGTCGCTGTGGCTCAACGCCCCGGGAAGCGGAATCGCCAATTTCTCTGAAGGGCTGAATATTTCGCCCTCCATGTACTTGACCTTCTCCGACCACAATCGCAGCTTTCAGTCGATGGGCGTATGGGCGTCGCATACGGCGAACGTGACGGGGCTCGCTCAGCCCGAGGAGGTCCATGTCATTGTCGTCAGTGATGGCGTGCTGCAAACGCTGGGCATCCCACCCGCCCTCGGGCGCTGGTTTTCGCAGGTGGACCAGGACCCGCGCGGCATGAAGACTATTGTCCTTGGCTATGGTTACTGGCAGCGCCGCTTCGGCGGCGATCGCGGCGTGATCGGCCGCACCATTCAGGTCGATTCTCAGGCGCGAGAGATTGTGGGTATCATGCCGCGCGGATTCCGGATTGTCGATCAGGATTTCGATGTGCTCGCTCCTTGGCCCCGGATCGCACTCACCAGGGACTGGCACCGTTTTATCTCAACGGGCTGGCGCGGCTGAAGCCGGGGGTTACGGTCGAACAGGCCGACGCGGACGTCTCGCGGCTGATCGGCGTGTGGATGGACTCCTGGTCGAATGGCCCGGGCACCAACCCGCATTACTACAAGGTGTGGCGCATCACGCCCGCATTTCGTTCGCTCAAGAAGCAGGTCATCGGTGAGATTGGCAGCGTGCTGTGGGTTGTGATGGCCACGGTCGGACTGGTGATGCTGATCGCCTCGGTAAACGTCGCCAACCTGCTGATGGTGCGCGCCGAATCGCGGCAGCAGGAACTGTCGATTCGAGCCGCGTTGGGCGCCGGCCGCGCACGCATCACCCGTGAACTGCTCACCGAAAGTCTGTTGCTCGGCCTCCTGGGCGGCGGCCTGTCGATTGGCGTCGCTTACGGAGGCTTGAGGCTTCTGAAAGCACTGGGGCCGGGTGAATTACCGCGGCTCACTGAGGTTTCACTGGACGGCCACTCGCTGGTCTTCACGCTGCTACTGTCGATCTTCTGCGGCCTGCTGTTCGGCTCCATTCCGGCGCTCAAGTATGCACGGGCTAAGGCATCCGACGCGCTTTCCGGTTCCAGCCGTACGGCCAGCACGGGCCGCGCGCGCAACCGGTCGCGTAACGTGCTGGTGGTGGCACAAGTGGCCATGGCGCTGGTTTTGCTGGTAAGCGCGGTTCTGATGATTCGCACCTTCGCGGCCCTGCGCAACGTTCAGCCCGGTTTCAACGATGCCGCTCACGTGCAGACCATGCAGATCGCCATTCCTGAAGCGCTGATCTCTGACGAACTGATGGTGACCCGCATTCAAAACGACATCGCCGATCAACTCGCTGCGATTCCGAGCGTCTCCGACGTGGGCTTCGCAGCTTCCGTTCCGCTGGATGGAAATGATGCCAATTGGGATCAGATTCTGATTGAAGGAAAGGATTATCGGCACACCGAACCGCCCATGCGGCTATATGACTACGTTTCGCCGGGATATTTCAAGGCCATGGGCACCCACCTGGTAGCAGGCCGCGATTTCACCTGGACCGATACATACAGCCTGCTGCACAAGGTGATGATCTCCGAAAACTTCGCGCGCGAGGCGTGGGGATCGGCGGCAAATGCCGTCGGCAAGCGGGTTCGCGAGTTCCAAGGGCAGCCCTGGGAAGAGGTGATCGGCGTTGTTGAGGATGTGCATCAGCACGGAATGGACGAGAAGTCGCCGGTCATCATTTACTGGCCCTCATTCATGATCAATCCTTATGTGCGGGAGCACTCAGTCGTGAGCCGGCGGTTCGTTACCTTCGCCGTTCACTCGCAGCGCGCCGGCAACCAGGAGTTTCTATCTCAGGTTCGACAGGCTGTGTGGAGAATCAACCCGAACCTGCCGGTAGCCGGCTTGAGCACGATGCAGGAGACCTACGCGCTATCGATGGCGCGGACCTCGTTCACGCTGGTCATGCTGGCGATCGCCGGGTCGATGGCCTTGGCGCTGGGCATCATCGGCATCTATGGCGTCATCTCGTATGCTATCTCCCAGCGGACTCGCGAGATCGGCATCCGCATGGCGCTGGGTGCGCAGAAGCACGAACTCAAATGGATGTTCGTGCGCTCCGCCCTGATGCTGACGCTGGCAGGAATCGCGATTGGCTTAGGCGCCGCCCTGGCCCTCACCCAGGGAATGCGCGCGCTTCTGTTCGGAATCAGCCCGCTCGATCCGCTCACCTACCTGGCGGTCCCGCTGGTGCTGGGAATGGCCTCGGCCCTGGCCAGCTACCTGCCTGCACGGCGGGCAGCAGCCGTGAATCCATCCGTGGCTCTACGCACGGAATGACAAGCCCATCGGCCTCACTTAGCCAAGGTTGACCGTCGCGACCATGCTGATACACTGGACCGAGCAATGCTCTCATTGCCCTCAAGAAGAGCAAACTGCAGTTGGTTACGGTGCTGAATCCCCAGCGCGATCGCCATGGAGCACGACTCGCCCCTTGCGGGTCGATCGCTTTGCAGTGTTTCCCTCATTTCGCATTGAATGTGCCCGAGGGCCCCGCGAAGGTTCAAAGGACGAACCTCAACTTGCAGCCTGACGGAAATACCAACTTCGCGGTCGAGCACTTGAAGATCCTGCATATTATTGTAAGTTTCTCTCCGGCACACGGAGGCCCGCCTGAGGCGGTGCGTCAGTTAGTGAGGGCGTACCAGAAAATCGGCGCGAATATTGAAGTCGTGTGTCTCGACAAGCCGGACGCTCCCTTTCTCAAGAACATTCAATGCCCTGTTCACGCGCTCGGAGAAGGCTATCTGGGAAAGTACGCGCTCTCTCCGCGATTGCTGCGATGGCTGCGTGAGAACGCAAACCGCTTCGACGGCATTGTGATGAACGGAATCTGGACCTACCCTGGTGTGGCAACGTGGATTGCGGCTCGTCGGGCCGGAACGCCCTATGGCATCTTCGTCCATGGCGCGCTTGATCCCTGGTTCAACAAAACCTATCCGCTCAAGCACCTCAAGAAGCTGATCTATTGGCCGGTGCAGCGCGCGGTACTGCATGACGCGCACGCTGTGTTCTTCACCACTCAGGCCGAACGGGACCTGGCCATTCAGAGCTTTCCCAGCAGCGACTGGAAAAGCGTGGTCGTCCCCTACGGTATCGTCGATCCCGAGGAAGACAGTCCGGATCACGACGCGCAAGCGGAGGCATTTTTCTCTCTGATGCCACAGCTTCGCGGCAAGCGATATCTGCTTTTCCTTGCTCGCATTCACGAGAAAAAAGGTTGCGACCTGCTGATTCAGGCATTCGCAAAAGTGGCCGCTTCCGCCCCCGATGTTGACTTGGTGATTGCCGGACCGGACCAGGTGGGTCTGCAACACAAGCTCCAGCGCATGGCGGCAGATCTGGGCATTGCAGCGAGGGTGCATTGGCCCGGTTTCCTGGGCGGCGATCGAAAATGGGGAGCACTACGCGCCTGCGACGCGTTTGTTCTCCCCTCCCACCAGGAGAACTTCGGAATCGCCGTGGTGGAGGGACTGGCCTCGGGACGCCCAGTACTCATCAGCAACCAGGTGAATATCTGGGAGGAGATCGAGACAGACCGGGTCGGGATTGTCGCTGAGGATACCCTGCAGGGCACCGAGCGCGTACTGCGGCAATGGCTTTCTCTGCCAGAAGAGCAACGGAGTGAGATGGCCAGTCGCGCCAGGCCTTGCTTCTTGCAGCGTTACGCGATGAACAGAGCCGCCATCGCCATCAACAAGGTTTTCCAGAAAGCCCGTGAAATCGGGCAGACCGCTTCGTTTAGTTGATCGTTCCCAGCCACGCCGAGTGCCACACCCATTCTGGAGAAAAAAGACCATGCTTCTGGAAGATTTGAGAGAAGCCGTCCTTGACGCGAACCTTGAAATCCAGCGGCAGGGCCTGGTTCTGTACACATTTGGAAACGCCAGCGGTATCGATCGTGCGGAGGGTCTCGTCGCCATCAAGCCCAGCGGTGTGCCGTATGAAAAGCTAAAGGCCGCCGATATGGTGATTACAGATCTTGACGGAAAGATCGTTGAAGGCACGCTTAATCCGTCGTCCGATCTCGCCACGCACCTGCTGCTCTACCGTGAGTTTCCCTCCATAGGGGGGGTGGTGCATACCCACTCGGAGTTTGCCACCTCCTGGGCCCAGGCCGGGCTCCCCATTCCCTGCTACGGCACCACGCACGCCGACTATTTTCGCGGCGATGTGCCGGTCACCCCTCCCCTGACCGATGAGCAGATTGAATCGGCATACGAACTCAACACGGGCAAGGTCATCGTCGACCGTTTTCGCAACCTCGATCCGATCGCAACGCCGGGCGTGCTGGTCGCTGGCCATGCTCCGTTCGCCTGGGGCAAGACCGCTGCAGCCGCCGCGCACAATGCCGTAGTACTCGAATATATTGCCCGAATGGCCTTTCACGGGCTTCTCATCAATCCCAGGATGACGGAAGTATCGGCCGCTCTGCAGCGCAAGCATTACGAGCGCAAGCATGGCCCGAAAGCCACCTACGGACAACGCTGAGAAATTTCTGCTTCGATCTCGACAAGCAAAGGGCCGCTCACGTGAGCGGCCCTTTTTCCATGCACCATCTATGCCGGCATCCAGCTATGGAACAGTCGCATAAGCCAGCCCCAGCCATTTGGTTCCTGCAGTGTTCACGGCATAGACCCCAAATTGATGTTTTCCCGCTGCCAGAGGATACGAAACGCTGAGCGTGGTGCTGTTGGTCTCCGTGTAGAACTTCACTCCGTCAATCCAGAGTTCCATGCGAGCCAGCGTGCCCGTGATCTTGGCAGTAGCCAGAACCGATACCGGTGACCCTACGGTGCTGTTGTTCACCGGGCTGCAGATATTCACGCCCGGCGCGGAGGGCGCAGCGCACCCGGGCCGCCACCTGTCGTGAAGGTCTGATCATAGCGCTGCAGGCGGTTGTCCACATCGGCAGCGAAGAGAGTGAATCGATGGGTACCTGGATTGGCGGTGCCGCTATAGGAAAAATAGCCGTGCTGATCCCACGTGTGATACTGCTCGCTGACCTTTACGTCATCGATCCAAAGCTCGATCTTGCGCAGTTTGCCAAAGGAATTGACGGCAGCCTGGATGATGAAGTCCGTATCATTGACATAGCCCGGAACGCAAACGTTAAAGCCCTCGCCTGTGCTCGGGTAATCGCAGGGGCCAAAATAGCCCGATGATGCATGGTTGACGCCGACCATGGTGTTGCTCGGCATGGTTTGGCCGATGGCGCCTCCGTTATTACTCGCACCCACCGCGATATCCGGCACCAGGTGCCCGCTGAAAAGACCAGAGACCGGCGCGGTGAAGAAGGTATACCCGGGAATGCTGACGGTCTGAATGGTGAACTGCCCCGGGTTGGCGTCGGCCAGAAAGAACGCGAAGTACGTGTCGCTTCCGCCCGTCACCGGAACATAGTTGAAAGCCGCGATGTCCATGCGGCCATCGCCGTTGTAGTCACCCATGGTAAGCAGCGGCGCATAGCCGCCAGACGTTACGGTGAGGTAGCCGGCTGGAAGTGGCGAGAAGTAGCTGTTGAACGTGCGCCCGCTCGTGCCATAGAGGACGGCGAGCCGGCTGGAGCCATCGGTTCCAAAGATATCGGACTTTCCATCGCTATTGAGGTCGCCGGCGCTGATGGAGAACAGGCTCGGATTGGTGTTGGTGTAGGGCGTGGTATCAGTGAAGCCAAATGCGCCGTTCCCATAAAGAACGTGGACGGTGGTTGTGGCCAGATTGCCCGCGACATCGGTGGTCACAGTGGTGGTGGCGATATCGGCTTTGCCGTCTCCATCAAAGTCGCCGACAACTGTCTGACCGGGGAACGCCGAGAGAGCAACATGCGGCGTGGTGAAGGCTCCGGTACCATCGCCCTGCAGCACGAACATGGCACCTGCAGCTGTGCTGCTGGCGACGACGGCCAGGTCGAGTTTGCCATCCCCGTTGAAGTCGGCTGCTGCCATGGTTGTGAGGTTGAAGTTGTACCCGGAGGGCAGCGCAATGGTTGAGGTCTTCGGGGCTTGCAAGGTGCCATCGCCATTGCCCAGATAGACAAGAACCTGGTTGGTTCCGGCAATTGCGACGGCCACGTCAACCTTGCCGTCGTTGTTGAAGTCGCCGGTTGCAATTGGATTGGGACCCGTCTTGGAGGGGAGTGAGTAAAACACCGGTGGCTTGAAAGACCCGTTTCCATTTGCGAGGGTCAAGGTGAACCCGGACGGCGTTTGTTCCGTGTCCTGAATTAGGTCCGAGATGCCATCGTTGTTGAGATCAACTGCGTAGACATTGCCGGGAGTCCTGCCGGATGCGGTTGTATTTGTAGAAAAGTTGACGGGCGTCTGGGCGAGACACACTGACGCTGACGCCAGGGCGATTGCGCTCCTGGCCAGGAGACGATGATATGACATTGGGATTGGCACTCCTAAAATCGTTCTATGCTTACGACATATAGGAGTCCGAATTTGGGTACCCGGTTGTTTTTTGGAGCGAGTCCACTATCAGGATGACAAGTCTTTTAATTGACCGTGTGAAGCGATCGGTAATCAAACACGAGCCGGTGATCAGGTCTTCTTCGCCGCGATTGTCTTAAGCGCCAATGAGGGACACCAGGATTCACAGCCGTGACGCACAAAAGGCCGCTCGAACGAGCGGCCTTTTGTGATGAGGATTGATTTCGATCCAGTTTATGCGGGGCTCGGCGACCCTTCCGGGAATCCCGGACCGCCGCGCGTTTCCGGCTTGAGCACCTGCTGGCCGCTGCCGCTGCCGCCATCGCTCGGCGAGGCCAGAATCGAGCGCATCGGAGGCAGTTCCTTGCCTTCGATCAGCATCCTCACTTCTTCGGCGTCGATGGTCTCGCGCTCCAGCAGGGCCGCGGCGATGCGGTGCATCGCGTCCTGATGGGCATTCGACAATCGAATGCGCCGATTGGTAGGCCTCGTCGATCAGCCTGCCGCACTTCAAGGTCGATCTGCCGCGCCGTCTCTTCGCTGAAATCGCGATGCTGCGCGATCTCGCGGCCCAGGAAGATCTGCTCTTCCTTCTTGCCGAAGGTGAGCGGTCCCAGCCGGCTCATGCCGTACTCGCACACCATGCGGCGCGCCAGATCGGTAGCCGTCTCAATATCGCTGCCCGCGCCGGTCGACATCTGGTTGAGGAAGATCTCCTCCGCCACGCGCCCGCCGTAAGCCATCGCCAGACTCGCTTCCAGATACTCGCGCGTGTAGTTGTGCCGGTCGTCCGGCAGATACACCGTCACGCCCAGCGCCATGCCGCGCGGAATAATCGTCACCTTGTGAATCGGGTCGGAGTGCTCGCGCAGGAACGAAACCAGCGCATGCCCCGCCTCGTGATACGCGGTCACCCGCTTCTCTTCGTCGGTCAGCAGCATCGACTTGCGCTCGGCGCCCATCAGCACCTTGTCTTTGGCCAGCTCGAAGTCGTACATCGTAACCTGCTTGCGATTCATGCGAGCGCGCGTTCAGCGCAGCCTCGTTCACCATGTTGGCCAGGTCGGCGCCGCTGAAGCCCGGTGTTCCGCGAGCCAGCACATTCAGGTTCGTGTCGTCGGAGACAGGAACCTTCTTCACATGCACGCGCAGCACTTCCTCGCGTCCGCGCACATCCGGCAGTCCCACAACCACGCGGCGGTCGAAACGGCCGGGCCGCAGCAGCGCAGGATCCAGCACGTCGGGCCGGTTGGTCGCGGCCACCAGGATCACGCCGTCGTTCGATTCAAAGCCGTCCATCTCCACGAGCAACTGGTTCAGCGTCTGCTCGCGCTCGTCGTGTCCGCCGCCCAGGCCCGCGCCGCGATGGCGGCCCACAGCGTCGATTTCGTCGATGAAGATGATGCACGGCGCATTCTTCTTGCCCTGCTCAAACAGATCGCGCACGCGGCTCGCGCCCACGCCCACAAACATCTCCACAAAGTCCGAACCGGAGATCGAGAAGAACGGCACATTCGCTTCGCCGGCCACAGCCCGCGCCAGCAGCGTCTTGCCCGTTCCCGGAGGCCCCACCAGCAGCACGCCCTTGGGAATCCGCCCGCCCAGCTTCTGGAACTTCTGCGGCTCGCGCAGGTACTCGATGATCTCCTTCAGCTCTTCCTTGGCCTCGTCCACGCCGGCCACATCCTTGAAGGTGACCTTCTTCTGCTGCATCGACAGCAGGCGCGCGCGGCTCTTGCCGAACGACAGCGCCTTGTTGCCGCCCGACTGCATCTGCCGCAGCATGAAGAACCAGATCGCGCCGATCAGCACGAACGGTCCCACGTTGAACAGGATCGGCAACAGCATGTTGTTCTGCGGCTCCTTGAGGGAGAAGTTGACCTTGGCCGCGATCATGGCACGCTTCAGGTCTTCGGAGTTGCTGCCGAACCGTGGTGTGGAACTGGTCCTTGCGCGCCCTTCAGGTGGCCGTGCAGATCCGTAGCCCTGGATGGTGGCATCCTGCACCTGGCCCTGCTGCACCTTGTCATACAGATCGGAGTAGGAGATCTCCTGGTCCTTGCCCCAATGCTCGTGCTCTTTTGCACCACTGTCCACAGCATGAGCAGACAGATCAGGATGAAGACCCAGAACATGATCGTTTTTACGGTCGAATTCACCAGGACTCCTCTTTTCCCGGCGGGGAAACTCCCAACAGGAGCTTACTTACCGCCTCCGTCATCCTTAAGACGCTTATAAGCCCCCACTGGTCACAAATGTTCATGGGTCCGCAAGGGGGGACAAGACAAGCGAACCGCCCGGATGAGCAGTAGTTCAAATTGTACTCCCACTGCGCGCAAACTTGAATCCACACCCACAGGGAAAATCGGGAGTGGGGCATGACCTTAGTCCCGAGCGTATTCCCTTGGCATCGCTGGACTTCCCGCTTTGGGGGATTGCGAAAAGGTGATCACCCTGATCGACCGGCTAGCTTGCCCCTAGTCGCCCGGCGCAGTCGTCCCGGCCGGCGTCCACCCGTTGGAGCCCGCCTCGGCTGCGATCGACTCTACCTTAATCCGGGTTCCGGCCTCCAGTTCCACCGCAGCGCCCTGCATCCACACAATCCGTCCGGCCATTTCAATCACCGGCCAGGTGGAACGCGCCGCGCCGTTCACCTTCATCCTCTCCAGCACTTCCTTCACCTTGCGTGGCGCGCTCGAATAGCGCAGATGCACGCGATCTCCCGGTTTCCAGTACCGCAAAGTCGCTATACCCGGCGTCGTCGTTTCAATCTGGACGCGAAGCCCCAAAGCCGGAACTTTGGCGTCCCCGGGAACCTCAAAAGTAACCTCCGCCTCCCGCTCGCCGGCCTTACCCACCGGTTGAACCGAGAGCCGAACCTCCCGATGCGTCCGTTCCCCGCGCAACCCCCCAGCCAACTCCACCTTCTGCCCCGCGTGCCCTGATCCCAACAGTTCGCGCAGGGCCTCGGTACCCGGAAAATCCGGCGCAAACCCAAGCAGCCCTGCCGCATGCCGCAGCACCCGCCGCTGCAGAGCCGTATCAAGCGCGGCCAATTCCGCGACATTCAGCGCGACGTCCTCATCAGCCGCGCGCCCCCCGCCGCGCACCGGCCGCCCCGGCACAATCACCCGCGCGGCGGCCTGGGCCGCCTCCTCGCTCCACCACGCTTCCTCGTCCCGAGCCAGTTCCGCCATCTGCGCCAAATGCTCGCGAAGCCGCGGATTCCACCCCTCCAGTAGCGGCAGCAGCTCATGCCGAATCCGGTTACGCGTGAATGTCAGGTGCCGGTTGGTCGAGTCCTCCCGCCAGTCCTGACCAATGGCCCTCAGGTACTTCTCCACCTCCGCCCGTGTCGTCCCCAGCAGCGGCCGAACCACCTTCCCCTCGGGAAACTCCAGCACCGGGTGGATCCCACTCAAACCCTCAGTCCAGGCGCCGCGCAAGAACTTCGCCAGCACCGTCTCAGCCTGGTCGTCGAGTGTGTGCGCCGTCGCTACCGCGTCAACCCCGCCAGCAGCCATCAACTTGCGGAACCATTGGTAGCGAAGGCGGCGAGCCGCCTCCTCAATCGTCTCCGCCTCTTTGCCCGCACTTCGGTTCGCCGCCGCATCTGCTGCCGTATCCACTCGCTCCGCATGAAACTGCAGACCCAGCCGCCCGGCCAGTTCGCGCACGAACTCCAGATCCCCCTCGGCTTCCTCGCCACGCAACCCGTGATGCAGGTGGGCCACGCTCAGCACCAGCCCCAGTTCCCTGCGGCTCGCCAGCACCCGCAGCAATGCAACGGAATCCGCCCCGCCCGACACCCCGACCGCCAGCCGCAGCCCCGCCTTCAGGTTCCGCAAATCGAGCGAGAGTTCAGGCTGCTTCAGGTCAGGCACGACAAGATAATACGGCTCGCAGACGACTCGATGCCCGTCCTGAATGATGCATCGCTAACGCCGCCCACTCCATGCCCCTCCCTATACTTGACCCATGCATCACACCCGTCACGCAATCCCCGGAGACGCCGCGCTCATCGCCGCACATCGCAAGGCGATGTTCCTGGCCATGGGCGGCATGGAGGAGCCCGTTCTCGAGATCATGCGCCAAAACTGCGAGCCCTGGCTGCACCGCATGATTGCCGACAGCAGATACCTCGGGTGGATCATTGCCGATGGCGAAACGCCCGTCGCCTCGGCCGGCCTCCTTCTCCTCGATTGGCCGCCCCATCCTCTGGATCCTGCCGGCCAGATCCGCGGATATCTGCTCAACGTCTTTGTCGAGCCGGAATACCGCCGCCGCGGCTTGGCCAGCCAGCTGCTCAAACTCTGCATGAATGAGGCCCGCCGGCGCGGCATCCTCATCGTCACCCTGCACGCATCCGAAGCCGGGCGCCCGGTCTACGAGCAGCTTGGATTTCGTCCAACCAACGAGATGATGTACCGATGCCCGGATCCAGAACAGGCGTCCTGACACAAGTCCAGCGTTGTATACTCCACCAGTTATGCAAGTCTTCGCGATCCTTCCGGCTGCGGGGCTCGGCACGCGCATGGCCGGACCTCAGCCGAAACAATTCCTCGCTCTCGATGGCGTTCCCATCCTGATTCATTCACTGCGCGCCTTTGCCGCCGTTCCCCGCGTCACCTCCATCATCGTCGCCGTTCGCAAGCCGGAGATGGAGCGGGTCCAGGCCCAGGTCACCGAAAGCGGCTTCGCTGACCGCGTCCAGATCGTCCAGGGCGGCGATAACCGCCAGGAATCCGTCGCCCACGCCCTGGCTGCCATCCACGCCCAGCCGGAAGACATCGTTCTCGTCCACGACGCTGTCCGTCCGCTGATCGACGCAGCCACCATCGACCGCACCATCGACGCTGTTGCCGAGCACGGCGCCGCCATTGTCGGTCTACCCGCCGTCGACACCATCAAGCAGGTCGAACGCACTGCTCACGGCGCCCTGGTCGTCTCCACCATCCCTCGAGAGTTCATCGTCCAGGCACAGACACCCCAGGGATTCCGCTTCGGACTGATCCAGAGCGCCTTTGCCGAGGCCACAGCCGACGGCTTCGTGGGCACCGATGAAGCCTCCGTGGTAGAGCGCGCCGGGCACCCCGTTGCCGTCGTCCCCGGTTCTCAAGTTAATCTGAAGATCACCCAGCCGGGCGACCTGGAATTGGCGGAATTCTATCTGCACCAGCGCGCGCGCTGAGCAAGTCCGTAATAAGCTTGAGAAGCAAGGGCTTTCCTTCCGCAAATGAGCGGCAGACCAGCTTGACTGTCGCCGCGCTGCTTCAGACCTGATTCTTTCGTTTACTGGAAACCATGGATACTCGCATCGGATTTGGCTGGGACTCGCACGCATTCAAGCCGGGCGTGCCGCTGCGCATCGGCGGCATGACGATTGACCACCCTGAGGGCCTCGCCGGCCACTCCGATGGAGACGTCCTGCTGCACGCCATTACCGATGCCTTGCTGGGCGCCGTCGCCGCCGGCGACATCGGTAGCTTCTTCCCTCCAGGCGACCCCCGCTGGAAGGACGCCGACTCCGCGATCTTCCTCCGGTTGGCCCTCGAAGAGCTCTCCCATGCGGGCTACCAGATTGTGAATATCGACACGACGCTGGTGCTGACCGCTCCCAAGATCGGTCCCATCGCCGGCGAGATGCGCTCGCGCGTGGCGGACCTGCTGGGGATCGATATGGATCAGGTGAGCATCAAGGCCAAGACACCCGAAGGCCTCAACCTCGATCACGTCGCGCAGTGCCATGCCGTGGCCCTTGTGGAGCGCTCCCTCGACGAAGAAGACTTGAAGAGCATGAGCGCCGTGATTGAAAGCCAGCGGCAGCTGGAGGACGTTGTTGAGGACCTGCTCAGTTCCGTCCACGGCGTCCCCAAGAAGCGCACCATCGCGCCCATCTTCGACACCGAGGACATCACCTGAGTTAGCGCCTAAAGTCCTCAAGCTCGCTTTGGGTTTTCCTTCCGATCAGAAAAGTCCGTGTTCCGTCCTTGCGCCTTATTCCGGCGCAAGGGCCGAAAAGCAACTCGGCCGAACACTCTCTATCCACAGAAGCTCCGGCTTTTTCCGCCGCGCAATAGGAGAGCAAGACCGTCTACTGACGCGCCTTCCACATCAGGTAAAGGCCCCAGGCCGCCACGGTACACCCATCGCGGACTACGCCGTCCAGCATCATTTGCTCAAAATCGCGAATCGCCACCCGACGCACTACCAAGTCGTGTTCTTCCTCGTCGCGGTCCGTCTGATCCTGGGTAAGTCCGATAGCCAGGAACACGTGCTGCTTCTGCCGCGTAAATCCGTACGCAATCCATAAGCAGCCCAGGTAGAGCATCCGCTCGGCGTACAGCCCCGTCTCCTCCTTCAACTCCCCGCGAGCCAGCTCTTCAGGGTCCTCGACCTCCATCTCCCATCCCCCCTGCGGCAGTTCCACGGCTCGCTCCTGGATGGTGTAGCGAAACTGCTCCACCAACCAGATATGCTCTCCGTCGATCGGCAGAATGATGGCGGCATCGTCCTTTTCGACGACACCGTAGATGCCTCGCTTGCCGTTCGAACGGAGGATTTCATCCTCACGAAGGCGCATCCAAGGGTTCCGGTATATTTCGCGGCTGCCAACGGTGGTAATGGACGGGGAGGGGACGGCGGCGTCCTTCGGACCAGGCGGATTCGTCACAGCAATAGTGTGCCACGGACGATTTGCTGAATCATTTCATTGTCGACGCAAGGGAAATTCCAGAGCAAAATGCTCCAAATCGGCGTCCCTTTTTCTTTTCCGCCGGCCCACACGCCGCAGAAATTACAGCGGGCAAAGTAATAACCGCGTAGAATTTGTTGCTGTCAAAGTTTTAATAAGAAACGTCTGTTCTAAATCGCTTTGGGAGAGCCTTCACCGGCAAAAACGGCAGAGAGTACGGGAACAAAAACAATGAAAAACCTTCTCGCGTGTTTGCTTTTATCTTGTGTCGCCTTGGCAGCACCGGGCCAGTCCAATCCTCCAGCTGCGCCCCCGGCCGAGTCTCCGCAGGCGCTGCCTCAAAACCAGGGACAGCCAACTGGGACACTCAACGTCGACGAGGTGGCGCTCGACCTGGTGGTCCACGACAAGAGACACAAGCTGGTCCTCGATCTGAAGCCGGAGGATCTCACCGTCTCCGACAACGGCACACCGGTCAAGCTGAATGACTTTCATCTGGTGCACGGCGAATCGGCGCGAGGCCACATGGTCATCCTCGTCTTCGATCGATTCCAGGGGCAGTTGGCCAAAACCGCCGGCATAGTCGCGCAAAAGGTGGTCAAGGCACTTCCCACCGAGAACTACTCCCTGGCCGTGATGGACTACGCCGGCCGCCTTCGGCTCCTGCAGGGATTCACCGACGACCGAAAGCGGGTTGAAGAAGCCGTGACCCTGGCCACCGCCAGCAATGCAACTTCACTTGAATCCACACTGAGCCAGGATGTCCACATCACTAAGGACAAGTCCGAGCCGGAACGCATCAAGGTGGCCCAAGCAGCGGAAAATGACCTGATCGCCCTTGCGCGCACCGGCGCCGATACCGCCGGCAGGCATGCCGATGTTGCCGATCGCGCAAGAGCCCAGATTCTTCTCGCCGCACTTGAAGACATGCCGCGCATCACCCTCGAGCAGCACACCTCGCACTCGCTGGCAGGACTGCTTGCTCTCGTAAAGGCGCAGCAGCGGGCCGGGGAACGCAAGGCGATCATCTACTTTACACAAAATCGCCAAATGGACTCCGCCGCGAAAGAGATGGTGAAGACCATCACGGCGGCCGCCACCAAGGCCGGCGTCACCATCTACACCGTCGACCTCGACGCGATGAACACCTCCGGGCAGTACATGAACAGCAATGCCCATTTCAACGCCAAGGCGCCGTTCGAACCGGGATCCGACGTCATCGCAGTGACGCCCAACGGGTCGGTAAGCGTGCCACGCATGCAGCAGGAAGGCGGAGCGCCGATTTCCGGAACACCCACCCCGAACGGACCGAGCTGGGGTCCGCAGCAGGACATCGCCGTGATGACCGATTTTATGCGCAGCCAGACGGAACACAATCCCCTGGGTGACGTGAAAAGCCCTATGGCCGACTTGGCCCAGGACACAGGCGGCGGCTACATCGACGCGCAGGAGAACATCAGCAAGCCGGTCAAGCAGATGGTGGAAGACCTTTCCACCTACTACCAGGCCACCTACCTGCCGCCCATCAAGGAGTACGACGGAAGCTTCCGGACCATCGCCGTCAAGCCTCTGCGCACTAATCTACGGGTGCAGTCGAAAACGGGCTACTATGCCGTAGCCCCCGGCGTGGAGGGCGGGGTACGCCCCTTCGAAGTTCCCCTGGTCAAGCTCCTCAAGGAAACCCAGCTACCCAATGATTTTCCCTTCAAAGCGAAAGTGCTGAAGTTCGGCGACATGCCCGACGGCAATACCAGCACCCTTGCCGTTGAAGTCCCGTTGTCGGCACTCCATCCCAAAGAGGACGCGCACACCAACCTCTACTCCGCCCACGTCTCCATCGTCGCTCAGATCAAGGACAAGGATGGCGTGGTCGTAGAGCACTTTGCCGACGACGTCACCAAGCGAGGCGCCCTGGAGTCGCTCGATCGCGACCGCACCCTTGCTATCGCCATGCAGCGCCACTTCATCGCCATCCCCGGAACCTACACCGCGGAGATCGCGATCGACGACCGCATCAACGACAAATCTTCCGCACAGCGATTCACGTTCGATGTCCAGAGCGCTCCCGGCTCACTGGCGTTGAGCGACATGGTGCTGGTTCGCAAGATGGATCCGATCCACGAAGACGATGACGATCCCATCGAGCCCCTTCGTTACGAATCAAACCGCATCACAGCCGACATCTCCAACCAGCTTCCCGCTTCGGCCAAGCGCATCTCGCTGTTTTTCATCCTTCATCCGGACGTGAAATCGAAAGACGTCCCTGGCCTCGAAATGGAAGTGACCCACAACGGCACGCCCGGACGGCGCACGCCGTTGCCCATGAAGTTGAACCCAGGCGCCGGTGGGGTGCCCTACCTGGCGAGCTTCGGATCGGGCACGTTGGCGCCCGGGGACTACGAAGTGAAGGCCTACCTGAACCAGGATGGCAAGACCGCTACGCAGACCATCGCTTTCTCCGTGGAAGGCGACGGATCCACGCCGGCGTTGGCGATCAACGGCACGGGCAAAGCCAGCAGCGACGCAACCATTGCTGCCGCAGCGCCCCCCGCCGACCTGAAGATTCCCGGACAACTGGCCATCACCGTGCCCAGTACCGTGATTCCGCCGATGCCGAAGGAAGAATCCTCCCTCCTGATCGCGGACGCCGGCAAACGAGCCGTGGAGTACACCGAATCGCTGCCCAATTTCATGTGCCTCGAAGTGACAAATCGGTCGATCGATCCTTCGGCAACGGGCCGATGGAAAGCGAAAGACAACATCGTCGAACTCCTTCGATACCGCGATAAGAAGGAGACGCGGACCACTCTTGAGGTGAATGGCAAGACCAGCAGCACCGAACACGACGGCATGAAGGGTGCGCTCTCCGAAGGCGAATTCGGCGGCGTGCTGCGCCTGGTCTTCGGCGAAAAGTCGAAGGCCGTGTTCACGTGGAAGGAGACCGACGAGCTGAACGGCGGCGCGGTACAGGTGTACAACTACACCGTCGACAAGCCGAACTCCGAGTTTGGCGTGGTCGGCACCGACGGACGCGAGATTATGGCCGGCTTCCACGGCCAGGTCTTCATCGACAGCGCGACCCGCAGCGTGCGTAGAGTCACCATCCAGGCCGACGATCTGCCCGCCACCTTCTCCACCCATTATTCGGGAATTGGCGTGGATTACGACTACGTTGCCATCAACGGGCACGACTATCTGCTGCCCGTGAGCGCGGAGATGAAGTTGCTCATCGGCCGCCATATGGCTGTGTTGAATACGATCGAGTTCCGCAACTATCGTCGCTTCGGGTCGAACATGCGCATTCTGGGCTTCACGCCGGTGGAAGATAACGCGCAGCCCAAAAAGCCGTGATCTGATTTAGCGGTCGCGCAGGCGATAGTTACCTAGACGGCCTACCAGCGAGGCGGGCCCGGTCACGGACAGATGCACCAGATTTCCTTCGTAGGCGCGATTGCGGACCACCATCCCGCCTTCGATAGCCGCCAGAACGCCGCCCTCCTGCTGCGGTACGCGCAGATCGGCGTCGATCAGCGGATCGGAAATCAGGGCGTCGTCAATGGCCAGAAGCAGAGCTTCGATACCCTCACCGGTCTGCGCCGAAACCAGCACCTCGTGTCCGGCCGCCGCCTGCTCTCGTGACGCCAGACCCTCGCGCTGATGAGCGTCGAGCAGGTCGATCTTGTTCAACACTTCAATGCGCGGCTTGGTAAGAGCTTCGAGCTCCCCGAGCACCTTCTCCACCTGGGTCTTCTGTTCTTCGCCGTAAGTGGAGGACCCATCGCGGACATGAAGCAGCACCTCTGCCTGTTCCACCTCTTCGAGCGTGGCGCGAAAGCTGGTGACCAGGGTATGCGGCAGATCGCGAATAAAACCTACGGTATCGGAGATGAGCACCTTGCGGCGGCTGGGCAGTTCGATGGCACGCAGCTTGGGATCGAGGGTTGCAAACATGCGTGACGACTCCAGCACGTGTCCGCCGGTGAGGCGATTGAACAGCGTACTTTTGCCTGCGTTGGTGTAACCCACAAGCGCCACCGTGGGCACAGGAACCGCTTCGCGGCGCTGCCGCTGCTGGCGGCGCACCCGCCGAACGGCGTCCAGCTCCTGCTTGAGGTGATCGATGCGCCGTTGAATGCGCCGTCGATCGGTTTCGAGCTGTGTTTCACCGGGGCCCCTGGTTCCGATGCCGCCGCCAAGCTGCGACATGGCTTTTCCGCGTCCGGTCAGGCGAGGCAGCATGTACTCCAGCTGTGCCAGCTCTACCTGCAGCTGTCCCTCGCGAGTCCGGGCGTGGCGGGCAAAGATGTCGAGGATGAGTTGGGTGCGGTCGAGAACGCGGCAGGGCAGCGCTTCATCGAGGTTCCGCAACTGTGTTGGAGACAGGTCGTGATCGAAGAGAACCAGGTCGGCGTGAGTTGAGGCGGCAATGCCCGCGATCTCTTCCACCTTGCCCGCGCCAATCAGGGTGGCCGGGTCGAGGCGCGATCGTCGCTGCAGAACCTCGGCCGCGATTTCGGCCCCCGCGCTCGAAACCAGCTCGCGGAACTCGGCCAGCGATTCCTCCGCGTCCAAAGCAGTCGATCTCGGCGCCCGCGAAGGCACGCGCACTGTTTCCGGATTATCGGAGGATTCCACATCACCGATGTTCGCCCGCACGGCCGCGCGCGCGCCCATCTGTCCGGCGCGTTTGTTCCGAGAGCGGAGCGCAAAGTCCACTCCCACCAGGAGCGCGCGTTCCGAGCGAGGAGAACCCGTTGAGGATTGGTTCAAGCCGTTCCTTAACTGCTCAATCCCCAATCGAAACAGCTCCTCGTGCACCATCGCCGCCGGTGCCCGTTGCCGGGCCGGTGGAAGGCACACCTACGGGAGCGGGGCCGAGACCAGTGTGCATCGCAGGCGCCCGGTGCTCACCGTGCAAGACGCTGCGGTTGCTGACCACGGTGGATATGGCGTGCTTGAATATCAACTGTTCCTGGCTGTTGTTTTCGAGGAGGACAGAGTACTTATCAAAGGAACGGATCTTTCCCGTCAGTTTGACACCACTGACCAAATAAATGGTGATGGGGGTTTTGTCCTTCCGTACCGTATTCAGGAAAGTATCCTGAATATTTTGTGCCGGCTTGTTTTCCATGTTTGCCGATCTCCGCTATTCCTACTCAAGGTTGGATGCTGCGCTAATTCAGATTGAATACAGAAACAAATGTACGGGCGCGGACCCGGAAGTCCCGGGAACCGCCAAAATCCCGCAATGTGATAACAATAGAACGGTTAGCCAAGCATTTCAACTCCACTGACGGGCCATGGGCGTAAATACCCTAACCATTTCGACTTAACCACAATTCCACCGGCCCGACAACCACCCGCTCAAACAGGCCTGTTTCGGCCAACGAAGACGACCTTCCGCCGCTGGCACCGCTGCGCTAATCGCGAGAGTGTCTGCAAATCGTTTTCATTTCAGGCGAAACTTTCTCTACATCCCCCCCGGCGCCCGCACCGAATATGGAGCAGGATTGTGAATGAAAACCATTATAAATGTTGCGCTTAACACAACCCTGCTGGCCGTCGCGGGAAGCGTACCGCTCAACGCCGACGTAAAACGGAGTACGATCACCACGTCGATATCACCCACTACCCCACCTGCTGCTGGGGCCAGGCTTCACTTCAAATCCCCGGTTCATTCAGAGGATCAAGGACCAGGTGAACAAAGACCCGCAAAGTCATGGCTGGCAGGAAGTTCCTGCCGGGGGACGACACCATCTTCGCCGAGGGTAATGTCCATAATCAGCGGGAGATGGAGACGTTCTACAACAGGTTGGGCGCCCCATCGGACCGGCGTTGGGGCTGGGGTTGGGGCAGGCCTGACTTCGGCGAAACTCAGACCACCGTGCAGAACCAGCCTGTCGGCAACCTCGTGATCGACATTGGATTTCCGAGGAGGATCTCTCGAAGAAGCCCGAAAAAAAATGAAGGCAAGCTCGACTGGGACATCGACAAGATGTTCGCTAAATTCCCGCCCATGAAGTAGGTCGGCGAGTAGGAACGGCGAGAACCTGATTCCGCCGCGCCGTTTTCCCTCTCTCTCGTGTCTCACTCGTCCTGTCTCGCTCTTGGGTCTCGCCCGCCTCCTTCTGCCCTGCCGATTAGAATCATCCTGAATGAAATGTCCTTATTGTGGTTTTGCCCAGGATCGCGTGGTGGACTCGCGTGAGAGCAAGGAGGCCGACGCGATCCGCCGCCGGCGCGAATGCGAGAAGTGCGAGCGACGCTTCACGACCTACGAGCGCATCGACGAAATCCCCTACATGGTGGTGAAGAAGGATGGGCGCCGCGAGCGCTTCGACCGTCAAAAGGTGCTGAGCGGGCTGCTCCGCGCCTGTGAGAAGCGGCCTGTGGCTTCCAGCAAGCTCGAGGCTATCGTCGACGCCGCGGAAACCTTTCTCGTCGACGCGCCGGAGAGGGAGCGGACAACGCGCGAGATCGGCGAGTTGATCATGGACCACCTCAAAGGCATCGATACGGTGGCCTACATTCGCTTCGCGTCGGTCTACCGCGACTTCAAGGATGTGCGTGAGTTCAAGGAAGAACTTGAAGGATTGCTTGAGGGAAATCGCACCGGCAAAGGCAAAACACACTCGGTTTGAGTTCGCTGCCGGATGTTGAGCGGATGCGAGTCACCACACACACTGGCTGAAGAGGACTGCGAGATGAGACTCGGCTTTGTCGGCACCGGCGCGATAACTTCTGCCATCGTATCGGGCTTGCATGCTTCGGGCCATCCTCCACGAATCGTGCTCTCACCGCGCAACGCGGCAACCGCATCTGGCCTGGTAATGCGATTTCCTGACGTCACAGTCGCCGCAACGAACCAGGATGTTCTGGACCAGTGCGACACCGTTGTGCTCGCCATACGGCCGCAGGTTGCGGAGAGCGTCTTGCGAGAACTACGTTTCAAGGAATCGCACCGGGTCCTCAGTGTGGTGGCAACATTCACCGTGAGCAGATTGCACCGCCTGGCCGCACCAGCACAAAGCATCACGCGTGCCATCCCGCTGCCGTCGGCAGCCCAGCGTGAGAGCCCCACCGCGATTTATCCAGACGATGAGGCGGCGATGCAGCTGTTTCGGCTGGTTGGCCCCGCGTTCCCGGTCGACCTGGAAGTTCAATTCAACGCCCTGAGTGCAGCATCGTCAGCGGTGGCCTCATACTTCGCCTTTGCCGATAGCATTGTGTCGTGGCTGATGCAGCGCGGTCTTCCTGAGGTGCCGGCCCGAAACTACGTGAGCCGGATGTTGCCATCGCTGCAGGAGGAGGCCGCTCACACCCCGGAACTCGGCTTTCGCTCCATGGCCGCGGCGCACGCTACACCGGGCGGCCTGAATGAGCAGATGCTCAAGCACCTTGAGACGCGCGGCGTCTTCACCACCATTCACGAAGCGCTTGACCACCTCATGCTGCGCGTCGCCTCACCTTCTCGCGGAACAGGAGACCAATGACCAGTCAGCTCACGCACAAAGTTACGCTCATCCCCGGCGACGGCATCGGCCCTGAGGTCACACAGGCGGTTGTCCGCATTCTCGAGACCACCGGCGTCAAGTTCGAGTGGGACCGTCACGCAGCCGGCGCGGAGGCCTTCGAAATCTTTGGCGAATATATCCCCGCCGCGCTCTATGAGTCCATCGAACACAACAAGGTGGCGCTGAAAGGTCCGGTGACCACGCCCATCGGCGGAGGGTTCAAGAGCATCAACGTAACGCTGAGGAAGAAGTTCGACCTGTTTGCGAACTTCCGGCCGATCAAGAATCTTCCGGGACTGGAAACGAAGTGGCCGGGGGTTGACCTGATCATCGTGCGCGAAAACACCGAGGGCGAGTACGTGGGCCTGGAACACGAGGTCGTGCCCGGCGTGGTGGAGAGCATCAAGGTAATCACTGAGAAGGGCTCGACGCGCATCGCCAAATTCGCTTTCGAGTATGCCCGCAAGCACGGCCGCAAGAAGATCCATTCCGTGCACAAGGCCAACATCATGAAACTCTCCGACGGACTGTTTCTGCGATGCGCGCGCAAGGTGGCCGAAGGGTTTCCGGAGATCTTCTACGGCGAGCACATTATCGACAACACGTGCATGCAGCTGGTGATGAATCCCTACCAGTACGACACGCTGCTGCTGGAAAACCTGTACGGCGATATCGTCAGCGATCTGTGCGCGGCATTTGTGGGCGGGCTGGGATTGGTGCCGGGCGCCAATCTCGGCATCGACTGCGCCATCTTTGAAGCCGTGCATGGGTCTGCGCCCGATATTGCGGGCAAGGACATTGCCAATCCCACGGCGCTGTTGCAGTCGGCCATTTTGATGCTGCGGCACCTGGATGAGGAGGCAGCCGCCGATCGCGTCCAGAAGGCGCTGGAGCAGGTGTACTCCGAGCGCAAATGCCTGACGCGGGACGTGGGTGGTACCTGCGGGACCACAAAATTTGCCGATGCTGTGCTGGCGGCGATGGGGTAAATGAAAGGGACCAGGGGATAGGGACTGGGGGACGAACGCCATGCATTATCTGCTGTTCTACGAACTGGTGGACGACTACCTGGAACGCCGCGCGGAGTTTCGCAACCGCCACCTGGCGATGGCGTGGGAGTCGTGCGACCGCGGCGAACTGGAGTTGGCGGGAGCGCTGACGAACCCTGCCGACACGGCCATCCTGCTGTTCCGGGGCGATTCGCGCGAGGCGGCGGAGAACTTCGCCAAGAACGATCCTTATGTGCTGAACGGGCTGGTGAAGCGCTGGTATGTCCGGGAGTGGACCACGGTAGTGGGCGAGAAGTGCGCGGTGCCGGCGTGGCCCCAGTAACTCGTTCGGTTTTGCTCACGAATCACTGACGTTCGACGAGTCGCCCGATCCCGCATTCCTGTACACTGGAATGTTCACAACGTCATGCAAACCAAACATCCCATCGGCATCCTCGGCGCGACCGGCATGGTCGGCCAACGCTTCATCCAGCTGCTGGAAAACCATCCCTGGTTCGAGATCGCGTGGCTGGCGGCCAGCGACCGGTCCAGCGGCAAGACGTATGGCGAAGCGGCCAAGTGGCGCCTCGATACGCCGCTGCCCGAGCGCATTGCGCGCATGACCGTTTCGCCGGCCGAGCCGGAGGGCGCGCCGAAGATCATCTTCGCCAGTGTGGACGCGGCGATTGCCCGCGAGATGGAGCCGAGGTTCGCGCCGCCGGTTGCGCCGTGATCTCCAACTCCAGCGCCTTCCGCATGGCGCCCGAATGTGCCGCTGGTGATTCCGGAGGTGAATGCCGATCACCTGCATCTGATCGAAGAGCAGCCGTGGCGCAAGGAGTCGGGCGGCTACATGGTCACCAACTCCAATTGCACCGACGATGGGCCTGGTGCTGGCGCTGAAGCCGATCGAAGAGCGCTTCGGCGTCGAGCAGATCTTCGTCACCACGATGCAGGCCGTCTAGCGGCGCCGGCTATCCCGGCGTCGCCTCCATGGACATCCTCGACAACGTTGTTCCCTACATCGGCAGCGAAGAAGAAAAGATGGAGGCGGAGACGCTGAAGCTGCTGGGCACGCTGGAAGGCCACACGGTGAAGCCGCTCCACGCGCGCATGAGCGCACACTGCAACCGCGTCCCGGTGGTCGACGGCCACACGGACAGCGTGCTCGATCAAACTCGGCAACAAGCCCGCAACACGCGAAGAACTGCTCGCCGCCTGGGCCGAGTTCCGTCCCCTCGCCGGACAGGATCTGCCCACGGCGCCCGAGCAGCCTATCGAGTGGGCTCCGCAGAAGATCGCCCGCAGCCGCGCCTCGATCGCAATCGCGGCAATGGCATGGCCGTGACGGTGGGCCGCCTGCGCCCCTGCGGGGTGCTCGACTGGAAGTTCACCGTGCTCTCGCACAACACGATTCGCGGCGCTGCCGGCGCGGCCATCCTCAACGCCGAGCTGCTGGCGAGCCTCGGCAAGCTGGAACCTGTTGCCGCAGCCGCGTCGCGCGCCTGAGCCCCGTCTGTGGATGAATCAAAGAATGAGAACGATCGCATGAGCCTGGTAGTCATGAAGTTTGGCGGCACCTCGGTCGAGGATCCAGCCGCCATCGCGCGCACCGCGGCCATCGTCGCCGGACGCGTCGCCCAAGGAAAATCGCCCGTCGTGGTGGTCAGCGCCATGGCCAAGGTGACGGACCAGTTGCTGCGCGCGGCAGCCTGCGCGCGGCGGGCGACCGCACCGGCGCGCTGGCGATCAGCTCGCGCCTGCGCTCGCGCCATCGCGACACCGCCTGCGCGCTGGTCAAAGATCCCAAGGAAGTCCGCCGCTCTTCAGCAACTGATCGACCAGAAATTCGATCCGCTCGACGAGGTGCTGCGCGGCCTGGCCGCCATTCTCGAGCTCACCCCGCGCATCTCCGACCTGATTGTCAGCTACGGCGAAAGCGCTCTCCAGCCGCATCGTCGCCGCCGCCTTCCGCGAGCGCGGCGTCAACGCAGCCCACGTGGACGCACGCGACGTCATCGTCACCGACTCGCAGTTCCAGAAGGCCGTCCCGCACGACGCCGTCATCGAAAAGCGCGCGGCAGAGAAAATCCGCCCCCTGGTCAACGAAGGCAAAGTTGCCGTGCTGGGCGGCTTCATCGGCTCCAACGAAGCCGGCATCACCACCACCCTCGGCCGCGGCGGCTCCGACTTTACCGGCGCGCTCATCGGCGGCGCCATGCACCGCCGACGCCATCGAGATCTGGACCGACGTGGACGGCATCATGACCACCGACCCGCGCGTCTGCCCCGATGCGCTGCGCGTCAAGGTCATCAGCTTTGAAGAGGCCGCCGAGCTGGCCTACTTCGGCGCCAAGGTCCTGCATCCGGCCACCATTCTGCCGGCGGTCAAAAAGAACATTCCCGTGCTGGTGCTCAACAGCCGCAATCCCACCAACGAAGGCACGCGCATCATCTCGCTTGCGCCGCACTGCAAGAGCCCATTCAAGTCCATCGCCGTCAAAAAGAAGCTCAGCATCATCGACGTGGTGGCCAGCCGCATGCTCATGACGCACGGCTATCTGAAGGCCATCTTCGACAATCTTCGACAAGCACCAGTGCCCCGTCGACATGGTCTCGCACCAGCGAAGTCTCCGTCTCGCTCACTGTCGACTCGAACGACAAGCTGCCCGCCATCGCCGCCGACCTCGAGCAAGCTGGCCGACGTGAAATACGAAGGCAAGAAGGCGCTGGTCTGCATGGTCGGCGAAGATATTCGCGGCCAGAACGGCATGGCCGCGCAGGTCTTCACCGCCGTGCGCCACATCAACGTGCGCATGATCTCGCAGGGCGCCAGCGAAATCAACATGAGCTTCATGATCGACGAAGACGACGCCGACGAAGCCGTCCGCTCGCTGCACGCCGCGTTCTTCCAGAACCCCGACCCGGCGATTTTCGACGTGGAAGCGAGAAAACAGCTCACAGTGAATAGTTCGCAGTGATCAGTGCACAGTGAGAGGCAACCGAGTTTCACTTCCATTTCGATGCTCTTGCACTGTTTCACCATTCACTTTTCACTTCTTCACTTTTTCACGTCTTATTTAATCACTGCGGACTGTTCGCTGATCACTGGAGTTCCCATGCTCTTCCTCGTTCTCGGCAAAGGCAAAACCGGCACGCCTCGTCGCGAGGTGGCCCGCGAACGCGGCCACGGCGTGCGCGCGCTCGACATCTACGAAAACAACCACGCTTCCGCCCTCACCGCCCCCACCCTCGCCGGCGTCGATGTCGTCATCGACTTCACCGCGCCGAAGCCGCGGTTGAAAACATGCGCGCCGTGCTTGCGCTCGGCTGCCGCATCGTCGTCGGCACCACCGGCTGGTACGCGCAACTCGACGACATGAAGGCCCTCGCCGGAGCGCGCGGCGGCGCCCTGCTCTACGGCACCAACTTCTCCATCGGCGTGCAAAAGCTGTTCCGCCTGACCGCCGAACTGGCCAGACTCGACGGCTACAACTTCTCCATCACCGAAACCCACCACACGACCAAGCTCGACGCGCCCTCCGGCACCGCCATCACGCTTAAGCAGATCATCGAAGCCGCCCAGCCCGCGGCCAGCGTCGAAATCACATCGCACCGCGTCGGCGACGCCAAGGGCGAGCACATCGTCACCGCGACGAGCGACGTGCGACGTGTCTGGAACTCCGCCACGACGCCCACAGCCGCCGCGGCTTTGCTCTGGGCGCCGTCCGCGCCGCCGAATGGCTCGCCCATCAGACCGGGCGCGTGGGATTTCCGCGAAATCTTCGACCAGCTGTGACTTTAGGTGAACCACCTACCGGTAAAGGCGCTTGACGTCGTACTCGCACTTCACCAGCCCGTCACGGTAGTCGATGCGGATGGTCAGAAGGTTCAGCGTCTTCGCACCCAGAAACCCCGAAACCTCCACGCCCAGCGCCTTCGAGATATTCGTGTTGTCGAACGACGCAACACCATCCACCTTTTGCCAGAGATGCGCAAATGTGAAGGTGACCTCATCTGCCTTGAAGACGTTCGCGACTTCTCCGCTCAGACCGCTCACGCGCTGCTGGTAGTCCCTCTGCACCTTGGTTACTTCCCGCGCGGCATCCGGTGAGATTGTCGTTGCCCATGCCCCCGTATCCAGGATGAACAGCTTGGGATGACTGCCATTCAGGGCCGTAGGGATGAGAAGGTTATGACCGATCCGGTACACCTGGACGTAATCTTTCATCTCTGGCGCGACGTAGCGATCGAAAGGCGCGGCCCCTTGCGTATCGCCCTTCTTGCCTTCGCTTGAACCGGATTCACCGGCCGCGTCCGCCTCGTCGATATCCTCCTCGCCGGTCTTGAGCGAAAGCGCGGTGTTCATCTGCTCGGGCCGCTTTGGCAGTGGTCCCAGCAGCAATTTCTTCCCCGGGAAATCCAGCGTCACCAGGAATCCAGCGAATACATCCATCCCGATCAGGCCATCCAGGTCGTCGGCGACATAACCGCTGTTCACTACTGATACCTGGCAATCTTCGAACTCCAGATCGCCGATGCGAATCTTGTCAGCGAACGCCGTATAGCCGGACTTGGATCCTTTATCGCCGATGCCGCTCACTTCCTCGGTGCTGAACGCCTTCAGCCCCGCATGCTCGGCAACCCGTCGCGAAACCAGCAGTCCGCTGGCGCCGGTATCCACCTGCAGCAGCGACGACCGTCCGTTCAGCTTCACCGGCAATCCCCACTGCCATCGCCCGCCAGTCATCACTGGCTCAAATGCGATTTGTGCCTTCTCCACTTGCGACACGAGCCGGCACGGCTTACGCGGCTCATTCGCCATCTTCCTCAACGATTCCAGATACTCCTTCCACCTCCGCGCCTCCTCCGTATCGTTCCCGTTCGCCGAAGCACCATAGGCCTCCGCCTCGGCAAGCCGGTTCTTCAATGGCAACGTGAGCAGCCATTGCCTGCGGATCTCCGCATCCGTGGGATCGAGCTGGTGGGCCATCGTAATTGCCTTCAGACTGGAAGCATGGAGTGAGCTGAGCGAGTCCAGCCGCGCGAGCAGCAGGTCGTTGCGCGCCAGGCACGGATCCCGCCTCAGCGCGTCGTTGGCCGATGCTACGGCCAGCCACGGGAATCCCTGACGCAGTTCCACCTCGCCACGAAGCGAAATGAGCGCTGCCGACTCCGGTGCGGTCTTCAGCGCAGCCGCAATGGTGTCCGCCGCCTCCTTCACCTTCTGCTCCCGCAAGAGCGTGCTCACCAATCCGGCCGTCAACTCCTCACTGCCCGGTTGCTTTGCCAGAGCATCGCCGAACCATGCCTCGGCCTCCGCGTAGTCCGCAGCCAGCAATTCCTTCTCGCCTTCACTGAGTTCATGAGCCCGGCGTACCGTGCAAGTCGCCGCCATCAAGAATCCCGATGACAGCACGAACAGAGCTGTCGCAACAATCAGCTGGTCGTACAAACGCAATATCGCCTCCAAATTCTCGCGAGTTTCACTGCGGTACTTCCGCGCGAACTCCGCGACTTGTGTCTTTCAAGCAATTTACCCTCAGTCTATGCTTCTCCGCCCCGCCACCCCTGCCGACATCCCCCAAATCGCAGCCCTGGAGCGCGACCCCGCCTTCCGCGACTTCGTTGGCCAGTGGACTGAAGAGCGACACCTCGCCACGCTCGTGAGCCCCGACGCACGCTACTACGTCGTTGACTCACCCACCGGCGCCATACAGGCCTTCGCTCTGCTTCGCGGCCTCCGGGAAGCCTCCCGCTCCATCGAGTTCAAGCGGATCGTCGTCGCCGCGCCCGGCCAGGGCCTCGGCCGCCGTATGGTCCGCGAGCTCATGCGCATCGTCTTTGATGAACTCCGCGCCCACCGCTTCTACCTTGATGTCTACGAAGACAATGCTCGCGCCCGTCGCCTCTACGAGTCCCCCGGCTTCGTCTACGAGGGCGTCATGCGCGAAGCCGGTGAACGCGGCGATCAGTTCATCTCCTTGCATTTAATGTCGATGCTGGAACGGGAATATCTCGCTCAATCCACAACCCCTCCGCCGGTATAAACTAGCCTGTCATGGAAACAACAGGTTGCGGCACCGCGATCGTGACGCCCTTCAATGCGGACGGCTCGATTGACGAGCCGGCGCTGCGGGCGCTGGTGAATTGGCAGATTCACGCCGGCATCGATTTCATCGTGGCCTGCGGGTCCACGGGCGAAGCCGCCACCCTCGACGAAGATGAGTGGCTTCACGCCGTCCGCATCGTCGTGGACGCCGCCGCCGGCCGCGTGCCGGTATGGGCGGGATGCACCCACAACTCCACCCGCACCCTGCTGCGGTTGGCTGGCCAGCTCCGCCACGTGCGCGGCATCAGCGCCATCCTGTCCGCCAACCCGTACTACAACAAACCCACGCAGGAGGGTCAATACCAGCACTTCCTCGCTCTGGCCAAGGCCGTAGCGCCCATCCCGGTCTGCCTCTACAACGTACCCGGCCGCACCGCCGCCAACCTCGAGCCCGACACGGTTGCGCGCCTGGCAGACGACTGCCCCAACATCCAGGCCATCAAGGAAGCCAGTGGCAAGATCCCGCAGATCGAGCAGCTCGTCCACATGCTGCCGCATGGCTTCAAAATCTTTTCTGGCGACGACAACCTGGCGCTTGCCTCCATTGGCATTGGCGCGCACGGCCTCATCAGCGTCGCCTCCAACGAGGCCCCGGCCGAGGTTGGCCGCATGATCCGCGCCGCTCTCAATAACGACTGGGCCCTGGCCCGCGAGATCGAGCGCTGCTATATCCGCCTCTTCGAGGCCAACTTCTGGGAGTCGAACCCATCCCCCGTCAAGACCGTGCTGAACCTGATGGGCAAGTGCCGCGACACGGTGCGCCTGCCGCTTGTTCCTCCGACGGCCGCCACACGCAGCCGCCTCGAACGGCTCGCCGGGGAGCTCGGCCTACTCAAGTTCGTGCCGGTCGAGGGCGAACTCCGCATGTACTAGCGACGGTAGATCCGTTCTCAGAGAACAGTAACGCGGTTGACGAGATGCCAAGCGCTTCTGGGGGTGAGGAAGGCAAACCCCCGAATGCGATTTTCTTTCCTGCCGATGTCGAACAGCCCCCTCCTCCGCCGTCATGGTGGTGACGGCACTGATACTGCCGCCTAAAATCCAAATGCGGAGGTTCACCCATGCAATTCCTTCTCACCCTTTACGCCGACGACAAGCAATGGAACCAGATGACCCCGGAACAGCAGCAACAGGGCGTCGCCGCCTACGCTGCCTATGGCCAGGCCCTGCAGAAGGCAGGCGTGTACGTCGGGTCCAACCGGCTGCGCCCTGCCGAGACGGCAACCACCCTGCGCACCACCAATGGCAAGATCCAGGTTCTCGACGGGCCTTTCATTGAGTCCAAGGAGTCGCTGGGCGGCTACTACCTGATCGAGGTGGCCGACCTCGATGCCGCCTTGTCGTGGGCCGGCAAGTGTCCCGGCGTCGGACACGGCGTGGTTGAAGTGCGCGCCATCTGGTCAATGGGCCCCGCCAACCAGCAGAACACCACCCGCGAAGCCGCGGCCGCCGCGCGGTGACATCGCCCACCGTCAACCCGTGCAGTGGCGCGCAGGTTCGAGAAACGGCCGATGCCGCAGCGCGCCACAGTTACGGCAAGCTGGTAGCCTTTCTCGCGGCGCGATCGGGTAACCTGGCCGCGGCCGAAGACGCATTGTCTGAGGCCTTCGAGGCCGCGCTCGAGCACTGGCCGGACGAAGGCTGTCCCAACAACCCTGAAGGCTGGCTGCTCACAGTAGCCCGCCGCAAGCTAATTGACACAGCGCGCCGCCGCAAGAACGAAGCTCCGGCTGAGGAGTATGAGTTCGCGGCGGACACGCTGCCGGACATCGCTCCGGATAATGAGATTCCCGACCGCCGCTTGGGGCTGCTCTTTGCCTGTGCTCACCCCGCTATTGAGCCTGCCATTCGCGCCCCGCTCATGCTGCAGGCAATCTTGGGCCTCGATGCGGCGCGCATTGCGTCGGCATTTCTCATGTCGCCCGCCGCCATGGGCCAGCGCCTGGTCCGCGCCAAAAACAAGATCCGCATGGCCGGCATTCCTTTTCGCGTGCCCGAGCGCGCCGAGATGCCTGACCGGCTTGAGGCCGTGCTCGACGCCATCTATGCCGCCTTCGCCGAGGGCTGGCTCGACGCCGCGGGGACGGATGCCGGCCGCCGCGATCTGGCCGTGGAGGCCATCTATCTGGGCAGCATGGTGGCCGAACTGCTGCCCGATGAGCCCGAAGCCCTCGGCCTTCTCGCCCTCATGCTTCACGCCGAAGCCCGCCGCAAAGCCCGTCGCAACCCCGGCGGCGAGTACGTCCCCCTCGGCGAGCAGGACGTGACACTCTGGGACACCGGCCTCATCGAGCGAGCCGAAGCGGCCCTTCGCCGTGCCGTCTCCATGAACAGCATCGGCCGCTATCAGCTTGAAGCAGCGATCCAGTCCGCCCACGTGGAGCGCCGGCGCACCGGTATCGCCAACTGGCCAGCCCTCCTGGGGCTCTACGACGGCCTTGTGGCCGTTACCGCCTCGCCCGTCGTCGCGCTCAACCGCGCCCTTATCGTTGCTGAGTTGGAGGGAGCACGGAGAGGTCTGGGCGCACTTGAGGCGGTCCAATCCGACGCCCGCATGCTCGAGTATCAGCCGTATTGGGCCGCACGCGCCGAGTTGCTCGCACGTATCGGCGACTGGGCCGAAGCCAGCCACGCTTATGAGATCGCACTCGGCCTCGAGCGCGACCCCAGCATGCGCCAGTACCTGGAGCGCCGCCGCGCCGCTCTGGAAGGTAAGAGAGAGCAGGGGTCAGAGATCAGTTGAGGCGGCCTGACGGGTTATTCACAGGGAAGGCTGGTTCATGTTTTGACTGCGTCCGCCGATGATGCTCGTGTTGGCCGAAATGCCGACAGACGGGCCACAAAGGCAAGGGGCGCAGACCGTGATCCAGAAATCCGTGCAGTCCGTGATGGAGAAGGCGGTGCATTTTGGACCGGTCCTCCCGGCACCGGGACCCATGCTGGTAGATCTGGAGCCTGGCTTTTTGGCGGCAGGGGTCAGCGCGGCGTGGCGCAAACTGCTTCTGCAGGCGCAGATGGCTGCTCCCCATGTGCAGGTTGCGTCAATCGAAGGCGAGCAGGGGGTGGGCAAGCAGACGCTGGCTCGTTATCTGCTGAGCCGGTCGCCGCTGGTGGGCTCGCCGTTCCTCCGGCGGGACGCACGCGAGTGGCTGCTGACCGATTTCGATCCGTCGACCTTGGCCGGCTTCACCTACCTCGACAGGGTCGACCTGCTGGCGCCACCGGGGCAGGGGCTGTTGCTGAGCGTCCTGAAATGCTTGCAGGACCGTCCGCTGGGAAGGGTGCTGCTGGTGGCGTCGTCGCAGACGCCGCTGCGGCAGATGGCGGGTCAGGGCTTGCTGATGCCGGACCTGGCCTTCCGGCTCACGGCGGTGCGGCTGGCGATTCCGCCGCTGCGGATGCGGCGCGAAGATATTGGGCCGCTGGCGCAGGGGCTGATGGATTCGATCTGCGCGCGGTACCACCATCGGCCGGTGGAACTGGGGCCGGGAACGTTGGGCAAGCTGCTGCAACACACATGGCCCGGGAACGTGCGCGAGTTGGCCAGCGTGCTGGAGGCTGCGCTGTTGGAGACCGAAGACGGGGTGATCCGGCCTGGCGACCTGAATCTGTCGTCGCCCGGGATTCAGCCAGCCGCCTCGCCGTTGCCGGAAGATCTGAACCTGGACGAAGTGATTCACCGGCATGTGCAGCACGTGCTCGATCTGAATCGCGGCAACAAGCTGCGGGCGGCACGGCAGCTGGGGATCAGCCGGTCTACCCTCTACCGGATTCTCGGACATGAAGGTGTGTTCTAAGAGCGGATCTTGGCTTTCCGCTTTCAGCTTATAGCTGCTGGCGGTTTGCGCCGGAATCTCACGTGGTGACCAATGGCTGGAGTTCCGCCTGCGCAGGCAATGATGTGCACTACACTCGTGTGAGGTATCTCATTCGCGAGGATGTGTTCCGTGCGCCGATCTTCCCTGCTGATTCTGCCTGCCATTGCCATGGCTCTCTTCTCTTCCCTGGCCCTCCTGTGCGCGCAGGACGATGCGAAACTTGCGCCGGTCGAAGATCGTCGCAAGACCCTCAATGCACTCTTCGACCAATACTGGCAGGCACTTCTGGAGAAATATCCGGAGTTTGCCTCAACCATCGGCGACAAGCGCTACAACGACAAGAGTACAGACTTATCGGTCAAGGCCATCAATTCGTGGCTGGAGCGCGAGCAGAACTGGATGCTGAAGCTGGCGGCAATCGATCCAACAGGATTGTCCGATGCGGAAAAGACGAGCCGCGAGATGCTGCTCCGGGATTTTGCCGAGGACCTGGAGGCCTCGGAGTTCAAGGAGTGGGAGATGCCCATCGACCAGATGGGCGGTATCTACTCTGCGTATCCGCAGCTGGTGACGCAATTGGACTTCAGCGCGGTGAAGGATTACGACGACTGGATCGCGCGCCTGAAGGACCTGCCCAACGCATTCGACCAGGTGATCACAAATATGTCGATCGGCGTGGACGATCATCGGGTTCCACCCAGGTACCTGCTTGAAAAGGCACTGGAACAGGTGAAGCAGCTTGCCATTGCCAAGCCGGAGGAATCGCCGCTGGCCATGCCCCTCAAGAAGTTTCCGGCATCGGTTCCGGCGGCGGAGCAGGAGCGCATTAAGACCGAAATGTTGGCGGTGATTGCCAAGCAGGATCTTCCGGCGTATCAGCGGCTGGTGAAGTACATGGAAGTCAGCTACATTCCCGCGGGGCGGACGGAGCCAGGCATTTCCGCGCTCCCGGATGGTGCGAAGTACTACCAGTTCCTGATCCGCAGGACGACGACGACGGATCTGACGGCGGAGAAGATCCATCAGATCGGGCTCGACGAGGTGAAGCGCAATGAAAGCGAGGAACTGGCGATCGCGCAGAAGCTGGGCTTTGCCGATCTGAAGAGCTTGCGGGCCAGCCTGAAGGGCAACCCGAAGCTCCATCCGGCGGATCGCGAAGCGCTGCTGGCGGCGTATCGCGCCTACCTGACACCGATGCAGGCAAAGCTTCCGCAGCTCTTCGGGCGATTGCCCAAGGCGGGTTTTGAGGTGCTGGCGGTGCCTGACTACCTGGAAAAGAACTCCTCCGCAGCGTATTACGAGAACGGCACACCCGACGGCAGCCGGCCTGGACGGTTGCGCATCGACACCTACAACGCCAGCGACCGCAACCTGTTCGAGGTGGAAAGCACGGCATACCACGAGGGCATTCCGGGGCATCACATGCAGATTTCCATCTCGCAGGAGATGACCGGACTCCCGGAGTTCCGCAAGTTCGAGAACTACACTGCGTTCGTCGAGGGTTGGGCCCTCTACTCCGAACGCCTTGGCAAGGATCTGGGGTTGTACCAGGACCCGTATTCGGATTACGGGCGTCTGGAGGACGATCAGCTGCGCGCGATCCGTCTGGTGGTGGATACGGGTGTGCACTCCATGCACTGGACGCGGCAGCAGATGGTGGACTTCTTCCACGAGCATTCGTCACAGTCCGAAACGGAGGTGCAGGAGGAGACAGACCGCTATATCGCGTGGCCGAGCCAGGCACTGGCCTACAAGGTCGGGCAGTTGAAGATCCTGGAACTGCGCGACCATGCAAAGAAGGAGTTGGGAGACAAGTTCAACATCAAGGCGTTTCACGACCAGGTGATAGACGCGGGTGCGATGCCGCTGGACATGCTGGAAGCACGGATCAATGCGTGGATTGCGAGCGTGAAGTAGAGCAGCGGTCACGGAACAGGGCTCAGGGAACAGACCGGACGGGTATGCTGGATACAGCTACTCTTGAGATCTTAAAGAAGGAAAACATGGGCGAGATAACGGTTGGAGTACCTGAGGTTCCGGCGCAGTTGCCGCATGTGCGTGTGGCCGTGCTGGGCGCAGGCAAAATGGGTGGCATTCTTCTGCAAGCCTTCTTGAAACAGAACCTGTTTGCTCCCGACCAGATTCGTGCGACGGTGGGACATGCCGAGCGCGCACTGGCACTGAGCACGCAGTGGGGCGTGGATGTAGGCACGGACAACCTCGAGGCGGCGCGAAACTCCGATCTGATCCTGGTGGGCGTGAAACCGTTCCAGGTGCCGGAGCTGCTTGCACAGATCAAGCCGGCGTTGACGCCGGAGAAGACGATCGTTTCGTTTGCCGCAAGCGTGAAGACCAGCGCGATTGAAGAAGCGGCGGGTATGGGGATTGCGGTGATTCGCGCCATGCCCAACACGCCGTCGGCACTGGGCGCGGGGGCCGCGGGGCTGTGCAAGGGCCGCTTCGTGAAGCCGGAGCAGATGGAACTAGCGCTGCGCATCTTCGAAACCGTGGGCCGCACCGTGGTTGTCGATGAGAAGCACATGGACGCCGTGACCGGGTTGTCGGCCTCCGGGCCCGCGTATATCTACATCATTATCGAAGCGCTGGCCGAGGCAGGCGTGAAGGTAGGCCTGCCACGCGACACGGCCACTCAGCTGGCAGCACAAACTGTCTTCGGCGCGGGCAAGATGGTGCTGGAGACGGGCTATCACCCTGCCCTGCTGAAGGACGCGGTAACCACCCCAGCCGGGTGCACAATCGACGGCATTCTGGAACTCGAAGAAGGCGGCTTGCGCGTGACGCTGATCAAGGCCGTAATGCGCGCAACCGAGCGGGCCAAGCAGTTAGCCGCGGGCTAGCAGTCAGCGGCCGTGCAGGGAGCAAGTCGGCGAGTTAGCAGGTCTGCGGAAAGTCCTTCGCGAGCTCGAACGCGCGGCTATGCGCGCAGTTGGGTGATCACTGCGTCCAGGGCATCTTCCCATGCGGGCGGACGCACACCGAAGTGGGCAGTCAGCTTCTCGTTCGACAGCACTGAGTTGCGCGGCCGCTTCGCCGCCGTAGGGTAATCCTTCGAGGTGATGGACCGGACTTCAGGCACCCGGGTAATGAGCGATCCGGCCCGCGCGAAGATCTCGCGGGCGAAGCCATACCATGTTGTCGAGCCGGAGCAGCTCATGTGATAGACACCGGACCATTCGCTCTCCGAGCCGGCCGCGCCGGCCCAAATGCTGTCAACGATGATGCGCGTGGCATCCGCAATGACAATCGATGTTGTGGGCGCACCCGTCTGATCGTTCACGACGTTCAGGCGATCGCGCTCTCCGGCCAGCCGCAGCATGGTTGTGAGGAAATTGTTGCCGTGGGGCCCGTACACCCATGATGTGCGAAAGATGAGATGCCTGCCGCCAGTTTCCAAGACACCCTGCTCGCCGGCAAGCTTGCTCGCCCCGTAGACATTGAGCGGATTGGGCGCGTCGGTCTCAAGCCACGGAGCATCCTTGCTGCCGTCAAAGACGTAGTCGGTGGAGTAGTGGATAAACAGAGCGCCGAGTTTGCGGGCCTCTTCAGCAAGAACGCGCGGTGCATCCGCGTTGATGGCAATAGCTGCATGGCAGTCGGATTCGGCACGATCGACGGCGGTGTAGGCAGCGGCGTTCAGAACAATCTGGGGCTTGGAGCGGCGCAACAGATCCCGAAGCTGATCTGGATTGGCAAGATCGGCCTGCCGGCGATCGCATGGAATGAGGTCAGCATCAGCAAAACTACGCTGGAGTTCGCGGCCTACCTGTCCGTTGCCGCCCAGAATCAGCGCGCTCCTCAGCCGGCTCACGGGAAAACCTCGGCGGAGCGCAGCGGGCTGCCGGCTCGGTCTTTATCCGAAAGGATGGCGTGCTCCGGCGAGACCATCCACCGGATGGCGAGATCGGGATCGTTCCACAAGACCGTGCGCTCGCCAACGGAATTGTAGTAGTCGGTCACCTTATAGGCGACTGTCGCCTCATCACTCAAAACTGCGAATCCGTGTCCGAATCCGATGGGAATGTAGAGGGTGCGGGCGTTATTCACCGAGAGCTCTACCGCGACGTGACGGCCGAAGTTGGGCGAGCTCCGGCGCAAATCGACGGCGACGTCGAGGATCGCTCCGTGGGTGACGCGGATCAGCTTGGCCTGTGGCTGAACGACCTGATAATGGATGCCGCGAATGACGTTGCGCACGGAAGTAGAGCAGTTGTCCTGAACCCAGTGAGAAGGCAGATTCGCATTACCGAAGTCCCTCTGATTCCATGCCTCCCAGAACGCTCCGCGGTTATCGCGAAAGATCTTTGGAGTGATGAGCAGAACTTCGCGGAGAGCTGTGGTCTGGATATTCATCAATTGAACTCGTTGCTGGCCGGATGCGGTTTGCTGCGAATGACAGGATAGAGGCGTGTGGCGGGACCGCCGGCGAGAATGGTGCCCTTCATTGCGCGACCCTCTCCTCGTAGTTGCGGCGGATCCAATCGCGATAGGCACCGGTGCGCACGCGATCTACCCAATCCATGTGCTGCAGATACCAGGCCACAGTCAGCCGCAATCCATCTTCGAAGCGAACCTGCGGCTGCCAGCCAAGCTCGCGTGCGATCTTGCGGGCATCAATGGCATAACGGCGATCGTGGCCGGGGCGATCGGGAACGAAGGTGATCAGCTTCTCGCGGGGTCCGATCGCCGCACTGGGGCGAAGTTCGTCGACCAGGTGGCAGATAGTCCTGACCACGTCGATGTTGGCACGCTCGCTGTTGCCCCCCACGTTGTAGGTTTCCCCTGGAACGCCGTTCTCGAGCACCGCGCAGATAGCTGCACAATGATCGCCGACGAAAAGCCAGTCGCGCACGTTGCCCCCGTCTCCGTAAACGGGGAGCGGCTGGCCTTCCACAGCGTTCAGGATTATGAGCGGAATCAGCTTTTCCGGAAACTGGAAGGGGCCGTAGTTGTTGGAGCTGTTGGTGGTAAGCGTGGGCAGTCCGTAGGTGTGGAAGTAGGCGCGCACCAGGTGGTCAGAGGCGGCCTTCGATGCCGCGTAGGGGCTGTTGGGCGCGTAGGGTCTGGTTTCTGAGAACGGCGGCTCATCCGGCTTCAGCGAGCCATACACTTCGTCGGTGGAAACGTGGAGGAAGCGGAAGGCCTCGCGTTCGCGGGGCGGCAGTTCGGACCAGTGCCGGCGGGCCTGCTCCAGCAGAGTGAAGGTGCCGTTGACATTGGTACGGACAAAGGCGTCCGTCTCGACAATGGAGCGATCAACATGGCTTTCGGCGGCAAAATGGACGATCGCATCGGGGTGATGCTCCTGAAGAAGCCCGGCCACCAGCACCGGGTCGCCGATGTTCCCGCGGACCAGGATGTGACGTGGGTCTTTGTCCAGGGAAACGAGATTCTCCGGATTACCGGCATAGGTGATGAGGTCGAGGTTGACAGCGCTGCCCCCGGACTCCATCCAGCGCAGCACAAAGTTTGCCCCGATGAAACCCGCGCCGCCAGTCACAAGGAGTTTCTTCGGACTGATCATGCTTGAAGCGTGAATCCTCGTCCCTTTCATCATATAAGCATGGCTGCGGTTGCCCCCGCCCGGGAGTTGCCGGACTTGCCGCAAAACGCCTGAAAACTGGAGGTTGGCACCGGGCCGAGTGTTCCAAACCGGTAATCATAAGACGCGGACCGCACCACATTTCATCGATTCCGAATCGTGCCGCAGGATATTCTAGAAAGGTGACGCGGAGCCGTCTGGCGCCGCGGGGGTTAGCGGAAGGACTTTGAGCCAAATTGTTTGATATCCATTACCACCTGCTGTTTGGCGTCGACGACGGGCCGCAGACCCTGGAAGATGCAATGGCCATGGCCGAGGCCTCGATCCAGGAAGGCGTCACCCATATCGTGGCGACTCCGCACTCGAACCATGAGTTCGGATTCAATCCCGAAATCAACCGCGAGAAGCTCGCCGTGCTGCAGGACAGGCTGGAAGGACGAATCACCCTGGGCCTCGGATGCGATTTTCACTTGTCCTTCGAAAACCTCGAAGACATCCGTCGCAATCCCTCCAAGTACACGATCAACGGAAAACAGTATTTACTGGTGGAGTTTTCCGACGCGTCCATTCCCGCAGCGACGACCGACATTCTTTACGATCTGCAATTGAACGGGCTGATGCCTATCGTCACGCACCCTGAGCGCAACCCCATCCTCGTGCATAATCCGCGGCGGATGGCGGAATGGATCCGGGGAGGGTGCCTTGTACAGGTGACCGCGGCTTCATTGAACGGGCGGTTTGGCCGGCGTGCCAAGACTATGAGCTACGACCTGATCCAGAAGAACTGGGTTCACTTCATCTCCAGCGACGCACACAGCCTGGAGGGTCGCCCGCCGGCAATGGCCGAGGGGTATCAGGCTCTGGCCAATGACTTCGGCAAAGATACAGCGGAGCGCCTGTGCGTGCGGAATCCGCGCGCGGCCTTCTACGGAGAGCAGCTTGAATTGCAACCTGAGCCGCTGAATATCTATGAAGAGGCGCAGGCGGGGCGGCGCGGGTTTCTAAAGGGAATCTTCGGTAGATAGCCGGCAACGGCACCTTTGAGCGTCCTAGACCGGATAACCGCGAAGAACCCCGCGCGGCTACGCAGCAGCATGCGGGCTCCGCCCCGCGCCCAACTAAGCTTCCGCGACCGGATGAATCGTAAAACATCTGGTCTCCCGCATAAGTCCTCAGTACACGCGGGGACGGATCTGATACGTAACCCCGACTCCGATACCGTTCGGGTCCAACCCATGGCCTCCGAGGGTGCCGCTAAATGAAGGCCACAATTGGTACTCGTACTCGTAGCGAATGCGGAAGCTCTGTGTCAGGCGCTGATCCACGTGCACGGCGGGGTTATAGATCAGGTAGTTTCCCTGCCCCGGCCCGTACCCTTTGGGAATGGTGATGGATCCCATGCCGATGAGGAAATTGCCTGAAACCATAAAGCTGTGGCGGGTGTAGAGGCGAACTGTCGGCCCGGCAACATACGAATTTTCTTTCAGGTTGCCAGTGGGCACCTGCACGCCGCGCCAGGCCAGAAAACGCGCATCGGCTTCGAGTCCAACGCGGTTCCAAATACGATTTATCCCTGCATAGGCCTCGACGCCGAGAAGCTGTCGGGACCAGCAGGTGAAGGGGCCACTGGCGGCGCAGCCCCAATCAGGGTTAACGGTGGTGGGTAGCGCGCCCACGTAGATACTGCTCGACGTCAACGCAGCTGGGGAGGTTTGGGCAAACAGCACACCGACAATGGCGAACTGTAGGGCAGCGAGGAAAAGAGTTCTTTTGACTTTCATAACTGCTCCGAAAAGAAACAACTTGCGTGAACCGACACGCGATTTCCACAAGGCCGCCCAAGTACCCTCGTCAGGTCTGAACTTACCAACTGCTCTTATGACCTCCCAGGGTGTACATCGCCCCGAAAGTGAAACCGTTGGGATTCAACGAGTGGGGCCCGAAGATATGCGGCCAGAACTGGTATTCATAGTCAGCGCGCACCCAAAGGCTCTTGAAAGCCTGGAATCCAACGCCGGCTCCTGGCGCGGACACGGCCCGGGTGTCATGCGTATAGGTGCGCGGCGCGTTCGGCAAAGGCCCGAAGTCGATGCTGCCGAGGCCAATGAGGTATTTGCCATACGGCTGTACTTTGCCAAACTTGCGAACGGTATAGCTGGCGCCGCCTAAGGCTGTATCCTGGCGCATCTTTGGTACACCGGTCGGGAGCCCGCTATTGATGTCCCGCCCTTCGGCGTCAATTCCCAGCCCACGCAGCACCTTGGGCATATAGGGGATCCCCGTCCACTCGATCCACGCTGTGGTTCCTTCCATCCTGCGGCCCGCGCCCCAATCAATCGAATAGTCGGAGACACCGACTCCGAGCGCTATCGGCATGCGGCCATGTTCGCTCGCTGCGGGTACGACTTGAGAAATGAGTGGAAAAGCTACCGAGAGAAGAACTGCAAATAGACAAACCTTCAAGCTACGCATAAACACCATGCCGCATCTCCTATCTTCTAGTCGCCCTGCTGTATGCGTACTGTCAATTCCCTGGACTGAAGAGCACAAAGACGAAGAGCCTTTTAGACCGACATCATTGCTCCATCGACGAATACGCGCATACATCAACTGAAACAGGCCGGAAGGTCATGCATTGCCCGAGCGGCGGGGGCGTGTCATTACAGTCTCAGACGACGAGAAACCGCAATAACGTTACGACAAAACAAGGCCCAACGCTTGGAAGCGCAATGATCTAACGGAAGCGCAAATCGAGGGAAAAGAAAGAAGCAGGTTCAAAAATAAAGTGCCAATGCATACATAAGGCAGCTGCCATACCTTTAATGGTTCTAACGACAACCGCAAGCTCTCCCGTGCCTAAGCCAATTAACCGATGCCGGTGATGCCAAGACCTGCAAAACCGGGACATCGGAGTACCTTAGTATCCTGTTTTTCACTCCAACGGGTGCTTTACTCCTTTATAACCCAATTCCGGATGAAAATTGCAAGGAATCGGAGGCGAAAACCAAGAATTTACGTGGAATGACACGAAGGTTGCATACGGCCGGGAAGGCGATGTGGCCTCCTGGCCCGTGCCGGATGCCGAGTACAAACGGGGCGCCTCGGGCGAAATCAGGACTTCATCGCGCGAACGCCCACCACGCGGGCGGGCGATCCCACGGCAATCACGCCGGGCGGAACATCGCTGAAGACCGAACTGCGGGCCCCTACCACCGCGCCGCTCCCAATGCGAATGCCAGGGGCCACAAAGACATCGGTAGCCACCCACGCCTCCGACTCAATCACGGTCTTTTTCGCGTAGATGTCGAACGTCGGGCTGGTGTAGTCGTGCGATCCGGTGCAGATGTAGGAGCGCTGCGACACTACGACGCAGTCTCCGATTTCGATCTCGCCGAGCGTGTAGAGAACAACCTCATCGCCGATGTGGCAATAGTCGCCAACCTTGAGCTTCCAGGGATAGGTGACACGCACCGAAGGCCGGATAAACACACCCTTGCCGATTCTGGCGCCAAAGAGTTGCAGCAGCCAGCGGCGCCAACCAAAGAGCGCCTGGGGCGACATGCCAAAGAGCGTTGACTGGACAATCCACCAAAGCTGGGTGTAAACCGCCGAGCGGCCCCGGAACCCGGGAGGGACCCGGAATTGATCGAGGCGCTGATAACGGCGTTCGATTTGAGGAGCGGTTGAGATAGCCATGGAATACGGCTTGATCAGTTTTCGTGGTAGTTGAACACAGTGTAGCCGTGCTTGCTGATCAGGGCGTCCTTCTCAGCCGATTTCAGATCCTCCGCCACCATCTCCTCAACCAGCTCGCGAAACGTAATGCATGGCTCCCAACCGAGTTCGGCCTTGGCCCTGGCCGGATTGCCGAGAAGAGTCTCCACCTCGGTGGGACGATAGTATCGAGGATCGACAGCCACGATTTCGTTCCCGTGCTGATCGGTTCCCTTCTCGTCGGCTCCGCTTCCCTCCCAGCGAATCTCCATGCCGAGAAGCCCCGCGGCCAGCATCACGAACTCCCTCACGCTGTGCTGCTCGCCGGTGGCGATGACGTAATCGCGAGGTTCCGACTGCTGCAGCATCCGCCACATCATTTCAACGTAATCCCGGGCATGGCCCCAATCGCGCAACGCGTCCAGGTTGCCCAGGTAGAGTCGGTTCTGCAGACCAACCTTGATGCGCGCCAGCGCACGCGTAATCTTGCGGGTTACGAACGTCTCACCCCGCATAGGCGACTCGTGGTTGAACAGGATGCCGTTGCACGCATAAATCCCGTACGCTTCGCGATAATTCACCGTGATCCAGTACGCGTAAAGCTTGGCCACCGCATAAGGCGAACGCGGATAGAACGGTGTCCTCTCGGTCTGCGGGATCTCCTGCACCAGCCCATACAACTCCGAGGTCGACGCCTGATAAAAACGCGTTTGCTTCTCCCGCCCCGTGATGCGAATCGCTTCCAGCAGACGCAACGCCCCAAGCGCATCGGAGTTGGCCGTGTATTCCGGCTCCTCAAACGACACTTTCACGTGGCTCTGCGCGGCCAGATTGTAGATCTCGTCAGGCTGCACCCTCTGCACCACCTGAATCAGCCCGCTGGAGTCGGTGAGATCGCCATAGTGAAGAACCAGGCGCGGAGCGTTCTCGTGGGGGTCCTGATACAGGTGATCGATGCGATTGGTATTGAACAACGAAGTGCGGCGCTTGATGCCGTGCACTTCGTATCCCTTCGACATCAGCAGTTCCGCCAGGTAGGCGCCGTCTTGTCCGGTAATCCCGGTGATCAGAGCTTTCTTCAAGGTCTCGAATTTCCTGGTTCTGTGAAATCGCCGATAACAGATCGGGCTTGCAGAGAATCGCAGGCCGCTGCCAACAGCCTTCCACGTGAGGAAATGCCGCGCGACAGGCTTGGCCAAAATCGGGGAAATCTCTCAGTCCGCTTTGCCCTCGTCCGTGCTCGATCGAGTCGTTGGCCGATCAGGATAGATGACACAAACTGCACCGGAGCGAGTCCAACTTCAAATCACGTGGCGAGCTGATTCGATGCTACCACCCGCAATTACTTTGCACCAGTGCGGGAGCAACAGGCCGGCGCGCGTTACAAGATGGGCGACTTCGGCTTGCCTTGCTGCTCGTTGTAGGTCGCCGGCCGTCCGATGCTCACGTACGTAAAGCCCTGCTCCGCCATCTTCTCAGGGTGGTAAAGGTTGCGGCCGTCGATCACGATCGGAAAACGGAGCGCCCGATTGAGGCGCGGCAGATCGATTTGGGAAAACTCCGCCCAGTCGGTCAAAATCAGCACCGCGTCTGCATTTTCAGCCGCCTCATAAAGGCTTCTTGCGTATGTGAGCGCATCCGAAGACGGAAGCACCGCCCGCGCCCTGTCCATGGCTGCCGGATCGTAAGCGCAGATGTGCGCGCCGGCTGCGAGGAGGCGCTGAATCACGTCCAGAGCGGGTGACTCACGAATGTCGTCGGTGTCTCCCTTGAACGCGAGCCCAAGAGCGGCCAGTCGCTTTCCGCGCAAAGTCCACAAAGCGGCACGCACTTTGTTGAAAAAAACATCGCGCTGCGCGTCGTTGATTCTGCGCACCTCTTCGAGGAGTTGGAAGTTCAGTCCCTTCTGCTGTGCCACCCAGTGGAAGGCGGCCACGTCCTTGGGAAAGCAGGAGCCACCGTATCCGAGACCCGCGCGCAGAAACTTCATCCCAATGCGCTTGTCGAGCCCCATGCCCGCTGCCACATCTTCAATGTCTGCGTCCACGCTCTCCGCCAGGTTCGCGACGGCGTTGATGAACGAGATCTTGAGGGCCAGAAATGCATTCGAGGCGTGCTTGATGATCTCCGCGCTCTGCGCTGAGGTAATGAGCAGCTTTGCAGGTTGAGCGGCACTGCACGCGCCGGGCAGCGCGTTCGGATTCTTGTAGTAATGCCCTTCCGTCAAAGGGGCATAGATGCGCTTCAGAATGCCGATCGCCCGCTCCGTCCCGACGCCCACCACAATGCGGTCAGGATGGAGGAAGTCGCTAACCGCAGTGCCTTCCCGCAGAAACTCGGGATTCGACACCACATCGAACAGGTTGGGCGCAACGCCATGCCGCTGCAAAACCCTCCGAACCCACTCGTTGGTGTAAACGGGAACCGTGCTCTTTTCGACGATGACCTTGTAATCGGAGCCGATAGCGCGGGCAATCTCAGAGACAACTGCCTCCACATAGGAAAGATCGGCCGCACCCGTCTGTCCCTGCGGCGTTCCGACAGCGATAAAGACCGCCTCGCTGCGCTGAACAGCGTCCGCCAGGTCGGCGGTGAACTGAATTCGGTCGCCGCGATGCTTTGCCAGCAGTTCCGGAAGATGCTGTTCATAGATGGGTACGCCGCCTTCGCGCAGCGTCTTCACCTTGGCTTCATCGTTATCAACACAAATAATCCGGTGTCCCATCTCGGCAAAACAGGCAGCCGCAACCAGTCCGACATATCCCGAGCCGATGACGCAAATGGAGACAGAATCTGACATTCCCTCGTTTTCTCCTTGTATTCTTCCTGATAGTTGGAGGCCGCACGGCCACACTCACCACCCACACTCACCACCTGGATAGGAGCTCGATTTTCGCACACCTGATGAACCCGTTCTGGACCTCAGGTACACCCGCACATCAGGGCTCCGGTAGAAGATGGCTAACTGCTCTCAAAAGCCGATGAACCAGGCGTTCAACTGAGGCTGCATCCATTCTACGATGCTGACGATTGACCATGCTCAGACAGCGAGATGGCTGCTCGGCGATATTGCACTTCCATAAAATAGGCCGGCCAACTGGGCTTTCAGCCCCGGGCCTTTGCTGAAGATCGCAAAAAGGCTTTGTCAGCAATCTGAGGCCGGCAAAAAGAATGGCCGGCCTTCGTTTTCCCTGGGGATAACTTGAGCTATCGGTTGAACACGCGCTCAGCCGTACCGCGCGTCACTTCCTTTTGCGTGCGTGTCTTTTCACAGCGGCGCGCTTCACCGCAGCGTGTTTCAGAGCCGCGTGTTTCGGTCGAATGTGCCGGGCTGACGTCGGCTTGACGGCCGCATGCCTTGCCGCAGCGCGTCCATGATGACGCTGGGGCAGAGGCTTGCGTGCCTGGGCCTTCACCTTCGATTCATCCACCGGCGTCGTTCCCTGCACATCTTCGCCGAACTTTGCGCCTGCGGGCACCATGTAGTTCTCCACCTTCTGGTCGTCGCCCAAACCTGTTGCTACGGTAATGCGCGACGCGTCGATGCCCTTGTCCGTAACCAGGTATTGCTTCGTGTCGACGGCGCGTTGTGCCGCCGGATTCACGACCTCGCCACCATGCCTGCGATGCGCCGCGGCCTTCTGCTCGTTGGCGCGTTCCTTGGCTGTGGATTCGCCCACAACCACCGCCCACGCATCCGGCTGTCTCTGCAGATCCAGTGCGACTTCGTCAAGACAGGCCTTGGCCTCGTTGTCCACACGCGTGGGACGCTTCTTGTCCGTGGTGAAGCTGATGGAACATAGCGCCTGCGTGTGTGGCTGCGGCGGCGGAGGTGGAGCTTCAATGGTGAGCGAAGTATTCGACGACGCATTGTGCACCTTGTCGTCGGCAACGTTACAGGTAATGGAAACAGGACCGGTCGGCGCGCCCGTCGATGAGTAGGCCGCGCTGTTTCCGTTGCCGCTCACCGTTCCAGCCGATGCCGAATAGGTGTACGTGAGAGGGCGATTCTGCGGGCTCAGCCCCTGCGAAGCCACATTGGCGCTGTCGCCCGGTTTGATGGTGGTGGGGCTCACTGAACAGCTGATCGTCGGCGGCTCGAATTCCTTAACCGAGAAGGTTGCCGTGCCTTCCGTTGCCACTTGCCACGGCTTCAGGCCTTCCCTGCCTGGCTTGCCTTCCTTGGCGTCGCATCTCGCCGTATGCGCGCCCGGAGTCAGAGCCGATGTATCCACCGTCGCATTGGCCCCATCCCCCTTCACGCCGTCGCCCGACCAGCCGTACACCACACCGACCTTGGGATCCTGCGAGCCCACCGTCGCCGTCAGATTCACCGGGTCACCCGGGAAAACCGACGCGGGACTGGCGGTGCAGGACACGGTCAATTGCGGCGGTGGCGCGATGTTTCCAATGTGGTACACAATGCCGGCGCTCAAGCGCGCTGCTTTGATATTGGCGCGGCCTCCAAACACTCCCGGGCCCCAGTTCACATGCATGTATTGGTAATCGGCCTGGAAAAGGCGAATCCCCAGATGGTGGTTGAACAGCGGCGTGGCAAAATCCAGGCCGCCGCCCGCGGTCAGAGCTGGTCCCCATTTGTAGGGCTCATGATCGGGTCCGCCGACATAGGACCCACCAACCAGGCCATGCACAAACGGCGTAATCTCGTCGGAGGGAAAACGGAAGATGAGGCCGCCCTGTACGGTTGTAATGCCGCCGTTGCTATTGGAGTCGTTCACAAACGTGTCGTGAGTGCTGCCTTCAATTTGCGCGCCCACGTACTCGTTGAAGTATCCCGCGCCGCTAATAATGAGGCCGGTATCCATTGATTTGAAACTCTCGGGAAGAATCACGACTCCAGCCGCCGGCTGCCGCACCTGGATGGTATCTTTTGGGGCAAGGTAGCTGTATCCGGCAAAGATATCCCAGCGCGGCGGAGAGTCGGATGACGATACCGGCTTCGTTACGGCCTTCGAAGCATCTTGCCCAAGCGCGGATAACGGCAACAGCATCAAGAATGAAAGTATTTGGCCGGCAGGCTTCAGCGTGCGAAAACCCATGTTATGTCCCTTCCCGGTAATGCAAATGCGCGGTTCCGTCTTAACTTGATCGAAGCAATCTTTCCCGAATGCAATAGAGCGCACCTCCACCAGGGAGGCGCTGTTTTGAGATCAACCTACCATGGGTCAATTTTGCCTTTAACAATTTCTTTATCTGACTCACGCGACAAGGTATTAACGCCGGAGGTGCCCCCTTCTCCAATGACTCGCGTGATTGCGGCCTATTTCGACCCGTCGGCAACCTGCGGCCTCGATGCCGGCTCTTTCGATACCTTGATTGCGGTCAGATTTGCGATACGATAAGGCGAGCGGTCCCGCCGATGCTAAGAGAAGCTGCCGCCTCTGACCGCGCATTAGAAGAACCATTTAAGAAATTCAACCAATTTAGAATTGGGGGTCGGATGATCTGTTTCCCTGCGGGCAACTCCCGCCACCGGGGCCTCAAGATTCTCCTGATGATCTTGTTGAGCAGCACTGGATTCCTGGAGAATCGCGCATTTGCACAAAGTTCCAGCGACACACCGTCGCCAGCCACCGAGACTGTAACTCTGCCGGGCGCGTCGCCAATGCCGAGCCCGTCGCCAGTGGCGAGCCGCACTGCGCCGGCGGCGGACAATGGTCCACTCAGCCCATCTGCACAAATTCCCGATGCACCCGTGCCTGCCGGAAGCGAGGCGCCGGCGATCGCCGAGTTTGGCCGCGATAGTGACACTTTCAGCCACAGCGCGTTTCCGGAATTTATGCCTTCCGGCCACGCCCCGTCGGTCATCAGCACACGCGCCCCGGGTTACGTCGGCCTGGAACAGTGCCCCGATGACTTTAGCCACGCCCGGTCATGCCGCGTTCATTGGCATCAGCTGTTCCTGTCGACCGCGGGTTTCAATGCGCTTCAGAATGTCGGCAACCTGTATACGGGATATTGGTACCGCTGGGAGACAACCCACGGAAAGTGGTTCGATCGCTGGATCAACAGCGCCGCTGGATGGCGCTGGAACGTGTGGAACGACCAGAATCCGTTCCTCGACGATTACATCGCCCACCCATTCATGGGCAGCATCACCAATTACCTGTGGATTCAGAACGACCCCAAGGGCATGACGGTCGAGCAGGGCAACACGCCAGAGTATTGGAACAGCCGCATGCGTGCCCTTGTCTTCTCAACGGCCTATAGCTTTGAATGGAAACTCGGGCCGTTTGGAGAGGCGGGCATCGGTCACAACGGTGACCATCTTGTTCCGCAAAATAATGCCAAGGTTTGGACCAACGAGACCGGCTGGGTGGAGCTGGTGACCACTCCGGTTGGAGGATTGGTCTGGACTCTGGCCGAAGACGCGCTTGATAAGCACGTAGTGGAGAAATTCGAAGAGAGACCCCGCAGTCCGTTTTCCCTGTTCCTGATCAGCTTCCTCACGCCCACCAAGGCAACAGCGAACATATTCCGTTTCCGTCCGCCGTGGTACCGCGACAGCCGGCGGGTTGCCGCGAACACGTTCTGGAGTGAACCGGACGCAGAGGACAGCGCTCTCGAAACCGGCGACGGCACCGAGGGCACCGGCAAAGCCATTATGGCGGCAACAAGACGCGGAACTGAGAACCTGCCCGAATGGCCCCACCCTGGCGGCGTGCACGAGTTTGGCGCCTGGTGGGGATTCTCCGGCTTCTCCGGCCCGGTCTGGGGATATGCGCAAGACGTAAAGTACATGCCAATCGACGTGACTTACTCGTATCTCTGGCTCGCCGGCCAGAAAATCAACTTCCGCTACGCACCGGAGATGACCGCGCTGGCCATGCTGGACGAACCTAACTGGGCCGCTGTCGACAGGTTTACGCAACGCAGGCGTAGTTATGGCGCCGGCGCAAGTCCGGTGGGCTTCCGCTTGTCCTTCGCTCCGGAAAGCAAGGTGCAGCCTTACCTGTCGACAAATGGCGGATTTCTATACTTCGACGAACGCGTGCTGTCGCCGCAGGGCTCGCAATTCATGTACACAATCGACTTCGGCGGGGGCATCCAGATCTTCCGTAAGCAGCGGCAGGCCATCTCTATTGGATACCGCTATCAGCATCTGTCCAACGCCAACATCAGCCACCACAACCCTGGGACGGACGCAAACACATTCTATGTTGCCGTGTCTCGCTTCCGGACCAAGCATTACAGGTAGCAAGTCAGCAGGTTAGCGAGTTAGCAGGTCAGCCGACGAATCGCATTCCGCTGACTCGCTAACTGGCTAACTTGCTGACTCACTGCTTTCAGGCCAACGTCCCCTCCGCCGCCGGCGCAACCAGCGATACCACCTTCATCGGCGCGGCTTCCGGGCCTTCTGTGTCGGTAAGCATCTCCCAGCGAGTCAAACCTGATTCCTCTTCGACCAACTTGGTAAAACCCAGCTTGGCGTAATGGTCGATCACAAGTTTGTTGCGTTCGGTCGGCTTGTAAGTGCCCAGGATTTTCTTGATACCCGCCGCGCGCCCATGTTCCAGCAGTTCGCGCAGCACCATGTGCTCAACCTTGCGGCCCAGCACACGGCAGCTCATCAACCAGGTATCGATCTCCCAGGTCTCCGGCTCGCCAGGCCGGCAGATCACTACCGAGATCATGCCATTGTCTCCAAAGATATCCGCGAGCCGCACCTGCAGCGTGAACACCGAAGGATCGTTCTCGGCATCCAGCTACCTCCGGATCGGTATAACGCCGGGTCGTCAGGTTATATTGGTTCGACTTATTGATAAGCTGCACGATGCGCGCGCGGCCCGTGGCATCAAACGGCTGGAAAGTAATGGTCATGTCCAGCGAAGCAAGATAGGCATCCACGCCACCCACCTGCTTTTGCAGACTGAGCTCGCTTGGCATTGTCCTGATAGAACCCGGCCCGTTTCAAATCCTCGTTCGCGAACGTGATGGCCTCAAAGTAACCGGCAGCCGCCAGCGTGCGCGCATACAACGCGGGCTCCTCCGGAAGCTCCGGCACAGCCACCTGCGGAAGTAACTGCCGCACAAGGCCGCGCTCCACCGGGTTATCGTCGAGGAATACCAGCGAATCAAGCCCCAGGTTCAGCTCTTCGGCAATCGCCTTGATGTTCGTCGCCTTGTCGTTCCAGTTAGCCTGAAATACTGCAATGTGATGCAACTTGAGTAGCATTTCGGGATGCTTCTCGAACGGCTCGCGCGCAACCTCGTCGGTGTTCTTCGAAGAAACCGCGAGAACAATGCCGCGCTGGCGCAGATCGAGCGCCAGCCGTTGCACCGCCAGGTGCGCTTCGCCGCGCGCATCGCCCTGCGCGATCTGGATTCCATCCAGGCCATCGTCGCCAATCACCCCGCCCCACACCGTGTTGTCGAGATCGAGCACGAGAACCTTGCGGCTCTTGCCTCGAATTGCCGCAACGGCTCGCGCCACATGATCCGCATACAAGGGAATCAGTTCATCCGAGAATGAAAACTTGGCCATGTTCCAGAGTTGCGGATCGTGCCAATCCGCAAGCCCCACAGTCTCGGCCACAGCTGGCGACATCGAGCAGCACATCGCCCGACGCCAGAACAAACTCGGCCAGCTTGAGATTGATGCGATCGATCAGGCTCCGCAGTGTGCCGGGCAACGCACGATCCAGGCTGCCAAACAGCGGCTCCGCCGGAGGTGCAAATGTCTGAAAGATGCAAACGGCATTGCATCCGGTCTTGATTCCGTTGCGCAGCGCCTGTAGATAGCCAATCGCGCCATCAACCACGGCATTGGCAGCATCCTCGTCGCCCAGGGACAGCTTCAGCGGCAGCGAACGATAATCAAACGCGAAGAGAACCGCATCGGGCTTCGAGCTGTTCACCATCGAATTCGGTATCAAAGCCTCCTGCGCCACCTGGTCGTAGGGCGGCACGATGATCTCGAGCGCGATGCCGTGCCGCACCGCGGTAGCCTCGAGCGCCGGCACAAACATGTCGATGGTCGAGTTGCTGAGAATTGCCAGCCGAAACGGCGTGAGCGGATCGAGCGACTTCCCTTCCGCCCGTGCCTTGTTGATGGCCTTCGCCATCCGCGTCAGCTGATTCAGATCGAGCGCCGGTAAAGCCAGCGCCTGCAGTTCGCGCCCTATCGGTTGGGATGCGCCGGCCAAAGCCTTCAGACGCGCGGAGAAGTCTGCCGGCACGCGCGGCAACCAATGCAATTCCGCATAAAGTGGGTTCATCGGGGATGACCATCCTGAATCGAATCGATGTAACGCAGATCGAAGGAGACTTAGCGAGGTTGAGCCTGGCCCTCGATCAAATTCACCAGGTCACCAACATTCTTTAGCTTGCCGATCTCGGACGTAGAAAACTTCACCTTGAATGCCTTCTCGACAGTGAGTATGAGTCGAATGTGCGTGAGACTATCCCAGCCGTCGACGTCCTTGGCGGAAAGTTCGGGCGTCACCGTAATGGAATCATCATCGAACACGTCATGAAAGATGTCGGTGAGCCGAGCATATATCGGCGCAGTATCCATTGAAACAATTCTCCTGAAATTAACGAGCGTAAGTTCGGCGGGCGGGCGAGGGAACTTTCGATCAGTATATCTTTAGGCGCGCCGCACGCCGCACAATTTCTACAGCTCAGGAGAACCGGAAAAGCCCGCTCAACTGAGACTTAGCCGGCGTTCTTGACGCGCACCACCGTGATCTTGGCGAAGCCCTCTTCAAACACCGGCGGCTTCAGGCTTCTCGGCCATCTTGCGCATCACGTCTTCGCTCACCGAGCGGTCGCGCTGGCGGTTGCGATCCAGGCACACCTCCAGCGGCACGTCGAAAAAGACCGCCTGCACCTCGTAGCCAAAGCTCTTGGCCATCTTGATCCACTGGCGCCGCTCGTGAATCGACAGATTGGTCGCGTCCACATAGTTCCACGGCATCTGGGCGATCAGCCGGGCGCGCAGCAACGAGCGCAGCGTCGAAAAGACCAGCCCCTGGTAGCGCTGCTCTTCCACATCGTCGAAAAGGATGTTGCGCAGCAGATCGCTGGACAGCGGCGTAACTCCGCGGCGGCGAAACCACGTCGTCTTGCCCGAACCCGGCAGGCCGATGGCCAGCACCACATAGCCCTTGGGAGCCTGCGGCGAGCGGTCGGCGGCCTGCGCCTCCGGCGGAGGCTGCGATGGCGTCTCCGGCTGCGTTTCCAGTTCGAGCCGGCCCGGCGATTCCTGCGGATCCCATCCTGGCTCGCGGTCGCGGCCTGCCGCTGCCCGGCGCGGACGCGGTTCGCGCGCTTGCCGCTCCGGTGCCTCGCCGTGAGACCGTTCCTGCCGCCTGGCGTGTCCTCCCGTGCGAAACTGCCTTCTCCCCTGCGAAGGAGCGTCACGGATAGAACGGCACCAACGGCGCGGTTGATTCGAAGGAAGTTCCTGGCCGATCTTGCCTGTGGATTCCGAAGTGTTGGGTGCGCGTCTTGAACGTCTTCTCATGCGGCTTTCAGCCACTTGCCAACTACACAAATCCTGATACTACCGGGATACCACAACGCACCGCGCGCTGCAAATACTGTGCACTCCGTCACATACCATCGTGCGCCCCGCGCCGCAAACTAGTGTCGACGGGCTCTGCGGACGATTCCATGTCTGTGGAGCGCATTTAGGGGTTTCGCAAACTGTCCCCGGCAAGACCCGCAATTTGGTTCTCGTTGACAGGAGTGTTAGCATCATGGGTTTGGTGGAATTGCCTTTTGGCTGCACAACTGGCGGCCTGTTTTGCCGCTCCAGCCGCCGAACGCCACGAATTCAATCCAGTTCTTCAACGCGTACGAAGGAGAATACCACATGGCAGTTAAGGTTGGCATCAACGGCTTCGGCCGGATTGGCCGCAACGTTTTGCGCGCCGCTCTTGGCAATCCCGAGATCGAATTTGTCGCCGTCAACGATTTGACCAGCCCGGCGACACTGGCTCACCTGCTCAAGTACGACTCGATTCTCGGCAATCTTCCCAACGAGATCACTGCCGGCGACGACTTCATCTCCGTCGACGGCAAAAAGATCAAGGTCTATGCCGAGCGCGATCCCGCCAAGCTGCCCTGGGCCGACGTCGGCGCGCAGATCGTCGTCGAATCCACCGGCCACTTTACCGACGCCACCAAGGCCAAGGCTCACCTCGGCTCGACCGTCAAGAAGGTCATCATCTCCGCCCCGGCCACCAACGAAGACATCACCCTCGTCCTCGGCGTCAACCAGGACAAGTACGATCCGGCCAAGCACAACATCATCTCCAACGCCAGCTGCACCACCAACTGCCTGGCGCCGGTGGTCAAGGTCCTCATCGAGAAACTTCGGCATCGTTAGCGGCATCATGACCACCATCCACAGCTACACCAACGACCAGGTCATCCTCGACTTCCCGCACAAGGACCTGCGCCGCGCCCGCGCTGCCGCCATCAACATGATTCCCAGCTCGACCGGCGCCGCCAAGGCCCTCAAGCTGGTCATCCCTGAGACCGCCGGCAAGCTCGACGGCTTCGCCATCCGCGTCCCGACGCCCAACGTCTCCATCGTCGACCTGACCTTCATCACCGAGAAGCCCACCGACGCAAGGCCGTCAACGCCGCGCTGAAGGCCGCCGCCGAAGGCGAGCTCAAGGGCATCCTCGGCTACGAAACCGAACGAGCTGGTCAGCTCCGACTTCAAGGGCGACAAGCGCAGCTCGATCGTCGACGCGCCGCTGACCAAGGTCGTCGGCAACAGCGTGAAGGTGCTGAGCTGGTACGACAACGAGTGGGGCTACTCCAACCGCGTCGTCGATCTGATCGGCTTCCTGGCCAAAAGGGCCTGTAAACCGCAGCAATCAGACGGATCAGATAGTACAGACGAACAGATCGCAGCTTGGTCGTTCTGATCGACTGATCATCTGATCATCTGATCCTCTGATCGACTGATATGCGCCAAAACATCAGCGGCGGTTCTCCCTTCGAGCCCATCATCGGCTTCTCCCGCGCCGTGCGCGTCGGGAACACCGTTCATCTTGCCGGCACCGGTCCCGTCGGCGCCGACAACGAAGACGCTGCCGGCCAGACCCGCCGCATCTTCGCCATCGCTGCAGAAGCCCTCGCCAAAGCCGGCGCGTCCTTCAACGACGTCGTCCGCACCCGCATGTATCTCACCCACGCGAAGACTGGGAAGCGGTGGGCCGCGTGCACGGCGAGTTCTTCTCCAACATTCGCCCCGCCGCCACCATGGTCGTCGTCGCCGCACTGCTCAATCCCGCATGGCGCATCGAAATCGAAATGGACGCCGTGATCGCCGATGCGCAACTGCACCACGGACGCACTAGTCGACATGCTCAGTGCAATCCGCACGTCTGTATCATCACTGATCACTGTTTACTGAACACCGTCTCGCAAGGAAACCTCCATGCCCAAGCTCTCCATTCGCGACATCGATCTGGCCAACAAGCACGTCTTCATCCGCGTCGACTTCAACGTGCCGCTCACCGAAGACGGCGCGACCATCACCGACGACACGCGCATCGTGGCCACGCTGCCCACCATCGAATACGCCCTCCGCCACAAGGCCAAGGTGATTCTCGCCTCGCACCTCGGCCGCCCCAAGGGCAAGCCAAATCCCAAGTACTCGCTGCGCCCCGTCGTCGACCGCCTGCGCGAACTGCTCGACAAGCAACTCGACGAATCCATCAACGTCGCCTTTTCGCCCGACTGCGTCGGCGAAATCGCCAACGAACTGGCGCGCCAGCTCGAGTCGGGCCAGGTGCTGCTGCTTGAAAATCTGCGCTTCCACGCCGAAGAAGAAGCCAACGATCCGGCCTTTTCCAAAGCGCTGCGCCTCGCTCGCCGAGGTCTACGTCAACGACGCTTTCGGCTCCGCGCACCGCGCCCATGCGTCCACCGAGGGCATTACGCACTACCTCAAGCCCGCCGTCGCCGGCCTGCTGATGGAAAAGGAAATCACCTACCTCGGCAAAGCCCTCGAAGTCGCCCGAAAAGCCCTTCGTCGCCATCATCGGCGGCTCCAAAATCTCCGGCAAGATCGACGTCATCGACAACCTGCTCGACAAGGTGGACACGCTGGTCATCGTCGGCGGCATGGCCTACACCTTCCAGCGCGCACTCGGCGTCACCACCGGCAAATCGCTCGTTGAAGAAGACAAGATCGACATGGCCAAGGCAGCGCTCGAAAAGGCGAAGGCCAAGGGCGTCAATCTCCTGCTCCCGTCGACAACATTCTCGCCGACAGCTTTGCTCCCGACGCCAAGACCCAGCCATGGGACACTTCGAAGAACTTCCCCGCCGACTGGCAGGGCCTCGACATCGGGCCCAAGTCCGTCGCGGCCATCGAAGAGGTTGTGTCCACCGCCCGCACGATCGTGTGGAACGGCCCCGCCGGCGTCTTCGAGTTTCCGCGCTTTGCCGTCGGCACCAACGCCATCGCGAAAGCCGTTGCAGCCAACAAGCGGCCATCTCCATCATCGGCGGCGGCGACTCAGCGTCAGCGCCATCAACCAGGCCGGAGTTGCCGACCAGATCACCCACATCTCCACCGGCGGCGGCGCCAGCCTCGAGTTCCTCGAAGGCAAAAAACTGCCCGGCGTCGAAGCGCTGACCGACAAGTAAGCACTCGCGGCGGTCCCACAAACCCTTCGTGCCCCATCCTTGCGATTCCTTTCATCGCAAGGGTGGGAAACCACGCACCCATCCGAGCCCCTCTCGCTCAGGGGCGTTCGCGGATTCCGACTTCGGCGCTTTACTCTGCAGCATCCATCGCCCTGATATATCCCTTCCCCGCCAGATCAAGCAGCGCTCGATCGGCCGTCACCAGCGTCGCCCCCAGGTGCCGCGCTGTCGCCACCAGAATCCGGTCCGCTGGGTCAGCGTGCATCTCGAAAGGCAGCCGCGTGCTGGCCACCGCAATCTCAGGCTCCAGCGGAGCCAGACGCAAGCCCGAAATCGCGAGTGCGGCTCGGATCCAGTCCAACACGTCCTGCCCAAGAGTCATCCTCGCCTTGCTCACCAGCAGTGCGATCTCCCAGGCCGTAATGGCCGACACTGCCGCCAAATCCTCGCGATAAGCAGCACGTATTGCCTCCTTGGACCTCTCTCCTAATCTAAGATCTCCATTTGAAAGCCAAACCCAGGCGTGGGTGTCCAGAAGTAAAGTTGGGCCTCCTGCTTCTGGCGCTGCGGCGCTCACTTCATCGCCTCCCATTCCACGTCGATGGGCGAGATAATGTCTCCCTCCCACAGCACACTGCTTTTCAGGGCGCCGAAGGGGTCAATCCGCTCGCCTGGAACAGGGACCACGTGCGCCACTGGCCTGCCATGCTTGGTAATCACCAGCGTTTCGCGCTTCTCCGCCACCTCATCCAGCAGCTTCAGGCACTTGGCTTTGAACTCTCCGGCCCCGATTGTCGTCGCCATACATTAAACTCCTATGGTCACTGACTATGGTCATATATTATCACTTCTTCGTCGGTTCAGCACCTTGGTATCCGCCATTACAGCCTTATGGAGCCCGAGTGGATCAAAAATCAGAGTATGTGTGTTAATGTTCGGGTTTCGGCCTCTTCATCCCCAGTTTGCCGAGCCGTCGACTTGAAGACACCCCACCCTCTCCCTATGTAGTATTCGCCATGCATTCGCAATTACAGCAGAAATAACTACTTACATTTCATTAAGTTACTCTGAACAATAAGGCGAATAGCGGGAGAAATCGAAATTCCGGCGAAAACCCATGATTCTGGCCGCTCTCGTACCATCCAAATAGGAGCTCTTGTGCCCTATTACACGCGCGTCCTTTCCAAACACAGCGAATTCCCTTCCCTGGCAGAGCTCTCAGCTCAACTCCGGGCCAATCATCCCGACTTCCGCCTCATGATCGAAGAGAGCGACCTCGAGGAGAGCAACGAGGGTGGTTGGGATAGCTTGCTGCTCGCTTCATCCGACGGCGTCGAGGTCGCGCTTCTCGAGCGCAATCCAGTCTCTGAAGGCTCGCTCGGCCAGGAGGAGATCGCCGAATTCCTCGAAGACCTCGCCGACGCCAAGCCCGACAACAACGTCGCTTGGCTCACCGATTACCTCGATGAAGTTGAGACCATCTACGCGTTCCAGCACCTGCAGGGCTCGGAGACCGTTGACGGCAGCAACGCGCTGCACGCGCTGCGCACCGCGCTCTGGGAGCGCGGCGACGCCATCCTGCAGGCCGACGGCGAAGGCTTCACCAACGAAGAGGGCTATCACATCGTGTGGCAGTTCTCCGACACGGTCTCCGGTCCATGGAACATGGCGGTACTGCAAGATGAAACCTGGACGCACTTCACCATGGATCTCGGCGATCCGGATCATCGCGCCGCCTTCCTCAGCGGCGAAGCGCCCGCCGACGTTCCCGTAAGGCCGTCCGCCGGCCGCAGCGAGTAAACTCGGCGATCGGCAGGCAAAGCGCTGGCTTTTCCCTGTGCCTCGCGTCACCTGAGGGGTCGTGGCCGATCTTCTAGAATCGGACCGGAAGACCAAGACCAAACAAGAAGGATCGAATCAGCACATGACCCGTAAAGCTCTGATTGCCGCCAATTGGAAGATGTATAAGACGCCTGCCGAAGCCAAGGCATTTGTGGATGCGTTTCTGCCGCTCGTCGCTGGGCACACCCGCGATGAGATTGCGCTGTTCCCTTCTCCGGTGTTGCTGCCGGCAGTGGTTGCTGCATGCAATGCCTCGAATGTGGCGGTCGGCGCGCAGAACATCCATTTCGCCGAAGAAGGCGCCTACACCGGCGAGACCTCCATCGGCCAACTCATTGCGGTGGGCGGCACGCACACGCTCATCGGCCACTCGGAGCGGCGGCAGTACTTCGCCGAAAGCGATGAGATCGTGAACAAGAAGCTGCACACCGCCATGAAGCACGGCATTGTGCCGGTGGTATGCGTTGGTGAAGTGCTCGCCGAACGCGAAGCCGGCCAAACAGAATTTGTACTGAAGACTCAGGTCAAGGGTGCCTTCGCCGGAATCAAGGGCCTTGCGGCTGAAGTCATCGCATCGATCGTGATTGCCTACGAACCGGTGTGGGCCATCGGCACCGGCAAAACCGCCACGCCCGAGATGGCCGCCGACGCCCATCGCATGATCCGCGCCGAGGTGGCCCACTTGCTTGGCGCTGATGTCGCCAGCCAGATGCGCATCCTCTACGGCGGGAGCGTGAAGCCCGACAATGCGACCGCACTGCTGACCCAGGAAGAGATCGACGGCGCGCTTGTCGGCGGCGCCAGCCTCAAGCCTGATTCCTTCACGGCTATCGTCAAGTACTAAACCTCTGCAAGGGAGACTGGCCGCGCATGTGCCGCGGCCAGCATTGCACGATCACGGTTCAGGGCTGAACCTCCGACGGACGCGCCGCGTATCATGTCTCATGCCTGAGAACGCCGTGCAACCGGTCTCCCGCGCGACAGCGATCAACCCTCCGGCGCAATCCAGCCCCGCGCAGCGCGAGTTCTACATCGACCGCCTGCGCAGCGTCATGACCGTTTTCGTGATCCTGCATCACACCGCCATCACCTACGGCGCTGCGGGCAGCTGGTTCTACAACGAGCTCAGGCAATCGCGCTCGGTTTCGAGCACGCTGCTGACATTGTTTGTCGCCACCAACCAGGCGTACTTCATGGGCTTCTTCTTCCTGCTGGCGGGATGCTTCACGCCCGGCTCGCTGGAACGCAAGGGCTATGGCCGTTTCATCGGCGACCGCTTCCTTCGCCTCGGCGTGCCTCTTGTGGTCTTCACCGCGCTGCTCGGCCCCATGACCGCGGCGCTGGTGAGCAACGCAAACGGAAAGGGCTTCTGGGCCACGGTGGCGCGGATCTTGACCCATGGCCCGATCATCACCGGACCCATGTGGTTTGTGCAGGCACTTCTGATGTTCACACTTGTCTACTGCGGGTGGCGCGCCGTTGCGGGCATGCCGCTTGCGGGTGCGCACAGAGTGCCATCGCCTGTCCCATCGCAGTGGTGGTGGCTTCTGAGCGCGATTGGGGTTGGCGCAGCGGCCTTGGCCATTCGCCAGGTTGTGCCGGTGGGCCAGAACGTCATTGGACTGCAACTGGCGTACTTTTCTTCCTACATCTTTCTGTTCGCGCTGGGCATTGCGGCCTGGCGCCACGACTGGCTTGCACGCTTGCAATGGAAACAAGCGCGCGGGTGGATCCTCGGCCTCGTGTTTTCGTGGCCGTTGATGCCTCTGTCCATCCTGCTCGCCCGCGCGTCGAAGGGCCCGGTGAGTTTTGCGGGCGGCCTGTCGTGGCCCGCGATTGTCTACACGCTGTGGGAGCCGTTCGTCGCCTGGGGCCTGATCGCGATGTGGCTCTTGCTATTTCGCGCGAAGATGAACAAGCCATCGGCAATCTGGACCTGGCTCAACCGGCGTGCTTACGCGGTGTACATCATTCATCCGCTGGTGCTGGTGGGCGTAGCCCTGCTGCTTCGCGGGTGGATTGCGCCGCCGCTGGTGAAATTTGTTGGGGTGGGTGCACTGAGTTGCGCGGCTACGTGGCTGCTTGCCGATCCGCTGGTCCGCATTCCGGGTGTGCGGCGCATTGTGTAGCGGAAACGTAAGGCAAAAAAAATCGCCTCCGAAGGAATTCTTCGCTTCGGAGGCGCTTGTATGAAAGCACAAGTAAAAAATAATGACGGGGACCAGTAGCCGGCACTGGAGGTCGGTAGTACGCGGCTACTGGCGATCCCTGCACTAACGAGACTGGCTGCGGCTTCCCCTTTCCACAACTTGCCTCGTGTCGCCCGGCTCCAGAGGGGCCTGTTTACTGCCGGCCACTCGAACCATGTTGACAATTGGAGTGTCTCCGATCTGATGAAACCCTTCCGTGACGACCGTCACACGGCTTTGTGGGAAAGGTGTCGTTTTGTTTCGCCCTGTTCAAACCACCCCGATCCGCATCATTCCGAAGGTGTTCCCGCGCATTGACAAAGCGCGCCCCTCCTTCGACAATCGGAGATTCAGTTTTTAAGTATTGGATGGCCCTTCTGTGACTGCTCTTCTTACTACCAATCTAGGAAACATTCCTTTGCTGGGCCGCGGCAAGGTGCGCGATTTATACGCGATAGACGACAAACTTCTGCTGGTTGCCACGGATCGCATTTCGGCCTTCGATCATGTGCTAGGCACCGGCATCCCGGGCAAAGGAAAGATTCTCACGCAGATCTCCCTGTTCTGGTTCGAGATGATGTCCGATATTGTGCCCAACCACCTGATCACGGCCGACGTGCGCGCGTTTCCTGCCGAGTTGCAACCATATGCGGATCAGCTTGAGGGCCGATCGATGCTGGTGAAACGTGCCAGCATGTTTCCCGTCGAGTGCGTGGCGCGCGGCTATCTCGCGGGATCTGGATGGAAGGATTACAAAGCAACGCAGGCGCTGTGCGGCATTCCGCTTCCCTCGGGTCTGCAGGATGGCTCACGACTGCCGGAGCCGATCTTCACCCCTGCCACCAAGAGCCAGGATGGCGCGCACGACGAGAACATCAGCTATGCCGAAGTTGAGAAGGTTATCGGAGCCGCGGACGCGGCGGAGTTGAAGCGTCTCACGCTGGCGATCTACAACAAGGCTGCGGCGCACGCGGAGTCACACGGCCTTATCCTCGCCGACACGAAGTTCGAGTTCGGCCGCACGGGAGACGGAATCATTCTTGCCGACGAAGTGCTGACGCCCGACTCGTCGCGCTTCTGGGATGGAAAAGCGTGGAAGCCGGGCGGACCGCAGCCTTCGTTCGACAAGCAGTTCGTCCGCGATTATCTCGAATCGATTCGCTGGAACAAGCAGGCACCCGCGCCGAGCCTGCCCGATGATGTGGCAGAGCGTACCCAGGCCAAGTATCTTGAAGCGTTCCGTCTGCTCACTGGGCAGCATCTAAGTATTTGATTCAAAAGAAAGCACACGGAGAAATCAGGATGACACTGGTGGACTGGGCGATGGTCTTTATCCTGGGATGCGCCATCATCGGCGGCCTGGCGCAGGGCTTTTTTCGCTCAGTTTGTTCGCTGGGCGGCCTGATCCTGGGGCTGGTAATCGCGGCCTGGAACTATGGTCATCTAGCGCAACTGTTAATTCCACTTGTCCGAATCCCTGCTGTTGCGAATACAATAGGGTTTCTGCTGATCGCGATTCTCGTGTCAGCCCTTATCGGGCTGCTGGGGAACCTTCTGGCGAAGGCCTTCCGACTACTGGGGCTCGGATGGCTGGATTCGCTGGCAGGGGGAATCTTCGGTCTGTTTCAGGGGGTTGTACTCGTCGTCATCGGAATACTGGTGGTGGTTGCGTTTTTTCCGCAAGTCCATTGGATAGCGGACGCGCGCCTGCCGCGCATGTTCTTTGGAGCATGCCACGTCAGCGCGAACGTGACGCCTTCGGAACTGGGGGAACGAGTGCGCTCCGGGCTGCGTACCTGGGAAGCTGAGACGCCGCAATGGATGCATCCGGAGCGGACCAACTGACGAGTTTTGCACAATTCCGCACAAGCGGGGACTGTGGCAATCTAGAGAAGGCCAATTGCAAGGGGTGGCGCGTTGAAACGAGAACTGGACAGCCTGGTAACACAGATGCATTCCAGCGGAATCCGCTACGACGATGCTGTACGTGAGTTCAAACGGCAGTACCTGCGCGAAGTGCTGATTGCCAATCGCGGCAACCAGTGCAAAGCGGCGGAAGAGCTTGGCATGCACCGTAATACGCTGAGCCGCGCCATGTCGGAGCTTGGACTGAGCCTGGCAGAAGTCCGTGCCGGCCTCAAGCGTCCGCCCCGCAGCGAACGTCCAGTATTCGGCACAGTCCGGCAGCCGCTCCGACAGGGCTAGTTTGTCCGGGCGTGCTGAACTCAAGCATGCAGAATTCAATTCATCAATCTGGCACCCCTCAGGTGAGCCTCACGCCCGGTTTCAAATGGGACGAGCAGGACGCCTATCTTTTCGATATCGACGGCACGCTGCTGCGCACGCGCGATCGCATTCATGTGGACAGCTTTGTGCAGAGCGTCCGGCGCATCACCGGATTTGAGGTGACGCTGGCCGGCATTACGCTGCACGGCGCCACCGATACGATGATTCTGCGCGAAGCCTGCCGCCAGGCAGGCATTCCCGCGGATGTGCTGGAGGCACAGGCAAGCGCTATTCTGGAAGCCATGTGCACCAGCGTGACTGAGCAACGGCACGCGATGGACCTGGTTCGGATGCCGGGTGTCGAGGAGGCACTGCGCCACCTGGCGGCCAAGGGCGCGCTGCTGGGCGTGGCCACAGGAAACTTGGAAGTGATCGGTTGGGTGAAGATCGAACAGGCCGGACTGCGCGAATGGTTCCGCTTTGGCGGTTTCAGCGATGATTTTCCTGTGCGCTCGGAGTTGGTTGGACACGCGGCAAAGAAGGCGCGGGAACTGGCCGGCGCCGATGCGGGTGTTTGCGTGGTGGGCGACACACCCCGCGACATTGAGGCGGCGCGCGCCAATTCCCTTTCCGTAATTGCTGTAGCGACAGGCCGCTACTCATTTGATGAGTTGAATGCGCTGGGGCCGGATGCATGCGCGACATCGCTGGCCGATTTATTGGCGCACAGGCGAGCGGAATCGTGAGCGGCATGCACCGAAGAGCGATGCGATACTGCGCAGGCTTGCTGGCTGCCGCGATGACGGCTGCGGCACAGGCGCCTGCAACCGTCCAGGCCACGCAATCGTCCACGGTTGCGCCTCAGGCACAGTCGCCGGGCCAGCAGCCTGCGAAGCTGCCCACCCCGGGAGAACGGCGCCGCGCCGCGAAGCGGTATCTCGTAGCTTCAAAGCTGTACCAGAACGCGCACTTCGAAGAAGCTCTCGACCGGTATCGCGAGGCCGCAAAGCTCGATCCTACGAACAATGATTACCAGCTCGCCGAACAGGTTGCGCAGAGCCATGCGGTGACTGCGCTGCTGCAAACCGCCGCGCAGAGCCGTACACGCGGCGATCGCGCGACGGCGCGCGCGGCTCTCCAACAGGCACAGACGCTCGATCCCGGCAATGCCGAAGTGGCAGCGCATCTGCGCCAGCTAGCCGACGAGGTGATCGCTGCGGATCCCGACCTGGGCAGGGGGAAGCAACACGAGCCTGCGCTGGGTAGCATTGAGCATCTCGCACCGGCTGATGGCGTGCGCAGCTTCCACGTTCGTGCCGCCCAACGGCAGGTGATTCAGCAGGTGTTTCGCGCCTGGGGCATTGAGCCGTCCATCGATGACAGCGTTCGCGGCAATGTGGTTAGACTCGACCTCGACGACGCGACGTTTGCGCAGGCGGCGCAGGCCGTGTCGATGGTGACAAACACGTTCTTTGTGGCCATCGATCCGCATCGCGCTGTGGTGGCGCGCGACACACGCGACCTGCGGCAGCAATTCACACGCGAAGGCGTGGAGACGATCCCGCTCTCCGGCATGACGAATACGGAGATGACCGACTTCGGCAGCATGGCGCGCAACGTCTTCGAGATTCAGCAGGTGTCAGTGAATCCCACCGCGGGAACCATCACGCTGCGCGCGCCAGAGGACGTGCTCGATGCCTTCAACGCCACCTACCGCGATCTGAGCGAAGGACGCAGCGAAGTGCTGATCGACGTGCGCATCCTGCAGATTGCGCACAGCAATGCCCGCAACACCGGGTTTACGCCGCCACAGACCATCACGGCATTCAATGTCTACGCCGAGGAACAGGCCATCCTGAATCAGAACCAGGCGCTGGTGCAGCAGATCATCTCTTCGGGTCTGGCCGCGCCGGGCGACACGCTCGCCATCCTCGGCATCCTGCTGGCTTCCGGGCAGGTATCCAGCTCCATCTTCTCCAATGGGATTGCGCTGTTTGGAGGCGGCATAGCGCTTTCGGGGATCTCGCCGGGCCCCGTGCAGTTCAATCTCAACCTGAACTCGTCGGACTCGCGCGAACTCGACGAGTACCAGATCCGGCTCGAGGACGGCGAGGAAGGGACGCTCAAGAGCGGCACGCGGTATCCCATCGAGACGTCGTCGTACTCCAGCCTGGGGGGGAGTTCGCTGAATATCCCCGGGCTCAACCTGCCGGGTACTTCGGGAGGGCTGTCGGGACTTCTATCGTCGCTGCAAGGCGCGTCCACGAACATTCCGATGGTGCAATATCAGGACCTCGGGCTGGTGCTGAAGGCGACGCCGCGCGTGCTGCGTTCGGGCAACGTGGCGCTTAATATCGACATGAAGATTTCGGCACTGGAGGGCTCGTCGGTGAACGGCGTCCCCGTGCTGGCCAACCGCGCCTACTCCGGTGTGACCACGCTGAGGGCTAATGAAGGCATTGTGATTGCCAGCGAGATGGACAGCAGTGAGGCTCGCGCCGTAAGCGGCTGGCCGGGACTCAGCGAGATCCCGGGCCTGAACGACATCACCGACAAGAACGCGCAGAGGAGCGAGTCCACGCTGCTCATCATCATGACACCGCGGCTGGTACGCCGCGCGCATGGATTCGGGCACTCACCGATGATGCCGGTGGAACGCAGCGTGACCCGCTAAAAAGCCAGAGACAAAATCGCCCCGGCATCGCTGGATGCAGGGGCGATCCGTTTCGGCCGGGGTTCGCGGCTACTGCGCAATTCCGTCGAGCTTTTCCTGGTACTCCACGATCCTCTTCAATGTGTCATAGGAAAGGCCCGCAATCTGCACCTGGCGTCCATTGATCACGAGCGTGGGTGTCGAGTTGATATTCAGGTCCTCGGCGAGCTTCACCGACTTCTCCACCTCGTCGCTGGTCGCAGGAGCCTTGGCGCACTCGGATACCTTTTCCCAGTCGAGGCCCGCCTTCTTGGTGGCGCTGTTGAGGGTAAGTTGGGCGCCATCAGCGGTAGCCAGTCCCTCCTGACCGTCAAAGGTGGCGGCAGCGAACTGGAAGAATGCCGTGCTGCCACCGAGCTTGGCCACGCAGGCGCCGTACTCGGCCGCCAGCTTGGCCTGGGGATGGATCCGCTCCAGCGGATAGTTCTGGAACACGATGCGAGCCTTGGGGAAGTCGGCGATCAGCTTCTCCATGTTGGCCTGTGCGTCCTTGCAATGGGGACACTGAAAGTCCGCGAATTCGACCAGTTCGAGGGTCTTGTCCGGCGACCCCACGAAGGGTCCAGTGGCCTCTTGCTGCAGCTTGGCCCGATGGACCGCGTAGGGGTGTTCGCCGAAGGGATACACATCTTCGCCGGCGATGATGTGCTGGCCGTCGGGCATGACCCAGAACATGAAGGGCTGGGGCTTGTTGTCCTTGCTTTTCTTGTCGCCGATGTAGACGATGACCTTGCTCAGGTTCGGAACCGGACTCGGCAGGATGGCTTCCACCTCCCAGGTACGATCGGGTTCGAAACCCCAGGTTGCCGTCAGGAAGGCGTCAACCTGTTCCCTGGTGGGAGTCGACGCCGTAAAGTTCTTGGGATCCGGCTTGGGAAAGACCGGGGCGGCATTGGGCGCGGGAGCGGCCGGCGCTGCTGCCGGGGCTGCCTGGTTGTCGGGCGGGGCGGCGGGTACCTGTTGCTGCGCCACGACGGGAAAAGCGGTCGCGGATAGGGCCAGCAGAGCGGTTGCGGTCAGCAATCCTCCGCCGGCAAGACGGCCAATATGTCGAATCAAACCCATTCTCCTTGATGCGTTGACTTTCATTATCTCGCCCCAACCGCTTCGGCGCCACAACCGGACGCAAAGTCGGGCCAGAAAGGCCTGTGCGCCTGCGGGCCTGAGCTTATACCTGGACCTTGACGGCGATCGGAAATCTGCGCCCCATGCCAAACGACTTTGCCGTCACCTTGAGGACGGGCGCCGCTTGCTGGCGCTTGTACTCGGAACGCTCCACCAACCGGACTACCTGTTTGACCAAGTCAAGGGAGAATCCGTTTGCCTGGGCAATTTGTTCGGGACTTTCGTAACGTTCCACATACCCTTCCAGAATAGGATCGAGCACCTCGTACGGAGGCAAAGAGTCAGTATCCCGTTGGTCCGGGCGGAGTTCCGCCGAAGGCGCCTTGTCGATAATGGCCGCGGGGATGACTTCGCGCTCGCGGTTCAGCCAGCGGCAAACGTCATAGACGCGAGTCTTGATCAGGTCCCCGATCACGGCCAGGGCGCCCACCATGTCGCCGTAGAGCGTGCAGTAACCCACGGCCATCTCCGACTTGTTGCCGGTGGTCAGCACCAGGGCTCCGAACTTGTTGGAAAGCGCCATCATCAGCGTGCCGCGGACGCGCGACTGGATGTTCTCCTCGGTCAGGTCAGGCTGCCGGCCCGCAAACAGTGGGTCCAGCGCATGCCGGAACTCCCCGAACAAACCGCTGATTGAGATCAGCTCATAGCGCACACCGAGGTTCGCGGCGAGTTTACGGCTGTCGTCAATGGAACCCTGCGAGGAATAGGGGCTGGGCATGCCGACGGTCATCACATTCTCTGGCCCCAGGGCGGCCGCGGCTACGGCTGCAACCAGGGCCGAGTCGATTCCGCCGCTCAACGCCACCAGGGCGTTGTTGAAGCCGCATTTGCGCACGTAGTCGCGGGTGCCCATGACAAGCGCCTCCCACGCTGCTTCGGTGTCATTCGACTCCGGAACCGCGACAGGCGAGGCCGTAAAGGGATCCACCACGACCAGGTCCTCTTTCCACGATGCAGCCTGCGCAATCAGGTCTCCGCTCGGGCTCAGCACCTGCGATGACCCATCGAAGATAAGGCTGTCGTTGCCGCCAACCTGGTTGGAGATCACGACCGGAATGCGATCGCGCCGCGCGATGGCCGCCAGCATCTCCCGGCGAAGTTCCCGCTTGCCATGCCAGAACGGCGACGAAGAGAGGTTCACGTGCAGGTCGGGCTTCTGCGCCATCAGTTCCTCCATGGGGTCAATGGAGTAGAGCTGCCGCGGCCAGAAGTTCTTGTCGTTCCATGCGTCCTCGCAGATGGAGATGGCCAGGCGCACGCCGTCGAGTTCGACCACCTGCTGGGAACGAGCCGGCGTAAAGTACCGCTGCTCGTCGAATACATCGTAGAAAGGCAAAAGGCGCTTGTGCTGTTCCAGGAGGAGCTTGCCCTTGTCCACCAGAACCGCGGCATTCACGGCGCGCTTTCCGCCGGCCCGCGTTTGCCGGCAACGCCACCCCGGCAACCACCGCTGTTGGCAGGTCGCTGGTCGCGTCGGCAAGTTCCTGCACGGCAGACCGGCAGCGGGCTAGAAAGCTGGGCTTTTCCAAAAAGTCCGCCGGCGGATATCCGCAGATGGCAAGCTCTGAAAACACAGCAAGCCGCGCACCCATTGCAGCGGCGCGACGGCTCACGTCGATGATTTTGCGAGATTGCCTGTAAAAGTCCCCGATCGTCGGGTCGATCTGGGCGAGCGCGATCTTCACTCTTCCAGTTTAATCTGCCGGCTTAAGATTGTGGGCTAGGTACCCGTCCCGGCAAAGACCACAACCACGGTGCGGACAATGATCTTGAAGTCGAGCCAGCACGCTCCAGTTTTCGATGTAGGTGACATCGAGCGAGATGTAGCTGTCGAACGAGGGATCCTGGCGTCCCTGCACCTGCCACAGGCCGGTGATGCCCGGCATCACATCGAGCCGGCGCAGGTGGCTCAGCTTGTACTCGCGCACTTCGCTGGCCAGCGGCGGCCGCGGGCCCACGATGCTCATGTCGCCGCGCAGGACATTGAAGAACTGCGGCAGTTCATCCAGCGAATACTTGCGCAGAAGGCGTCCCAGGCGTCGTGATGCGCGGATCGTTGGAGATCTTGAACAGCACGCCGTCGCGCTCGTTCATGTGCATGATCTCGGCGCGGCGCTTTTCCGCATCGCGCACCATGGTGCGGAACTTGATGCAGCGGAAGACGCGGCCCTTCTTGCCGATGCGCTCCGAGCAGTAGAAAACCGGCCCGTGCGAATCAAGCTTGATGGCGATGGCGACGGCCAGCAGCAGCGGAGACAGCGATGACGAGCGCCAGCGCCGAGAAGACGCATGTCGACGCCGCGCTTGAGCAGCAGAGCCGAGCTCCGGCACATGGCCGCAATGCAGCGGAATGGTGGGAAACTGGCCGATGTATTCGATGGGGCTGTTCCACGCCAGCCCGTCGTACATGTCCGGCACCACGCGCAGGTCGACGCCGTGAGTGGCGCGCCTGCTCCAGCACGTCCTGCACGATCCCCCGCTCGCAGGGGGTGGTGAAGAAGATCTCGTCGACAAACTGTTTGCGCGCGTGCTGGAACAGCGTGTCGAGCGTGCCCACCACGTCGCCTGAGCTGGCAGTAAAGCGGGAGCTCGAGCCGGGAAAATCGATGAATCCTTTGAACGTGTAGCCCAGATGGCGAATGCTCTCCAGATGATGGCGCAGCGCGTGCGCCTCCGGCCCGGTGCCGACAATCAGCACATTGCGCGTGCCCACGCCGCGCTCGAAGCGGCGATAGAGAAGATGCGATAGACCAGCCGCCGCACGCTCAGCGCGACCGTCACCAGGGCCATGGTAATCAGCACCACGCCGCGCGGAATGTCGTCGCATGAAACAGATAAAGCGTGCCGGTGAGCAGAAGGCCGGAGGTGAAGCAGGCCTGGAAGGTGCGCCGCTGTTCGTTCAAGAAGCCGCCGAGGCGGGCAGGCGAGTAAAGATTGAGACGGCCGCTAATGTAAATCAGGGCAAAGATGAATCCGGCCAGCAGAGCCACCAGCAGCCCCGTCGACCGCTGTTCGATCATGCCTTCTGCCCAGAATTCCCTGACCCCCGGGAACAGCTTCAGATACGCCTCGACGCTGGTGCCAACAACCACCGCCGCCAACACGGTCATGGCATCCATCAGCATCCACAACTTCGATGTCCGAGTGGAATTGCGAGCCGCTGCACCGTTTCCCTCCTCCATCCACTCAGAAGATGCCGCGGTTGCAGAAACCCTTTGCCAAAAATCCGATGTTGCCATATATGACCTCACCCACACACCACAAGCAAGTCTGGTGGTTCCATCCTCTTTTCGAATCTGAGAAATGGTCCCTTATTCGAACCAAAATACCGATGGCCCGACAGTCTTGTGCAACGGACTAGGTGACCGGGTACGATGCGAAACTTACACGAACCGCCATTCCCCCGGGGATGGACAGCGTTAATGAACTCAGGAACGTTAGAACGCTGGCTATTGTTATTTCCTAATCCAAAAAACTACTAGCTAACAACTCAGAAGCTGGACCGCCGACAGGTAATTATGCTGATAAAGACAGCTTGCCTGGTCAAAACCACACGATGAAGTCCTGCTGACGGATACATGAAGGAAACGAGGGAAGTATAGCAACATGCCGGGGAACAGATTTGCGGATGCGCAAAACCACGCGAACCGGGGATATTCAATCAATTACTGCTTTGACTTAATCAGCATTACCTGTCGCGCCCAAGTTTGCAAGCCAATTTTTGAAAACTGAATTTGACAGACGTTAGTGCTTTGGTAACCCCCCATTGCCAGGCAGCTCGTACGCGTCGAGAACGAGGAACTGACGGATGTCGGGATCCTCAGATGCGAGAAAGTCTTTCAGCGGCCCAAAGAAATGAGCCTTTCCCTGATGAAGAAACAACACCGTGTCGGCAAGCCGCTGCGCAAAACGCATGTCGTGCGTCACGACGATGCTGGTAAAACCGAGCTGATGTTTCAAACGTTGAATAATCCCGCCCAGGCGCCGGGCGATGATGGGATCAACCATCGTTGTCGGCTCATCGTAAAGAACCACCTCGGGCTGGGCCGACAATGCGCGCGCGATGGCCACGGCGCGTTTTCGGCCCGTGGAAAGGCTGGCTGGTAACTGGTCCTCGGACGTCTTCGGCGCCCACAAGCCCCAATAGCCGATCGACAACCTGCTGAATCTGGTCCTCTTCCAGCCCGCCGCGCTCCCGCAGTGGAAACGCCACATTCTCGCGCACGGTCAGCGAGTCAAAAAGGGCTCCGTTCTGAAAGACCATCGTCACGCGCTTGCGAATCTCCTGCATCCCCTGTTCGCCCAGATCCGTGATCTCCTGGCCTTCCACCCGGACCGAGCCGGAATCGGGCTTGAGAAATCCCATCAGGATGCGCAACGAAACCGATTTACCCACCCCGCTTCTGCCCAGGATGCAAAGCGTCTGCCCCCGTTCCACCGAGAAGCTCACCTGCTCCAGGACGGCCCTGTCCCCAAACGAGATCGAGACATCCTTGAAGGCAATCTCCGGTTCCGGCTCTGGTATCGACGCGGGCTCCAGTCCCGCCGCCGTGACGGTTTCGTCATCCTCCGGCGCCAGGGGAAGCTCGGGAGTGGGTTCCTGGTTGTCGAAATCGTCAGGCATAGGCGCCAGATTGCAGCAGAATTCTCCCCTCGGTTCAAGCAGGTTACTGGCTTCAGCTTACGCGAAGCCGAGCCGCCCGCTCCACGTCGGAAGGCGTGTTCGCATTGAGGAACCACTGATATACCGGTACCGCATTCTGGTCCACAACCTGGCCAGCCTGCGACAGCATCTCCGCCGGAATCACCCGCACGGCCTCGCCCAGTTCCTTCGCAACCGCTTGAAATGCCGCGAAGCATCCGCGCCGCGATGAATTTTGTTCCCTGCGAAGGAGGGGCAAAGAGCAGTGCGAAGCACGACTGGAAAAGTCTGGGCAACCCGTTCACCGATGTCAGGGTCACGGACGCACCGGTGATCCGTGCATCTGCCGCCAGGCGCCCCAGCAAGGACGCGGGCAGCAGCGGCAGATCGACGGGTATGAAGACGGCAAGTTCCGCGCCGGTTGAGGCCAGCGCCGAACAAACACCCCGCAATGGACCTTCCCCGGCGCCCTGATCCGCAATCACGCGGCGCAAGCTCGCCAAGTTCTGACGCTCGCCCGCAATCGCGGCGCTCAGCCCAGCACGTTGCAGCAGTCTCGACTGCCCGTTCCGCCAAGGTTCGCCCGGCGAACTCGATCAGCGCCTTGTCCCGCCCCATCGGCTCGGAACGCCCGCCGGCCAGCACAAACCCGGCGCGCTGCTTCCGTGTTTCGGCAGGGCACGGCCGCTCAACGTCCCGCCTCCTCCAGGAAGCGGATGAGCGACTCGATCCCCAGTTCGAAATTCTTCAGGTTGAACTTCTCGTTGGGCGCGTGCAGATTGTCGTCGGGCAGGCCGAAGCCCATCATCACGCTGGGCAGTCCGAGGTGCCGGTCGAAGTCGCCGACGATGGGAATCGACCCGCCCGAGCGGATGAAGACCGTGTCCTTGCCCCACACTTCATTCAGCGCGCGCGTCGCCGCGCGAATGTATGGGTTGTCCACGGGAATCAGGCATGGGTCGCCGGAGTGAATCAGCCGCACCTTCAACATCGACGCCCGCCGGCGCAATCTTCTCCACATAGCTCTTGTACTGCGCAAAGGCCTTGGCCGGCGTCATGCCGGGAACCAGCCGCATGGAGACCTTGGCCGTCGCCTTGGCCGGAATCACGGTCTTGGCGCCTGCGCCGATAAAGCCGCCGGGAATGCCGTGCACATCCAGCGTGGGCCGCGCCCAGGTGCGCTCCAGCACGCTGAAGCCGGGCTCGCCCACCAGTTGCTTCGAGCCCACTTCGGTGATGCGATATTGCTCTTCGTCGAAGGGCAGGCTCTTCCAGGCCGCCAGCTCTTCCGCGCTGGGCGGAATGACGTCGTCGTAGAAGCCGGGAATCAGGATGTGGCCGTTCTCGTCCTTGAGCTTGGCGATAATCTGCGCCAGCGCGACAAACGGATTCGGCGCCGCGCCGCCGTACATGCCGGAGTGCAGATCGGTCTTTGCGCCGCGCACTTCAAGCTCGGTATAGATCATGCCGCGCAGGCCCACGCACAAAGTGGGCAGGCCCGGGCGCAAACAACTCCGTGTCGGAGACCAGCGCGAAGTCGGCCTTCAGCTCCGCCGGCTTCGATGCGACATAGGTCGCAATGCCCTCCCCGCCCACCTCTTCTTCGCCTTCAAGCAGCACGCGCACATTCAGCGGCAGCTTGCCCGTTGGCGGCCAGCAGCGACTCCAGCGCCTTCACGTGCATATACACCTGCCCCTTGTCGTCGACGGCGCCGCGCGCATAGAGATTGCCGTTGCGCTCTGTCGGCTCAAACGGCGGCGAGAAGCCATTCATCCAGCGGATCGGGCGGCTGCACATCGTAGTGGCCGTAGACCAGCACCGTCGGCTTGCCGGCCGCATGCAGCCAGTCCGCATACACCAGCGGATGGCCGGTCGGTCTCGATCAGCCGCACGTTCTCCATGCCGATGCGCTTCAGATCCGCGGCGAGCATCTCGGCGGCCTTGCGGCAGTCGCCCTTATGTTCCGGCAGCGTGGAAACGGACGGAATCCGCAGCAGGCCTTCAGCTCATCGAGAAAGCGCGGGTGGTTTTGGCGGGCAAAATCAACAGCAGACGAAGACATCGCAGCACTCCAGTCCAAGAGATAGAATGTAAGTCAAAACCAAAGTATAGGCGCTTGCCCCGGCTCCCACATTTTTCGCACTGCTTGAAAGGGACACTGCTTGCTGCGTGATGGACTGTTGAGCCTTGCTTCTCTCGTCCGCGTGCTTCTATTGACAACCTGCTTATTGGGTATGGCCCTCAACGCGGTTGGGCAGGGACAGGACACGCTCTACGCGCGCAAGAACTCATTCGGAGTGCTGACCGCGTATTCACCCGACTCCAGTCACATTGTGCTGGGATATGCCGAGAATCGCGTGCTGCTCGACTTCGGCCTGAGCTACAGCCGCCGGCTCCTATTCAACAACATGGTCAACTGGCAGTTTGACGGAGAGATCCTGCCTGTCGCGCTGAACAGCGACCCTGTTCAGGTGACCACCACCACCGTCACCTTCATCACCCCCGAGCCGGTGACGCTTACGTCGACGCTCTCGTCACCCACACTGGCTGCATGCCATTCCGGCTCCGGCAGCGGGAGCTTCGGCCCGAACGGCCCTTCCTATACCTATGTGGCCACCTGTACGCGCCGCTGGGTTCCGGGCCAGGGCTTTTCGCCGCTGGGACTGCAGTGGAATTTTCTGCCGCGCCGCAAGCTGCAGCCGATCATCGAAGGACATGTCGGCTATCAGTACTCAACGCAATCGATTCCCACTGTTCAGGCGGGTTCGTTCAACTTCACGTTCGATATTGGCGCCGGCTTTGAGCTCTATCGCACCCATTCTCATTCATACCGCGTGGAGTACCGCTACCACCACATCTCCAATGACGACACGGCAAGCGATAACCCCGGCATCGACAGCGGCGTCATTCAGATCTCGTGGCTGTTTGGGCGCTAAAAGCACAAATCCCCCGAACGCTATAGCGCTCAGGGGAGTTGCTGTTCCGATCGGGTATCAAGGTTGGCCAGGAGCCAGCAGCTAAGAGCTGTTCAGTACCGTCCCACGCTGGGATCCACTTCCGCCGACCACGCATCGATTCCGCCGCGCAATGACTGCGCGTTTTCGAAGCCCTGGTTGCGGAGCCACACCGCGACGTTCATGGAACGCATGCCGTGATGACACAGCACCACGATCCGCTCGTCCGGATCGAGTTCCTGGTGGGCGCGCGCCGGCACGTCGCCCATGGGCATCAGCACGCTGCCGCCAATGCGGGCCGTGGCATACTCCCACGGTTCGCGCACGTCGAGAAAACGCGCGTCATTATTGCGCAGTAAGTTGAGTGCTTCCGCGGGAGAGATCTCGTACTCCAACATGAACCCAGTGTACGGCCGCTGATAGCGCGAGAACCGCCACCCGTTTCGGGCCCGGATGGCCTTGCGTCTCAAACAACGGTTCCAACGACGAGAGGGGAGGGTTTGAACTGCACGCAACCGCACCATTCAGTGCACCTTCGCATTCGCGAGCGGGGGATTGCATATCCAGTCCTCGAACCCGTCTTCGAGTTGCTCGCGCCAGAACGCGGTCAAAGGATCGGTCAGGGTGTCTTCCACGGTCTTCACATCCTCCCCCATCAGGCTGAGGGCCATGTGAACCTGGTCGGAGATGGCCATGATGCGGGAAAGAGCATTGAACAGGTTGCGGCTGACATCGTCGTGAACCGGCAACGTGGAGTGATACATGGCCGCGTCGATGCTGAGGTCGTTCAAGGTTTTCTGGAGGGTGCGATACCTTTGGCCCATGGAATCGACGAGCTGAGCAGTTTCCGTAGTCATAAATAATCCCGTCCTCGGGGATGCGAACAGTCTATGTAGGTTCTGAACCCAATGTTGTGACAAAAGTCACTCGACTTTGCCGGAAATACCTACTGGTCGGTGACGGCCATCACAGCAGTTAGGGTTTGGAGCACTCGAACGTGTCTGCTTGGTTCGAATCGCCCGCTCCTTTGTACCTGGCAATGGCCGGATAGGCGCACAGCGGACGCGTCATGACCGGCTTGATCTTTCCATCCGGGCCGGGGGCGTATTTGGTGACGAAGACGTCGTCCACCGGAGTTCCCTTCTCCACCCAGTTCACCAGCGAGTCGAAAATTCCGAACTGTGGACCTTTGGCTGATGCCAGGCCGAACTGGCCCATGGCGCTCGGTCCAGGGCCGCCGTTGCAGTGCTCCATTCCCGGCACCATATATAGACGCACGACGCTCGCGGCCTTGTCGGCTCCCATGGTCTGCTGGACGTTCTTGAAGTAGTTCACCGTGTTCCAAGGCGAGATCGCGGGGTCGTTCCAGCCGTGATAGAGGATCAGCTTGCCTCCGTGCGCGGCGAACCGGCCCAGGTCGGGGCTCGACGCATCCAGGTCGGCGGCTGTTTTTTCCCGCGACATCTTCAGCAAAGCATCGAGATCCGCGGTCAGAAGATTGAACCTGGGATCGCCGGTCACCAGGTAGCGCACGTCGTTGCGCACGAAGCGCGCGCCCAGCGATGCCCCCGGATCCTCGCCGATGACCCACTCGCGCCAGCCCGTCTCGTCGCCAGGGGTGAAGCCGGGGAACAGGATCTTTCCCTGCGCATTGCGGAAGCCGGTGTAGAGCAGCTTCATGGTTTCGATCTGCGGCTGCGTGAGGCAGGTCAACTCATCCTCGCCTTTGCACAGCAGCATAGCGGGGTCGAATTTGCATTGGGCGGGATCGTTGATGAACCCGTCTTTCACGCCGTCCTGCGCGTCGCAGGCGTCGAGCGCGGCCTGTTGGATGGCGGCGAGCTTCCAGTCGGGGATATAGGATTTGGGGTTGCCGAGCTGCTGCATGGCCGCGACGCCGGCGGCCAGCATGGTGGACCACTCGTTGGCCGGGGCCCCGGCCAGGATGCCGTCGTAATCCTCAGGGAAGCGCTGTGCTTCGACCAGGGCCTCGCGGCCTCCGTCCGAGCAGGCGTCGAAGTAGGCCTTGTTCTGCGCCTTGCCGTAGTACGCGTCGATGATCTGCTTGGCGCGCTCGGTCATCAGGTGCACGGCGCGCCAGCCGAAGTCCTTCACCTTCTCCGGATGACCGAAAGCCCAGCTTGCGTCGGTGCCCTCGGCCTGGTGGCCGGCATCGGATCCGGCGACGGCAAAGCCGCGCTTCAGGTATCCCTCGAGCTGCGGGTAGTAAATTGCGCCCGCAAAGCCGCCGTTTCCGGTGCCCAGCAGGCGGCCGTTCCAGTCCTTTTCGGGAAGCCAGACTTCGAAACGGATCTTGGAGTCGCTGGTGGGGCGCAGCAGGCCGGATACGCGGCAGAACGAGGGGAGGCCTTCCATGGGCGCCATGCCCGGCATCTCCAGACGGCCCGACGTGACCGCCTCAGCGATGCTGATGGTAGTCCCTTCGAGCTTGAGGCCTTTCATCGCCGCGCAGTCAGCCGCATGAAGAGCGACGGAAGAGCTCGCCACGACACTCAACACCGCCAGACCGAACCGCACCCGCGTCCGCACAAGGAGCATGCTTTGCTGTCCTTTCCGAGTCGTGAACAAGGTATCACTCCACGGTCTGGATCAGCTCACGGATCGATAGCCAGCCCATCGGGCTTTGCGCCGAACGATCACGGCATCCACGAGTTGGGCGCGCAGACCTTCGGCCGGGGCAGAAGGAATGCGCCATTTATCCTGAAAACAGATGCCGCCGATTCTGAATGCGCAATCCGTGACCAAGCAGTTTGGGGCGACGCCGCTGTTTCGCGGCATCTCGCTGACCGTGGAGGACGGCGATCGCATTGGCCTGATCGGGCCCAATGGCGCGGGCAAATCGACGCTGCTGGCGCTGCTGGCGGGGCAGGTTGAGCCCGATGAAGGCGAGCTGGCCGTGCGCAGACGCGCCCGCGCGGCGTACGTACCGCAAGACTCGCGGTTCGAGCCGGGCCTCACGGTGCGCGCCATTCTGGAACGCGACATGGTTGACGCGGAGGTTCCCGGAAACGAACGTGAAGGACGCATCCAGGAGCTTGTGGGGCGCACCGGCTTCGCCAGTCTGGAGGACGAGGCTGCTTCCCTTTCGGGCGGCTGGCGCAAGCGGCTCGCTATTGCCGAAGCGCTGGTTACACAGCCCGATGTGCTGCTTCTGGACGAGCCCACCAATCATCTGGACCTGGCGGGCATCGAGTGGCTGGAAGAGCTGCTGAGCGGCGCACCATTTGCCACCGTGACGGTGAGCCACGACCGCTACTTTCTGGAGTCGACCTGCTCGCAGATTGTGGAGCTCAACCGCGTGTACGCCGAAGGGCTGTTGCGCGTGAAGGGCAACTTCAGCCGGTTCCTTGAAGAGAAGCAGGCTTATCTGGAGTCGCAGAACCGGCAGATGGAGTCGCTGCGCAACCGCGTGCGCACGGAGATTGAGTGGCTGCGACGCGGGCCCAAGGCGCGCACCACCAAGTCGAAGGCGCGGATCGATACGGCCCAGCAGATGATCGGGCAGTTGGCAGATATGACGGCGCGGACCGCGAGCGGGTCGGCAGGGATTGACTTTGCGGCCAGCCAGCGCAAGACAAAGCGGCTGGTGGAGTTTGAGAACGTAGCGTGCGAGATCGGCGGGAAGCGGCTGTTCTCAGAGCTCAACTTCGCGCTCACCGCGGGAAGCAAGGTTGGCCTGGTTGGCCCCAACGGGAGCGGCAAGACCACGCTGCTGCGGCTGCTGCGTGGCGAGATCGAGCCTGCGGAAGGATCGGTAAAGAGAGCGGATGCGCTGCGGCTGGTCTATTTCAGCCAGATGCGGGAGCTCGATGAGTCGGTTACGCTGCGGCGCGCGCTAGCGCCGGAGGGCGATTCGGTGATCCACAACGGACGCCCGGTTCACGTGGCCAGCTGGGCAGCGCGGTTTCTGTTTATCGGAGAGCAGCTCAACCAGCCGGTGCGCAACCTGTCGGGCGGCGAGCGTGCGCGCGTGCTGATTGCACGGCTGATGCTGGAGCCGGCGGACGTGCTGCTGCTGGATGAGCCGACGAACGATCTGGATATTCCGACGCTGGAGATTCTGGAGGACAACCTGCTGGAGTTTCCGGGCGCGCTGGTGCTGGTGACACACGACCGCTACCTGCTGAACCGCGTGGCGACGACGGTTGTGGGGCTCGACGGCAAGGGACGGATTGGCCTGTTTGCGGACTTCGGGCAATGGGAGTCGTGGCTGGAGGAAAAGCCGACGGCGACCGAGACTGCGCCGGCTAAGCCAGCGGCCAGCGCTCCCGGCACTGCTGGCTCCGGGAAGAAGAAGATGTCGTATCTGGAGGCGCGGGAGTTTGCGGCGATCGAGCAGCGCGTGGAGGAGTCGGATGCGCGGGTGGCGGCGGCGCGGGCTCGGGTTGAGGATCCGCAGATTGCGACGGACTCCGTTGCGCTGCAACAGGCCCTGGCTGAGGTGGAGGCGGCGCAGCGGGAGAACGAGGCGATCTATGCGCGCTGGGCGGAGCTTACGGAGAAGGCCGTGTAAAGTTGTTTCGCTCTTTGTTTGCCTACTAGTACGTTATAAGCCTTCCATATTCAACGACTTAAAAATCTACATAGGCGATCACATGGCGAAGAAACATAGCGAATTATTTTTTTTAATTTGCAGAATGGGACCTGAAGCCATGCGCTGGATGAGCTTTGAAGCGGGTTTTGCCGACACGTCCACAGGATGAAGGCTAGCAGGAATCTCGGAATGAAATCTGTGCTGGTTGTCACAGGAGTGGCTGAGTCAGTTCGCTGTTAGAAATGGGGCATTGAACCGTAGACTGGTTTCACTTCAAAACGTCAGGCCCACGACACCGATGCATCTTCGCCAAACTTGCCTTTGCCTTGCGCTGCTTGCCGCCTGCACATGGAGTCTTTGGCCGCAGACCGCGCCGCCGGAACCCTCGGATCCGATTGCCCTGCTGAGCGTGGGCCGGGAGAAGAACGGGCTCGAAGGCCCCGGCATTCGCCCGTGGCACACTCGCGGAACCTACCACCAATACGGGAAGAAGGGGGCGGTGGAGGACGCCGGAGTTTTCGAGGAGTGGTGGATCAGCCCGACGAAGTACAAGCGCATGTTCGTGGGCAAGACTTTCTCGCAGATCGATTATGCGAATGGAGAAGGGTTGTTCCGCGCGGGGTCGCAGGACTGGCCTCCCGGCGCGATGATGCTTCTCCGGGAGACTCTTATCGACCCGCTCCCGGACCCGGCAGAGTTGAAGGAATTCCAGCTTGTGAAGCAGTCGGTGCCGGCCGGACAGGCAAACCTGGAGTGCGTGTCCATGACGTACCCGGTGCGGCCCAATCTCAAAGTGACGGGCGACTTCTTTCCCACCGCGTGCTTCGACCCGAAGTTGCCGGTACTGCGCATGTATTCGGGGGGCGGCGGGTATCGCGCTGTGTTTGACCACATCGTGGCGTTTCAAGGTCATTATCTGGCAAAGGAGATTCGGGTCTCGAGTGGCGGGGAAGAGTTCGCCGAGCTCACGATCGATACGATGGAGAGTCTTGCGGATCCGACTGACAGCATGGTGACGCCGCCGGCCCAGGCTAAACCTGTCGATTTGTCGCTCATCGTGCTGAAGGAGGACAGCACGCGTCATTTTCCCGGCTTGTTGAAAAAGGCCGTCGCGGTGTACCCGGAGATGGCAAAGAACACGCGCACCCAGGGCACAGTGGTGATTCAGGCAACCGTGCTACCCGACGGGCGGCTGGGCGAGCTGAAGGTGATGAGCGGTTCTCCAATGCTACAACAGGCAGCACTCGATGCGGTTCGGCAATGGGTCTATCGTCCCTTTGCGGTTTTGGGAGAGCCACGACCTGTCCAGACCGAGATCAGGGTGACCTTCAGCATCGGATAATTCCGTCCCCCGCGAGAAGACGAAAAAAGAAGGGGCGCGCCAACGCGAGAAGGCGCGCCCCGGCTGAAAGGACATCAATGCCCGTTGCCGAGGGTGTTCTCCACCGGCGTAATAGTTCCAAAGAGGCCGTGCTGTTCGCCGTCGCTGCCGGCGGTGAAGTAGAGGGTGGTGGCAGCGCCGGAAGTTCCGCCGCTGGCGAAGGAGAGGCCCCAGAGGCCATCGATGGCAATAGCTGTATTGGTTGAGTCCTCGAGCAGGCCAAGGAAGCGGCCGGTCTGCGGATCGTAGACGGCGATGTTGCCGCTGCCGAACTGGCCGACGAGGAGGTCGTGGCTGTAGATGCCGAAGTCTCCGGACGCCATGGCCAGTCCCCAAGGGCCGTTGAGCCAGTCGCCGTGCTCGAAGCGCTGCAGGAGCCTGCCCTCGGGGGAGAATACGGCAACGTAACCGAGGCCCGCGCCATCTACCTCGTCATGCTTGGCGCTGTCCTGCTGCGCGAAGGTGACATAGAGATCGCCGCCGATGTTCTGGATGTTGAAGGGCGCGTAGCCGTTGGGAACCACCTCATCCTGGAAGGCGTCTTCGTCGAGGTGGACGCGATTGAAGTTGGAGTCGAAGACCTGCACGCGAGCCTTGCGGAAGTCAGCGACATAGAGATAGGTGGCGGGCCCGGCGGTGGTGTTCATGGTGGCAAGGGCCGCGCCTTTGAAGACGGAGGCGCTTTTGGTGTTGACCTTGATTTGGGCGAGGTGGGGGTTGACGCTGAAGCTCCAGCCGGAGACAGTGCCGTCTTCGGTGACGAACAGGAAAGCCGCCTTGCTGGTGGGGGTGTTGGGGATCAGGTCGAATCCGGTACTGAAGTTGAAGACCGTGCCTGTGGGGGTTCCCGTGGGGCTGGCGCTGGGGTCGCCGGTGGGGATTGTAACCACAAGGGATTGGGCGGCGCCGGTGCCGTCGTAGAGGGTGGAGAGGCCGGTGCCGTTGTCGGAGATCCACCATGGGGAGCCGGAGCTGCGGGACATGCCCCAGGGGTTGACGAGGTTGGTATCGGTCAGCGTCGCCACGCCGGACTGGTCGGCGGTGAGACCTGTTGCTTTGTAATGCTGCGGCATCGCGGGAAGCGCGAGAGCCGCGGAGCCTGAGATGAAGATCGCCCATCGGGTGACGGCTGAGCGTGAGGAAAAGCGCATGGTTGGCCTCCAGTCGAAGCGAGTCCGCATCGACAGCTCAAACCGTATCCGGCGCGCTGATGCGCAGTTGTCAGCCGGGTGTCATTGAATTGTCAAAACAGTGGACAGAGGACAGTGGATAGTGGCCGGGGAACAGTAGGCCGGCGTGAATCAGTGATGATATGAGGAAAGGCCGCGAACTGTCGGGAGTGGCCGGTCGCTGGGGAAAGGTTGCCTCGCGTGGTAGAAGTAAAGGTACGGCGTGGAGAAATCTGGCCGCACTGAACTATGTCCAACGCCGAGAAAGTCCTTATCGTGGAAGACGAGCCTCATGCACTGATGGGGCTTGCCGAACTTGTTTCCGGGTGGGGATACCGGACGGAGACCGCCCGCGACGGCATTGAGGGCTGGGAAAAGATTCTCTCCTGGGGTCCAGCCATCGTGGTGACGGACCTGAAGATGCCGCGGCTGGACGGGCTGGGGCTGCTGACGCGGCTAGCCGAGGAAGGGCCTAACTTCAAGCAGAATGTTGCCGTGGTGCTGTTGACGGCGCAGGGGTCCATCCAGGTGGCGGTGGACGCCATGAAGCTGGGCGCCTATGACTTTCTGCTGAAGCCGGTGGATGCCACGCGGCTGCGCAACATTCTGAGTAACGCGACGCGGCAGCGGCAGACCGAAATCGAGCTGGAGATTGCGCGGCGGCGGCTACGCGAGACCGGCGTGCTGGGCTCGATGGTGGGCAACTCGAAGTCGATGCGCGAGATCTTCGGGCTCATCGAGCAGATTGCGCCGTCGAATGTTTCGGTTTTGATCACCGGCGAGAGCGGGACCGGCAAGGAGTTGGTGGCGCGCACGCTGCACGACCTTAGCCCGCGCAAGCCGCGGCCGTTCGTCGCAGTGAACTGCGCGGCGATTCCCGAGACGCTGATTGAGAGCGAGATCTTCGGGCACGAAAAGGGCGCGTTTACGGGCGCGGTGGAGCGGCGGATCGGATGCTTTGAGCTGGCCGCCGGCGGAACGCTTTTGCTGGATGAGCTGGCGGAGATGCCGGTGGGCACGCAAGCCAAGCTGCTGCGCGTGCTGGAGGAACGGAAGCTGCGCCGGCTGGGCGCGCGGACCGAGATCGAGGTGGACGTGCGCGTGCTGGCCGCGACCAACCGCAGTCCCGATGAGGCGATCTCGTCGGGGAACCTGCGTTCTGATCTTTTCTACCGGCTGAATGTGTTTCATATTCACATGCCGCCGCTGCGGACGCATCTGGAAGACCTGCCGTCGATGGCCGAGGCGATGCTGGATGAGATGAACACCAAGCATCATCGCGCGGTGTCGGGGGTGGCCACATCGATTCTGGACCGCATGATCTCGTATAACTGGCCGGGAAACGCGCGCGAGCTGCGCAACACGATTGAGCGCGCGGTGATCCTGTGTCCCGATGGGATGCCGCTGGACGCCGGCCACCTGCCACCGGGGTTTGGCAAGGCGCAGGCTGGGACTGCTCCGGCGGCCGACGATACAAGCGTGGTGCACGTGAGAGTAGGCAACACGGTGGATGAGGCGGAGCGGATGCTGATTGTGAAGACGCTTGAGGCGACGGGGCAGAACAAGACGCGCGCAGCGGAGATACTTGGCGTGAGCCTCAAAACACTTCACAATAAGCTGAAGGAATACAGCCAAGACCGAGCCCAGTCTGCGTAGGCCTTGAAGTGGTGCTTGCGGTACTCACCCTATGCGCCTGAAAACCAAACTCGTACTGGCCATTACAGCGCTGGTGTTGCTTATTTCCGGACTGCTGTCGATGGTGTATGTCAGCCAGTTGCTGCACTCGGCGGTCGAGGAGTCGTACCAGACCAATCACATGGTGGCGGAGCAGGTGCTTCTGGCTCTGCAGCGGGCGCTGAATACGGGGCTCAAGGGCGAATTCGATCCTAAACATCCGGAACAACTGCGCCAGATGGCGACCGACGCGGTGCGCCGGGACCAGGCTCTGAAGGACGTTTTGGACTCGGTGAACCGCTATTCGCAGACCGCCTTCGACGTGAACATTGGCGATGCCGTAGGCCGGGTGATGGTGAGCACCAATCCGGATAACCAGGACAAGCCGTTGCCCGCCAGGCAGGACTTCGGCGATCTGCGGACGGCGAATCCGCTGCGGCTGACCCAGGAGGTTTACGGCAAGAAGCCGCACGTCTACGACATCACCATTCCTTTGAAGCGCAACGGGGAACCCTTTGCATCGGTGCATGTGGGCATCAGGACGACCCTGCTGCGGGAGGTGTACGACCCATGGCTGGGAGAGGCATTCACCCTGATGGGCTTTGCCCTGGGAACGGCGATCCTTGTCGCGCTTCTGCTCAGCAACCTGGCGCTGCGTCCGCTGGAAGAGATCAGCATGCAGCTGGACTATTGGAGTCCGGCGCTCGACGCCGGCGAACTGGCCGAGGCGCAGGCACGGCAGGACCTTGGTGTGCGTGTTTCGCACCAGATCGAGCGATTTGGCCAGCGCATGCGCAATGTGGAAGAGGTTTTTTCTGCGCTGAAAACGAATTTGGACCAGGTTCTTGGGAACCTGCAGGACGGCCTTCTGCTGTTTACCAAGGATGGCCGTGCGGTACTGGTTTCCGATGCCGCGCGGCGCTTTCTGCAGGTGGAACGCGACCAGATCCTGGGGCTGCACGCCACCGAGATCTTCAATCGCAATACGTTGCTGGGACGCACCTTACGGGAGGCCTTCGACGCCCGCGTGGTGCTTATCAACGAAGAGGTACGGACGGAAAACGGCCGCCGCATCCAGGCTTCGGTGGACTTTATTCACGATGATTTGACGGGCCAGGGGTTGGGCGCACTGGTAACGCTTCGCGATCTTGAGTCGGTTCAGGCCATCGAATCGGAACTGGAGCTGTCGCGGAGAATTTCGGCGATCGGACGTCTAACCTCGGGGGTCGCGCACGAGGTCAAGAACCCCATTAATGCCATCGTGGTCCATTTGGAACTATTGAAAACAAAGCTGGGTGCGACCAGTTCGGGCGCGACCCGCCACCTGGAGGTGATCGAGGCGGAGATCCGGCGGCTGGATCGCGTGGTGCAAACGCTGGTGGATTTCTCGCGTCCGGTGGAGCTGCAGTTGCGCGAGCAGGACCTGCGCGATGTGATCGGCGACGTGCTGGCGCTGGCGACCGAAGAACTTTCGACGCGGAGTGTTACTCTTACCGGTGTTCTGCCATCCAAAGCAGTGGTTGCCAACGTTGACGCGGACCTGTTGAAGCAGGCGGCGCTGAACGTAATTCAGAATGGGGCGCAGGCCATGCCGGATGGGGGACGGCTGGAGGTTGTGCTCGAGGCGGACCGCAAGTTTGCCACGCTGCGCATCCTGGATGAAGGCATGGGGATCCCGGACGAGATCCGGGAGAAGATCTTCGATTTGTATTTCACAACCAAGACCGAGGGCAGCGGGATCGGGCTGGCCATGACTTACCGAATCTTGCAGTTGCACCACGGCAATGTGGAAGTACAATCGAGGGTAGAACGCGGAACGGAGTTCAGATTACGCATACCTCTGTCCAATGCAGACGGGGGACGCCGGGCCTTGCAGCCGGTAAGCGTACGCAGTGAAAAGGGGCCGGGGGAATGAAACGTTACTTGAGCAGCGCGGTTTTGGTTTTACCCTTGCTGCTAAGTTCCTGTGTCCACAAGACCAACCAGGCTCAGAGTCAACCGCCGCTGGCTCCGCCCATCGAGGATGCGCCCCTTCCCAAGCCGGATACGGCGCCAGCCAATCTACCGCCTCCGGTGATTTCTCTCCCCGACAAGAACCCGACGCCGACGGCTCAGACGACTACGACGCCACCGGCGCCGCAGACGCCTCCAAAGAAGAAAAAGGCGAAGCCGACGACGCCGCCGCCTTCGCAGACTCCCGCCCCGTCAACCCAGACCACCGAGCAGGCCGCTAACAAGCCTCCCGAGGTGCCGGCCACCGGGAATTTCACGTCGGGCGACCCGTCTGATCTGAAGGATCAGACTCAGACCATGATCAACGACATCGATCGCGGACTGAATGGGATCAATCGCAAGCTCAACGACCAGGAAACGAAGACCTACGGGCAGATCAAAGAATTTTTGAAGCAGGCCCGCGCCGCCATGGACACCAACGACGTGTTTGGCGCCCATACGCTGGCCGTGAAGGCCCACGTATTGCTGGTCGAGCTGACGCAATAGGGGCTCGCCGATGGCCTGTGCCCTCGCAGGCCGCGTGAAGTTCGCACATCGCAATTCCCTGCCCCGCCATGGATACAGAAGCGAAATCCCGGGCCAAAACGCGGCTCGACGCGATGGTGGTCGAGCGCGGGCTTGCGCCCAGCCGGGAACGGGCGCGCGCGCTGATTCTTGCCGGTCGTCTGCTGGTGAACGAGCAGAAGATCGAGAAACCCGGCGCAGCGGTATGGTCCGATGCGAACCTGCGCCTGCTGGGCGAGGACCCGCCCTTTGTAAGTCGCGGCGGATTGAAGCTGGCCGGAGCGCTCGACCACTGGCAGATCGACGTGGCCGCCCGGGCGTGTGTGGACGTGGGGGCTTCCACCGGCGGCTTTACCGACTGCCTGCTGCAGCGTGGCGCCGCGCACGTGACGGCGGTGGACACGGGATTCGGCCAAATTGCCATGAAAGTGCGGAACGATCCGCGCGTGCGGCTCATGGAGCGCACCAACGCTCGGCTGCTCGAGCCTGAATCGCTGGCAGGCGAGCCGCCTCTGACGCTGCTGGTCATGGATGTGTCGTTCATCTCGGCGACTTTGCTGATGGGGCCGGTTCTCGCCGCGGCTCCTTCGCTGGAGGAGGCCGTGATTCTCGTTAAACCGCAATTCGAGGCAGGACGCGAGCACGTAGGCAAAGGCGGGATTGTGCGCAACCCCGCGGCCCATCAACTTGCGGTCAACCGCGTGGCGGAGTGCCTGCGCGGCCTGGGCTGGCGAGTGGACGAAGCCATCCCGTCCCCGATCACGGGGGCAGAGGGCAACCAGGAGTTTCTGCTGCATGCCAGACGCGGCGAGCGCGCCTGATGCGTCGCAGGCTGCACAGGCGGTGTCTGTTCACGGCCCTCTGTTGCCGGTTCCTATACACTGAGACCGCATGAAGCACGTCGCGATTGTCTGCAAGCCGCAGAAGGAAGAACTGGCGCGGTTATTGCCGGAGTTGATCAAGTGGCTGCATGAGCACGGCTACGAGCCTGTACTCGATCGCGAGGGCGGAGGCTATGTTGCCGATGCCAAGGTGGTTCCCCGTGAAGAGCTGCCGGGGTTCGAACCAGGACTTGTGATTGTGCTGGGCGGCGACGGCACGCTGCTGGCGGTGGGGCGCATCTTCGCCGCCACGGGAACGCCGATTCTGAGCGTGAACCTGGGCACCCTGGGATTCCTGACGGAAGTACGTTTGAACGATCTCTATCGCACGCTGGAGAGCTGGTGCTCGGACTGTCATACCCTGGAGCCGCGCGCCATGCTGCGGGCCGAGTTATGCCGTTCCGGCGCGACACACGCAAGTTATGACGCGCTGAATGACATTGTGGTAACCAAGGGCGAGATTGCCCGCATGGGCGATTTCGCCGTGGAACTCGACGGCAAGCTGGTTGCGCGCTTCCGCGCTGACGGCGTGATTGTCTCCACCCCAACCGGGTCGACCGCGTATAACCTGGCGGCGAATGGGCCTATCCTCACGCCCAATGTGGATGCCATGGTGGTTTCGCCCATCTGCCCGCATCTGCTCACGCTGCGCCCCATCGTGATGCGCGGCGATTCCACGCTCAGCGTGCGGGTGGAGGGGATTCCGAACGTGGCGTTGCTCACCGTGGATGGGCAGCGCGCGTTCGAGCTGGAGCTGGGCGATGAGATCCGCTGCCGCAGATCGCCCTACAGGGTGAACCTGATCCGGCTCAACGAAGGCGGATTCTTTGAGGCGCTTCGCACGAAATTGAGCTGGGGTGAGAGGTGACCCCGGCGAAGTTGGCTTCGCGAGCGGCGCTTGCGCCTATGCGTAAATAGCAAAGTTCAATTAGCCGGCGGCCGCATTGCGTCAGACACGGTGACCCGGCTGTCTTACGGCAGAGTCGCGCACGCGCTGGGAGTAGCCAGGAGGTCGGCGGGGCTCAGCAAAGTGGGGGGCAGATAGCATGGCTGACCGTACCCCGGCTTGCGGCTGGTTACGATCACATTTCCTGACGAGCCGTTCTGGTTGCTGGCACGCACGTCCACAATGTTTCCCGATACCAGCACTGTGGCGTCAATGATGTCCTGGTCGGTGCGGATGATGGTGAGGTAAGGGCTATCGGGTGAGGCCACGTAGACCTTTCCGTAGAGCGAATTCTGCACGCTGACTACGGTTCGCGGATGACCGTTCACGGGCAGCGTCTTTACAGGAGTGTGACTGACGAGGTTCACTTCGCTGACCGTGCCATCGGCCTGATTGGCGGTATAGGCACGGCTGCCGTCGTAAAGAGCCGTCACGCTTGCCGGGTTGCCTCCCACCGGAATGGTGTAAGTGGTTCCGAAGGTCGCGCTGTCGTTGCCGTAGATGTCCAGGCTCACGTCGATCACATTTACGGTGTTGCCGTCATAATTGGCGACCACCAACTGCTGCGTCGTGGCGTTGTACTCCGCGTATACAGGTCCGGCGATGGAGGGAACATTGGCGCCGGTCAATCCGGCGGAAGTAGAGAGCGGAAGGCTCGGATGGGAGAAATACTGCTGCCCCGACTGGTTGAAACATCCTGCGGGAGGGGGGCACTGATTGTCGAGCGTGTTGGTCTGGCTGTTGATGACCGTAATGGTGTCGTCGCCGCGATTGAGCACGAAGACCCGCCTGGCATCCGGCGATTCGACGCCATACACCGGGCACTTGCCCAGGGGAATTGTTGCCGAAACGGTGAGCGTGGTTTGTTCGATTGCCTCAGCCTGTCCGTTGACGGTGATCGTGCGCGGAGAAATGTTGCAGGCTACGCCGGTGGAATCGGTCACGTTCTGGGTGATGGCATAGTTGTGTTGCCCCACCACGTTGGGACCGACGATCATGACCGGCGTGGGAGCCACGGGAACAGCCAGCTTGAAGGTACCCGGGAATCCCGTCAGCACGTCGATGACGTTCCCGCTCAGATCAGCGGTCCACAGGCCCGCGGAGGGCGAGAAGAGGTTTACCACGTCGGCCGTGGTGGGCAGGGTGGTGTACTGAATGTTCTTTGCCTGGAAGGTGGAGCTGACCTGGAAGTTCGTCAGCGTTCCATCGCTGTTGACGGTGTATCCGTTGGAGCCGGTCTCGTCCAATGTAAAGGCGAGCGGGCCAGGACCGATGGGCGCCTGGGCCATGATGGTGTCACCGGCGTAGTCGACCACCGTGAGGATGCCCGGCGTGGTTGGCGAGGGCGCGGACACCACGCCGACGAATGCCTGAGGCTGTGATGCGGGACCGCTGGGATTGATGGGCGTTACCACGGGCCGGTAGCCCGCGCCACAACCGGCGAGCACAGCGCCGGCCGCCAGGACAACGCCCGCCTGAACCAACCGCAGGCGCACCTGGCCTTTACGTAACGAAAGAAGACTCATTCAGTTTCGATCCTGCTTACTCAAGAGTGATTGTAAATCAGGCAACCGAGGCAACTGCTCCGTTGCGGCGCCCCGGAATCGGGCAGTGAAACAGAGAGGGACGAGGGTTAGACGCAGCGCCTATGCAGGGGTCTCATGCCGGCAAGAGTGCCCCAGATCCGGCTTTGAGAGCTGGGGCTCCGTTTTGAGGGAGTCTTGCAAGGATCGAACTAGCGGCCCACGATTTCCACAATGGATTCGTCGGGCGCGGACCAGGCTGAAGCGCCGTCGTGCGTGAGCTTCTGCGCTGCGTTGTCCCAGTGCAGATGCGTCACCTGGCCGCCGCCGTTCTCGTAGGCATAGGTGGCGCCATCGTCGTTGAACAACGTGAAGCTTGCATCGGCGCCGGGGTACACGCGCAGCTTTGCGATGGACTGCGGCTGATGGGTGCTCTCCACCATCGAGCCAAACGGGACGATTGATCCCGCGCGGACAAACAGCGGAATCGTGTCGATGGGGGCTGATACGGAGATGGTCTGGCCGCCCTTGACGCGCTCGCTGGTCCAGTAGTTGTACCAGTCCGCGCCGGCCGGCAGATAGACTTCGCGGCTGGTAGCGCCCTGCTCGGTTACGGGAGCCACCAGGAACGCCGGCCCGAACATGTACTCGTCGCGCAGATCGGCAACCTTGGGATCGTCGGGAAAGTCGAGCGGCAGCGCGCGCATAAAGGGCGCGCCGGTTTCGTACGTGTGGTAGCCGAGCGAGTAGATGTAGGGCATCAGTTCGTAACGCAGGCGCAAATATTTTTCGAGAATCGGCTCGGCCTGTTTGCCGTAGCTCCAGGTCTCGTTGTACTTGCGCTGCCGTGGGTGCGCATGATGGGCAGGAAGGCGGCGTATTGGAACCAGCGCGTGTAGAGTTCTGCAAAGTCTTCGTCTCCGCCCACCATCGTCGCGTGCATCGGAAGCGTCGATGAGCGGGGGATGTGCGGGATGATGCTGCCCCGGCAGATCCTGCCAGCCGCCGGTGTCATTGGACCAGTAAGCGATACCCGATGCCGTGAAATCGAGCCCTGTGGGAATCTGGCGCTTGTAGGTATCCCAGGTGGGGAAGATGTCGGACGACCAGAAGACGGCGCCATTGGACTGGGCGCCGGTGTAGACGTCGCGCGAAAGGATCAAAGCGCGCTTGTTGGGAAGGTCCTTGCGATACCCGTCGTAGAGCGCCTTGGTGTGGAAGAGCGGGTAGACATTGAAGTACTGGGTGCCTGGGCCGACATGGAAGAAGGCGCCGTTGGGCGGCAGATCGGGCTCGGTTTCGTCGGCCCACAGCGAGTCGAACCCGGGCGACAGGATGTTGTCCTTGATCACGTTCCAGTACCACCTGGCCGCATCCGGGTTGGTGGTGTCGATGTCGGAACCGGCCTTGTCGTATGGCAGTCCATTCACGGGTTTGCCGTCGGCGGAGTGTATCAAACCAGCCATTCTTCTGGATGGTCGGCGAAGAAGCGGTCTTCGGGGACAAAGCGCGGCCAGACGCTGATCATGGTTTCGAATCCCATGTCGTGCAGCTCTTTGTTCATGGCCTTGGGATCGGGCCAGAACTTGGGGTCCATATCCATCTGGCCCATCTTGGTGTAGTAGAACCAGTCCACAACCAGCACGTCGGCGGGCAGGTGGCGATCGCGATATCCCTTGGCCACGGCCAGGATCTCGTCCTGGAACGGTAGCGCTGCTTGCACTGGATGTATCCATAGGCCGCCTTGGGCAGCATGTGCGTGGGGCCGGTGAGCAGCCTGTATCCGGCGTAGATCTCGTCGGCATCTTTGCCGGCAATCACGAAGTACGAAACGCGATTCCCTGCCTCAGACGACCACTTGGTTTGTTCATTGAAGCCAGCGGCGATGGTGGTCTTGGAGGGGTTGTCCCACAACAGGCCGTAGCCCTTGTTGGTGACAACCAGCGGCAGGCAGGTGCTGGGAGCAGCCGGAGCAAGGTAGTCGTTCCAGCAATGCACGACATGGCCGCGCTGGTCGAGGAAGCCTTCCTGATTTTGTCCCAGGCCGTAGTAGTGTTCGTCGTCGGGCGAAGTGAAGCTGGCGCCCACCACGAACGATTTGGGATCGGTGGGGCGGAAGTCATGGGCCAGCGGGGCGGTGCCGTCCTTCTGGTTGTAGTCGGCCTGCTCCCAGTAGCGCATCTCCAAGAACTGCTTGCCCTCGGGGGTCTTGAAGTTGATGCCGGCCCAGGGCGCCGAACCGCTGAAGTACTTGGCCGTCTCCGGCAGGTTGCCCGGCTTGGCGTTGGGGTTGGGATGCGGGCGGTGCACCGTGACCACCATGCGATCGGACTTGTAGGTGTCTTCCCAGCCGGTCTGACTTGCCGACCACCCGGTGGCGTTGGGCGTGGCCACGAAGCCATATCCCGGCGCGGCCTTGGCGGCTGCCGGATCCTTGCTGAGGGTGACGCGGAGAATATTGGGCGCGTAGGGCTCCAGCACAATCGTCTCGCCGGGGCTGTCGGTGAGTTCGAGGCGTTGACTGTTCTGTGCCGGGGCAAATGAGGCAAGCAAAGCAAGACCGGCAAAAAGACCAAGTGGCGCTGTATACCTTTTCATTTCTCACTCCGCAGAAATGCAAACCAGGCTGTAAATCGCTGGACAGATGAGTTTAACCGAACGCCCTCGAGCGCGCAGACGTAAAGCGATTGAGCAGCAACGCGAAAGGGAAACGGTGAAGAAGTGAACAAGTGAAAAAGGCAACCTGACTCATCCCGGACGCCGTTGTCTGATCTCCGCCTCAAGGATGGCCCGTTACGATAATTCCGTGGATCCCGAGAACGATTTTGGCTGGCAATCGAAGCTCATTCTCCTCATCATCTGTCCGTGGGTGACGATCGAGTTGTTGCTCGTCACAATTGACTGGCTGCATGGTGATCAGGAGGTGGCCTGGTGGACCATCGGCCTGAGCGCGTTTCTTGGGTTCCTGGCGTGGCTTGTGCGATCCGGCACAACCGAAGCCGCCATGATGGGTGCGCTGATCACAGCCGGTCTGATGTACGCAACAACGCCGTCCCCCTACGATCCGCTGCGCACGGCGCTGGTGCCGGTGGTTACGCTGCTGGTGCTCACCTCGATGGCAACGCGCTACGGACGCCGTCATAAGGAGCGGCTGGGGATTGCCGAGTTGCGGCATGGCAGGGTGGCCTCGCAAGTGTGCGCCAATCTCGGCGTGGCGGGCATCGTGGCGCAAACCCCGGTGCAGATCTTTCTGATCGACCACAGCCTGCTAACTGCGTCCACGGTTGAGCCGCTGCGGATCGTGGTTCCAGCGCTGGCCGCGCTGGCTGAAGCGGCGGCGGACACCGTCTCCTCCGAGATCGGGCAGGTTCTGGGCGGGACGCCGCGGATGATCACCACGCTGGGCCGCGTTGAGCCCGGCACTGACGGGGGCATCACGGTGGCCGGCACATTGGCGGGAATTGTGGCTGCGGGCGTCGTGGCGGTTCCCGGCTGCTGGCTGTTGGAGGCCGGATCGGGGATTCTTGCTGTGGCCTGGGCAGGCGGCGTCTTCGGCCTGCTGTTCGATAGCCTGTTGGGCGCCACACTGGAGCGAAACGGCTGGCTGAACAACGACGCGGTGAATTTTCTTTCGACCCTGAGTGCGGCTATTTTCAGCATGGTGCTGCTGGCGTTTGTGCCGGGACGCACCTAGTCCAGATGCACGCGCCACAGCGTGTAGGTGAGGATCTCGTGCAGGATGGTGTCGCCGGACAGCGGGCGCTGCGCAGTGGCCAGCCGCTCTCGCGGTGAGGTCAGCGCATCGATCCCGTCGGCCTCGCAGATGGAGTGAATGCGGAACATGTGGATGGGATCGCTGACAATGACGATGCGCTGCAGATGATTGGCGCGCGCAATTACGGCCAGGCGCCGTGCCGATTCCGAGCTGCTGGTGCTCTGCGTCTCGGCAATAATGTCGCTCTCCGGCACGCCCGCGCCAACAAGATATTGCCGCCCGACTTCGCCTTCGGAGTAGCCATCGCCGCCCGGGCCGCCCAGGGTGACGATCAGGGGCGAAATGCGGCGGTTATACAGTTCCCTGGCATGATCGAGTCGCGCGCGGAAGACCGGGGAAGGCCGGCCATCATACTCCGCAGCTCCGAAGACGGCGATCGCGCCGGAAGGCTGGGCCTGATCGGTGCTGGCGTAATGCTCAATTTGAACGTAGACCCAACGGCACCACGCGCCTGCGGCAGCCAGAAGAACCAGCAGAACCCACGGCACGGCTCGCCAACGGCGGCCCGGCTTTTGCCGTCTCCCCGTATTCTCGTCAGAGCTCCCGGGCGTACGCATGGCCGAGCTTTCCTCTTAGCGTTCCAGGACCATCACGATCTCATGCGTGGGGATGGCTCCCTCGCGCAGAATCATCCAGCGGCCGGGGCCCAGGGAGAGATCCACAATCGTGGTGGGCACCGAGCGTCCGGTGGGTCCGCCATCGACGATCAGCGGAATCCGATCGCCGATCTGGTCGCGGACGCAGGCGGCGTTGGTACACTCCGACGCGCCATGCAGATTCGCCGCCGTGGCGGTGATCGGCAGCCCGAAGCGCTCCACCACTGCCCGCGGAATGGCCGCGTCGGGTACGCGCAGCGCCACGTTTCCGGTGTAGGCCGTGGAGCGAAGGGGCAGCTTGGTCCCGGCTCGCACGATGATGGTCAGCGGCCCCGGCCAGAAGCTGTCTGCCAGCTTGTCGAGCATGGGATCGCTGTCGCGCGCCAGCTCGTAGGCCTGCGACAGCCCGGAGATCAGCAACGACAGAGGCTTGTGCTTCTGACGGGTCTTGAGCTGATAAATGTGCTCTACGGCGCGCAGGTTCACCGGGTCCACGGCCAGACCGTAAAACGTGTCGGTGGGCATGGCGATGATGTCGCCTTTGCGCAGGCACGAGACAATGTATTCGACTCGCTCGGGTTGAGGTTCGTCGGGATTGACGCGCAAGATTTCCGCGGACAAGAAGGTCTACCTCAATTCACAGACCAACACTGACAGGCAAACAACCACAAGGATACGCTAGCTCGGATAATGCCTTAAGTGCCGTAAAGACGGAAACTAACACACCCTCCGCCGGCATGCAAGTTTGCTCGCACACCTGGCGCCCTTACGCTCAAGGACTTAGCTGACCTCGGCTTGAGACCGAAAGGCGAGCTGCACCGCGCCGCGACGAGTCTCGGCGCGGACGGAGACGGGGTTCCTGGAAAGCCAACCCGGGGTTCATCGCTTCTGACTTGACGGCGATTCTCGCGCGCATGTAGCTTTGTTCTAGAGGCGAACAAATGGCGAAACTCCCCGCGCTATTCCCAATCCTCGATTCCGATTCCCCACGCATTGGGCCTTTGGCCAAGGCTGCCGATCGCGCACCCCTGGACTCCACCGGCTGCCTCACCGAGTATCGGCCTATCGAGACGCGGTCGATCCTGGGCAAGACCGTTTCGCGGCGCGGGCTGCCCTTTACCCACACCATCAATCCGTATCGCGGGTGCGAGTTCGCCTGCCGCTACTGCTATGCACGCTACGCGCACGAGTTTCTGGAGCGCACGCCGGAGGAGTTCGAGCACAAGATCTACTTCAAGCAGAACGCGGCCTGGCTTTTGAAACAGGAACTGGCGCAACTGAAGCCGGGAACGGAGATTGCGCTGGGGACGGCGACCGATCCGTACCAGCCTCTGGAGCGGCGGCAGCGCATCACGCGGTCGATTCTGGAGGTTTTTGCGCGGACGCGGGGATTCTCGCTGGGCATCGTGACCAAGTCGGCGCTGATCACGCGAGATATTGAACTGCTGCAGGAGGTGAGCCGGCGGCACAAGCTCACGATCCACCACACCGTTACGACCATGAACACGGACCTGGCACGCATCCTGGAGCCGCGCGCGCCGCGGCCCGACCTGCGCATCAGCACCGTGGCCCGGTTGCGCGCGGCGGGACTGCGCTCGGGCGTGCTCTGCTCTCCGCTAATGCCGGGGATCACCGATTCGCGCAGCTCGATTGCAGCGGTGGCCAAATCCGCGGCCGAGGCGGGCGCGAGCTTCATGGCGTCGAATGCTCTGTTCCTCAAGCCTTGTTCGCTGCCGACGTTCTTCCAGTTTGTGAAGGAGAATTTTCCCGCCCAGCTTGCGGCCTACGAACGGCGGTACAAGGAGAGCGCGTTTGTCTCGCCGGAATACCGCAAGCGCGTTGCAGAGCTGGTGGACTCGGTTTGCCGGGAGTACAAGCTGGGTCGGCGCTACGAGGAGATGCCGCCCGCCAGGGAGATGCCCGCGCCGGAGGTGGACTTGCAGGCTTCGCTACCGTTCGCGTCGTAAACGCCGGCTCGCAGTTGCAATGAACGAACCAATGTTGTCAGTGACTCGACATGGCACAGGATTGGAATTTTTCGGTCGTAATGCCTACGTAATTGAGCTCTCCTTTGCACTGAAGGGTGTAAGCGATGTCTCTATTCTGGCCGTCCGCTCCAGCCCACCAGACACAATAAAGGACATAAACTTCGCCGGGAGACAACCATGAACAGGCGTCCGAAATGAATTCATTAAGGCTGTCCTTTATGACATCAGCGTTTTGCTGCGACTTGACCCGACACATCATCAACTTGACAGGTGACCTGACATAGAGCAGCTTTTGGAAATCTTCTTTGATGGCATGATCATCGATGATGTATTCGGACTCAGCTGCGAGCAGTATCCCTTGGCCATCCAAATCAGCGATGAAGTCCCAGAGAAACTGCTTCGCCCTGCTCTTCGGCTGCGAGCCCGTTCTGGCGGGGTAGCTCTTTGCGCGTTTACTTTTCGCAAACTGCCTCAGCAGCTTAAAGTTGCGTTCGCTCCATTCCGTCCGACGACGCGTGTTTTTGATCCTTTCCTTGAGGAAGCGCACGAGGTCGAGTCCCAGCGTAAGGGCCTCATCTCTTTTGTAAGTCGAACCTATATTCATCGTATTGCTCCTGCACTCGTCACAGCATAACCGTGGGGGCGAACGCAGAATGTGCCAAAGAGCACACTACACTGCGCAAATCACCCGGCCTGAGATGTGGGTTCCATCAATCGGAAACTTGTGCATGGTTTCGAAGTATAGAATAGCCCCCGGACTTCATGATCAAACCTCGCCTGCAACGCCGCCTCTGGAAGCACCACCTGCCCCTGCTGCTGATCTCGTTTGCGTCGGTGGCCGGCTTCTACTCGACGCGGGATTCCAAGGACGTGATCGGCAACGCCAGCTTTGCGACAGCATATCCAGCAATGGCCTTGCTTGCCGTAACGCTGCTACTCGGCCCGTGGAATTTGATCCGCAGGCGCACCAATCCGATCTCAAGCGACCTGAGGCGCGACATTGGCATCTGGGCGGCGATTCTCAGCATTGTGCACACGGTGGTGGGGCAATGCGTGCATCTGCGCGGCCGTCCCTGGCTGTATTACGTCTACGGGCCGCAGGAGCATCACCACGGGCTGCGCCACGACGTCTTCGGCCTGGCGAACTACACCGGCGCTGTGAGCACGCTGGTCCTGATCGCGCTGTTCGCTACGTCGAATGACTGGTCGCTGCGCAAGCTGCACACGCGGACCTGGAAGCAACTTCAGCGCTGGAACTACGTGGTGTTCTCGATGGCGGCTGTGCACGCATTCGCGTACCAGGTAGGCGTGGAGAAGCAGAAACTGTACTTCGAGGTTATTGTGGCGGTTTGTGTCGCGATCGCGCTGGCGTTGCAGTTGGCTGGAGTTGTGATGACGAGGCGACTTGCGCGCGAGCGGATGAAGCGATACGCGTAAGGGGCTGTAAAACCACCGCTCAGGGGCTAAAGCCCGCATTTATTGGATATCTTCGGCACGACTGAAGTCGTGCCCTGACGCTTCGTGCCTTGAGAAGAGTTTCATCGCAGCCTGTGAAGTCGTGCCAAACCGATCGCTTCCTTACCGCGTCATCAGCACTTCAGAGACGCTGTCCTTGGCCAGGAACTGGCGGTGGCCGCGCCATCCCGAGAAGACGCGCTCAATGCTGCGATTCGTAAATGCGCGCTGGATGGGGTACTGCTCGGTGAGCTGCACTTCGACCTCGTCGGTGGGCGTGACGTGGTATCGGCAGTGCACGGTCTCTTCGCCGTGGGTGCGCGTGTGGAAGAGGGCCAGCACCTGTCCGCCAGGATTCATCGCTTCATGCAGGCGGCTCACCACGGGCACCACCAGCGGCTCAGGCAGATAGTCGAGCGTAGTCCACAGCAGGACGATGTCGAACATCTTGCCTGAGAACTCAAGGCTGTTGGCGACGTAGCCGTCCACGTCCCAGATCTCGTTGCCGTCCTCGTCGGCGCCCTTCTTCCATTCGCCGTTGTAAGCGTCGTGAACAAGGTTGGCCATGTAGACGCTCTGGCCGAGGCTGGTCAGGTAATTGATGTTCGAGGGTGACGTGTAGCCTACGTCGATGACGCGCAAGCCGGGCTCTGACTGCAGCCGTTTGCGCAGCGCCGCCCATCCTCCGGAATAGCGTGGAACCCGCGGACCGACGAGGCCCTGCGAAGGGGCGGTCTTGTCCGACTGCTTCTTCTCGAATAGACGCCGAATCAATCCGAACCCTCTCCGGCGAGCACACACGCCGGGTTTTGTGTCTCGTTAGCCCGCAACCGGTGTGGCCGGAACATCCGCCGGCCTGCTGGCTCCCTGGGTCAGATCAACCTTGCCGCGCAGCACAGCGTTGTCTTCAATGGCCAGCCGCATGGCGCGCACATCGCCTTCCAGCAGGCAGCCGGCGCGCAGTTCCACACGACCGGTCGCGATCACGTTGCCCTTCACCTTGCCCATCACAAGCACGTCCCGGGCCGTGAGATCGGCGGCCACATCGGCATTGGGGCCAATTGTCAACCGGTTATCGGCCAGCTGAATGGTTCCTTCAACCCGCCCGTCGATGGTCAGGTCTTCCCCGCCCTTCACTTCCCCGCGGATGACTACGGTCTTGCCGATGCGTGCACTGCCATTCTCTACAGCCATGAAGTGTTGTTCCTTCCGATATGCATTTCGAAATCTTGCATCCAGTGTATCCGCTTTCTTTGTCGTGCCCTATTTGAATTTTGGCACGGCGCCTGCCCCACCGCAGGTGGCTGCCCGCACTATACTGAACCTAGCCGTCCGTCTTCAAACTTCGCATCCCCCGGGAACCTGACGCGTCTAAAGCAACAGTTGCATCCCATATCCAGGCGACGAACGGTCTCATTTGCGTGCGCATCTTCTTGAAACTGATCCCGATTTCGATGGCGATTGCCACCGTGCTGGGCCAGAATGCCACGGAGACCGACGGGGAAAAGCCGGGGCAACCACCGGCCCTGGTGCAGACGGCATTGGCCAATGAGTTGAAGGCAGCGCAGGACTTAAGCCATCCCATGCGCTACTCGTTGCGCAAGAGCAGCCCGCGGCTGACCACGACAAAAGAGCTGATTGAGACGCGCGACGGCTCGGTGGCCATGCTGGTGTCGGTCGACGACAAACCCCTGACCTCGGCCGACTCCGAAAAGGAACAGACGCGGCTGCAACTGCTGTTGACCGATCCCAGCAAGCAGCGCCATCGCAAGCAGTCGGAGGCCGAAGATACCGCCCGGGCTTTGAAGGTGCTGCGGGCGCTGCCAAAGGCCTTTTTTTACAGCGACGCCGGTGCGGTAACCGAGGGATCTTTGACCCTGGAGAAGTTCACGTTCGTACCTAACCCCAAGTTCAGTCCTCCCGACCTGGAGACGCAGGTGCTCACGCAGATGTCCGGCGAGATCCTGGTAGACGCGGAACATGCCCGCGTGGTGCGGCTCGAAGGGAAGCTGCAGCAGGACGTGGATTTTGGATGGGGCATTCTGGGGCGGCTGAGCAAAGGCGGCTGGATCATCATCGACCAGGCCGATGTGGGCGGCGGCGTGTGGCGCGTGGTGAAGTTTCAGATGAAGATGGCGGGGCGTCTCCTGATTCGCACGCGCACCTTCGACACGACCGAGGTGACCGCGCAATTTGAGCCCGTGCCCGGGGATCTGGGATACCAGCAGGCGATCGCCATGCTGCGTGCGGGACAGTCCACGGTTGCTGGCGCGCGTTGATATACAGCTTTTAGCTGTTAGCTCTTGGTTTGCAGCGGTCGCTTTCACCGCCTCACATTCCAAAGAAGAAAACCCCGCGGACAGTCGCTGTCCGCGGGGTTTTGGGTAAGAGCTAATGGCTAAAAGCTGGTCTTAAATCTTCACCTTGGCGAAGATGATGACCAGGGTGAAGAGGGTGAGGGACTCGATGAACGCGAGGCCCAGCACCAGCAGCAGCTGAATGCCGGCACGCGCGCCGGGGTTGCGGGCGAGCGCCTCGGTGGCCGAAGCGGTGGCCTTTCCCTGGCCGAGGCCGCAGAGACCGGCCGCGATGGCCATGCCGATGCCGGCGCCGATCGGCACCAGGTTGACCGGCTGGCCGGCGCCTGTTGCCTGCGCAAACGCCGGAGCGGCAAAGCACAGAGCCGCCAGCGTCATGAACACATATTGAAGCTTCTTCATGGTTCTCCAGCTTCCTGCAAAATTGACCGCCAGTGGGTGGTTGAGGTTCACCGTGCTGACCCCCTCACGCTTGCGGCCTTTCTGTGTACCCGGAGCGGAAGCGCCTCCGGCAGAACTTGCGAGTGATCGAGTGAATGAGTAAGCGAGTGATGAATTACGGTCGGCCGATGTCTCGATCACTTCATCACTCGGTCACTTGATCACTGTTTCTCAATGCTCATGCGCCGTGGCGATGCCCAGGTAAATCATGGAGAGCAGCATGAACACATAGGCCTGGATGAGCGACACGCCTGCGTGCAGCCCCAGGAAGATGACTGGAACACCCACGGGCACCAGCGAGAAGAACACCAGCGTGACCAGGTCCGACGCAAACATGTTGGCGTAAAGACGGATGGTGAGCGACATGACGCGGGCCAGGTTGGAGATGATCTCGATGGGAAACAGCAGCGGCGCAATCCACCAGATTGGCCCGGCAAAGTGCTTCATGTAGCCCACGAAGCCCTGCTCCTTGAACCCGTAAAAGTTGTAGTAGACGAACGTGCAGACCGCGATCCCGAGCGGCACCACGGGATTGCTCGTCGGTGTCACGATGCCGGGTATCAGCCCCAGCAGGTTACAGAAGACGATGAAGAGAAAGACGCAGGTGGTGAAGGCCTGGAAGCGCTCGTAATTGTGGCCGATGATCTGGTCGGCATGGCTGCCGCTGAACTCGTGGATCATCTCGGCGATCTGCTGCGCGGCGTTGGGCTTCTCCACCGAAAGCGTCATGCGCACCACAATGAAAAACAGGATGAGGCAGGCGGCCACCAGCAGTTCGAGCGCGAACGTGTCGTTGATGGGATAGGCAGAATCGGCGGGTTGAATCCCGATGAGGTTAAGAAAGGCCGTGATGGCCGACCCAAAAAGACGATCCAAAAATTGCGTAATCCAAAGCGAATGAGCCATCGATACAGAAATCTTTCCGGCCTCGCGGCCTCGCAAAAAGGACAATCAAATCAGTCGAAACTTCAGACACCCCAGCGACATAGACCCGTCGCCGGGGGCCCCGTTAATCGCGGAGCAGCCGAAGGGCCTCCCACATCATGGCCACAATTGCGAGGCTGAGGCCAAACAGAAGCGCGATCGCCGACCCGTTGAAACATTTCAGGCTACCATAAATAGCCGCCCCAAAGAGGATGAGCCGGAGCAGGAAGAAGCCCACGACCGCGACGGCGCCGCGCGGGTGTCTTCTGCCTATCCATGCGGGCGTTGAACAGGCGAATTAGGCGCTGCCACTCCAGAATGCTGGCCGCGGAGATGGCCGCGCCCACTGCCAGCATCGCCGCATCGCGCCATGTCATAGCGACCCAGACGATCAAAGCGAACACCGCGCCCATAATCGCCGTCAGGCGCATGGCACGCTTCAGCATGGCGTTCAGGGCCGCATCTGTCAGGCCAGCAATGGGATGGGGCTCTTCGCTCACAACGCCCCGCCTCCCGGCTTTTTTGTGTCATCGGTGTTGGTGGTCATCACCAGCCGCACCACGTAAACCAGGCCGGCGATGCCTCCGAAGACCATTCCCGCCAGGGCGATCCACTCCTGGTGCAGATGCTTGTCCAGCCATGTTCCCGCCAGCCAGCCGATAAACGCCGCCGAGGGCAGCAGGAGGGCGATCTGCATCAGCTTTTCGGCCTGCACCAGGGTCGCCAGTCCGCCAGAGTCGCGCTTCGGGCCCTTGGGCCGCCGATCGTCCGGAATGGGATTGTTGAACGGCATTCCTCGTGGTTATACACGCTGGGGGCCGGGGTTGCGAACCAGACGCCCGCCGCATGGCCCCTCTACAAGCAGCGATTACTCGATGGAAAACACCACGAAGACCGTCGATTGATATTCGATGCGCCGCGAGTTGATGGCGAGCTGCTGGTTAAAGCCCGGGGCGCCGTTGCTCACGGCCGCCATCGCAATCGGGCCAATCCTGTCCATCGCAACCGGACCCTGATTCTGCGTGACACTCACCACGTGTCCAAGCCGGACGCCGGAAATCTGCGCGACTTTTTCGGCCTCCAGGCGCGCGTCGGCAACCGCCTTGGCGGTCGCCTCCGACTGCATTCGCGCGGGGTTCTCGGCGACCCACTCGATCCACCCGCTCTCGTTCCCGCCAGCGACGATAGCCTCGTTCAAGACCTTGGCGGCCTCTCCCGGCTTCACCCGGATCGTCCAGCTTTGGGACACGGTGAACTCCCGGTTCGCCCGTTCCGTGCTATTAAACGGGTACTGCTGCAGTTCGTAGGTCGGCGTGTGCTGCACTACCTGGCTGGTGCTCTCGATGGCTTCTTTCGCCACTCCCGATTCCGTCAAAGCTGTCATGATCGCATTCGAAGTCTCAACCGCACTGGCATAGGCCTTCTTGGCATCGGGCCCGTAGATCTTGTACCCCGCCCGCACCACCGCCAGGTCCGCATCGGCCGTAACCGTCCCCGTGCCGTTCACCGAGATGGTTCGCCGCTCCTCGCAATTCTGATTGCACTGACTCCGCACCTGCGGAGCCAGCAACCCACACGCCGCCAGGACACACGACCACTGCATTGCACCTTGCATCGTTCACTCCCTTCGCCTCGCCGGGAATCACTTTGAAGCCGCTATACTGACCGTTAGACCATTCGTCGACCAAAAGGAATTCGCGTGTTCGAATCGGAATTTGAGCGCAATCTGTTTGAATTGCGCCGCCAGAAACTGCTGGAAATCGAAAAGCTCGGCCAGCCGGCCTATCCCAACCAGTTCCGCTTCTCCCACACCATCGCCGACATCCGTGCAAAGTGGGGCGAGACGACTGGCGAGGAGTTGGAGGCGAGCCGCGTCACGGTAGCGATTGCGGGCCGCATCATGGCCATCCGCGCGCAGGGCAAGGCGGGCTTTGCCACCCTGCAGCAGGAAGGCCAGCGCCTGCAAATCTACGTACGCCTCGACGCCGTCGGCGAGCAGGGGTTCGCGCTGTACAAGCTGCTTGACATGGGCGACCACATCGGCGTGACCGGCTATCTCTTTCGCACCCGCACGGGAGAGCTCACAATCCATGTCGAAACACTGACGTTCCTGGCCAAGGCAATGCTCGCCATGCCGGAGAAGTTCCACGGCCTCTCCGATGTGGAGGCTCGCTATCGCCAGCGTTACGTCGATCTGTTTGCCAATCTCGATGCCCGCGAGGTCTTCGTCAAGCGCGCCAAAGTGCTGCGCGCCATCCGCAAGTTTTTCGACGACCGCGGCTATCTTGAAGTGGAAACGCCGATGATGCAGCCCATCGCCGGCGGCGCCGCGGCGCGTCCCTTCAAGACGCACCACAACGCGCTCGACATGGACCTGTTTCTGCGGATCGCTCCGGAGCTGTATCTGAAGCGGCTACGCGTGGGTGGCCTCGATCGCGTCTACGAGATCAATCGCAACTTCCGCAACGAGGGCGTGAGCACGCAGCACAATCCCGAGTTCACCATGCTGGAGTTCTACCAGGCCTACGCCAACTATCTCGACATGATGCAGCTCACCGAGGAACTGATCGCGTTTGTGGCGCAGGAGGTGAACGGCACCACCATTACCGAGTTCAACGGCCACACCATCGACCTGGCGAAGTGGCAGCGGCTCAAGATGACGCGAGGCCATTCAGCAGTTCTGGCCGCACGAGGCCGGCGCCAAGCCGGCACTCACCGCGTTCGAGTCACCCCAGGTGCTGCAGGAGCGTTTCTTCGCGGCTCTCGGCCTGCTCGATGAGGCTCTCCGCGAAGGCGCCGACATTACGCCCGAGCGCCGCGCTGCACTCAAGCCCATTCGCGACGGTCTGGGCGCTGTGTATGCCGACTCCGTGAAAACGCGCCCATCGGCAAAACGGTCTACAACCTCTTCGAGGAGATTGTGGAACCCTTCCTCGTCCAGCCGACGATCATCTACGAGTACCCGACGGTGGTCTCGCCGCTCTCCAAGGCCAAGCCCGACGATCCGGACCACGTGGAACGCTTCGAGTTCTTCATCGGCGGCTTCGAACTGGGCAACGCCTTCAGCGAGCTCAACGATCCCGTCGAGCAGCACAAGCGCTTCGAGCAGCAGTTAGGCGAGCGCGGCCGCGGCGACGATGAGGCCCACCAGATGGACGAGGACTACGTCCGCGCTCTCGCCTACGGCCTGCCGCCCACCGGCGGCGAAGGCATCGGCATCGACCGGCTGACCATGGTGCTCACGGGATCCAAGTCTATCCGCGACGTGATTTTGTTCCCGCTGATGAGAAGTACAGGGGCTAGGGACTAGGGGCTGGGGACTAAGGGACTAAGGGACTGAGGGACTAAGGGACTAAGGGACTTAATAGAACCCGAGGAGAACGTGCGATGGGGCAGTCATTCAAGGACTTGGTTGTCTGCCAACGCGCGATTGCGAACTCACGATCGACGTCTACAAGCTGACCGCGAAGTTTCCGGAAGCGAGAAGTTCGGCCTAACCAGCCAGATGCGGAGGGCTGCCGTCTTATTGCGAGCAACATTTCCGAAGGCTATGGGCGATCCACCAAAGGAGAATACGTACAGTTTCGTCGGGCACGCTCGCGGTTCCTGCTCGGAGCTTAGAAACACAGATCGTCATTGCGAAGGCCCTCGGTTTTGGCGCGCCATCCAAATCTCGATTCTGCTGAAAATTTGTGCAACGACGTAGGTCGCCTTCTCGGCGCATTGATGAAGTCATTCGCCCAAAGCCGTCCGCTGTCTCGTAGTCCCTCAGTCCCTGAGTCCCTTAGTCCCTTAGTCCGCAAAGGCAGCTTGCTTGAACATTCTCTTCGTCGGCGACATCTTCGGGAGTGCCGGACGCAAGATCGTCGCCGAGCACATCGGCCATCTTCGCGAAACGCACGACAGTCGATCTCACGGTCATTAACGCTGAGAACGCGGCCGGCGGCTTCGGCATCACGCCGCAGATCGCCGAAGATCTGTTCGAGCTGGGCGCCGACGTGCTCACCACCGGCAATCATGTGTGGGACAAGCGAGAGCTCATCGAATACATGAACTCCGCGCCCGCCGACAGCCAGCAGAACCCGCGCCGCATTCTGCGCCCGCTCAATCTTTACCCCGGCGTTCCCGGCTATGGCATCTTCGAGGGAGTCACCGGCGCGGGTATTCCGTATGCAGTGATTGACCTGATGGGCCGCGTCTACATGAACGGGACCAACGACCCCTTCCACGCCATTGACGATGCCCTCAAGACCATCGCAGCCAAAGTTATCCTGGTCGACTTCCACGCCGAAGTGACCAGCGAAAAAGTCGCCATGGGCTGGCATCTCGACGGCCGCGTGACCGCGGTGCTCGGCACCCACACACACGTGCCCACAGCCGACGAGCGCATTCTGCACCATGGCACCGCCTACCAGACCGACGTGGGCATGAGCGGCCCTTACGACAGCGTGATCGGTGTAGAAAAAGACATGGTCCTGTATCGATTTCTTACCGGGATGCCCGGCAAGTTTGAGGCTGCCAGGGGCAACCCCAAAATGTGCGCGGCGCTGATCAGCTGCGACGAGCAGACCGGCCGAGCATCGTCGATCCAGCGCATCATGCTTGGAGAGTAGCTCGGTAGTAGCTGGTTACTGGGGCTTGTTTGGGCTGTCGGTGGGAGCCGGCAGCGGCTTGCCCGCCGGCTCGGCCCCGGCCGGGATCGTGCGCCCTTGCGGCAAGTCGCGCGGCGGGGGAAGCGGCTTTCCCTTGAGTTCCCCAAGAGGAGCCGGCAATCGCCGCCACACCAGATCGCCAAACGCCGTGTAGTCGGTCTTTACCACTCGTCCGGCGCGATCATAGGTAATCGCCCAGCGGCCCGGAGCGGGATCGGCCAGTTCCAGCGCCACGGTCAGCTCCCCATGCTCGCCAAGCTGCAGCGTCTCTGACCCCACCATTGCCAGCGTGCTGTCGCCCTGTGCCAAAGTCCATCGTTCGCTTGTGAGTGCCGCGTAACACTCGCTCACTGCTGACCAGTCCGCCATCGTCCCCGCGTGCTCTTCGGCGCGAACCTCATTGAATGCGCCCATGGCCGCCTTGCTCTCCGGCGCGGGTGAGATAAGCGAATAGCCTCTGCGCAGGATCGGAATCACCCGAAGGTGTCCGTCCTTGCCGCGCGGAATGGAAACCGCGAACATGCTCACGTCGCCCGAGCCCGCGTTACGCGTGTAGCGCAAAAACAAATGCTGCGGGAATGCCGGACACGCAAACTGGTTCTCCTGCCAGTCACCTTGATCAAATCCAAGGTCATACAGGGCCGCGCGTTCCCGCATGGCGACCTTGGCGCTGCTCTCCAGATCCTTCTCTTCCTGCGTCATCGAGCCGGCGGAGCGCACTTCAATCTTCAGGGGCAGCTTGCCATTTTCAGCCAGCCGGGGATCTGTGGGCACATCCTGCACCGGCGGAATTACCCGTCCCCTGGCGCCGGGAATATTGCCGGCGTCCTTATCCTGCGCCATGCACGCGGCCGCAACCGCCGCCAAGACCACTGATAGGTATAAACAACGGATCATTCGTTTCCAGACTACCATCCAGCCGGTACAGCGAAAAAAGCCATGCCGCCGCTCCCTTGACACGCGGATTGCAGCCAAAGAGAAAGGGCAGCCCGTCTTTGCGGACTGCCCTATTTTCCCGGGAGTTTAACTGCAGGGCTTGCGCGCCGCCTTCTTTACTGGTGAGTTGCGGGACGATGCGCAGGCGCGTGGTGAACCGGCGCCGGCTTCTTCTTCTCCTGCGGGATATACTCCCCGTCCTTCAGATCGATCTCCGCCGAGGCCGAGGTCTTATCCGTCGCTGGAACCTGCTTGTAGGTGTCGTAGGTGCCCACCAACGTTGCATCCGGCTGCGTCTTGAACTCGAATCCGGGCACAATCACCTTCAGCTCTGCTTCGGTGAGCGGCTTCTTCAGGGTCACAATGAAGTCCGGCACCTTCGACGCCTTCGCATCCTCGGTCACGGCCACCTTTATGGTGTCCGGTGTCACCTCGGTCACGACTCCTGGAACCGGTGTCTCCTTGCCCTGCAGCACCGCCCACATTTTGTCGGCATCTTCCTTGCTGCCCACCGCGAGCACCGTTTCCTTGTCTGCCAGGGCCAGCGTGTCGAGATTGGGTGTAGAGGTGATCAGATCGTGAATCTGCTCCTGCGGGCTCTTGGCCGGCGCAATGGTGAAGGTTCCCGGCGGGAAAGTGGAAGCCTGCGCCTGCTGCTTGATGGCATCCAGGCCGTCCAGCCCACCATGGTACTTCTTGTAGTAGTAGTTCAGCTTGGGCTCGATCTGGCTCTTGTACTGCGGCGGCGCAAAGTCCCAGACACGTGCGTAGTACCAGACTGCCTGCTTAAGATCCTGCGTGGAGCCGGGCTGGCTGTACGCCTGGGCCAGCAGCAGCGTATCGTTAAGCCCCTGCTGCTTGCTCTCCTCGTCGCTGTACATCTTCAACTCGGCCGTGTACTCGTCCTGGGCAGCCTTGTAGTCCTTCTTCACGGTATCAGCGGCGGCAATGGTGGAGTGGAAGATCGGGAACGCCACGTGCGTCAGTTTCTGCCAGTCCGCGTCGGAGGTGCTGGCCGGCTTTGTGACTTGCAGTCCCTTCTGCGCCAGGGCAGCGGCGTCGTCGCAGGTCTGCGCGTCGCTGGTCTTGGCGCACTGCTGCTTCTTGATGTTCACCGAGTAGAGGATCGCCTTCATGTTATTGGGATCCACCTGCAACATCCGGCTACATGCGCTCAGGACGCCGTCCTGATCCTGGGCCTGCATGTAGGAATCAATCAGCGCATCCAGGACATAATTCTTCACCACGCTTTGTGGATAGGTCTTAAGGAAGCTCTCTCCCGCCGCGGCCTTCGCCTTGGGATCGGTTTGTGTGTTGAACATCTGGTAGGCGTTAAATTCGGCCGGATCCTTGATGGAGATATCCGATCCTTGTGCTTGCAGCCTGGGCACACTCACGAGTGCCACGCTCGCCAGCGCCACCATTGACGCGAGAACAAACTTCTTCATTCAGTGTGCTCCTGGGAAATACTCGAAATGGAATCAGTCTTCAAGCACCTGGTCGCCGAAGAAACCGTTCGACAATTTGCGGTTGGGTACCGCGGCGAAGAGGATTGCTGTACCACGGCGTCCGATGCGGTGATGGATGGATTATAGAAAGCCCTGCCCCGGCTGACAAGCAAAGTTGTACAGGGGCAAAGAATTCCGCCTGCGCACCCCGGGTGCTGCCCGCGTGCGCTTGTGCCCCAGCCGGAAGGCCCCCATCCCCCCGCCGTTTGTTTATCGACCCGCCATCTCACCATTAAGGGTGCCGTGCTCCGACCTATATGGCCATTAGACACCGGTTCCAGCCAAACTGTTCCCCGGCTCGCTGCATGCTCCCGTAAAAATGCGTTGACGAGCTCCCGAGTTGCCTCGTCCCTTTCCCGTTAGTCCCCATGTCCCCAGCGACCTGGTCCCCATGAAAGGGTTTTTGCCTCATGGGATCAAGCGACAGGTCTTCGTCGCGGGCTGGCTTAGTCCTTCAACAGCGCCACCAACTCCGTCTGCTCGGCCAGGAATGCATCGTGGCCGTGGTCGCTGGTCATCTCGCGATATTCGGCGTGCACGCCTGTTGCGCGAATCGTCTCGGCGAACGCGCGCACGCTCTCCGGAGGAAACAGCCAGTCGGAGCTGATGCCCACAAACGTCAACCGCGCCTGGATCTTGCCGAACACATCGGCCGGCGACAGGTGCCCGCGCAGGGGGTCCCAGGTGTCCATGGTGCGCAGAATCGCCAGGTAGGCATTGGCTTCAAACCGATCCACAAAACGCTTGCCCTGCTCATCCAGGTAACCGGCAATGTCGAAGCGTCCGCCGATCAGGCCGCCGCCGCAGTCGTCCAGCCCCCAGGGATCCTCACCGTTGCGGTTGGGATTGCGGCCAAACCGCTCTTCAAACAGGCCGCCCGATTTGTAGCTGAGCATGGCAATCTGCCGCGCCAGCGATAATCCCCTTCGCGGCGGCTTTTGCGGCAGGTAGTTTCCGCCCAGCCACTCTGGGTCGCGTTCAATCGCCGCCCGCTGCAGATGATTCAGCGCCAGCCCCATGGCACCCAGCGGCGCCACACCGATGATCACCCCGCGCTCCACGCGCTCGGGAAACAGCACCGCCCACTCCAGCGCCTGCATCCCGCCCATCGACCCGCCCACCACCAGGCGCAGCCGCCTCACGCCCAGCGAGTCCAGCAGCTTGGCCTGCGCGTGCACGTTGTCGCGAATCGAGACCACGGGGAAATCCGCGCCGTATGGCTCGCCCGTCTCCGGGTTCACCGAGCCGGGCCCTGTGGACCCGTAACACGAGCCCAGCAGATTAATGCAGATGACAAAGTCGTGATCCAGCCGCAGAAGCGCTCCCGGCGCGAATACCTCCGGCCACCACTGGCCCACAAGCGCCGATCCCGACAGCGCGTGACAAACCAGCACCGCGTTATCCCGGGCCGCGTTCAATCGCCCGTAGACCGCGTAGTGCAGCGTCACGCCCGCCAGAGTCCGCCCGCACTCCAGCAGCAGGTGCTCATCCAGAACAAAATCGCCTTCATACGTCGGCTTAGGCGGCACAATCTTCGCGGGCGCAGGTACTGAGGGCGGGTGCGGTGAAGTCGCGGGTGTCCCAGGGCTGGAACCCGAGGTCTGCGAGGCATCTTGTCCGGCCCCGACTGTGCTGGTTGTCTCTTCAGTCATTGTCTTCATTGTGCCGTATGTGCCGGCGTCGCCGCCGTCTCGCTACACTTCGCGCCGTTGGCGGTCTCGATCGCCTGGTCCAGGTCCGCCAAAATATCCCGCACATCCTCGATGCCGATCGACAGCCGCACCAACTCGGGCGTCACACCCGCATCCCGCTGTTCACTGTCGGATAGCTGCTGGTGCGTAGTCGACGCCGGATGAATCACCAGCGACTTGGCGTCGCCGATATTCGCCACCAGCGAGAACAACTCCAGCGAATCGATCAGCTTCTTGCCCGCCTCGTAGCCACCCCCCTCTTTTCCAGCCTTGATTCCGAAGGTGAGCAACGAGCTCTGCCCCGCCGGCAGATACTTCTGCGCCCGCGCAAAGTACGGGCTCGACTCCAAGCCCGGATAGTTCACCCACTCCACCCCGGGATGCTTTTCCAGGTGCCGCGCCACGGCAAGCGCGTTTTGCGAGTGCCGCTCCATGCGCAGATGCAGCGTCTCGACGCCCTGCAGGATCAGAAAGGCATTGAACGGCGACAGCGCCGCGCCCGTATCCCGAAGGCCCTGGATCCTGCACTTCAAAATGAATGACAGAGGCCCGAACGTCTGCGTGTATGACAGCCCGTGGTAGCTCGGGTCCGGATCGGTAAACTCCTTCCGGAACCGCGGCGAATCCCAGTTGAACCGCCCCGCATCCACAATCATGCCGCCGATGCTGGTGCCGTGGCCGCCCAGAAACTTGGTGGCCGAGTTCAATACGATATCCGCGCCCCACTCGATGGGACGCACCAGCGCCGCCGATGCCGATGTGTTGTCCACGACTAGCGGCACGCCCGCCGCATGGGCAATCTGCGCCAGCTGCTCGATGTCGGCAATGTCGAGCTTGGGATTGCCCAGCGTCTCGGTATAAACGGCCTTGGTTTTGTCATTGATGGCCGCCTTGATGCCGGCGAAGTCATCCGCATCCACAAACCGCACGTTGATTCCAAGTCGCGGCAGCGAATAGTGAAACAGGTTGTAGGTGCCGCCATACAGCGACGTGGTCGACACAATCTCGTCGCCCGCAGCCGCCAGCGTGGTGATGGTCAACGTCTCGGCTGCCTGCCCTGACGCCGTGGCCAGCCCCGCCGCTCCTCCTTCCAGCGCCGCAACCCGCTTCTCCAGCACATCGGTTGTGGGATTCATGATGCGCGTGTAGATGTTTCCGAACTCCTTCAGCGCAAACAGCCGTCCCGCGTGATCCGCGTCCTGAAACAGGTACGACGTGGTCTGGTAGATCGGGACAGCACGCGAGCCCGTCGCCGGGTCAGGCGACTGCCCGGCGTGGACCGCAAGGGTGGCAAGCTGTTGCTTCTTCTCTTCCGGCATCTCTGTTGCTCCTTCTGATCTCTGACCTCTGATTCCTGATCTCTGAAAAGCAAAAAACCCGAATCCTCTCAGGATCCGGGCCGGTTCGCTTTCGATTCGTCTGCGTCAGTGCATTCGCATCTCGAGAGCCACGCGGACCGGTCCCGCTCCATGCATACACATGAGCATGGCCTCCGGTCCGAACGCGCGAGCACTTCGCATGGTTTGCAGTATCCCTGTCCCCTGCCTGACGTGTCAACCCCAATCCCGACTCCGGGTTAAACATATGTTTGTTTTTGACTCTTTGAGGAAAATCACGCTTGAAAGTTCGAATCTGACCTAGACTTCGCATGCAAGCCTGAAGAGTCCCCCTCTCTGCGCTGTAAAGTTTGGACTCCAAAACGGCAGCTCCGCCCCAGCCCCCGAGGAGGCCGAAGCAATGAAGACCAAAGCCGTCTTACTTGAGCTTTTTGAGTTATTGGAGACCTACGCACCGGCCTGGTACTCCGAAGAACAGCGCGATCGCGCCATCATCGCGCTCAACTACAACGACAAAGCGGCCCTGCGACTGGTGAAACCCTCGCCGTCCGACCGGTCTTCTTCGAGTTCCGCCGAACCAGGACCGCTTCTCCATCAACAGAGTCCGTACCTGCAATAAAACATTGGGCCTCGCCTAATCGGTTGCGGCTGGAATCCCTTTACTCAAGTGGTTCCACCTCCTCGACAGACCGCTTTGCGTCTGCAATTTCGCGCGGGTTTTTGCACAATTCCTGCTACAGTTTTGCCAGATAAACACCTGACTCCGCGTTACTTCCCCCGCCTTACTTTGGAAGGACGCGCGGGGGTTTCTATCTAGATGTGGGTCCATACACTGGAGGAAGATATTGAACCTGCAGCAAGCTGTCGCCAAACCTGTCCGACCCAGTTTCAAGCGGGAGGACGCATGCAACTCCACCAACCCCAAGGTCGTCTTGAAGGAACTGTTCGAACTCCTCGAAGAATACGGGCCCAGGTGGTACACCTAGGAGTTGCACATTCGAGCCAGCATCGCCTTGTCCGATTTCCAGTAGTTAACTTCCCCTCCCCCAGAACCCGCCAAGCGCCCCGGAGGCCATAACCCCGGGGCGTTTTTCTCGCGCACACAAACCAGCGGCGAGAAGAGTGGAGTCGAACCGTGCTCTCCGTCGCATCCAATTAGCTGGAGAGTAACTTCAATGGTATGGGTACCGTGGTGTCGAATGGATGGTTACCATATTGGGTCGCCAGACGCGAGCGGGGCTAAGTTGTTGATAGTCTGCATTAAGGCGGACGGTCGCCTGCAAGTCCACTGGCCCTGAAGGCGGGAGGTTTCCCTTGAATCGCAAACGTGCCGACGCACGAGTTGTCCGCGAAGCCTACGAACCGCGGAAGCCCGGTCCCGCCACCCCTCGGGCTGTCCTTCAGGAACTCTTCGATCTGTTGGAGGAATACGCCCCCGTCTGGTACACCGAAGAACTTCACGACCGCGCCAAAGCCGCCCTCGCCTCCAAAGATAAGTAAGGCTTTCTTCCGACTCCCAGTCCCTTTGTCCCATGTCCCTTTGTCCCTTATGCCTTGTCCCTTTGTCCCATGTCCCTTGTCCCTTAGTCCCCTCAGTCCCTTGTCCCTCGATCACCTCGGCATAAACGCAAACTGCTGAATCGCGACCTTCGGTCCCACCTTCCGGTGTCCCGCATCGGAAATCAGCACCACCGTGATCTCATTGAAGGCCCGTATCCTCCCCCGCGCCGGCACCGCAAAGTGAAGCGTCTCGAACGCCGGTGCGACCTTATCCTTGAAGTTCACCGGCTCGGTCGACAGAATCGGCTGCTCCTCCAGTTGCACCGCCTCGGAGCCCGGCAACATGGAGTTGCTCAGCCGCACCGCCATCTCGATCCGGCCCGCCACGTTGTCGCGGTTCATCACATCGATATCGATCTCCCGGCAGCGCGACAGGCGGATCAGCCCGCCCAGCCGCTGGTGCGCCTCCATGATCAGCGGCAAGTGGTTCCCTGACTCGATGCCCACCTTCAGCGGCGATCCATGCGCCTGGTGCGCCGTCGGCCCGGGCCGGTTGTCCGGCGGCTGCACGTACCAGTACGGCCCATCGAACTTCACCACCAGCGGCTTCGTCGTTCCCGGCGCCAGCAGGCTCTCCTCGAACTTCACCGGCGGAATAATCTGCTTCTTCTCCGGATACGGCCACAGAATCACGCTCTCGTACCCGCCGATTCCCGAAGCCGGCCCTTTGTGCGCGCTTGCGTCGCTGCCGCTATCGTTCGGACGCACCGCGACCACGTGATTGCGCCGCTCCACGCCGTCCATTAGCGCCCACATGGTGACCAGCACCGCGGGAATCAGAACGAAAGCCAGGCGGATCGCCGCCCGCTCGTACTGGGCACGGCTGTCACCGGCGTTGCCGCTCGCATGTCCCCGCGCCCCCGCGCGAATCCACGCAAACAGAAACGTCGCACTGGCGAGCAGCGCCGCCGCGGCCGAATTCGACCGGGTCGTCAGCGCCCATCCTCCCGCATACAAACACAGCGCGATAAAGTACCCATGCGCTTCGCCCGGCGTCTCGTATAGCGACTCCACAAAAATCTCGCGCTGCCCAGGCCACGCCAGCCCCGTTTCGGCCGGCCCGAACACCAGCAGCGTCGACGACCGCAATCCTTCGCCCAGCAGCAGCGCCCCAATCGCCGCCACCAGCGCCGCGAACCCCGACAATTGGTCGTAGAAGATCACCATCGCCGGCACCCACATCCACCCCGCCGCGCACACCAGCGCAAACAACGCAAAGGGCATCGGCGACCGCTCGCGGAAAGGGCTCCCCGGATGATTCCAGTACACCCATCCGCCCATGATGCCCGCCGCCGCGCCCAGCGCTACGTACACCACCGCCCGCTCCAGCAGCGCCAGCACCGTCGGGTAATGCGTGTCCGGCAGGCGGCACAGCAGGAACCCGGCAATCATCGCGTTCAGCAGCCCCGCCCCCACCACAAATGCAAAGAACCGCGACAGCGCGGCCGGGTCGATATCCCGCCCAGCCAGCCGCACCTCCGGCAGACTGATCGCGCCCATCCCGAAGCCGTCGCGCAGGCGTGGCGCCGTCGCCAGCCGCGGCACGGTCCGCCACATCGCGCACAGCAGGGTCACCAGGTACGGCACCCGGATCGCCATCGCCCACGTCCGCAGATCGGCAATCTCGCGCAGCGGCGTCATGCCGCTGCGATCGATCTCCAGCCCCGGCCACGCAAACAGATTCATCAGGATGAAGGTGGCAAAGTACATGGGCAGAAACAATCCCGCCGCCACACCGCAAGCCCGCAGCACACCGCCCGGCTTGCGGTTCCGCGCAAAAGCCGTGAAGTACACCACCGTTCCGGCCCACAGAAACAGGAACTGCAGCGAGAGCCACAGCATCAGCGTGGCCAGCCCCGACAGCGGCGTATCCATGCGGTTTGCCACCGTCCGCGCGCCCTGCTCAATTCGGTCGATCACGGCCGTCCACGCGGGAGCCAGCCCCGACCACAACAGGGCAAACAGCAGCAGCGACCGCCTGCGCGCGATGTAGCGGCCCCACGCGCCCGCCCATGCCGTGAGCGCCTGCCGCCAGAACCATCCATTGCTGCGTCCGCTCTGAAACTCTTCCAGCAGATCGCCCGCCAGCGCCTCGTCCCTCTCCGCCGGCGTGAGACGCTCCAGGATCCACAACGCAATCAGTGGCGGCGCCAGGCGATTCATAAACCTGCCTCCCTATGTAGCATTCAACATACTAGGAATTTTTCACTCGTCAAGCAGATTCCTAGAAGGACGGATTCGCGCCCGTGCCCCGTCCATGCGACAAGCTTTTGGTCGCATGGGCGGGATACCATAAACCCTCGTTCCCGTAAGAACCGGAAAAAGTCATAGTCCCTCCGCACTGCGATCGCGCTTCAGCTCGGGCAGCGCCTTCCACAACCCCCTCAGCACGCGCCGCGTCTCCTGCACCTGTCTGAGCCCCTCGCGCGTTACGCGGAAGTAGCGCTTGGCCTTCCCTCCCCGCTCCGGCGTGGGATCCCCCAGGCTCGACTCCACCAGCCCCTTGGCCTCCAGCCGCTCCAGCGCCGCATACACGCTGCCCACCGAAACATCCTTCTTGCGGTGCTTCTCGAGCTCGCGCGCGATCGGCACGCCGTAGGCGTCCTCGCCCAGCTGCACCACCGCCAGCAGCAGCATCAGCTCAAACTCCCCGAGATATCCGCGCTCCGTCATTCGAGCTCCCAAATTCGATTTATTCATCATGCGCGAGGAAATCGTCGCCGTCAATCGTCAACTTGCGCTCGTGAGAAGTGATCGAGTGATCCAGATTCGCCCTCAACCTCGCAACCACGCCCCTGAGCGACGCACTCAATCCCGCCCCGATACACCCGATACAATTTAACTGTTGCTCAGAAACTCCGCACGCAGCACCGTTTTCACTTGATCACTCAATCACTTAATCACTCGATCACTCGTTTTCCTGTGCACTGATCCCTGGCCAACGAAGGAGCCCCATTGATCTCCCGCTACACTCGCCCCGCCATGGGCCGTATCTGGACTGACGAACACAAGTACCGCTGCTGGCTCCAGGTGGAAGCTGCGGCCAGCGCCGTGCTCGCCGAAGATGGAGTCATCCCCGCCGCGGCCGCTCAGGCCATCGCCACCAAAAGCAATTTCACCGTCGAACGCATCCAGGAGATCGAGGCCGAGGTCAAGCACGACGTCATCGCCTTCACCACCGCCGTGGCCGAAAGCCTCAAGGCCCAGGGCCTCGACGCCGAGTCGCGCTGGCTGCACTACGGCCTCACGTCAAACGACATTGTTGACACGGCTCAAGCTCTGCAGGTCATGGAGGCCTCCAAGTTCATTCGCGCTGATCTGGTCGCCCTTGCCGACGTGCTCAAGCGCCGCGCGCTCGAGTTCAAGCACACCCCCACCATCGGCCGCACCCATGGCATTCACGCCGAGCCCACCACCTTCGGGCTCAAGCTGCTTAACTGGTACGCCGAAATCGAGCGCAACCTCGTCCGCTTCGACGCCGCCGCCGAGACCATGCGCGTCGGCAAATTCTCCGGCGCCGTCGGCACCTTCGGCCACCTCAGCCCTCACCACGAAGAGCGCATCTGTGCCCGCCTCGGCCTCAAGCCGGCGCCGGTCGCCACCCAGGTCATTCAGCGCGACCGCCACGCCGAGTACATCTCGACGTTGGCCATCCTCGGCAGCACGCTCGACAAGATTGCTGTCGAGGTCCGCCACCTGCAGCGCACCGAGGTCCGCGAGGCCCAGGAGTACTTCAGCGAAAAGCAGAAGGGTTCCTCGGCCATGCCGCATAAAAAGAACCCCATCACCAGCGAACAGATAAGCGGCCTGGCCCGCGTCCTCCGCTCCAACGCCCAGGCCGCGTTTGAGAACGTCGCCCTCTGGCACGAGCGTGACATCTCCCACTCCAGCGTCGAGCGCGTCATCTTCCCCGACTCGACGATCCTCGCCGACTACCTGCTCGCCAAGACCGCCGACATCATCGACCGCCTGCTGGTCTATCCCGAGCGCATGAAGAAGAACCTCGAGTCCACCGGCGGCCTCATCTTTTCGGGGCAACTTCTTCTCGACCTGGCCGAAGCCGGCATGATGCGCGAAGACGCCTATCGCCTGGTGCAGTCCCACGCCACGCGCGCCTGGAAAGAGGATTTGGTCTTTCGCGACGAGGTCGCAGCCGATCCTCAGATCACTGCCCTGCTCGCCCCCGACAAGCTGGCGAAGACCTTCGACTACACACGCCAGCTCGGCAACGTCGACGCCATCTTCCGCCGCGTTCTTGGTGAGTAGGCCCAAAGCAGTCTGCTAATCTTCTCCAACACTGGAGAGTTCAATGAAACGACTCCTCTACATCGCAGCTGCTGCCTTGCTGGTTCTCCTTGTCGTGGCCCGGATCTTCTCGCAAACGCCAACCCCGCCTGCTCAACCCGCGCCGTCTCCGCTTGACGCCCTCGCCTTTATGCAGGGCAACTGGACCGGCAAACAGAACTTCAACAACCCCAACGGCCCCGCCATGGCAGGCGACGCCACCGACCGCATCGATATCTGCATCGCCGCCAAGTACCTTTGCGAGCAGCTCTCCACCACCATGCCCAGCCGCAAGCCCACGGACACGCGCCACTTCATCTCCTACGACAAGCAGTCGGGCAAGTACACGGCGTGGTGGTTCAACGACACCAGCACCCACCCCACCGAGTTCGCCGGCGATCTGACGGGTAACAAACTTGTCCTGACCAGCAAATCCGCCGGCCCCGGCCCGGTGCTGCGAGCCACCTACGAAAGCCCCTCCAAAGACACGCTGACGTTCCTGCTCGAGATGCAGCAAGGCGACTCCTCCTGGACCAAGCTCTTCCTGACCACCTACTCCAAAGGCGCAAACTGACGAGTGAGATCTCGGGGCTGACAGCTTAAGCTAAGAGCTAACAGCTAAGAGCTAAAAGCTAAAAGCTGTCCTTATGGATCTCACCGTCGCCATTACCGGAGCTTCCGGCGCCGTCTTCGGACGCGAACTGCTTCGCATCCTCGAGGCCGACGACCGCGTCGAACGCATCCACTTTGTCGCTTCCGAGAATTCGCTCCGTGTCCTCGCCGAAGAGCTCGGCCTCTCCGGCCGCAGCGACCTGCTGGCGAAGCTTCTCGAAACTGACAAGCTGCCGGGGGCCGCCCCCCGCAAAACCATCCAGCACCCCGACGCAAACATCGGCGCCTCCATTGCCTCGGGCAGCCACCCCTCCGGCGGCATGATCATCCTGCCCTGCTCCATGGGCACGCTGGCCGCCATCGCCAATGGCCTGGCCAACTCGCTCATCGCGCGCGCCGCCGACGTCACTCTCAAGGAGCGCCGTCCACTCATCCTTTGCGTCCGCGAAACGCCTTTCAACCGCATCCATCTACGCAACATGACGCTGGCCGCCGAAGCCGGCGCCGTGATCTTCCCCGTGATTCCCACCTTCTACAACCACCCCACCGACTCCACCGAAATGGCGCGGCAGTTCTGCTACCGCGTGCTGGCCCACATCGGTCTGCCCCAGCCGGGCGCATATGTCTGGAAGCCGGACGAATGAGATAGCCGCATCGGGCTGAACTGTTCCGGCATCGGACTTATGATCGCGTCAAGCGGCGAATGCGCTCCTGTTCGGCCGGCCAGCGGGCGGCCAGTTCAGCAAACGGCGCATTGCGATAGTCCGAGTAGTTGAAGCCAGGCGTGACGGTACAGCCGACGAGGGCCAGTTGCCCATCGCCGATGAGGCGCATCCCCTGCCAGACGCCCGCCGGAACGGGGACCTGCACCTGCTGGCCCGCGGCGAGATTCGTCCCGAGCACAACGACCGCCGAGCTCCCGTCAGGATGCAGTTGGAGCATCTCCACCGGGTCGCCCAGGTAGAAATGGAACATCTCGTCGGACTTGAGCACGTGCATTTCGCTGAACGTGCCGGCGTCCAGCAGATAGTAGATGGCCGATCCCGCAGGCCTTTGCCCCTGCGGTGCAGCCACCTCCAGCGCCGAGGTGTATGTGCGGCGAAAGTGCCCGCCCTCGATCGGATGGGGATCGAGTTTGAGCAGGTCCCTGATCTCGCCGGCCGTCATCATGGCCCGATGGTAGCAGGGAATCCCCGGGTTCCCTGGCGAGCCGGCTTCGCTTCATGGGTTGGAGCGGCCGTTTTTCGCCGCTGGACTGGCTTTACAATACCGTCATATGAAAGTTCAGATTTATTCGACATCCTGGTGCAGAGATTGCCGGGCGGCCAAGCAGTTTCTGGACTCTCACGGAGTCGAGTACACCGAGATCAATGTCGACTTGGATCACTCAGCATCCGAAGAGCTCATCCGGCACGTGGGTAAACGCGCCATCCCACAACTAGTCATCGATGGCGAATGGTTTCAACCCTACACGCCCGGGCGCGGACTGCTCTACGACGAGATGTACAAGCGACTGAATATTCCTCGGGTCTAGCTGCCTTTAAGCAACCGTTGCCTCACGACAGATGGCCTACGATCCTGCAAACGCAATGATGTCTGACAGCATGCGATCGGTGTGCGTGTAGGGCAAGCCATGCGCGGCGTTCTCGTAGACGATCAACTGGCTTCCCGGAATGAGTTCGTGAGTCGGACGCCCATTTTTTTCCAGGGTCGCCGATTTGTCGATATCCCCTTGCAGAATCAGGGTCGGCGTGCGGATGGTTCGCAGCTCCGGACGAAAGTCGGTTTCGCCAAGCTTGAACAGCTCCGAGAGAACTTTGGTTGAAGCGCGATCGCATAACATGCGGCACCACCACTCAATGGTTTCGGTGGACGTGGGGTTATGCGGGACGCCGAAGAAGTCGGGCGCAGCCGCCGCTGCCAGACGCGGCAGATCGTGTTTGAGCGACTCGCGATTCTTTTCAAAGGTCTCGCGGGGCGTGCCGTTGGGATTGTCGTCGGTTTTGATGTTGAACGGCGTGGTGGGCGCAATCAGGACGACATGCTTGACCCGCCGGCTGTTGTGGCGCGTGAGATACCGGACAACCTCGGCTCCTCCCATGGAGTGGCCGACGAGGACAACATTGTCGAGATCAAGGCCGTCCATCACGGCAGCGATATCGTCGGCCAGGGTATCGAAGTCGTAGCCGCGGCAGGGATCCTCGGAACGCGCGTGGCCGCGGCGGTCGAAGGTGATGCAGCGCCAGCCGCGCTCGGTGAAATTCATAACCGGGATGTCCCACCAGTCGGAGCAGAGTCCCCATGGCGCCGCGAAGACAATGGGGCGGCCCGTGCCCCAGTCGCGGAAATGAATCCGCGTTTTATCGCTGGTCTCGATTAAAGAAACCCGGGCGGCAGAGGATAGTGGCGCGACGGCGGCCACTTGCGTGGATGCGGCGGAAGACACGCTTCCACCGGCGAGGGCCAGCATCAGGGATTTGAGAGCAGATCGACGTTGCATGCCGGGATGTTAGGCCGGCAGCGCGGCTGGCAACAATTACCTGCGAGGTAATGTGCGTGCCGGCTAGCATTCGGGCATGGCAGATGCGGCGACATCCGTAGGCCAGCGAATCCGCGCCTGGCGACAGACACGCGGGCTGAGCCAATTCGAACTGGCAAGCCGGGCCGGGTTCTCAGTGCGCCACGTGAGCTTCATTGAGACCGGCAGGGCCAATCCCAGCCGCGAGGCAATGCTCGCTCTGGGCGAGGTCCTGAAGCTGCCACTTCGCGAGCAGAACCGCCTGCTCGAAGCCGCCGGATTCGCCCGCATCTTTCACGAAACACCGCTGTCAGCCGATGAAATGGCGCACATGCGTGGCATGCTGCAGTTCATTCTCGACCGGCATCTGCCCTACGCCGCGGTCGTGCTTGACCGGTATTGGAACTGCTTGTTGGCGAATCGCGCGGCCACCCAGTTCTTCGAAGTACTCACATCTCGCGCGCCGGGCGACCTGCACAACAACCTCCTGCGCACCACGTTCCACCCATATGGTACCCGCCGATGGATTGTGAACTGGCCCGAAGTGGAGCGACACCTGTTGAGTCACGCAGGGATCGCATTTGGCTCGGCGGATGATTCAGCCGGCGTCGAATTGCTGGCTGAGATCCGGAGTTACGTGAGCGCATCCGGATCGGCCGATTCGCCGCCGCGCCCCGGCGATCTTCTGCTTCCCGTTCACATACGTATGGGAGATCTCGATCTCCGCCTTTTAGCACCATCATGACGCTGTGCAGGCCTCAGGATGTGACGCTGCAGGAGCTGCGGATCGAGACATGGTTCCCTGCCGATCCAGCCTCAGAACGTTGCTGGCAGCGGTATTTCGCAGAGTGCGCCGAAGCCGTCACGGCCTAAGGGAACCGATCAGCGGCGTTCGCGAAAAAAGCTGCGCAGCAGCTCGGCCGATTCTGCTTCGAAGATTCCCGATTCGATCTTCATCTGGTGATTCAGGCGGGGATGATTGAGGACCTCGAGAACCGAGCCCGCAGCACCGGCCTTGGGATCAGGTGCCGCGTAGACCAGCCGCTCGATGCGGGCGTGAATCATCGCGCCGGCGCACATGGCGCAGGGCTCCAGCGTGACATAGAGGGTAACGCCGTTGAGGCGGTAGTTGCCCAGCACGGCGGCGGCAGCGCGCATCGCGATGATCTCGGCGTGAGCAGTCGGGTCCTTATCGCGCAGCACGTGATTTTGGCCGCCCGCGATGATCTCGCCGTTGTAGACAGCGATCGCACCGACGGGCACCTCGCCGGCCTCGGCTGCCTGCATGGCATTGGAGAGCGCCATCTACATCGCTTCCTGATCGGTCATCGGAGTAAGTGACTTACTGCGCGCAAATCCCTAAAGTTCAGAACCGGGATTCCCCTGTTTCTTAAGACGCCTGAGAGGCGGTAGTCAGCAGTCACGACCAGCGCATCAAAACCCAAATCGCCGACAGCGCAATCGGTAATGCCGAGCAGAGGGAACTCGGGTAGCGAGGCGAGTTTCAAGGCCGGAGTCCAGCGTTCCACGACGCTACTATGGTCCTCGCCGGCATGAATCAGAGCGGTAAACCTATTAAAAAAATTGCGCCGATATGAGCCAGATAGCGAATTAGCGAGATTGCTAACTTCAGTAAGAATGTGGGGGGTGGTAACGAGGATTTTGAACGATTTGAGGAATCGCACCAGCAGTTCGTAATCCTGAACGGTAAAATCGGCGACGCGTTTGAAGCTGCTGAGTCAGCGGATATCGGCAGATGCCGACACAACGAGAAGAAGAAGGTTGGAGTCCAGCAGGACATTCTTCCCTGCGTATCGTTCGAATATTTCCTCTTCGTAGATCGCCAGCATCAATTTGGATTCCGGATAGCTATTAGTTCCCCATCGGTGGCTCCTATCACTACGGTCTTGAAGATCCTCGGACTCTGCAAGAGGTGAGCTAGGGATGTCGGCTCGGGTTTGGTGTCCCCCCGTTCCGCGTAGAACGTAATCCTCCATTCCGGCGACTCCGGCGTAAGTACCATCTCATCGACATGGGGGTTCAAGGCTGCGAACTACGAGGTACTACTTGGCCGAGATAACTCTTAGCCATTTCGACAACTTCATTTGGCCAACACCGATGTGTTTATGTTGGCGCGTCAGCGTATTGCTAATAAGGGAAAACCAGGCTACGTCATGATGAAATATCTGATGGTCGGCATTGGGGGCGGCATAGGGTCGGTGCTGCGTTTCTGGATGAGCAGTTCCCTGGGCGAGCGAATCGGCACGCGGTTTCCATTCGGCACGTTTGCCGTGAATATCACCGGATCTTTCTTGATTGGCCTGATCGTGACGCTGCTGGCGAGCAATTCGGACTGGGATCCCAATTGGCGATATCTGATTGCGATCGGCTTTATCGGTGGATACACAACCTTTTCCGCATTCGAATATGAAACTCTGCGCAGCATGCAAGACGGCAGAATGCTGGTCGCGTCGTTGAACGTGATTCTGAGCGGTTTACGCTGGGATTTGCCGCGGTGTGGCTGGGAACGATCGCGGGACGCTCTATGGAGTAAACGCGAGATGGGAACGGTCGAGCTAGCGATAAGAGCGGTCTCGCGCGTGTGGGTTCCTCGCGGGCAGTCGCGGTATCTTTCGCTCTATGATTTCTTCACGCCCAGCGCTTTCACGTAGAACTGACGCACATATTCTTTCAACATCCGCCGGGAACTAAACTGCGGCGCCACGCTCTTAATGGCTGCTTTCATCACGCGGACATATCGTGAGGAAGGCCGTCGACGGACACAGGTAGTAGCGCGGAACGATTTCCTCCTCCAGCAGGCGGTAGAGGGCTTCGGTATCGGCGGCGGTGCGATCGGTTTCCGCCGGGTCGCCAGCGATGGCCCAGCCGTTGTGCCGTTGTAACCTCCATCCACCAGCCGTCGAGGATGGAAAGATTGGGCACCCCGTTCATGCTGGCCTTCATGCCGCTCGTGCCGCTGGCTTCCAGAGGGGGAACTGGATTATTGAGCCAGATGTCCACGCCGCGGACCATGCGCTGCGCGAGATGGTGGTCGTAATCTTCGACAAAGGCGATACGCGCGCCGAAATCGGGATTTTGAGCGAGCTGGAAAATACGTTGGATCAGCGGGCGCCGGCAATATCGGAAGGATGGGCTTTTCCCGCGAAGATGATTTGAACGGGGCGCAAGGGGTTCGTCAGAATCCGCTTGAGGCGCTCGAGATCGTGAGGATGAGATCGGGGCGTTTATAGCCAGTGAAGCGACGCGCAAAGCCAATGGTGAATATCTCCGGATCAAGCAGCGCGCCAAAAGCAACCACACTTTCGGCGCGAGCGCGGCGTTCGCCCCAGCGATCGCGTGCGCGTTCATTGATCTCGAAGATCAATTCGCTTTTGAGCCGGCGGCGAACGCGCCAAATTCGGCGTCGGGAATATTTTCGATTAGTTCCCACATCCCGAGCTCATCCTGACGCTCGATCCATTCCGCGCCGACGTATCGATCAAGGGCTGCAGGCCCACGCGGATCCATCCAGGTGAGCAGATGGACGCCGTTGGTGATGGCGATAATTGGAACTTCCTCTTCTTTTTTTCCGGCCAAACGCTGATCCAGATCTGGCGTGCGACTTCCGCGTGCTTTTTGCTGACACCATTGCAGAACTTCGTCATGCGCAGCGCGAACGCAGTCATGTTAAATCCGGCGCGGGAATCGGCGGGATAGGTGCCCAGTTGGAGAAGCCATCCCGATCGGTGCCGAGCTTCGAATAGGCCTGGCTGAAATATTTCTCAAAGAGTGGAAAAGGGAAAACATCCGTACCCGCAGAGAGAGGGGTATGGGTGGTGAAAATGGAGGTTTCGCGCACGTGGGCCACCGAGGCTTCGAAATTTTTGCCCGGACGACCTGCACGCGCACGCGCTCGAGGAGGGAAAGAGCAGGATGGCCTTCGTTGATGTGAACCGCAGCGGGCTGAATGCCGAGCCTTGCAGGACGCGCATCCCGCCGATTCCCAGGACGATTTCCTGGCGGAGGCGCTGTTCGGAATCGTTGGTGTACAGGCGATAGCGCGGTGGCGCGATCCAGGGCTGATTGGCTTCCACGTCGGTATCCAGCAGATAGACGGGAATGCGGCCAATATCCGCCGCCAGACGAGAACATGCAACGGAGGGTTGAATAACGGAACCTGAACCATCAGGGGATTCGTTGTTGGCGTCGAGAACGGGCTTGATGGGATCGTAGGTACGGTCGAGCCGCTCTTCGTCGATCCTCCTGCCAGCCATCGTCGCGAAGGTGCTGGCTGACGTAACCGCGAGAATAGATCAAGCCCACCGCGACCACAGGGATCGCGAGATCGCTGCATTCCTTGATGTAATCTCCTGCCAGCACACCCAGCCCGCCCGCATAGAAGCGGAAGCGAGTGATGGAAGGCGTATTCGGCGGAGAAATAGGCCAAAGGGTTCTGCGGAGCTCGGAATCAGGCGAAGCTGACCGGCGACGAGCGCGGCAGCCTCCGTGCCCTTGATTTCGGTCTTCGCCGAGACGGCCACCACAAGATCGCCGGCTTTCGCTTCGCAAGCTTGCGCGAGTCTCGCCACATTTTCTGCGCCGATTAATTTCTCCACGGTCGAAGTCGTGCCTTCAGGCGCAAGTTCGACGAAGTACGCGCCTTTCGCTCCGTTGGATTTTGCTTTCTCCGTCAGTTCGTCGAGCTGCTTGCGCGAATAATTCGCAGCGCCCGGCGCGGCAAACGCAAACACGCTGCCGCCGATTTGCAATTTTTCCTTCGCTTCAGCCGGAAAGCAGTCGGTGACTTCGTGCAGCTCCATCCCAAATCGCATGTCCGGCTTGTCGCTGCCGTATTTGCGCACGGCGTCTTTGTAAAGCATGTGCGGAAACGGAGCGGTCGCTGTAACTCCCGCGACAGCGCACGCGCGCACCATCACCTGCTCGATGACATTGAAAATGTCTTGCTGGCGTGGAAACGACATCTCCACGTCGAGCTGCGTCAATTCCGGCTGCCGATCCGCGCGCAGATCTTCGTCGCGAAAACATTTGACGATCTGAACATCGCGGTCGAGCCCGCCGATCATCAGGATTTGCTTGAAAATTTGCGGTGACTGCGGCAGCGCATAAAACTGCCCGTGATGCACGCGGCTGGGCACGAGATAATCGCGCGCGCCCTCCGGCGTGGAGCGCGTGAGCATCGGCGTTTCGACTTCGAGGAAGCCCATCTCGTCCATCACTCGCCGAATTTCGAGCAGGATTTTGTGCCGCAGCGCGAGATTGCCGTGCTGGCGCGGCCGGCGCAGATCGAGGTAACGATACCGCAGGCGCGTTTCTTCCGCCGCTTTCGTGTCGTCTTCGATCTGAAACGGTGGCGTCTTCGCGTTGTTAAGCACATGCAACTTGCTCGCGATGATTTCGATTTCACCGCTGGCCAGATCAGGATTCGCTTTTTGCCGCGCGACAACTTTGCCTTCAATCGCCACGACGTATTCGCTGCGGACGTGTTCGGCTTTGCCGTGCGCTTCGGCCTGCGTCTCTTTGTTGAAGACGACCTGGACGATGCCGGTGCGATGCGAACGTCGAGAAAAAGAAGATTCCCGAGGTCGCGGCGGCGGGCGACCCAGCCCATCACGACGGCGTCTTCTTGGCGTCGGAGGCGCGCAGATTTCCGCAATAGTTTGTGCGGGTGAGGTTGCCGAGGAAGTCGAGCACAGCGGTCAGTGTCCTTTGTTTGAGAGCGCGATCGTGATGCTCGAACTATTGTACTTGGCGGCGCAAGAGTTTGCAGCGTTCGCCCAACTACAACTCCTGCGTCGGTCCGAGGTTGCGAAGGTGGTCGATCAGCTCCGGCTCGGGAAGTTTGATTTGGTTCCCGTCCGGATAGAAGTTTTCAGCGTCCACATGCCTTCTCGACTTCGTCTTCGCCGAGGATCAAAGCGAATTGAGCGCCCCTTGTCAGCCTGGCCGAGAGCTTTGCCGAATTTCAGTTCCGTCGGCGGGACTTCGACGGGAAAGCCGGCGTTGCGTAAATCTTTGGCGGCGCGAGCGGCGGTTGTAGGTGTTGTGGCCCATCCATGCGATGAAAATGAGAGGCGGCTGATTCGCGATCAGTGGAGACCCAACTGCGCCGTCGGTCGCAGTGCCTTGCGCCGCTGCAGCTTCGCGCGCTTGTTCTTGCAGCGAGAGGATGAGGCGATCTTCGCCGATGGCGAAGCCGATCCCTTTTGTTGGCGGGCCGCCTAGGAGTTCGACGAGCCCATCGTAGCGGCCGCCGCCACACACGGCGTTTTGTGAGCCAGTCCTTTCGCGGTGATTTCAAAAGTGGTCCGCATGTAGTAGTCGAGGCCGCGCACGAGACGCCAGTTCTCGCGATAAAACACGCCGCGGAGTTGAAGCTGCATCTTCACCGCTTCGTAGTGGGTCTTGCACTCGTCGCAGAGGTGGTCTGCGATTTTGGGCAGCGTCGCAATGATCGGCTGTTCGAAGTCGAGCTTTGAATCGAGCACGCGCAGCGGATTTGTCTCGATGCGTCGTTGCGAATCGGCGCCGAGTTTATCCTTCACTTTTTCGAGTTCGGTTCTGAGCAGTGCAACATACGCCGGGCGGCAGTTCGGCGCATTGTGGCCGATCAATTGATGTCCAGCTCGAGGCCTTTGAGATTCAACTTGTCGAAGAAAGTCATCAACATCTCGATGACTTCAGCGTCGATGGCGGGAGCGTCCTGGCCGCCAAGGACTTCCGCCCCGATTTGATAGAACTGCCGATAGCGCCCTTTTGCGGCCGTTCGCGACGAAACATCGGCCCGATGTAATACAGCTTCACCGGCTGCGGAAGCTGTTGCATCGAGTTCTCGATGTCAGTTCGGCAGACCGACGCAGTGGCTTCCGGGCGAAGCGAGATGGAAGTTGCCTGTGAAGTCTGACCGGAGGGAGTACTACCTGGCTCCTCCGATTTCGTTGCTACCGCAACCGCCGTTGGCTGGTCCGAAAATGTGTACATTTCTTTGCCAACGATGTCGGTATCTCCACCCACGGCGCGGGCGAAGAGTTCGGTAGATTCAAATATGGGCGGTCGGATTTCACCGAAGTGAAATGTCGCGAAGCTCGCGCGCGGTTTACTCGACCTTGTCCCAGAGCGCTGTTTCGGGTGGCAGCAGGTCCCGTGTGCCTTTGATCGCTTGGAATTTGGATTTATTCGCCATAAGTCGGAAGAAAGATTCCTCGCTGAGATGAACCGCAATTCTACACGAGGGCGGCTCGTCTTCTGAAAATCTGTGAAGAGCCGGAACTCGGGTTCCCATGCAGCATGCGAGCTGAAAGTAGGGATCGGTGAGTTATCCACTATAATCGGCCGGCTTCCATCGGAGGTTGCTCGCAAATGCGAATACTCGTTCTGCTCGCCGCTATCTCGTTGTCGTTTCCTCTCCTTGCACTGGCTTTGCCAACCGCTGATGACGAACGCCTAAATTCCGCAGCTATCTCGATGCGGACTGGAAGCGGTGGATGGAGGAGTATCCGGAGGTTGCGACTGGCGTGGGCTTTCCGGGCCAGGACGCGCGGTGGACGGATGATTCGCCGATGGGAATTCAGCGCCGCGAGAAGCATTTGGCGAGAGCATCGGGCAACTGAAGCAGATTCGCCGCGACGCGCTGCCAGACAGCGAAAAACTCAATTTCGATCTCTACTCGCAGTTGCTCGAGGCGTCGGAAGAAGGATTGAAATACGGCGACGATCCGTTTCCGTTTCGGTTTGTTGTGCCCCACAGCTTGTGGATGCCGATCAATCAGATGGAGGGCGTGCAACAGGGCGCGGCGGATGCGTTGGAGAATACGCCCCACCACAACGTGGCCGAGTACGAAATTATTCTGCAACGGATGAAGGCGCTGCCGGCGTATGTCGATCAGCAGACCGACTTGATGAAGCAGGGCTGAAGCGCGGTTACACGCCGCCGAAGATTACACTGCGCGATTTGCCGAAGCAGATTGCGGATTTGATTCCGGCCGACCCGATGGCGAGCGCGCTGTTGCAGCCGTTCACCGAATTTCCGTCGTCGATTTCGGAAGCCGAGCGGGCGCGGCTCAGCGATCAGGCCAAGCAGATTTACACGTCGTCGCTCGCCCCCGCGTTTCAGCGGCTGCACGACTACCTCGCGAACACCTATCTTCCGGCGTGCCGCGACAATATCGCCGGCGACTTCGTTGCCGGAACGGGAACGCCGCTTACACATTTCATGTTCGCTGGCAGACAACGACGAATCTGACGCCGCGGCAGATTCACGAGATCGGATTGTCGGAAGTGAAGCGCATTCGCGCCGAGATGGACAGAGTCATCTCCTCGGTGAATTTCAAAGGCAGCTTTCACGATTTCACCGAGTTCTTGCGCAACGTCCGCGGTTCTATTACGACAAGGCCGACGACCTGGTGAACGGCTACCGCGTCATTGCGAAAAGCATCGATCCCGGATTCGCGCATGAATTTGGAAAGCTGCCGCGCCTGCCGTATGGCGTCTGTCCGATTCCCGATTTCAAGGCGCCGTCGCAAACGACCGCCTACTATCAGCCCGGCTCGCCCGCGTCGGCCGTCCCGGCTGCTACTTCGTGAACACCTACAACCTCCACGCGCGGCCAAAGTGGGAGATGGAAGCGCTCTCGCTCCATGAAGCGGTGCCGGGGCATCACTTGCAGCTTTCGCTGGCGCAAGAGATGGAGAACATGCCGGAATTTCGCAAGCACGTCGGCTATTCGGCGTTTGTCGAAGGCTGGGCGTTGTATTCCGAAAGCCTCGGCGAAGAGCTGGGCCTGCTGACGGATCCGTACTCGAAATTCGGGCAACTGACTTATGAAATGTGGCGCGCGGTGCGCCTCGTGGTCGACACCGGCATGCACTCGATGGGATGGACGCGCGAGCAGGCCATTCAATTTTTCAAGGACAACACCGGCAAGACCGATCAGGACATCACCGTCGAGGTCGATCGCTACATCGTTTGGCCTGGGCAGGCGCTCGCTTACAAGCTCGGCCAGCTCAAAATTCGGGGGTTGCGCACCGAACTGAGAAGAAGCAGGGAAGTGCGTTCAACGTTCGAAGATCTCATGATGCGGTGCTGGAATCAGGTTCAATTCCCCTCGACGTCTCTGGAATCCCACATTCACGACTGGCTGGCGCAGCGGTGATTGCGGGCCGATTCCAGATTTCTCCCCGCCCATTCGAACGCTGCCAGCGACAACTCCATGAATTCAAGCCGGTTGCATTAAACAACTTGACATTAGGTATAAATGTGTTAACATACGCCCGAGGCACGTAAGCTATGCTCACGCCGGCGCCCCAGCTCACCCGCACCTCTTCGAAACGCTCCGTCCGCAACCCGCACATTCCAAACGTCTTGCACACACTTGTTTCCTCGCCTCGCGCAACTTCAACAATCCGCGGCACTTGCACGCTCTTTAAAAAACATAGGGGGTATACCCCTCCTTCTTCGAACGGAGTTCCAAATCGGGACGGGAAAGACGAACGTTGCTTTTCGGTTGGAGTATCAGTGCGACGCTACTGCGCGTCTTCGCGGTTGATGATGCTCACCCGAAAGGGTGGGCGATCTTTTTCGCCGGGGTCTTGGTCGAAGGTCTGCGAGGTTTTGGAGGGGTCGTAGTCGCGCCAGAGCCAGGTCATTTCGGCGGGGAATTCGGCTGCGCCGTGAGCGGAGTTGTGGGTGCCGTGGCCGAAGCTGAAATGGAAGTCGTAGCCGGCGGCTTTGAGCGCGTTGGCCATGCGCAAATTGGCGAACGGCCAGTTGCCGTAGCGGAGATCGAGATCTTCGGAGCCGTCCTGGAGCCAGACGCGGATGTTGCGTTTGGCTTCGCGCAAGACTTTGTCGGGATAGTCCTGGCCGCCGTCGGGATTCGACGGATCTTCTTTCCACTGAATGCTGGAGAAGCTGCCAATCCAGGAGATGACGCGGGCGAACTGATCGGGCTCTGCCAAGCGGCGTTGAAAGAGCAGATGCCGCCGGAGGACAGGCCGGTGATGGAGCGGCTGTAGGCGTCTTTGCGGATGTTGTATTTCGCTGCCGACGTCGGCGAGGATTTCGTCGCGCAGGAAGCGCGGCGTAGCGGTCGCTGACGGTATCGTAGAGCGTGCTGCGCATGGAATCCTTCAGCGTGCGATGCCATTTCTTGCCGTAGGCTTCGACGAAAGTGTAGGTGGGTGTGCCGGGGGAGCCGCTGATGTCGCCGGGATTGATGAACACGACGATCATCACCGGGATTTTTTTCTGAGCGATGAGATTGTCCACGACGTTGAGCGTTTTGTTTTTGCCTTCGCGATCGATGTATCCCTCGCCATCCTGGACGACGAGAAGAGCGGCTGGAATTTTGGGATCGTATTGCGCGGGGACATAAATCCAGTAATCGCTCTTCATGCCGTCGTAGATTTTGCTGGTGTGCGTCAGCTTTTCGGAGAGCTTGCCGGCGGGCACATCGGGATGCTGGTAGGAATCGGGCGTATAGACCGGCACGTCGTGGCTGCCGCCGAATTTTTCGTGCGGATGAGATAGTGGAAGGTGTGCGAGGTGCCGAGGCGTTCGATACGAGCGGGTGCGTACCAAAGATTGGAGTCTGCGATCTGGCGCATGTCGGGGCCGGCGGCGTCGTCGATGAAGAGAGCGGGTTTGCTAGGCGATTCGGTGGCGAAGAAAAAGTCGGGGCCCTGGCCGAGAAGGCTTTGCCTTCTTTGAGGTCTTTGGCGTCAAACGTGGCGGCGATGGCGTCGTGGAGTTGAGGGCTGTTCGATTTAGCGAGTTCGATCAGTTGTGGCGCGGTGGATTTTTGCGGGGGGATGGCATGCGATAGATTGGCGCGAGAATGGCTGTCAGAAAAAATGATGGCGGCGGAGATTCGCAGAATGCGGGTCTGTTTTCGCATGGCCGGTGCATTCTCTTTGGGCTTCTCGGTAACTGCCAGCAGCTTTTCGCCGGACCGAGCATCACGAGGCTCTGTGATAGGCTCGGCGTGAAACGGAGATCAGAGAAATCCGGACGGCGTTGATTATTCTCGGGGGATTGGTGGTTTGGGGAGTGTTCGTGGCGGCGGCAAAGGCGTCGCCGAATCCGGCGAAGGCGATCGGCACGGCGACGATTGCATTCGTGGGTGCGTGGTTTTTGGTGGCCGCGATCAATGTGTATTTTGGCGTGGCACGAGCGGGGTATGCGTTTAAGGGGAGCTGCTGATATTTTTTGTGATTTTTTTGGTGCCGGCGATTGTGGCGGTGGTCGCGCTGAGATGGTTGCGATGAAGTCGAGATCGTGACTGAAGTTAACGGAGAGGGTGGGCGGATAGGGATGGGAACGGGAAGGCTTGAGGCGTTCAGCGATGGAGTGATCGCGGTCATTATCACGATCATGGTGCTGGAGTTGAAGGCTCCTGAAGGGCACAGCATTGCGGCGCTCATTCCGCTGGCGCCGGTTTTTTTGAGCTACGTACTGAGTTTTGTTTATGTGGGAATTTATTGGAACAACCATCACCACATGCTGCATACGTGCGAAGAAGTAAAGGGCGGAATTCTATGGGCGAATCTGCATCTGCTTTTCTGGTTGTCGCTGATTCCGTTTGCGACGGCGTGGCTTAGCGAGAATCACTATTCGTCGGGACCGTCGGCGCTGTACCGGGCGATCCTGTTGATGTCGGCGGTCGCGTGGGTGATCTTGCAGCAGCAGATTATTGCGTCGCACGCGGGAAGCGGGGAGGTTTTGAAGCAGGCGATTGGAGACGATTTCAAAGGCAAGCTGTCGGTGTTGATGTATGTCCGCGGGGATTGGAAGTGCGTTCTGGCAGCCGCGGATTTCGTTGACGCTTTCCAGTTCAATCTGGTAACGGTTTTGCAGTTTCTTCGTTCAGCGTTTTTTTTGTCGTTTACTTCATTCGTCATCTGTTCATGAGCGTTGCGCATCGATCGCATGGTTCAGGAGCGCCAGGCAGCACGCGAGATCGTCGTGCTCGTTTCGTGCGCCCGATATCGAAACGTTTCCAGAGGCGCCGCGCCGTGCTTCTAGGAACACCAGTTCGCGACGCAATTGCGAGTTATCCAGCAGTTGAATCCGCCTTTGGACGAAGTCGGTCTTCAGCTTGATGAAAATCTCACCCTTACTCCGCACGGAGAAAGGCATCTGCACTGCTTCCAGACCGCGTTGCTTGAGAAGTTCCCGGAGATACGCGAAAGCGAATTGATCACACGTGATGCTGTGAACTCGGTACGAGCGCGCCAGGATAGCGATTTCATCGAGCACCCGCGTGACTGAATCCCGCGACCAACAGCGAATTGCGTCAAGCGATAGGCCGGGGCCAATGGCGCTACCCTTAACCGCAGCGTGGCCAATCATGAAAGCGAATCGATCACGCCCTCCTAACCCGCTCGCATCAACGGAGGCAGAATAACGTCTCGATGCATTCGGCGGAATTTCTTGTACGCCCGCTCGGATAGCAGCATCGACCTCTGCCGAAGGGATAAGCGCCTCTTCCGCATCGACGAACTCACAGCCGTATTCGCGCGTGAAGTAGTCAAAATCACGCTTCTTTTCGCGTTCCAGTTCGTCCGCTGGCAGCGCAGGGTTCATTTCCCACGACGGCAACTTCCAAGAAAGCGTGTCGAGGCGTTCATCGCGGAAGCGGTAGTCGTCGAACATAGGGCCGAACTTAGCCCATGGACTCGAAACTCGAATCAGCTTCGAGTCGGGAAGCGTAAGCATGCCAGGCCGGATCGCCTTGATGATTTCGCCAAGATTGTACGCGCCTGTCTCAGAATCCCGGAAAAAACAGCCTTCTTCGAGGATGGCGGCGACATAACTAGCGCCCCGCACGTGTTTGGCGTTTGCTGCTGAAACGGAAATGTCGATTGAATTCGAAAGCTCAATGAGTGACTCGGTTTGGCCGGCGCGCACATTCTGGACGAGCTTGTTGAGCCGCGCGTTACGCTCGAACTTCGACAGGATCACCTTGAACGTGATTCGACTCTGTTTTTCGACCGGTGCGATGACAACAACGACACCGCGCTCACCGGTTGGAATTGGATGCCGAGCAATCGCCGCTTCGTAAACCGCGAGGTTTCCAGCTACTTTGGTAGTCTTTCCGCCACGCCTTCCGGAAAGTACCGAAGCATCGCGGAACAATCGCTGCGGGTATTCAGTGCGGCCAGTCGCGCGCCTGAAAATTTCGAGCTGCTCGTCGCCGACGAGCGGCAGGCCATAGATTGACCGTAGTAGCGTTTCCTGCGCGGGAGAAAGGTCGTCCCCAATCAGTCGCGGATCCCGAATGGCCGTGATGATATCGACTGAACTAGGCATTCGTCGGCGTCTCCGGAATAGGCTGCTTGTCGGCGTACTCGGCAATGACGCCGTCGATCGTGTTTGCGTCCCTCGCGCGACGCGTGAGACCCAACTCCAAAGCGTTCAGGCGAATGACATTGCAATACGAGGCCAGAATGCTCAGCAGACCATGTGGCTTTGCGCGCTTGCGGTCCATAAGCCCTTCCTGTGCCAAATAGCGGCTTCCTAAGGCGACAACCGTGAGAGCTAGCCGTGAGGATTCCAGAATTTGCCGCTGGGTGCTTGTGACATCACCGCCGAGATCGACGACTGCCGCTTCAATCATCTCCGAAACGCTTTCGCGAACCTCCTGCGCGCCCGGAACCGGTGGCAGGTGTCCTGTCCTTATCAGCCCTGCAATGCCGTGTCGGAGCGCGGGACGGCCACCGCGAGCCTGATTAAACGCGACAATGTTCTGTCGCCGAGCTTCGCGCTGCTTCTCGGTGGTTTTGCGTTTTTTCCGGTGTTTCGGTTGTCGAATCTTGTTTGCCACGAAGTTAAACCTTTCCAATTTAATGGCTTGCTGCCGGGATTTACGAGATTTGCCCCGAAAATTGCCCCGAATCAGACCGGGTTTCGCTCTTTTCGCCGAACCATGTAGGCATCCAAGTCATTGCGATCGACGATGAATTTCTTGCCGGCTCTGACGAAAGGAACTTCTCCATCCCAGAGCAGGGAACGAACGAAAGCCACAGAAGCGCCCAAGTAACTTGCTGCTGCTTTCACGTCTATCCAACGACGTTCGGTTGTGTTTTCCATCGTTAGAAATGAAAAAGGCGACCTGAAAGGTCGCCGTGTAAGAAGTTACACAGTATTTCGTTTGCCGCGCACGTAGATGCGAGGCGGGTATTAAAAGTTACGCCAAAACTGTCGCGAGCTTCGGAGCATCTCGCCACTCGTCCCACGATGGCGAGAAGCTCCAGATTCCGCGGGCCACCATTTGTTGCCAAGTACTGAAGGTTTCTTCCGTCCAAACGATGAAGCAGACCCTTGCTCCAAGACGCTTTAACGGCTTTCGGGTCGCCCTAATTCCAAGATTATCGATGTGCTTAAATGCTTCTCTTGCGACCAGGTCCGCCGATTGTAGGGCATAGGTTCTTTCCCTCGAAATGTAAGTCCCTTGAGGCGTTGCGACGCTTTCCACTTCAATTTCTGGAGAGCTTGAAAAGTATTTGCGATCGAAGCATTCTTGGACCGGATTCAAACCAGACATCCACATCCTGATTCGCTATTTGATCTGCGATGAATGCCATGTTCATGATCGTATGCGGTATCGTCAGCAAGTAGGCGTCGGAATTTCCGCAATCCGGAAATGCAGACCTAAACGCGGCTCACCGGAACAACAGATGCAAACCCGGCAAGCCGGTCCGTTGTATAACCGCCACCAAGCGTGGCCATCAACTCATCCAGTCTTGGTTTTGGCCAGCCGCTGAATTGACCGTGGCCACATTCACAATCGGTAGAACGAAAAGGCTCTTTCAGCGTTGCAACCTCATGACTCCATAGGGCGATGAAAACATCCCATTGGTCTACGCTGCCAATTAGACCTCCGGAAGCGCAATACCTCTCTCTTCTCGGGTCGGAGCTATCGTCGAAGTAACATTCCAGCATCGCGTGATATCCCGCTCCTCTTGCAGAGCGGGTGAATCCTCTCGCCAATGTTGAGAATTTGGTTGTTGAGGCCATTCTAGCATTGCCGACTCTTTCGTCGCGCAGACAGCGCAACGCGGTAGTCCTTGGCGTTGATTTCGACAAGTGGTCCCATCTCGGAGAGACGAGATATTATCCTCGGCTCAAACTGATTGAGTTCGCTGGGTGTTAGATTCGAAGTTGCGACTACCCGCTTGCGGTTACGGTAAGCACAATCAATCAAGTGAAGTAATGCGATTCGAGCCGTTTCGTTCGATCTTTCGGCCCCGAGGTCGTCGATAACGACAAACTGCGAATCGTCGAGCATGTCAGACACGATATCCTTTGGGTTGCCAAAGGCCGTGTGAACTTGTAAGACGAAATCCAGCGCACTCACGAAGTAGCCCTTTGCGCCGCGAAGGACCCACCGTGCCATCACGGAAACGGCCAAATGTGTTTTTCCGACTCCAGGACGACCAAAAAGCAGGGCTGAACTTCGCTCGATGGCGACTTTTTTCACCAAATCAAGTCGGCTTTCGAGCGTGCTGTCGTAAGCCTCGAAATTTTCGAATCGAGAGTCGAGGTAGCGGTCTGGAACGTGCCACCACTCTCGAAGTCTTTCTCGAAGTTCTTCCGCATTCATTGGACTATCTCATCGAGCGCTGTGGTATCAATATTTTCGAGATTGGTTGCACGTGATCGAGCGCCGGCTTTCCTGATCGGTCCGTTTGCGAACTTTACGGCGTGAGCGCAAAACTCGCGAAGGCGGAACCTCGGGCGTAAGGGCGGAACATCGTCGCTCCCGAATGCGTCTATCAGCCACGTTTTCAGCGTCGCGGCAGTTTCCTGGCGACGCTTTAATAGCGCGGCTAGGATTTTGCCGTCGGTTTGATCGAAGTCGGGCTGTACGTTTCCGAACCGTTTTCTAAATTCTTCGAAATAGGTTTCGACAATTGGCTGAAACCTTTCATCTTTTGTTTTGAGATTCTCAAAATCCGGTTGCGGCGAGAGCGCGCCAGCGCTCTGCTTCTTTACCCGTTTACTTTCTCTTTTCCTTTTACTTTCATCCGTGAGGACTCCCGTACCACTCAGTGAGTCGTCCGTGAGTTGTTCTGGAGTGTTGCCTCCTGTTTTCGGCGGTTCTGGAAGCCTAAACTTCGAAGGTCGGTTTATGACTTGGTGTCGCAGAAAATTCTTAACCGAGTACAGCCGCGTTCCGCCGACTTCGTAGAGCACAATCATCCCCAAACTAGCGATTTCCTGAAGCCATGCTTCCACGCTTTCCGCCGTCACCTTCGCGTCGTATGGGAATGCTTGAGACCGCAGTAACCGGGCGTCGGCCCGGCCGTTCCCGAATCGTCCGCGTAGGTCCAGAGCGAGATGAAAAGCAGGCGGGCTGAATGACTCAGGCCGCCTATTTTTTCGTCGCGCCAAAACTCCATTTTGATCAATCTGTTGCGTGGCATACATTACCGACCAACTCCAGTTTTTTGAGATTCTCAAAATCTCAGAGGGTATTGACTAGAATTCTCGCAACGGCCATTATTTTCCGCGATCTTGATCGCTCTTCTATCGCGCCAGAGACGGCCGCGCGGTAGTTTCGGTCTGCAGATCTCGTTACAGCATCAGAAGCCTCGATATGGGCTATGCGCGCTCTCGTTACGCTCCTGGCATAGTGTCGAGCGATGTCGGCGAGCGAAAGCCGATGTCTGAGCCGAAGCGCCTTCAAGTCTGCGCCTGAAGTGTCAGATTTATTGTCTCGCTTCTTCATTTTGATTCTCGCCGCTTGCGCACCTCTTCATTTAAGCGCTCTTCAATCTGAGGCGTCAGGCCCTCGCGCCAATAATCAATCAGGACGCGGAGCGAGTGAAGGTCCGGTTCTGGTGTTTCCGATCGCTCGACCGGGATGATTTCGCCATACTTGGTGTAAGAGCCATTCCCGATCCCGGCCCATGACGCTTGTTCTTTGAGTGGACGATCAAACTGACATCTTCCACCGCGAACCAGCCGTCCTCGGCCTCCAAATCTCTTATACGGGCTCGTTCGAATCGCCGGTGATCCACCAGGCCTTGCTGAACCGCTCGCTCCGATACAGCCGGTTTTGAGAGAAACAGGGTGATAGACATCAAGGGCAATCACTTCGTGGGCACCGTCCGGCCATACAACTTTGAATTTTCTTCGCAAATGAAATCGGCACACAGGCCTATCATTCATCGTCACTAACGCCATATCGCGTTCAATGATTTCGGAGCCACTTCGGCTTCGAAGAACGACTGGATTTATGGCGGGTGATTGGGCACGAATCGTTTGCACGGCGTTGCGTCTCCGACTGAACAGACCTTTCCCACCACACTTGGCGTTCGCCGATCACCTTACGGCTTTGGCCGATGGGTCGCCAACCGACAAGGGCAACCATAAGCTGTATACATTTTCTGCTTATATTCTCCGTTGTAATCAGAGTAGAATATCAAGTTAGCTAAAGTTAATAAGTTCATGAACCAGGAGATAGTAAAAAATGAGGATATCCGTCGCCAGACTATCCAACATCGAAATCCGGATGGCGCTCGATATCTTAAATCTACCCTCTAATCTGAAAGCCGAAGACCTGGTCAAGGCGAGTGTGCGAATCGAAGAAACGGCAAGGAAATATGCAATTGCTGCCGCACGCGGAGCTCAGCTCAAGCGTTCACCGTGGCGATACAATTTTCGCCCGCAAGACGCTGGTGACGTTTCGGTGAAACGGATTCGCGCGGAATGGGAAAAAGCCAGTTCGGACTTTAAGAACGGGATCGAACGTAAAGCGGGTTGGTGTGAATTTCCGTGGTTCGGATTGCCGTCAAACAGAACAATAGTGTTAGTGCGATTTCCGAGCGAGATTGTTAATTGGTTTTTAGTTCGGTTGATCGCAAATCAGCAAACTCGCTTCTTTGTTCGATGCGAGCTCTGTCATCGATACGCCGTGCGCCGTCGTGGCTCGGCTAAGTACTGCAGTCCGAGATGTCAGAAAATTGCGAACGCGGAGGCTACATACAAGAGGTCCGGCGCTGACTTTTCTGAGTGGTTATTAAAGCAGCCAAGGGATCGGATGCTTCCTCCCCGGATGGAAGTCCGTCGGATAATTGCCTTGCAAGCGAAGAAATAGCCGGGTGCGTGGAGAATCATCGGTCCTCAAATCCCTTTCAATCGGGCCGGTTTTTCGACGGCTGGCCCCCAAACTGGCTCCAATTTGACGATCACCAGCGGAATATACGATTCGTCTTAAGGCCTAGTGTTCTGCTCTTCCATCCTTTCTATCTGCATCTTTTTGAGCTTCTTCCGGATCAGCGGACGGTTCTGTAGGTATTTCTTTTTGTTGTTGAGTAGTCGCGGTTTCGGCAGCAGCTGCAGACGCTCGGTTGAGTCCTTCAACATATTGGTTTACCTCCTGGCTGGCTTGCGTCTGGGACTTTCTCGCGCGCGTTCTGTCTTTTCGTATATCCGTTCGAGATTACTCAAGACGTGCGTTCCGACCGATGTATATGTACCGGCAGGCGCTCCACACACGAACATATCTGTCCCTTGACCAACGCCCGGAGCGACTTCGGCTCGTCTCTTGGCAGCATAGGCGAGAAGCAGCGTATCAGGGAACGGCTTATTCCTACTGTGTCCCGCAAACATAAACTGCGAATTTGCGTGCCAATATCCTACTCCAATTGCGGCGAAGCCAGCACTATCCCGGCATGATGTACCGTGATTACTCGCGAAGTAGATGTGCGGGCCACTGTCATCGACGCCAGCGACTATGGCCTGAATGTCTGACAAACTGAAGTTAACCAATTCGTCCGCCAAGGTGCTAACCAGTGCAGGTGCCAAGTGATTCTGATTTGTGATGAAGGAGGTTCGATCTAGCCCCAGTGGATTCAAGAGGGCATTCTCGGCACGCCGATTGCGGATCGACATGTAATGCTCGTGATACCAATCGGCCACATCCTTGACCGGAATCCAATTGTTCGGGTTCGCGGCGATTCGTTCGCGAACGGAGCCGCGTACTGCATCGAGCATTTCCGTCTGTAACGCCGCATCTCCAGCAATCATGATTGCTATTGAGGTTGTCAGCGGATATATTTTGGACTGCTCTGGCTCGAACTCAACGTCACCGGCCGTGATCATTCGATCGGACGCACCGAGAACAATTCCGTTCTCACAAATGGCGGCTACGCAGACGGTCACGTCGTATCTCCTTCGTAACTTACTCCTGAGGTTACGTCGAAGGTTACTCCTTTTTTCAGATTTTCGCGTTGGTTTCTGCGGAGGAAATCAATTTGGGCGCGAAGCTCGAATTTCGAGTTTCTGGTCCTCGCCACGCTGGAACATTTCGAGCCGCTCCATCGCCTCTATCACGTCCTTCTCGGACTTGATTGTTTTAGCGCTCGAAGACCTCGGGCTATCGCGATTCACTTCATGCACGATAATTTATGCTGCCTTCATCATCACTGTGAGTCCGAGTTACATCTTCTGGATTCATGCAATTTCCACATTCCCTTTTTCTTCCACAGGGCAGCCTCTAAGTACCTGATGCGTAAATCGTTGACAGCCGGTTAATTTTTCACGAAAATAATGGGGACAAGATCGGGCTGGGAGACGGCAAATAATAGCCAACGGCTTCTGCGACTCCTTGCATCCGGGCTCTACTCCCACCTCAGCTTGCCGTTAAGTGACAATTTTAGGCGTACAGAACAACAACGCCCGGAATCGCTGGCGAGCGACCCGGGCATTTGGATGTGGCTAACAATTCTAAACCCATCCTAGTTGGTCTTCCCAAAAATTGTCAAATAAAAAAACGGTACATCACGGGTGTGTCCGATGAAGACGATGGAGTTGAATCCTATTAATCCGTATGACTTCGACCCGTTTCACGGAAAACTGCAAGTAGAGGATTCTGAACTTTCGGTACAAAAGCGCGAATGGCCCACCGTTTAGGTGGGCCATTCGACCCAGCGATGCTATCACTGGGGCTGTTGAAATCCATCGTAATTTTGGGGATATCTCGATCAAAAAGTCAAGCCGAAAATAAGAGAAGGTCATGAGTGCAAGGAAAAGAAAAACAATCGTTTACATCGATGGCTTTAACTTGTTTCACGCACTAAAGGAATCAAAATTGAGAAAATACTATTGGCTCGACATCCAAAGCCTATCACTGAGGCTGATGTCTGAGATGCAGCGGCTCCTCATAGTTAAGTATTTTACATCGAGGGTAACAACCGATCCAAACGAACGGAAAAGGCAAAACACATACTTGGAAGCACTGGAGACATTGAAGTGTGTCGAGATACAGTACGGAAAATTTACTTCCGATGAGTGGGAATGCTTTCGATGCCATGAAACATACCCCATCAATCACGAAAAACAAACAGACGTGAACATTGCCGTGAGCTTACTTGTTGACGCCCAGGAAGATCATTTTGACGACGCGATCCTCATTTCCGCCGACAGTGATCTAGTGCGACCTGTTCGATACATTAATGAATCATATCCACACAAGCGGATGATCGTCGGATTCCCTCCCGGCCGCCATTCGGCAGACTTGGCACCCGCCGCAAGCAAAGTATTCCATATTGGCGCCAACCACTGTGCATCGGCTCAACTGCCTCAAACTTTGCTGTCAAAATCAGGTTACCCCCTCGAACGACCAATGAGCTGGCAGTAGCAGTAGATGGGCGCGGCTTGCCCCGAAGTTACCCTAACGACTTGAAACGGAGTGGAATGGAAGGGAACTTGTGGGAACGCAAGTCTTTGAAAATATAGACAAGTCCTTTCGTTCTTGCCCCCGTGTTAAGATTCTGGATCTGATTATCCTGGTTCGAGTCCAGGCCTCCCAGCCAATCTCCTGAACGATTTATAGCGACCTGCCAGTATCGAATCGGCTGGCGGCATAAGCCGGTCCAATTGAAAACATGACTTCTGACCTTATCAAGGAGCACCAAACGAGCACGCGTCGCGGCAATTTGTCTGCGCAGATTATCGGCGACGGGGAAATGGCGGAGCTTACGCGTTTGTTCGACTGGGCGCGTACTCCCGTGGGACCGGTCGAGAAATGGTCCGACACTCTCCTGACGACCGTCAATTTGATTCTCGCTTCGCGACACCCTATGTTTCTGTGGTGGGGGCCGGAACTAGTGCAGTTCTACAACGACGGCTACCGGCCAAGTATCCGGGAGGATAAACACCCCGGCGCCCTTGGGCAGCGCGGAATCGAATGCTGGCCGGAAATTTGGCCAATTATCGGCCCACAAATCGAGTCGGTGATGCGGGACGGGAAATCCAGCTGGAATATCAATCATCTGGTTCCGATCAAGCGCAATGGAAAGCTCGAAGAGGTGTATTGGACATACAGCTACAGCCCGGTCCGGGACAAAGACGGAGGCGTACGCGGCACGTTGGTGGTATGCAGCGAGACGACTAACGAAGTGCTAAACCATCGGCGCCTGAGAACGCTGTTAGCGATCGGCGAGGAATCGCCAGTTGTCGATGATATTCCCCCCGACTCGGGCTCGCTGGCTCCATTCGCGCAGAAGATCCTGGAAAAACTCGACGGCGATTCGGCGGACATCCCGTTCGCGTCAATTTATCTTTGCGAACGCGGCGATTTTACCCATGCCGCTGGAATCGGGCTGGCCGCAAGACTCGCGGATCCTTCGAATTGGCCCCTTGCCGTGGCGTTCGACGAAAACAGGTCCTTGCTTATGGAAGATCTGCAATCGCGGTTTGGCGACCTTGTGGCTGGCGGATGGCCTGAGCCGTTGACGCGCGCGTTTGTTTTCCCGTTGCCAATGCCTTCGTCTTCGATTCCGGCCGTCATGGTTTTTGGGACAAGCCCTCGCTTGCCGTTCGACGAACGTTACCGGACATTCCTTCAATTGGTGGGCACTCGCATCGCGGCACTGCTGCAAGGTAACGTTCATCAAATTGAGATCGCAAAAGCCGCTAGGCGATTCCGCAGCTTGGCGGCTGCGAATCCATTTGGCATGGTCATAGGAAGCCTCACAGGGGAACTCGAATACGTGAACCCGACGTTTCTGCAGACTTTGGGATATACGGAAGCGGAGGTGCAAGCGGGCAAGCTGCGATGGGACTCGCTTACTCTTCCCGAATATGCCGGTGCCGACGCGCGAGCTGTCGAGCAGCTGCGCACGCGAGGATGGTGCGACGTTTACGAAAAAGCCTACACCGCGAGGGATGGCCGCCGCGTGCCAATTTTGATGGGGGCTTCGATCATCGACAGCCTTGTGGGGGAACCCAAAGTGGCTGCATTCGTCACCGACCTTTCTCCCCTGAAAGAGGCGGAGGACGCCCTGCGCCGCGCGAATGATGATCTAGAAAAAAGAGTCATCGAGCGTACCGCTGAACTTCAAAATGAGGTTTCAGAGCGCAAGCGCGCAGAATTGAGCTTGCGCGAAATTCACGGCCGGTTGCTTCGGACGCAAGACGAGGAACGCCGGCATATGGCCCGGGAGCTGCATGACCATGCGGGACAAACCCTCGCTGCGCTCTCGCTCACTTTGTCCGCTATCGAGGTGTCCGCGGCAAAGGATCCCTCGCTCGCGACGCTTGCATCGGAGGGACGACAGCTTTCCGATGACTTGTCGCGAGAGATTCGAACCTTGTCTTATCTGCTGCATCCCCCGTTGCTGGATGAAGTAGGGCTGGAGTCCGCTCTTCGCTGGTACGTGGAGGGATTTTCACAGCGAAGCAAGATTCAGGTGGAACTGGATCTGCCGGAGCCTCAAGAGCGGCTTCCTCGCGATCTTGAGCTGGTGATTTTCCGGATCTTACAGGAAAGTTTGACGAATGTGCACCGGCACTCGGGCAGCCCTTCTGCGACGATTTCAATGAGACGGGCTCCTGGCTCCATGTTGTTCGAGATTCGCGACGTCGGAAAGGGTATTTCCTTGGAACGGCGGGTGGATTTGAAGACCGCTCGCGCCGGAGTTGGCGTACGCGGCATGGAGGAGAGGGTGCGGCAGTTCGGTGGCACTTTGGAGATCCGTTCGAACGAGAACGGGACAGTCGTGGCTGTAACGCTACCAATACCCAACAGCAGCCCAAATTGATTTTCGAGGTGCCATCGCCTACGCTTGGGTGCTTTGAACGGGAAGGTTGGCCGACTCCCAGGCTGCGAGGCCACCGGCAATTTCGCAGACGGAATCAAATCCGCTGGCCTTTAGCAAGCTCGCGGCAATCGAAGAGCGGTAGCCTCCCGCACAGTAGACCAACAAGGGACGGTCTTTCGGCAGGTCTTTCAGATTTTCGACCAGATGATTGAGCGGCATGCCCACGCTGCCGCCGATGTGTTTCGGCTCACGTTCGCGCGGCGCGCGGACATCTACGGCCAGTGGCGGCTGGCTTGACGCAATGAGTTCCGCAGCGAATTGCGGGCTCAGGCGCTCTACGAAGGCGACCAGATCCGGCCGCGACTCGAGGCTTTGCAGCCCATTTTTCAGGTAGCCCGCCACATTGTCGAAGCCGATACGCCCGAGCCGGACGGCCGATTCGTTCTCCCGGCCGGGAGCTGCGACGATCACGATCGGATGCTCACGGTCGAGCATTGTGCCGGCCCAAGTTGCGTACTGGCCGCCGAGTCCGATGTTGATGCTTCCCGCGAGATGAGCTGCCCCAAATTCTTCGGCATCGCGTGTGTCGAGGATCTGCGCACCGTCCTTCTGCAAATCCAACACGGCATCGACAGCCAGTGGCTTCAAATTGCGCTCGAGCGATTCGTCGAGTGTGGGGCGCTCTTTGCTGTTCAATACGGCATCGTACACGAAATACGGAGGAGCTTCGGGCTGATCGGCGGTCACCAGATCGATGAACGCTTTCTTGCTCATCGGCTGCAGCGCATAGTTCAGGCGTCTTTGATCTCCGATGGTTGAAACCGTTTCTTTGCTGATGGCCCTGCCGCACAGCGATCCGGCGCCGTGCGCCGGATAAACGAGACTCGCGTCCGGCAGAGGAAGCAATTTAGACTGCAAGGAATCGTAGAGCAAGCCGCCCAAGTCATTGGCCGACCATCCTAGAGCTGCCCGAAGGTCCGGCCTTCCCACATCGCCGATGAATAATGTATCGCCTGTAAGCACAGCGTACGGCTCGACGCTGCGGTCGAGGTCATAGACAAGGATCGAAATCGATTCTGGCGTGTGCCCTGGCGTTTCGAGCGCCTTCAATCGCACGCGCCCAAATTCGACGACGCTGCCATCTGCGAGCGGCGTGAAGCGATATTCGGCTTGGGCTTTGGCGCCCAGATAAATCGTTGCGCCAGCTCGGTCGCGCAATTCCAGGTGTCCTGCAATGAAGTCCGCGTGCAGATGAGTCAAAATCACGTGCTTGATTTGCAACTTATTCTCAGCTGCGACCTCCAGATACCGCTCGATATCGCGTTGCGGATCGACGACGGCAGCTGTGCGCGTCTCTTCGTCACCAATCAGGTAAGAAGCGTGGGCGAGGCAATTGAGATAGAACTGCTTGAAGACCACGCATCTTTATACTCGATACTCGTTCCAAGCCGCAAGGCTGGTCAATTAGCGCAGGTGTGATTCGTAGCGTAACGCTTCTCATTCGTAGCGTAGCGCCACGATTGGGTCAACGCGCATGGCACGTCGCGTCGGAATAAAGCAGGCGAATAGCGCCACGGCGCAAAGCAACATTGTTACAGTCAAGAAGGTGAGGGCATCGGTGCTCGTCACACCGAGAAGCGCGCCTCTCAAATAGCGCGTCAGGGCGAACGATGCTACGAGCCCGATGGCCACACCTGTGATCGTAAGGCGAAGCCCGTGGCCGAGGACCAGCCGCAAGATATCGTCTTTGCTTGCGCCCAATGCCATGCGGACACCGATTTCATGGGTGCGCTGACGCGTGGTGTAGGCCGTGACGCCGTAAATTCCCACCGCAGCGAGAACCAGGGCGAGAAGCCCGAATGCGCCCACGAAAATTCCCGCTACGCGCTGAGGGAAGCTGGCAAATTGTTCGCTAGTCTCAAGCGAGGTCACTTGGAACAAAACCAAATCGGGGTTCAGTTGATGGACCGCACCCTCGATCGTCTTCGAGAAGGCGAAGGGATCTCCAGCCACCCGAGCATGGATGATAATGTTGGCC
>CAWJVV010000021.1:0-74525 GCA_963846375.1 uncultured Acidobacteriota bacterium
AAAAAAAAAAAATGGTCCCGACATGCAGGCACGAGTAGTAATCGGCGGCCTCGATCCACTCCACCTCGTCCACCGCAACCAGCACGTCCTTGGTGCCGTTGTGCACCAGGAAGCGCTGCGGAAACTTCCGCTGCGCCAGCGAGTTCTGCGTCAGGTTCTCGAAGATCGACTTCAGTTGCTCCTGCGCCATCAGCGCCGACTTCGACGCCACGCGCTCCTTGACGCGAACCAGCGTGGCTTGCAGCCGTTCCGGCTCGATGGGCTTGGTCAGATAATCCAGCGCGTGGACCTCAAACGCCTTCAGCGCATAGTGATTGTGCGCCGTGACAAAAACCGTAACCGGCATCCGCGAAGCGCCAATCTGTTCCACCACGTCGAACCCGGTGCTGCCCGGCATCTGGATGTCGAGAAACAGCACGTCAGCGGGATTGGCCCGCAGCGCCTGGACGACTTCGCGGCCGTTGCGGCACTCCGCCGCGACCTCCACTTCGTCGTCGCCGGAGAGCAGCAGCCGCAGCCGTTCGCGGGCCAGCGGTTCGTCATCGGCAATGATGGCTCTCAGTCTCATCCCGCGCTCTCGAAGGGAACGTCGATGGCCACCTCGAACCCGCCGGCCTTGCCGGGACCGGCCTGGACCGTGTGCTCCTGCGGGTAGAAGTACGCCAGCCGCTCCCGCATATTCTTCAGGCCGATGCCGTTCCCGGCCGTCGCGGCAGTCGTCCCGGGGCCGGTGTCGCGGACACAGATTCGAAGCCTGCTGCCCTCGCGTCGCGCTGACGCCTCGACGGTTCCTTCGCCCTCGCAGTTGGCGATGCCGTGCCGGATGGCGTTCTCGACGATGGGCTGCAGCAGAAAGCAGGGAACCATGCTGTGCAGCGCCGCCGGATCGATCTTGATGTCGATGCGCAGCCGGTCGGCGAATCGAACCTGCTCGATGGCCAGATAGTTCTCCACGATCTCCAGTTCCTGGGAGAGCGGAACCTTCTCCGGCGTCGAGCGTTCCAGCGTGCGCTTCAGAATCACGTTGAGGTGGCCCAGCATCTCCGCCGCCTGCTGCTGGCGCCCGAGTTCGACCAGGGTGGTGATGGCGTTCAGCGCGTTGAAGAGGAAATGCGGCTCCAACTGCATCTGCAGCGCCTTCAGTTGCGCTGCGGCAAGCTGACGCTGCAACTGCAGCGAACTGACGGCCTCGCGCTGGACGCGGATCTGCGACTGGATGGAGCCGATGATCCCCAGGATGAATCCGTAGATCAGGATCTCCATCCCGAAGCGATTCACGTTGACCGGCCCGGTCAGAATCTTCAGGAACGCCGCATGAACTCTCCACTCGGCGATGAAGAGACTGAGACTGCCGAGGAGCATGAGGTGCAAAGCAGCCGCGGCGCAGGCGATCAGCAGATGCAGGGCCATGTTCCACTTCGAGAGGCTGAGCAGAGACGACCCAGGGCCGACCTGCCACAGCGTTGACGCGAGGATGCCCCACCATCCCCACAGTACGAGCCCATAGAGCAACGAGGGAATGTGAGTAATGGAATGGCACTCGACGGCCGTAGCTGCCGCAAGAAACAACGAAGCTGCACCGATGACCAGCGGCCCGCGCGCAAAGATGCGGTGGGAGGGCTGCCGCTGCTGCTCAGCCGCGACCAACGCCGGCGATCCGGATGGGGCTGGGAATACTGTCAGCGAACTCATGGGTGACCTCACGATCGCCGCGGGGTGCGTTGGCGATCGAAGTAGTGCGATTGTACCGCCAACCTTCTTGCATAAGCTTGCGTTCCCGGCTCGCCAACAGCAAGCAGTATTCCGGCGGGCGGCTGGTTTTGCAGGGAAGCGCTGGGTTTGCGCAGTGGTTCCCCGGATCCCATACCAGGGGTCTGGATTGTACATTGGTCTCTGCAAGATTGCCTGCGTAATGAAGGGATATCCGTGCCGGTCAAAACGATCATTGAGCCGTTCCGAATCAAGAGCGTCGAGCCTATCCGCTGGACTACGCGCGAGCAGCGCCAGAAGCTGCTGGTGAAGGCCCATTACAACCTGTTTCTGCTGCACGCCGACGATGTGCTGATTGACCTGCTCACGGACTCGGGGACGGGCGCGATGTCGACGCACCAGTGGGCCGCGATCATGGAAGGCGACGAGAGCTATGCGGGCAGCCGCAGCTTCGATCGCTTTCGTGACTCCATCCAGGACATCTTCGGCTACAGCCACGTGATCCCCACGCACCAAGGGCGCGCCGCCGAGCGCATTCTCTTCGGCGTGGCCTGCAAGAAGGGCGATGTTGTTCCCAACAACACCCACTTCGACACCACGCGGGCTAACGTTGAGTTCACCGGCGCCGAGGCAATCGACCTGGTGATTGCGGAAGGCCGGCAGCCATCGGTGCATCATCCCTTCAAGGGCAATATGGATGTGGAGGGACTGGAATCGCTGATCCAGCGAGTGGGCCGCGAACGGGTGCCGCTCGTGATGTTGACAGTGACCAACAACTCGGGCGGAGGGCAGCCTGTTTCAATGGATAATGCGCGCGCGGTAAGCGCGGTGTGCAAGCGTCACGGCATTCCGCTGTATTTTGACGCATGCCGGTTTGCGGAGAATGCCTGGTTCATCAAGCTGCGCGAGCCGGGCTATGCCGACCGTACGCCGAAGGAGATTGCGCAGGAGATGTTTCGCCTGGGCGATGGTTGCACCATGTCTGCCAAGAAGGACGGCATGGCGAATATTGGCGGCTTTCTGTGCACTAACGACGATCTGCTGGCTCAGCAGGAGAAGGACCTGCTGATCCTGACCGAAGGCTATCCGACCTATGGTGGCCTTGCCGGCCGCGACCTGGAGGCCATCGCTGTTGGCGTGCAGGAGGCGCTGGAAGAAGATTACCTGCGCTACCGCATTGCCTCGACGGCCTATCTGGGAAACCACATCGCCGAGGAGGGTGTGCCGATTGTGCAGCCGCCCGGCGGACACGCTATCTATATCGATGCGCGGGGGTTCCTGCCCCACATTCCTTCAGAACAGTTTCCGGGAGTGGCGCTTGCGTGCGAGCTTTACCTTGAGGGCGGCGTCCGGTCGGTGGAGATCGGCACACTAATGTTTGCAGGCGCCGCGCAGATGGACCTGGTCCGGCTGGCGATGCCGCGCCGCGTGTATACGCAGAGCCACGTGGACTACCTGGTCGAAGTCATTGTTGAGGTGTTCAAGAACCGCGGGCGGATCCGCGGCATGCGGCTAACGCACGAGGCGCCGTTTCTGAGGCACTTCACGGCGCATCTCGAGCCGGTCGCGTAATGACCTTTGTCTGTTAGTCATCTCTCTTGAACTGGTTCAATTGGCCAAGCCGTTTCTGGGCTGTGGGAGCACGTCTGAAACGCTGTTCGACGGTGAAAGACGACGGGCCACGACAGAATCGGCGCGAGCAGGATATGACGCTTCTGTTGCCAACTATCGCCAAACCGTACTGACCTCATTTCAGCAGGTAGAAGACAATCTCGTCGTTCTTCGAGTGTTGAACACCGAATCGGTGCAACAACACGAAACGACGGCCTCCTCTGAAGACTCGCTTCGTCTCTTCCAGAATCGGTACGCCGGTGGCGTCGACACTTATCTGCAGGTCGTCACTTCGCAGACCACTGCTCTTGCGAGTGAGCGAAATGATATCGACCTGAAGCGACGGCGACTGGAAGCAAATGTGTTGCTGATCAGAGCAATCGGCGGAGGGTGGGATATCTCGCTTGTTCCCAAGCTGAGAATACCAATGCGGGAAAGGAATTTGGTATTCGCAACTCGTCCAATATCCCAGATGCGCTTTGTACCATGCTAGCCAAAGGGAGTTCGGCATGCCGCAAGCGTTTGCCCGTGTGGAAGACGAGGGCAGGGCACTGGAGCGACTCGATCACTGCTTCGAATGCCCGACACCTCGAGCGGTCTATTGGGTGCATTCGGAGCACTGTTCCTGGCCATCGATATAGATGTAGTAGCCATTCTCCCCGCAGGAACTGCAATAACCGATCTGGGCGCCCAAGCCACCGGGCGCATTCGCCGAGAGTATGGGAAACTCCCGCAATGGTGTCAGCGGTAAGTGGGTGTAGTACTTGGCCAACATGATAAACACTTCGTGGAGAACGCCACGATATTGGCCAGCATAGGAACTGAGTATCTCCGCGATTTCCTGGTTGGTGCCGGGCTTCTTGCCCTGCAAAAACCTGGGGCCCCCGGTTATCGACAAATGGACAAAGATGTCATCCCGATTCTTAGGTTGCGACATGTAACTTCTCCTTTTGACCCTCAAGGTCTGTTGAATGAATCAATCAATGGGTTCCCGCGTTCCCCGCCAAAGGCAGAGATCTCAATGCGCGGATCACGCGGTGTATCTATACTGGCGGCCGAGCGACGGCGATGCAGCCGTGCTCTCGTCTACTCGGGGCTCAAATAGCCATAGACGGTTATTTCGGTGCTCACCGTGCTTCCGCCAACGTACAAGGTGGTCCCGCTCGGCACGACGATTCCAGACGACAATTGAAATCCGGTTGTCCTGGAACCCGGCGCGGTCCAGCCTCCGTAAAAGCCGCCGGAAGCACTGTACAGATTGATCCAGGCTGAAGCGCTGGATGGGGGCGTGACATCCACGGAAGTGATGACGAGGCTCTGCCCGGCGGGCACCGAGAAGAAGTAATTCACGGTCCCGTTCGGAAGCAGTTGAATCAATGGATCGTTGTAGGAAGTGCTGGCCACAAATCCCAGGAGAGTTACGACGTGCGAGGGCATGTGGGGAACATCCTCTACGATCGCCGGATGGGCTGCGGTGTTGGTGATGTTGACCAGTTGCTCGCCCAGGGCATGGACGGTGCGTGGCGAGCTGAGTGCGAGCAGGAGGGCAGCGGCAGCGACTGCTCCGGCAGAGATGAAGCTTTTACCTAACAGGTTCATGGATTGATCTCCTTTTGACAGGTGCGCCTGGCGTGAATGGAATTCCTGGATGTCTGCGATCACCGTTGGCATCCGCGGTGAGCCTTCATAGGGTTCTGTTTCCGAGCGGACGCTACCTCTAAGCCGCGGTCAGGTAGCCATGGACGGTGATGATGCATCCCAATTCACCCAGTACAAGGGGGGCGGAGCCAGACTGGAGCACAAATCCGGTCGGGTACTGAAACGACGTTGAAACGAGATTTGAAACCAGCCAATATTCGTATCCGACATACTGGGTCTGTTCCAGATACACCATGGCAGGAGCGTATGCGGCGCCATTCTGGAACGGGGTGATCTCTACGCTGGTAATCACGAGGTCCTGACCTGCCGGCACGACATATCCAGCTACGGCCTCCCCCTGTGAAGTAACCAGGTGGAGCGGAAAGAGTCCCGCTCCCGGCTCAACGCCGGTGGCCAGGGTCACGATCTTGGAGGCAGGTACGGGGGAAGGAATGGTGGTGGCGATGCCGGGATCGGCAATCTGGCGAGTGGCCCCGGACAGAGGGGCGCCGAATGCACGGGCAGTCGTGAATGTGATGAGCGCGGTGAGAAGAAACAGAGCGGCGAGCTTTCCTGACGTAACCACATTTTTGCGTGACAGGTTCATGGTGATCTCCTTTTAGGCGTGATCGGTTGAGGTTGCCTTGATTTTGGTGGGGAACGCGTGGACCCGGAGTGGCTCAGTTCCCATCCCCGGAGCTTTCAACCGGCTTCGCCAGGTAGGCGTGAGATTCACTTGGGTTGCTCTTCAAAACCGCAAATCCGATGATCTCGCCCTTGTCGTTGATGGAGCATGCGCTCTCGAGATACAAAGCAGTGTTTTGAGGAACAAGAGTATTCATGTCGGTGGCGGTTCCGTTGCGCCAAAGCGCGGCGCGGGGGCTAAAGGTCGCGCTAACAGAGACACCAAGCACCATGCCGTTGTTGCCGATGGCGGTGGCGGAGCTGTACGAGTCACCAGGCAGAGTTCCGAGATCGGTGATGTGGTCCTGCTGCCAAAGAAAGGCATGGAAGCTGGCGTCGTCCGTGGTGTCTGAGGTTCCGACCACCTGCCCGTTATCGTTGAGGCCGGTAGCGTAGATCCCGCCGAACCTGCCGTCTCCACCAAGGTTGCCCAGGTCGATGGCATTGCCGTTCCGCCAAAGAACAGCATGAAAAGGCGTGAGATTGTTCTGCTCGATGGCGTTGAACGGCCCGCAATTTCCGCTGGCGCCCACTGCCTGGCCAAGATCGTTGATCGCGAATGCAATGCCGTCCGGATCGCCATCAATGGTTCCGAGTTCCTGGAGCCGCGCCTGCGACCATGGGAAGGGTTTCATCCAGATGACCGGTTTGAACTCGATGGTCTGCGGCGAAACTCCCGCTCCCGGACAAGTCGAGTCCACCTCGGCGTTTTCCGCGGTTCCCGCTACCATTCCAAAGTCGTTGATCTGTAGTGCTGCGCCATTGCTGCCCTCGGTGCCCGCGCTGTTTCGCAGTCTGGGGAGCGGCAGCGTGGCACCGTTCTGCCACAGAAAAGGCACGCAGGTATTGCCGCTATGGGTGAGACCGAGCGCCGCAGATCCGCAGAAGTCTTCGCCATTCGGGTCTGGGGTTTCCGTGTCGGCTTGTCCTGCTGCCTGTCCGCGGAGGTTCACACCGAAGGCAATGTTGTTTGGCCCTCCGAGCCCGGGGATGTTGATGACCTTCGTACTTGTTCCTTCCCACACCACGGCGTGCGATACCCATTCGGCGGGATTGTTGGGGTTGGCTACAACTGTTTCCCCACTCACCAGCCCATTGCGGCTAAGCACAAATGGCTGGCCCTGAGACCACGACGGGCCCACCGGCCCCAGGTCCACAACGGTGTACTTCGGGGTGGATTGTGCGAAGGTGTAAACCGGCGCTGCCAGGGTGACGAGGGCCAGACTTAGCCGCGACAGACGCGGCCACTTCAGTGCGAATTGAAGGGATGTCATTTTTCTTCTCCTTTCGGGGGGTAGGTTTGGGGGTGGGAAGTCGGCGCGCGTCCTCGGTTCGAGGCACCGAAGGAGCGAGGTAAGGCAGATCCGATCGGGACCGCCATCGGAACTCAAAAGGTGGAGCTTGCCGGCAGCCAGCCATTCACTTAAGGGGGTGAAAGGGAAGGGTGGAACGGATGTCTTCGCCAAGGGTGTCGCCCTCGAGCGTCATCATCTCTGCGTCCGCGCCACAAACGGGGCACCAGGTCACCATGGTTTTGCCCCTGCGCACGATCAGCAGGCTTTCGGTTTCAATCGTGATCCTTGTTGTTTTCACCACCATGCCACTCTCCGGTCAGCCCATTGCTGCGGCGGCTGCTTCGTAATGAGCACACTCTGCAGCGAGGAGGCGGGGAAAGTCTTCAAGGCGCGGCTCAATATTTCTCAAGGACGTCTCAGGAAAGGGATTTGATGCAGCAAATACAGGGGCTTACGGCGGTTTGAGGGCAATCGCTCCACGCGTTCTCAGGGCCAAGTGAATACTGTGGTAGATTGCGCTTACTATGAATTGCCCGCGGTGACGGGTGCGTTCTCGGCCGTTTAACTGCTTTCTCGTCAACGCATGGATACGGAATCCAGGATCGTTTATGAGTTCGGACCGTTCCGCATGGACCCCGACAAGCAGACCCTGCGCCGGGGAGACGCCCACGTTCCGGTTCCTCCCAAAGCATTCGAGACGCTGCTTGCACTGGTACGCCGCAGCCGCGAAGTGGTCTCCAAAGAAGAACTCCTGAAGGAGGTCTGGCCGAACTCGTTCGTCGAGGAATCGAACCTGAGCCAGAACATCTTCCTGCTGCGTAAGGCGCTGGGAGACACCGCGGAAAACCGGCAGTACATTGTGACCCTGCCGGGCCGAGGCTATCGATTTGCGGCGACGGTCCGCACCGTGACAGAGCAGGGCGAAGCCCTGGTGGCTCAGGCGCGGACACGCACACAAATTGTGATTGAAGAGAACGGAGCGGAGACGGAGCAAGCGTTGAAGGCGCTTCCGATTCCGCGGAACCCGACGAGCGGGCCGGAGACTGCTGCTCCCCATGGGGGTCGCGGCGGCGCTGCTTGGCGCTCGGCGCCTTCCTTCTCATTCGAAACTGGCGGCCTGCAACTCCGGGAGCGAAGAACTTCATCCTGGTTGCTGACTTCACCAATACAACCGGCGATCCGGTATTTGACGACACGCTGCGCCAGGGACTCTCGGTCGAACTGGAACAGACGCCGTTTCTCAATTTGTGTCCGAGGATCAAATCCGGAAAGACCCTGCGGCTGATGGAGAAACTGCGGATACACGGCTGACGCCGGGCTGGCGCTCGAGGACTGCCGGCGCGTTGATGCGGCGACTGAGATAGAAGGCTCGATCGCGGCCCTCGGAAATCAGTACGTCATTGGACTGAAGGCTGTTGATTGCCAGAGCGGGGAGCCGATCGCACGAGAGCAGGTGAGCGCGAATGGCAAGGAGAAAGTGCTCGCCGCGCCGGGAGGCGCTGCTTCAAAACTGCGAGCGAAACTCGGTGAGTCCCGCGCCTCGCTCGAAAAGCACGACACCCCGCTTGCCGAGGCGACCACGCCCTCCCTTGAGGCCTTGAAGGCCTACAGTATGGGGTGGAAGGTCGCGGCCTCGCAGGGAGGTGAACCCGCCATACCGTTTTTCAGACGCGCCGTGGAAATCGACCCGAGCTTCGCAATCGCTTACGCCACACTGGGGTTGATGTATGGCTCTACAGGGTCTTCGCAGCTTGCCACGGAGAACGTCACACGGGCGTATGAGCTACGCGACAGGGCCAGCGACAAGGAGCGGTTCTTCATCACCGGCTACTACTTTGGACGGGCGACCGGAAACCAGGAAAAGGCGCAGCAGGTTTGCGACGAGTGGGCCCGGACATACCCGCGCGAGTTTCTTCCCCATTCCTTTCTTGGTGGGTTTGTCGATCCCGTTCTCGCCAATTACAAAGGGGCCGTCCAAGAGGCGCAAAAGACCATCGAGCTCAATCCCGACGCCAGCCTTGGATATTATCTGCTTGGCTACAACTTGATGGACCTGAATGATCTTCAAGGCGTTGAGAATGCGATCCAGATGGCAGAGAAGAACAATCTCAACCAGGTGCGCATGGCCACGCTCCGCTTTGACCTCGCCTACATGAAAGGGGATGCGGCAGGAATGCGGCGCGAGGTGGAATGGGCCCAGGCCCACCCCGAAATCGAGGATTGGATATTGGATCGGGAGGCCTTTGCTGAGGCATCGGAAGGCCGGCTGAACGATGCAATCGGCCTGTCGCGGCATGCCGTCGCACTGGCCCAGCAAGGCGGTAAACGCGAGCAAGCCGCCGTCTTCCAGATCAGGGCAGCTTTGTGGGAGGCATTCTTCGGGAATTCCGTCGAGGCAAAACGAACCGCCGCGGCCGCGCTGGCTCTGGCCGGCAACCGCGAGGTGAATTATGGCGCGGCTCTTGCCCTGGCTCTTTCCGGCGATTCGACTCAGGCTGAGAAGCTCCTAAATGATATGGAGAAGCGCTATCCGGAGGATACCTCCGTCAGGTTCAGCTATCTGCCTGTGATCCGCGCAGTGGTGGCCGTGCAACACGGCGACCCCTTGAAGGCGATCGACGCGCTGCAGGCCGGCGTACCCTACGAAATGGGTGCGCCCCGCAGCAGCCAGACCGGATACTTCGGCGCTCTCTACCCTGTCTTCTTCCGGGGCGAGGCGCTCCTTGCGGCGCACAAGGGTGCTGAGGCGGCGAAGGAATTCCAAAAGATCCTCAGCCATCGCGGCACCATGATCGGCGATCCGGTCTTCGGTTCTGGCGCACGTGGGCTTGGCGCGCGCCTATGTCCTTTCGGGGGAAACTGCAAAGGCTCGAGCCCAATTCGAGGATTTCTTTGCGCTATGGAACGGTGCGGATCCGGATATCCCCGCTCTCAAACGAGCAAAAGCGGAATTCGAGAACCTCCGCTGATTTCGCCCTCGTCCTAAATTCATACCTGAAGGCACGAGGGCCATTGAGACTGTCGGGTCGAGATTCTATTCGACCGCGCGGGACCCACACGGGTGCGGCAGGCTGCGGCAATCTAAATGACGGGTGCCACGACAATGCTGATCGCGCTGCACTCAATCAAGTGGCCAAAAATGCGGTAATACCAGCTTCCCTTACGACATAGGGATACAACAAGGGCGGATTTCGTAAAGGGGAATCGCGCATCTGGAGAGGAAGGTTCTTCGTCGCCGAACAGTCACTAGCCTTTTCGGACAAATGCCCCAGAAACCGCCGGTCGGATTGTGAGACTGTACGCGCACAATGCGAAGTAGGGCTGGTTCGAAAGCGCTTTGTCGAAACCCGGATACATCCACTTCAGTCCCCCGGCGTCTGCCAGCTCGAAATAGTACTCAAGGCCAAATTCGCTTCGAGTGTATTCCGGCGGGATCTTGACGGCGTAGGCGCCGTTTTCGCCATTCAAGTCAAGTACATTCCAACGCTCTGCCTGGTTTACGTGGCGATAACGAAGCCGAACCGAACGCACTGGATTCATCTCTTCTCCGCTCGACTTGCCGGAGATGAAAAGCTTCACCTCAAGCGCATCTCCTGGTGTGAATTTGTCCTGCGGGGTGTGATTGCACTGCACCGGAACGGTAGATGGCAGCATTTCGGCAATGGTACTCATCTCTTTCGCAGCTACTCGGCGCGAGATTGTCTCAGCTTTGTTCCATTGAACCTTCGTCTTCATTGCCGCTAGATCGCTGTCAATTCCGGGCAGCCTGTCGAGCCAGTGGCCCTTCCGCTTGGGGATGCTGCCATATGACACATCTGCGAGATACACATTCTTCGCACGTTCTGCCATCGTTGCCCACGCGTCTCTCGCTTTTTGATAATGCTCGAGTGCCGCGTCGCCTGCGCTTGTCTCGCCCGATTGCTGGCAGACGTCATAGAGCACTGCGCTGCGTAGTTTGTGCGCAAAGAAGGTGCCCAACCCGATCTGGATAAGCACATCCTCCTCAATCCGCCGGAATGCGGCTCCGCCCCGAGCCCTTACCGTATCGGCTGCCGCATTCAACTCGTGGCTCGCGTTATCGACGCACTGCTCCACCCACCGCGCCACGTCGAGGGGCGAATACTTCGCGCTCGGCTCACGATGAACCAACGACTGCGCATGCTCGGCTACGGTGGAGAACAGCTGCGGATCGAGAGGACTGACCGCTCCGAATATCTTTGGGGTCGGGGTATCGCCGTAAGGAGATGGTTCGCCCCCTCCACCACAGGCATATTCGTCGGCAATTCGTACCACAGATCATGGTTGCTCGCCGAAGGCAGATGAGCCGAGGTGAGCAGTGGAAGAATTCGGGATGCGTGCGCCAGCGATGCCTCTGTCGCCTCAGTGCCGGCGCCAAAATCCTTGCGCATGGCCCGACGCCACGTCTCCACATCTGCGTTGGGGTTGTACAAGTTGCGGCCCCATACGCGGTAATAGAGCTCGTACTTCTGCCAATCCTGAGGGGGATTCAGCGAGGAATCTGCATAGGCGCATCGTCCCCCCTGCTGGCCGGACCCTTCGCGTCCTTTGAAGGTCAAGGGCTCCATCAGGTCCAGACCTGCCGCTCCGCAGAAGCTTGCCGTCCGCCCGTATCCCGCAGCCATCTCGGGATCGACCGACAGTAGGTGACGCTGCGTTCCCGGCCATAGTCGGAACCATAGCTTGTAAGGCGCATCTTGACGCAAGAAATCAGCGTAGCCATAACGCGTAAAGCTCCTGGATCCGCTGCTGAAGCGGAATAGGGTCTCATTCGACTTCGAGAGCGTCCCGTGAGGGATCTCCAGTGAACGGATGTCGGCCTGCTGATATCCGAGGCTTTGGTGCTCGGCAGAGTATTTGGCTCCCAACTTGACCGGCATCCCCGTAGCCACAGCAATGTCGATGATCTTCTCATCCACGCCTTTGGCGTGCATATCGATCTCAATTGTCCGTCCCGCTTCTGCGATTGCCTCAAACACTGTCTGCCAGAAGTCGTAGCTTCCCTCAGGAATCCCACTCTCGCCATGCACCCGCATCGTAAGCCCCTGTATCTCAGGGCACTCTCGCAGAATTACTGCGAGTGCATCACGGCAGTAGCGCGCGTGATTGTCGGGCGTCAAGCCTTCAATGCGGTGATATGCATCCGGACTATCGGTCCACTGATATGCATGCGTCCAAATGCCCAGCTGGAATTGCAGTCCCCTCGCGGCTGTTTCGGCAGCAACAAAGCGCAGCATCGCAAGGTTCCTGGCACGCTCGGCTGCACTCAGCGGTGTCGGGGTCGCCAGCCTGGTTCCATCCGCAGCGGCGAATTGCATCACGCGGACTTGCGGATAGCCGGGCACCTCGACGAGATACGGATAGACAAAGTGAAAGTAGTCGTCAGTCACTCCTCGCGGAAAGTCATACTCCAAGCCGAAAGACATTGTGAACCGATTGAACCGGCTCGCAATCAGATGGTCGAGATATCCGCTCCAGAACTCTCTGTCGTAGTACCAGGGCTTGTCTTCCAATTCACTGCAGAAATAGCGGCTAACGCTCCGCACTTGGCTCGCCGGGCTTTCTTCGACTGGCTTCGTCAACTGCAACGACCGGAATGGATCGTCCCCGTATCGCACCCGCTCAGCCAATTCGAGCAGGGCATATACGAAGCCTCTCGCATCGGTTGCGGAAACAAGAATGGCTGGCACTCCGCCGACGCTTCCGGGCGTCATTCTCAGGCTCTCCGCGATGGTGAGTTTTTGTCCGCGGGGGAATCCTTCAGTAATGCGCGAATCCGATTTTGCTAGAACTATGCAAAAGCGCGCTCCGTTAAGCGCGTCGGCGGACCGAACGACTTCATGCCTCACGCCCTTTGTGCCGAGTGCCTCACCAAGTTGAGCAACGGCTCTCGCAGAGGGCGCGCTCAATGCGATTGAATTCTCCGGATCGATGACCCGACAGACGCGCTCTGCAGCAGGGGCCTGACCGGTTTGCGACAATCGGCCCACCGCCGCCGCGCCAGCAAGTTTAAGGAAACTCCTGCGTGGTATTGCGCGAACAGCATCAGGCTTCATTCGAGAAAACTCCGAGACTTACCGCCGGCAGAACGAATCCGGGCCGATCTTGCAGCCATCTCGTCTTCGAGTCATGTACACATTGCCCGGATAGAATAACAGCCGGCATCGCGGCGATGTCCGCGCCCGCCAGTCCTCCATCTGGGTGTTGCGAGTATTCTGATCTGTTCGCAGTAATCTCGCCATGAATAGAAGACACTTCCTCAAAGAATCAATGGTGACGGGCGCCGCCATACATCTCCATGGCATCTCGGGCACGCTTGCTCTCAACGCGACTAAGCCCGCCGGCGAGCCGGGAGTCATCGCTCTGCTTGTGGACACGGACAGAGTCACGACTTCGATCGATCAACGGATCTATGGACAGTTTCTTGAACACATCAACCATTCCGTGGAGGACGGGCTCTTCTCTGAACAGATTCGCGGCTCTGGTTTTGAAGGTGAAGACTTCAACACCTACTGGGAATCCTTTGCGGAACGCGGCGAGGTTGCCATCGAAAACATCGACTTCCAGAATGGCACGAAAAGCGTGCGGTTGCTGGTCAAAGGCGGCCGTGCGACGATCCGACAAGGCCGCATCTTTCTCACCGCGGGTGTGAGGTACGATGGTTCGGTTTGGCTCAAGCGCGTGAGCGGATCGCCGAAGCTAACGCTTCAGGTGAAGACCGCGAAAGGGGAACCAATCGCCTTGCTACCGCTGCCGGTGACCGGCTCGGAGTGGCAAGAGGTTCCATTCGCCGTTGTCAGCGCTGTGCGGGACACGCAGGCCACCATCGAGATTGCGGCAACCGGCTCAGGGGCGATTCTCCTGGATTTCGTCTCAATGATGCGTTCTGATGCTCGTCGGGACGGCATGCTGCGCCCCGATCTCTTGCAAGCTCTTAGTGATCTTCGTCCGTCGTTTATCCGGTGGCCGGGCGGATCATTTGCTTCTACATACAAGTGGCAGGAAGGCATTGGCCCGTATGCAGCGCGAGGTTATCACCCCAATGTTATCTGGGGAGGCTATTCAGATTACTACGGCTTTGGGACAGACGAGTTTCTCGGGCTCTGCCGAAAAATCGGTGCCGAACCGCTGATCGTGCTGGCCGCACCGGGCACAAAATCCGAACAGGTTGACTATGCGATGAACTGGGTTCGCTATATTAACGACCCTCCATCGACAGAGTGGGGACAAAAACGGGCGGCCAACGGGCACTCGGAACCCTACGGCGTAACACTGTTCCAGATCGACAACGAGCCGATGAACAACGGCTTCACGCCAGAGACGTACGCCGAGATTGTGAACGTTTACGGCAAACGCCTGCGGGAGATCACTCCCAGGGCGAAAATCGTAGCGTGCGGACAGAAGCGGTCGAACGACATGGACTGGAGCGAAACGGTCATCGATCTCGCCGGAGAGAACTTCGACATTCTCGGCTGTCACAACTACGAGTACGAACCCGAGAACTTCGAGACTGGATTGAGGCGTATTCGCAACTACCTTACAAAACTGCGGGACTACGTTCGCGCATCGAAGCACCCGCACATCGAGATAGGCGTTCTGGAGTGGAGCCTGCAGCATACTTATGATTGGCGCGCGGGGCTTCATACCGCCGGCAGTCTGATGCTTTATGAAGAACTCAGCCCAGGCCTGGCCATGAGTTGCCCTGCGTTGCTGATGCGGAATACCACGGACGATCCGAAATGGACTTCGTTCATCTACCATGACCACGTCTCATGGTTTCCCGGTGCGGGATATGTGGTCGAGAAGTTATTCCGTGAGCACTACGCAGAACGATTTTTGGCATCCGCCTCCGGTGCAGTTCGAGATGTCTCCGACCGCAGCCGCCTGTTCGACAAGATTTCGACACTCATACCTGAGGAGTGGGTTCCCGGCTCGGCGGATGCGACCGCTGCAATGAGCAGGGACGGACGCCGTATCGTCATCAAGGCCGTCAACTATTCGGACCATCGAAACGCCCTACTGGTTAGACTGCAGGGCTCCAAGATTCCGACACGGGCCATAGCGACATTGCACACCATCAGCGCGGGGCTTACGGATTCTGCATCAATCGAACACGCTGATGCAATCGCGCCAACGAGCCGGAAGCTCGAGTACGGGATGAACCTCTCCGTCGATCTGGATCCATACACAGTTGCGGTTCTAGAGATTCGATCCGAATAACGTTCCGCTGGCGCTGACAACGCCACTTACCATAAAGCGATTCATTTGCAAATCATCCTTGACATCGCTGGAAGGCGCGCCGGAATGATAATGGAAGACTTGGCGGGGTTTTCGTGGTGATCCCCCGGCCGAAGCCGATCGTAGAGGGGAAGAATTTCCATTCATGTTAAATCGGAGAAGATTTCTGGCGGGAGCGGCATTTGCATTGGGAGCCGCTGCATCCATGCGCGGCACACGGGAGAACGAGGGAGAGAGGCTGGTTGCCGAAATAGACCGGATGCGAATCCTGCAGGGTGCGAAAAGGGCGCTGTTGCAGGCTCCGGTCACGATTACGTCGATCCGGTCTCCGCGCAATCCAGGAGGGCCTCATGACTTCTTTTCCGAGGCGGACTATTTCTGGCCCGACCCGAAGAACCCGGACGGTCCATACATCAATCGCGACGGTCAGAGCAATCCCGACAACTTCAACGGGCACCGCAAGGCAATGATCGGCTTGTCTCTCTGTGTTCCCGCGCTCACCGCGGCCTGGGTTCTTACTCGGGACCAGCGATATGCGCGTCATGCGATGGATCACCTGCGCGCCTGGTTTGTGGTCCCGGCCACGCGCATGAACCCGAATCTGGAGTATGCGCAGGGAGTGCATGGCGTCACTACAGGCCGCAACTACGGAATTATCGACACGCTGCACCTGGTAGAGGTGGCCCGGGCTGGGGCGGCTCTGAAGCCCGCGCTGAGCGCTGCTGACCGGGATGGGATTGTTACGTGGTTCCGGGAGTATCTGCACTGGCTGAAGACGAGTGAGAAGGGCCAGAAGGAGCGCGACACTCTGAACAATCACGCCACGTGTTGGGCGCTGCAGGCCGCGGAGTTCGCGCGGCTCATTGGCGATGAGGCGACACGGAACGAGGAAAGACAGTGGTTTGTCCGTACGCTGCTGGGGGAGCAGATGGCAAATGACGGATCGTTTTCCCGCGAGCTGGCCCGGACAAAGCCCTACAGCTACTCGATTTTCAACTTCGATGTGATGGCGGGACTGGCGCAGTCGCTTCGAGGTGGAGTTCCGGAGTTGACCTCGTACGCACTGCCGGACGGAAGAGGGCTGGCGCGAGCGGCAGAGTTTCTCTACCCGTACCTAAGGGACAGGTCGAAGTGGCCATACGCGCACGATGTGGAGCACTTCGATTCGCTACCTGTACGATCGCCGGGGCTGCTGTTTGCCGGGTTAGCCGAGCATCGGCCGGAGTACATCGAGCTATGGAAGCGGCTGAATCCCGACCCAACAGATCCGGAGATCCTCCGGAATTTTCCGATTAGACAGCCACTGCTTTGGGTCTGAGAGAGCAGCAGGGGCAGGTCGGAGCACAGAGGCGCGCGAGATTTCCGGTCAGCGCAGCAAACTCAATCGCGGCAAAATCAGCAGTGGCCGCATCATGTCGTGTTCCTCATGCTCCAGGATGTGGCAGTGCCGTACGTATTCGTGGCCGTTTTGCATGCCGGGGCGGGTGATTCCTTTGTCGCACTGATTTTGGTCATGACGTCCTTCTTTTCAGGAATTCTGGAATCTGTAACTCGCCGATCGAACTCGCTCTAAGGAAGCATCGGCGCGATCTGTTGTCTAGTCCCTTCAACGAGTGTTCCTTTCGAGTAGCTCTCGGCGTCGCGGCTGCACGCAAGTCTGGCGGTTTCGGATAGAGGCCCTTGCCGAATAGCGTCTCGCCCCCTCCATTCGAATTGCACGTCGCGCAATGAGCGGAGAACAATCCGAGGAACAAGGGCGATGGCGATGCCGGCAATTGTACGAAACGGCTGGGGGTTGATTCGACACTATATTGCGCAGGCCATCTCCGGCGGCGTGCTCTCGCTGGCGAACCGACTGTTCGGCCTCATTCAGACACAGGGCGTGGCTCGAGCTTGCGCTGCACAGATTTCTGTCGTCGCTCGATCAATCGCGCGTTGAACGTTTGGAACGAAGCGCAAAGAACAATCTGCTGGTATTTGCAATGGTGATTGGCTATAATCCGTCCGAATCTGCACGGCGATTCTATCTCCCCTATTCCCTAGGTAGAGTTATGACCTCCCCGAGGCTTGCCGTCCTTCGTCTCGTGCATGTGGCCTTGCTTCTCTCAGTCACTGGCTGTGGAACATACAGCACGATCAAATCTCCTCAACCGGTTATTCCGAATTCCACGAACACTGCGCTGGTTGCCACCACAGGCTTGCGCCTGGGTTACGTGTGGCAGGCCGCGAGCAGCAACTTGTATCCAATTCTGGGTGTGACGGGCGCGGCTCATTACGGCAACGCCGCTCTTCCCGGTGGCCCCAAGGTAGTGCAAGCCGCGGCTATTACAACGGCTTCAGGTGCATGGGCGCTGACGCTCGACGCGAACGGTGCGTTGCGACAGTGGGATCTAGCCGGGCAAACCAGCGTAGTCCTGTCGACCAACATTCCCATTGACTCGCAGATCTGGATTTCCCCGTCGGGCAGTTCCGCGGCGGTTATTTCGCCTTCGTCTGCAACGGGCGCGGTGATCAGCGGGTTACCCACCAAGGCTCAGGTCGCAGGAGTGGCTTTGCCATTGGGCATCGTGTTGCCGGATGTTGCGGTGAGCGATACCGGTGCGTTGCTTGTGGGGGTGACTCGCGGGAGTGCAACCGCCACTGAAGTGGGCGTGGTTTCTACGACTCGCACCTACACGCCGGTTACCAGCCTACAAGCGTGGGGAGGCGCCGCATTTGCGCCGGGACAGTCCAGCGACGCCGCCGTGATTGCAGACGGTAGCACGGCGCAGGCAGTGCTCGTGTCGCAATTGACAAGCGGTGCTCCTGTGTTGTCCACGATCGTTTCGGGTGAGCTCTTGCAACGCGCGGCCGGGGTTGCTGTCTCGGCCGATGCCAGGTGGGCGTACATCGGCGATTCTGGGAAGCCTCAGATCGTAAGAGCCAGCCTGTCGGGATCAGGGAGTCCAACTGCGATCGCCTGCGCATGTACGCCGCAACAGATGATCCCGCTCACTTCAGACGGAGTGTTCTCACTTACCCGCAATTCCGCAGGGCAAGCAGACTGGATTCTCGATACGCGTGCGGCAACTCCGCGGAGTTTCTTTGTCCCCGCGAATCCAGCATCGTCTCAAAGCGCAACGATCCACCGGGCAAAGCTGTCGGAGCGGGTGCAGCCATGAATCGAACAATAATGTTTCTGGCCGAAACTCCGAAGAGAACATCGCTGGTTCTGTGGATGATGGCGGTCGTGCTCACGGCCGGTCGCTGCGCCGCGCAAACATGCGACTACACGGTGACCTCATTGGCCGACAGCGGTACCGGCACGCTGCGGGCGGGCCTGGCGGATGCGACGGTTACCGATATCTGCTTCGGCGTACAGGGAACCATTGTTCTGGCGAGCACGCTGCAGATCACCACACCCGTGACGATCAACGGAAGCGGAATTACAGTATCAGGCAATAATCAGTTTGGACTTCTTTCTGTAAGCCTCCCGGGCATCGGGGCGGTGGCAGCCGCGTCGAAGGGTGCGCGCGGCGCTCGCGTGAGGGCAGTTCCCAACTATGTTGGAGGTCCCACCGTCGCCATCAATGGAATGACCTTCACCGGGGGCAACGGCGCGAACGGTGGCGGCGCCATTTCGAACGCCTCGGGAAACCTGGTCCTGACCGGCACCACGTTCGGCAACAATACAGCGACGAACGGAGGCGCGATTTACAACTCAGATTCGGTGACCTTGTCGCAGTGTACCTTCGCCGGAAATACCAGCAGCAGCGGCACAGGGGGCGCCTTTTATAACTCGGGCACGCTGTTGATTCAGGGCGGCACATTCACTTCGAACGCCAGCCCAAACGGCGCTGGAGTCTTGTACAACAATGGCCCCGCGCAAGTCACCGGGGCTGTGCTTTTCAGCGGTAACACCGGCTCTGAGGGCGGCGCGATCTACAACGACTTTTATGGGACGCTCACAATTTCAGGCGGACCCACGTTCACCCAGAACAGCGCGACAATTTCAGGCGGCGCCATAATGAATGTGGGCACCGCGACGATCGTGCAGGCGCTGTTTTCCAAGAATTCGGCACAGGCTGCGCCAGGTGCGGCGGCGACTGGCGGCGCGGTGTACGACACGGGTGCCGCAACGATCTCCGAGAGCACGGTTACCGGCAACACGTCCAGCCAAAACGGTGGAGGCATTGGTTTCGGTGCAGGCACACTGACGCTCGTGAATGACACCATTACCGCGAACACTGCCGGATTGTCGGGCAGCGGAGTCGACATGGAAACAGAGGTGATACCGACGATCAGCAATTCTATTCTCGCGAACAACACGCCGATTGGCGGGGTTAACGCCGACTGCGGCAACTGCGCCACGGTGAACGGGTCGAATAACATAATTGGGCAGAATCCTTACCTTGGCCCTTTGGCGCAAAATGGCGGCCCAACGCAGACGATGATGCCTCTTCCGGGCGGCCCTGCAGTCGGTGGAGGCAACTCGCAACTGACGATTGACGCAATCGATCAGCGCGGTTTTTCGCGGGCGGCTGCCAGTGGCGCAGTGGACGTTGGAGCGGTGCAGTCGCACTACAGCGCAGTCACGTTTTCCACGCAACCGTCAAACACGTACCTCAACACCGTAATTTTGCCGGCGGTGAGCGTCCAGGTGCTGGAGGTCGACGGCACGACCAATAACTATCCGCTCGGAGTGCCGGTCACGGTATCGCTTTTCACGTCGCAGGGCGTTCAGGACGCTTCGAGCCTGGCTGGAACATTGACTCAACAGCCGAGCGTGGTGAGCGGACAGACCGCGGCGGTCTTCTCCGACCTGAGCGTGAGCGCGGGGGGCAGCTACGAGTTACAAGCCACGATAGTCGCCACGCCGAGCAGCGCATCGCAAGATCCTGCGTACGGGGCCACGAGCAATGTATTCCAGGTATCGGTTGTCACCCTGGCGTGGCAGCCCGCGCCGCTCACGTACGGGCCCATGCCGGTCCGCGAATTGAATGCAGTGGCAACCATCGACGGTCAGACCTCGACGGGAACATTTATCTACACGTTCACAAACGGAGGGGCGACTATTAATGTCGGCCAGGTCTATCCGGTTGGGACTTACGGCGTGCTGGTGGCGTACGCTCCGCCCGGATTCACCGGCAATCCCTACTTGGTACAGACCGCAATGCAGATCAACCCAGCCACACCGGCTCTGAGCTGGCCGACTCCAACTCCCATCTACACAGCGACACCCCTGAGCGCCACGCAGCTCGACGCGACAGCGACTGGAGCCACGGGGGCGCCGCTGCCCGGCTCTTTTGTATACACGCCGCCGGCCGGCACCACTCTCAGCGCGGGCGCGCACACGCTGGCAGTAGCATTTACGCCGACGGATGCGACGGACTACACTGCGGCAACCACGCAGGTGACGATACAGGTCGGCTACATGCCAATGAGCATTGTGTCGATCTCGCCGAGCACGCTTTCGCTGAGCAGTTCCCCGGTCTCCATCTCCATTATGGGCAGCGGATTTATGACCAGCTCAGTGGTTGAGCTGAATGGGGCGCCTATTGCCACCACGTTCCAGAGTGCGACGGCTTTGACAGCAATCCTTCCGGCGGCGAATCTGGCCGACCCGGGCACTCTGAACATTTCCGCATACGATTCGGTTTCGAAGCTCACCAGTAACGTGATTCAGTTGCCAGTCAGTGCCCAGACCGCCAACATCTCGTTTACCATCCCGCAGGTAAGTGGCTCGGGAGAGCAGGCAACGATCGACCTCGGAGTGAACAGCCCGTATGCCGCAGATCTTACGGGCACGCTCGGCCTTTCGTTTGCGCCGAGCGGCAGCGGCGGAGTCGACGACCCTGCGATCCAATTTTCGACCGGCGGCCGGACACTTACCTTCACCATTCCGGCCGGGTCCACGAGCGCTCCGCAGGTTGGTCTCCAAACCGGTACGGTAGCCGGCACTATAAGTGTTACGCTATCGCTGGTGGCTGGCGGAGTGGATGTTACACCGGCCGGGGTATCTCCGATCACGCTGGTGATTGCGCCTGCGGCACCCGTCATTACCAATCTAACGTTCACCAGCGACAGCAGTGGGCTGATCACAGTGGCGATGACTGGATTCTCGAACACCCGCGAGGCCACACAAGCGGAGTTCGTGTTTACCGGGGCGGGCGCTACAGCCCTGAGTTCCCCGAAGGTGGATATCCCTGTGAGCAGCCTGTTCTCGCCTTGGTACAGCTCAACCGATTCGGATCAGTACGGCTCCGAATTCACCTACACGCAACAGTTTCAGTTGAGCAGTCCGGGCGCGGCGATCACGGGTGTGTCGGCGACCCTGACCAATTCAGTGGGAACATCGGAAAGTGTGAACTCGCAATGACAAAGTTATCTCGCACCCGCTTGCTTGGCGTAACGATGATCGCCGCTGGGGTATTTAGCGCTCTTCCATTCGCATGGCCACAAGCACCGAGCGCGACTGTGGAGAAGGATACGGCGAAACCAAAGGTCCTTCTGATAACGATCATCGAGGGAGAAGGAGCGCTGAACGATGTGCGCACTCGCACCGCGCGGGAACCCATCGTGGAGGTTGACGACGAGAACCACAAGCCTGTCGCCGGCGCGCTGGTCCTGTTCTCCATCGACAGCGGCGGCAGCCGTACGCCCTTCGCGACGTTCAAAGGCACGCAGACCCTGACTGTGCACACGGACGCAGCCGGCCATGCCGCCGCCTCGGGCTTCCAGGTCACCGCGAAAAAGGGAAACTTCAAGATCTCGGTTCAAGCCAGCCTCGGCGATGTGCAAGCGACGGCCGTCATTAGTGAACAGAACGTTGATGCCGGAGGCCAGTCAAGCGGCACGGAAAACACCATCAAGATTGCCTCGCATAAGAAGCTTACATGGATCATGACCGGAGTTGTTGTAGGGGCGGCGGTTGGCGGCATCGTGTATGCGACGGAGGGATCTTCCCCTTCGACAATCACTCCGGGTACTGGGACGGTGGGCGCACCGGCCATGTCCCGTGGTCTTCGTTTTCAATTCGGTTCGAGGCGGCATTGAGACACCCGGTTGGATTCGACGCAGTCTCCGCCGGGCCACGTAAGCGAAAGGTTGTGCTGGCTGTCGTGGCGCTTGTTTTGATTTCTGGTGTGCCCGCGAAGAGCCAGAATCCTGATAAGGCGACTTTTTCAATACGGCTCGAACAGAAAAAAGACAACGTCGTGGTCTCCGTTCCGCAGACCACCGTCTTTCACAATGGCGATATTCTTCGTTTCCGGCTCGAAAGCAAGACGGACGGCTATCTTTACGTGGTGGATAAAGGAACTACGGGAAGCACGGTGGTCCTGTTTCCGGCCGGGAATGGCGCGGCGGACAATCACATCCAGGCAGATCGAGGTTATCTTGTTCCGGCGGATGGCGACGGCTGGTTTCAGGTCGACGGACCGAGTGGTTTCGATACGCTCTATTTTCTTGTAAGCGCGACGAGCATCAGCCTTCCGTCTTCATCTGAGCCGGGAGAGCCAAAGGCGCCACAGCCTCAGGCTCTGCCGCCCGGCCTGCTGCCCCGCTGCAATGACGATATATTCAAGGCTCGTGGCGAGTGCCTGGATAGCTCAGCGGGAGTTACTCCTCTTGCCCCGGATGCCGCCGTTCCTCGCGAACTGATTCCCTTATCTCGTACGGCATCTCGGGATATTGTCTTGACCGATGATGGAGACGACACTCATGTGCAGGCTGCTCCGTCGGCCAAGCTTCCCCTCATCTATACGTTCCGCCTCGCACACCGGGACTAGCCCTGGAGTTGGTATGACGCGATCCGTATCTCATCGACGTTCGATCATCCCGCTGCGGCTCATGGGGCTGGCAGTTCTGCTTATGCTTCCGGTTCCGGAACTGCATTCCGCGCAGGACCCTGCTCAGACAACTCCGCCACAAGACCAAAATGACCGCTCTCGCGATCTGAAACCGGTTCGGCCCGATGGGCAGGGCGCCACTGTGCCGTCAACGGAAGTCAGCCAGAGTTACGCCCTCGTGATCGGTATCGCGCACTATCAGAACCTCCCGGAGTCGGCGCAGTTGCAGTACCCAGATCGCGATGCCGAATCGGTCTACTCTACCCTGATCAGCCAGCAGGGCGGCGAGTTCCCCGCAAATCACGTGCACATGCTGACGGGGCCTCAGGCCACGAAGGCCAATGTGCTGCATGAACTCGAAGACTGGCTGCCGGGCGTGACTGCCCCGCATGACCGCGTAGTCGTGTACTTCGCGGGGCACGGGTTCATCTCGGGGGGGAAGGCGTATCTTGCCCCGTACGATATTGACCTTAAGAAGATCTCCGACTCGGCGGTATCGATGGACCTGCTTGGATCCTTGATAGGAGCCCGGATCCACGGAAACTGGAAGGTCTTGATCACCGACGCATGCCACAGTGGCGCGATCACGCCCGAGACCAATCCGGCCGAGTTGAACCAATCCCTTCTCAACGTGCACCAGTCCATCTTCTCCCTGACCGCCAGCCGCGATCGGGAACAAAGCTTTGAGAGCCCGGATTGGGGAGGAGGGCATGGCATCTTTACTTACTATGTGGTGCGGGGACTGGCAGGCGAAGCCGACGCGAACTCCGATGGCATCGTAACCGCGGATGAGCTGGCCGAGTACGTACACACCAATGTGCGAATGGCAACCCAGGGGCGGCAGAACCCCACATCCGAGCGCGGCAGCTTCGATCCAAACATGGTCCTGGCCTATGATCCGGCGCGCGCGAAGGCACCCACAACAGCGGCTTCTCTGCAGTACGGAACCCTTGTGGTCCAGACCAACATGGACAACACCGAACTATGGCTCGATGGCAAACAGGTGGGAGTGGTCACCAAGGCGGGCGCACTGCGGCTGCCCGGGCTAACACCCGGCTCGCACACGGTGAAGGGTGTTCACATGGGGTATGAGCCGGATGGTCCTCGCGAAGAGATGGTGTATCCGGGGCAGGAGACCACTGTCAGCCTTCGCATTCTGATTCCGCGACAGCGCAATCGGACCGCGGTCGATCTGCTGGATCAGGGCGTGGACCTGTACAAGAAAGGATCCGAAGCGAGCTACCGCAAGGCCGAAGAGAAGCTAAGCCAGGCTGTAGCTCTCGATCCAAATTACAGCCAGGCTTACATGTATCTGGGCCGAATCGAAAATGCCCTGTTTGCGGATGACAAGGCAACCGATGCCTTCAAGAAAGCGATTGCCATCGACCCGGATTACGAGGAGGCGCGAGTGAGTTATGCCGCGGCTTTGCTCGACCAGGGAGGGCTCGATGAGGCAGTAAGGCAACTGACAGTTTCACTGGAGCGCAAGCCCGACGATGGCACGGCTCTCTACCTTCTATCGCAGGCCTATGCGCGCCAAGGGGACTATAGCGCGGGCAAATCGGCGGCAATGCGAGCCGTCAAGGCCACTCCCGCCAATGGGGAAGCACACTTCTGGCTGGCGGAGTGTCTGCGGCATCTTAATGAATCTGCGGATGGTGAAACCGAATATCAGCAGTATCTCCGGCTCACGAACTTCAACTCCAGCGCGGCGGGCCAAGTGAATTACTATCTCGCGGGCTTCGTGCTCGGGATAGGCAAGAAGCGCCGCGCCGCCCAACAAGACATCTGGCGCGAACAGCAGGCGCAGGCAAATCTGGGCATCTGTGATTGCGAATGGATGCAGAAGCGCGATGATGCCGCTGTGCCGTATTGCCTAAAGGCGTTATCGCTGCTGCCGTCGGATCTGTGGGCCAATTACCGCCTGGGCATCATCTACGTGGAACAGGCGAACGCCAGATCACAGGCAGGGGCCGGCGGAAAATCGAAGGATGTCGTGGGCCTGCTCAATGAGGCAAAGGCGCGGTTCTCAAATGTGATTGCGGCAAATCCGGACACAGACGAGGCCAACCGGGCGCGCCAATACCTGACTCGCATCGATACTGCCCTGGCGTCGATGCTCTGAGTCTATTCATGCCGCAGATGAATGGTTAGCATTACCTGCGCCGATGGCTGCGGTCCGGCCTGCTTGCTGACGACGTAGATTGCCTTCTCGCCGTCATTGTTCGCAGTCGACCCCTGATCGACCTTCTCTTCATCCACCAGCGTGAGATCGCGGCTTGCGAGCCTCTGCACCAGCGTGTCGGGGATTTCGTTTTTTGCTTCTAGAGCCGGGGGGACGCCCGGATTCGGAGCTGGCGAAGAGTCATTGCCTAGGTTGCGGATCACCCGGTCAATGTCTTCTATGGGCGTTCGACTGAGAATCACATAGAGCTTCTCGTCTCCCGCGTTCTGGTCAAAGGCGAAGGCGCGCGTCCCTCTAGGAACGACCTCCAATTGTCCGGGCATGATCTTGCCTGAGTCGGCAGCGGAGTTCTTCGGCGGATAGATTGGAGACCACGTCCGCGAGGAGCCTTGTTGAATGACATAAAGGTATCCAGGCTGGTTTGAGAGCAGGCTGAGGCGGATATGGTCGCCGCTGTGAAACACGGTATCCGGTGGCACCTCGGAGTACTGGTCGTTTTCTCCTCGCCGCAGCACCGAGCAGCGCAACCCAAGCCGGTCCTGGGCGCTGACGACGAGGTGAGCGGGCGCGCCATAACCGTTCATGCTCGCTAACCGAGGCCCTGCTCCGGCCGGATCGACGCCGGGCTTTCCGACAGAGGCTGCCAATGGCGAAACCTCGACAGACGATTTAGTCTTCTTCGATGAAGCCGCCGCATGAGATGAATCACGATGGCGACTTGCGGGGTTGGGCGTAACGGTGATCAGGTCAGACGCGGACCAGAATGTGTCGCGCGCGGTTGGGGCCTGTGCATGTGCGGCAACGGAACTCATCACGGAAATCAGCGTGAATACCAGCGAAATTCGAATCATCTCCGTCTCCTCGTGCCAGCTGCAGCATCCAGGGTCACCGTAAGACTCGCTTCAGGATTGCGGTCCCGCAGAGCGCACGCAGCGAAAGCCGATCCAGGGAGAGCGCGCGTCCGATGGAAGCCCGCGCTGCATAAACACTGCAAAATAAGGGGTTCCATCCGGCGAGAAACTTCCGCCCTTGATCACGTACCAGGAACTTGAAAAGCTCTGACCGCCTACAAGGTGCTTCATTTTTTCTACGTCTTCGGAGTTGGGAGAGTACGGGCTCACTGTCCACTCCCAAGCGTTCCCAGACATGTTATACGCCCCGTAGGGGCTGCGTCGCTCCGGCTCTGCATTCACTGGCTCGAGATGCTGAGGAGCCGATCCCCACGTCGTGTCACCCCAGGGAAACGTGCGTTCGTCAGGGCCGCGCGCCGCCTTTTCCCATTCTTCCTCGGTGGGAAGCCGCTTGTTAGCCCAGGCAGCGTAATCGGCTGCGTCCTGGTATGAAACCCCGGTCACCGGATAGTCCGGGTGTGCGACGAAGTCCGGAGTGTGCGGAGGGGCGTGACCCGTAGCATTACAAAAGCGCTGATATTCCGCGTTGGATACTTCCGTTTCGTCGATATAGAAGGGAGCCAGGGAGATGGTGCGCGCATTGCTGCTGCCCTTCTCGCCAAAGAGGAAGCCACCCGCAGGCACAAGCAGCATCCGCCCGTGCTCATCGGAGAAAACGTTGGGCAGCGCTGGCGGAGAGCTTACGTTCTGAGCTGTGCCGGTTGAGTTCGCAGCCTGCTTGGGCCGCCAATACACCAGGCCGATCACCGCTAACGCGATCACCAAGACAAGTCCCGCAATTGCGAAGATCCAGCCGCGCCGAGAATCTCGAGGGGCGCTTTGCTCGACTGGAGGGCTCGCAGGCTCCGATTTTTCTTCTGCACGGACGGGGTTGCTCTGCGTTTCGCGCGACGTACCGTAGACACGCGTCGGAGTATCCGGGCGTGACTCAACCGGGCTCAAGATTGCCGTTTGCGCCTGCTCGATGACCGCGCGAAGGTCGGAGTTCACGGTAGGCCGCAGAACGCCCGGCCCCGAGTGCGCGCCGTGTGCGATCAGTTCCTGCAGCAATTCCCGTGTGTTCTGGTATCGATTCTCTGGTTGTTTTGCAAGAAGCTTTTGTACGATCGCGTCGCAGCCCGCGGGGAGGTTCGGATCGAGTTCGACGAGCAGGGGCGGCGGCGAAGAGAGGTGCGCCATCTGAATGGCCGTGACAGAGTCGTTCTCAAAGGGTCGTTTTCCGGAGACGAGTTCAAAGAAGACGACCCCCAGCGAATACAAGTCGCTGCGTACATCGCAAGGTTCGCCACGAATCTGCTCGGGGCTCATATAGTGTGGCGTTCCCATGCTTTCGCCGGGGCGCGTCAAGCCGTTCGCGAGATCTGTAATTCGCGAAATGCCAAAGTCCAGAAGCTTGATCCGTCCGTTCTCGTCGAGCAACATATTGGCCGGCTTCAGGTCGCGGTGGACGATGTGCTTTTCCTGCGCGCACACGAGGGCTTCCGCTGTTTGAGCCAGTACGTTTGCAGCATCTGGGAGGGTCAGGGCGCCTTCGCGCCGGAGATAGCTGGCCAGATCCTCACCCGGAACGAATTGCATGATCATGTAGTGCAGGCCCAGTCCGGAGCCAATGTCGAAGATCGATACGATGTTGGAGTGTCCGCTGAGCGTGGCAGCCATCCGGGCTTCCTGCTCAAAGCGCGCCACAACGTTCGCATCCTGCGCAAGGTGTTCCGCCAGGACCTTGACCGCGAACAGGCCTCCGTGCACGCGATGCTGCGCCAAATAAACCTGCGCCATTCCGCCGCCGCCAAGCCGGCACAGGATCCGGTATTTATGTTCCAGAACCTCATCGAGCCGGCCTTGCTGCTCGGCAGTGCGCAGGCTTGAGTCCATAGGTAGGCGGCCCCTCGGTTTCACAATATAGTCATCGGTCGAGACGAACAAGATGTCCCGCGGATATCAGATAGCTTAGCGGTGCGAGCGGCGCCGTTCGCGCAAGTCAATTATCTGCGATTTCGCCCGCTTCCCATCGTCTTTTGTAGCGAAGCAAGGAAGTTCGTCTAGCTTCCGCAGACAGAGTCACGAGTGGGTGCAATGGACGTCACCTCAACCAACAGCACTTCATGGCTCGCGCTGCGCACGGGGTTCGAGCCCCGACGTAGAGCTGTCACACAATGTCTGTGTGCTATATACTCGCTGCGCACCCTCAGGAGGTCCCATGCCCATAAACGAAAATCTGTTCTGGGAACAGGTCGGCGAAATCGGCACCGGAGGCGACGGCCGCGTCCGCAACGCCTTCAAGAATGGCATTGCCGAGAGGGTGCTGCTGGAACCCACGTTCAAGCTCTACAAGTTCAACGAGTATCGCTCCCTCGCTGCTCCCAACAGCACGGCCGTCAGCCCTTGGTGGAGCCCATATGAAGCCTACAAGTGGGACGCCGGCTGGATCGAGCGCAAGAAGCTGGCCGAGCACCTTCGTGTAAATATTCGCGAGCTCGGGCGCGTTACTTCGGCGATCAAAGAGAACTGGAACTCGCTCTCCTATCTGCTCGTCATTGAAATCAGGAACGCCGTATACGGCTACTTCGGAGGCTTTTCCCAGATGGCTCGCATCGATGTAGGGCAGGCATCCAAACGCGATGGCACTATTGAAGCTAAGGGAAGCACCAAGAACCTCCCCGGCGGGGGAACGCAGTTCTACATCCCCAATCTCACCACCAACGACGTCACACTCGTCCGCGTAGACATCCTTGCCTGATCAATCACTCATTCAGCTGCCCACGTATGGTGTGCGATGTGGTCGGCGCGCGGTCGGCTGCACCTGCTGATGCTGATCGAACTGGTGTTGGAGAGCGTTCTGGTGTTGGAGAGCGTTCGGCCCGTCCGTCTATGGATGCCGGACAGTAGCCGCAGGTTGCCGGCTGTCATTGCATGCGAGGTGAGTACGCCGGCGGTGTTCCTGGCTAACTCGGACCCGAGAGAGGGTTGGCTCCAATCAATCCGTGAATCGCCCCAAGTTTCAAGATGTCGGCCACCCAAACGAGAAATCCCAAATGACAAACCTGACCAACGTCCCTAGATCAGACTTTGAGCTTTGCTCGCTTCACTCCTCCCAACGCTTTGGTGCGAAGACTGGACCGTTTCCTCATTGGCCTTTCGGAGTGGATTCGGGCGTAGAAAAGCTACAGGTATCAGCCGTCAATTTGATCGGGGCGACATTGATTTCGTGCAGGCTGTTCTTGGCTAACAGTACGTTGAATTCGCCGATCTGCTTCTCCATGTCTTTCCACGCTGCGATGGTGTGGTTGAGGTCGGTGCAATCTTTCTGCCAGGTGGCGATCTGGGTAGGGGTAGGCGCCATGTCGAGGCCTACCTGCATCATGCTGACCATCGTGTTGTAAGCGTTATTCAGACTCATGAACGACTCAATCGCCTTTGGGTCGGGAGCTACGCGGCGAGCACCCCCAAACCCTCCCGGGGTCATGATTCCACCGATTTTTGTGAGGCTGGCATCCAGTGTCTTGGCCTGTGCGTCCAGATCGGCAGGCAGGGTTCCTTTCCTGATCGAGTCAAGCTGGGTCTTGACCGCGCTGACTTCATCATGGCCTTCGAAGCTCTGCTCCATACCTTTTACGGAGAGCAAGGTGAGCTTACTCTGCTGGCGCAGACTGGCAAGTAGCGCGGGGCTTTCGCCGACACGCGGATCGTTGATGACGGTGACGTCGCGCGTGTAGACCTCGCCGTCCACAGTCAGCTTCAAGTGATAAACCCCGGGAATCACCTGCGGCCCGTGTGGACCGGGTGTTGTGGATCCCTCTACCATGTTCATTTCGTTTTCCAGGTCGTGTCGCAGGGCTGGCGGATCTTCATATTGCAGGTTCCAGTTGACCCGATTCAGGCCGACATGTGCGCTGAGGGCGCGTGTTTCAGGCGCGGCAAGCCAGTAGTGGGGATAGTCCGCGCCCTCGATGGGCGGAGGCAGAGTGCTGGTCATGGTGCGGACCAGGTTGCCGCTTGAATCGAAGACCTGAAGCTGAATGGGCCCTGCTGGCTCCTTTTTCAGGTAATAATCCACGACCGCCCCATAGGGCACGTTGGGCGCATGGGGAACTTCGATGGAGAAGGGTTGATCCCAATTGCTGTTGATGCGGGTGCGAATGGCCTCGGCGGGCTGGAAGAAATAGACGGGCGAGGAACTTATGGCTTGGGCTTTGGCGGCAATCTGGCGCAAGGGGGTGATATCGTCGAGGACCCAGAAACCGCGTCCGTAGGTGGCAATTACCAGATCGTTCAGGTGGGTATCGGTATGAACGGTCAGGTCACGGATGGAGGTACTGGGCAGGTTCTGGCGCAGCGATTGCCAGTGATCGCCATTGTCGAAGCTAACGTAGACGGTCGACTCGGTTCCCGCGAAGAGCAGACCAGGCTGTTGAGGGTCGACGCGCAAACTATTGACCCAACTTCCGGTTCGTTCATCCCGCGGGAGGCCATTCACGATGCTGGTCCAAGTCTTGCCTCCATCGGTGGTGCGCCAAATCAGAGGCACGTCGGGGTTTTCATCGGGCGGGAGGATCTGCCCGCGCTCGGGTGCAATGCGCGCTGCTACAAATGCCGTGTTGGCGTCGTCGCCGGCTTCGATGGTATTGAACTGCGTATGGGGTGGCACTTCGGCGATATTGGTGACGTTTGTCCAGGTTTTGCCGTGGTCCATGGTGTTGAAGATCTGGCCGTTGGTGCTTACGGTCCAAACCACGCCACGTTTGACTTTGGAAATCGAGAAGTCGGTGATTGAAGGATCGGCGGGCGGCGGACCGCTGGCCGGCGGCTGCGGTGTCGGCGATGGCTGCGGCGGTTGCGCGGGCGGTTGAGGCGGGGGCTGGGGAATCGTACCGCAGGCAACCTGTGGCTTGTCTTTGGGCGTGGTGAGCTCTGGACTCGCAGCCGTGAAGGTGTGAGCGCCGTCGCGCGAGACCAGCAGGCATTGGTAGGCAACGTAGAGGGCACTCGGATCGAAGGCGAGGTCAAACTTCTTCTGGAAGTCGCGGCCGGCGACATACTTGATGGCATCGGAACCAAAGTTAGGCGCGACGTTCTCCCACTGCGCCGACGACATATCAATTTTGATCAGGCCGCTGCCGCCTCCGCCCGGGCCGTAGCCAACGCCATAAATGATGTTCGGATTCTTCGGATCGGGTGTGTCAACGCCGAATTCCGACGACGGCAGTGGACTCCAGTCAGTGAAGTTGACCTGGCCCCAGTTGCCGCGGCTTGAGATCATGACCGCGCCCGTATCCTGCTGTGCGCCCATGATCTGATACGGATATCGGTTGTCGGTGGCAACGTGGTAAATCTGCGAGATGACCTCGGTATACCAAAGGCTCCATGTGCGGCCGTTATCGAGGGTGACACTGGCGCCCTGGTCGGAGCCAACTACCATGCGGTGGCCATTGGTGGGATCGATCCAGAGCTTGTGGTAATCCTCGCCGCCGGGCGCGCCCTTGAAGGCTTGAAAGGTGACTCCGCCGTCGGTTGAGCGGTACATGGCGGTACTCATCGTGTAGAGAATGTCCGGGTTCTGCGAGTCGACGAAGACACCCGAGCTATAGGAGCCCTGGCCGTTGCTGATCCGCAGATCTTTTCCCGCCATGTGTTGCCAGGTTGCGCCACTGTCGTCGGAGCGGTAGAGACCTGAGCCGTTTTCAATATTGTTGCCGATGATATACATCCGCTGGCCCTGGGTATGCATGGCCACGGCCACCGCAATGCGACCGGGGAACGGTGGGATCTTGATCTCGTTCCAGGTCTTTCCTTCGTCGGTTGATTTGTAGATTTGGGGCGGTTTGGATTTGGGGCGATTGCCTCCAGCAGCTCCACCACTACCGCCCGGGCCGGCGCCGAAAGTGCCCTGCGTGGCGGCGAGCATGACACTGGGATCATCGAAGGCGATTTGCAGATCGCGTGTGCCGTCATAGTTAGCGGGCTTCAGGACATTGGTCCAAGTCTGACCGCCGTCGGTGGAGCGGTAGACTCCTCCGCCGTGATGGCCGTTATCTCCAAGCGTGGAGACAATCACCAGGTTGTAATCGGCGGGATCGACCACGATGCTGTCGATCTTTACCGTGTCCTCGAGGCCGATGTGCTGCCATGTTGCGCCCGCATCGGTCGACTTCCACATTCCGTTGCCCAGGCTGCCGCCGATTGGGTCGCCTGCGCCTGCATAAACGACATTGGAATTGGACGGTGCGACCATGATGGCGCCTACGCTGTCGAGGCTAGTCTCCTGATCCATGACGGGAAACCAGGTCACGCCGCCGCTGGTGGTTTTCCAAACGCCTCCCAGCGGAGTCCCGGCATAGAACACGCCGGAATCGCCGATGACACCGGTCACAGAGGAGATGCGTCCGCCGTGGAATGGCCCAACGTTCCGCCATTTGAGGCCGCGATACAGGTTAGCATCGACCTGCGCTGCCGCAGTTAAACCAGACACCAGTACGATCCAGAATGCCAGCACGCAGAATGCCGTATGCGCCACTCGCTTCATGATGGTTCAACCTCTCGGGGAGACTTGTTCGTGATGCGGGAAGTATACAGTGGCGACTAACGAGGATCGCCGTAGTGGCTGCTCTATTCCCGCCTTCATTGGAAACATAGCGTCGTGTGAAACCATGGTGGACGCGAGGCACTCGCCCGGACCGGCCGGCATTCGCCGCCATCATCCGCCCATTCGGGGAGAAGCAGCAACTGCACCCTTGCCGCGGCCCGTCGCGCGCAATCCCCGGCCTCGCAGACGAATGCGCACCGCAACTGCGAGAAAGCAGACAACCGCGAGAATCTCGAGAAACACCTTGCCTCCATCGAGGAGGTCGGGATGGCCGTCCTTGAGGTCGGGATCTGTGAGGATGCTGTGGATGAAGAGCAGCATGGCCGCAGGAAAAACGAGGTAGTGCAGCCGGCGCCACAGCGGACGGCCGACGCGAGTTCGCAGGATCGACGTGAGGAAGACCAGCAGCAATAGATACAGCGCGGCCGCCCCGGTGAGATTGATGACAGGTTGTAACGGCGATTGGATGGGGAACAAAATGTCGAAGACACGAAAGTGTGGCTTGTCGAGAAAGAGGAGAACGATCGGGTGGCTCAAGGTGAGGACGATGGTGCACCACGCCGTCCAGCGGTGGAATGCGAAGATATCGAGTTTGCGATGAGGCCACCGTCGGACTGGACTGTAGCGCATTGAGATCAGGAGGCCGAGCAGAAGGTTGAGGCCCGCTGCTCCTGCCGCTCCGAGGCCGAGATATGAGCAAAGATCCAACAGGGTCATTCGAGGCGGTGCTCCACAAGGCGTAGTGCCGAGGTGTCAGTATAAATTCCGCCACGGCGCGACAAGTTTTCCGGGAAATCGGCGCGCATCCGCTACACTTGCAATCCACCGGCAAAAATGATCGGGAAGCCCATTCCAGCCGGTCGCCTGTCCTGCATTGGGGCTGAGCAAGTTTTTCATTCCAAACACCGGGAGATTCCCTCGTGCAACTTTGCCTACGCTCTGGTTTTTTGAACTTATTTTTCCAACGCGCGGCGTTTGCATGCGCCCTTTTGAGCTTGGCGTGCTCGAACTTCGCCCAGCAGGCACCCACGAAGGCTCAAGGTCCGGCGGAGGGATTTTCAGCCCTGAAGCTGAGACAAATTGGGCCATTCCGCGGCGGGCGCGTCGATGCAGTCACGGGCGTCCCGGGGCAGCCACTGGTGTATTACTTTGGCGGAACCGGCGGAGGCGTGTTCAAGACGACCAACGGCGGGCATACGTGGGAGCCGATCACGGACGGCAAGATCAACTTTGGCTCAATTGGATCAATCGCAGTGGCTGTCTCTGATCCGAACGTGATTTACGTAGGCACGGGCGAGAGCGCCATCCGTGGAAATGCGTCGCACGGCGACGGTGTGTACAAGTCGATGGATGCTGGCAAGACGTGGACGCATGTCGGCCTGGAAGATACACAGCAGATTGGGCAGATTCGCATTGACCCGGCAAATCCCGACCTGGTGTACGTTGCGGCGCTGGGACACATGGCCGGCCCGAATCCCGAGCGAGGAGTGTTCCGCTCAAGGGACGGAGGGAAGACGTGGCAGAAAGTGCTGTTCAAGAGCGACAACGCCGGGGCGATTGACCTGGCCATGGATGCGACCAATCCGCGGGTGCTGTATGCCGGGATCTGGCAGGTGGTGCGGAAGCCGTGGACGTTTGAGAGCGGCGGCCCCGATGGCGGCCTATGGAAGTCGACCGACGGGGGCGATACGTGGAAGGAACTCACACACAATCCGGGCATGCCAAAGGGCGTTCTGGGGCGCATTGGTGTGACAGTTTCTCCTGCAAGTCCGGATCGGGTTTGGGCGCTGATTGAGGCGCAAGACGGCGGCGTATTCCGATCGGACGACGGCGGGGATACCTGGAGCAAGCAGAACGGCGATGCCGCGATCAAGCAGAGAGCGTGGTACTACTCACAGATCTTTGCCGATCCGAGGAGTGCCGATGTTGTGTATGCCGTGAACACTTCATTCTTCCGGTCGACCGATGGCGGAAAGAAGTTCGACCGCATTCGGAACCAGCACGGAGACAACCACGATCTATGGATTGCGCCGGAGGATCCAAACCGCTTTATCGAATCCAGCGATGGCGGCGCACAGGTGAGCTTTGACGGCGGAAAGAGTTGGAGCACGGAAGACAATCAACCTACCGGGCAGTTCTACCGCGTGGCGCTGGACAATGATTTTCCCTATCACATCTACGGTGCGCAGCAGGACAACTCGACCGTGAGCATATCAAGCCGAAGCAACGACGGGGCGCTCACGGAGCGCGATTGGCACGATGTCGGCGGCGGAGAAAGCGGTTGGATTGCGCCCGACCCAACCGACTCGAACTTCGTGTATGCGGGTTCCTACGACGGTCTGCTGACGCGCCTCGATACAAAGACGGGCGCGACTCGGGACGTAAACGCATGGCCAGACAATCCGATGGGGTACGGCGTGGAAGCGATGAAGTATCGCTTCCAGTGGAGCTTCCCACTGCTGTTTTCGTCCCACGACGCGAAGCGGCTCTACGCAGGCAGCCAGGTTCTGCTGGCCACGAACGACGAAGGTCAGCACTGGGCGGCCATCAGCCCGGATCTGACGCGCAACGACAAGACGAAGCAGGGGCCGTCGGGCGGCCCCATTACCAAGGACAACACGGCGGTGGAGTATTACGACACGATCTTCACAGTCGATGAGTCGCCTGTGAAGGCCGGCCTGATCTGGGTGGGATCGGATGATGGGCTGATTCACATCACAACCGACAACGGCAAGAACTGGCAGAACGTGACACCAAAGGATGCGCCGGAGTGGATTCGCATCAACTGCATCGCGGCGTCGCCGTTTGATGCAGGAACAGCGTACGTCGCAGCGACGATGTATCTCTCAGATGATTTCCATCCCTTTCTCTGGAAGACGACAGATTACGGCAAAACGTGGAAGAAGATTGTGAGCGGCATTCCGGATAACGACTTCACTCGCGCCATCCGGCCTGATCCCAACCAGAAGGGGCTTCTGTTCGCCGGAACTGAATCGCATCTCTATATCTCCTACGATGATGGCGACAAGTGGTTGCCGTTCCAGCTCAATCTCCCCGCGGTTCCGGTAACAGATATCGCGTTTCAGAAGCGCGACGATGCGCTGGTACTCGCGACGCAGGGACGAGGCTTTTACGTGCTCGACGACATGCCGCTGGTGCGCGCGCTCGATCCGGCGAAATTCAACCGCAGCGATGCTGTAGTGTTGTTTGCGCCAAAGACAGCAATGCGCATCGCTGGCGGCGGAGGAGGTGGAGGGAGGCCCAACCCCACCGCTGGGCAGAACCCGCCAGATGGCGCCGTCCTCTATTACTTCCTAAAAGAGGAGCCGAAGGGCGAACTCAAGCTGCGCATCTTGGATGCCGGTGGCAAGCTGGTGCGCGAAATCTCCAGCAAGCCCCCGGCTCGGTCAAGCGGCGAAGACGACCCCGAAGACGAACGGCCAAAGCAGGAACTGGCACCGGCGAAGGAAGGCCTGAACCGCTTCGAATGGGATCTGCGCTATCAGAAGGCTACTGGCTTTCCAGGCCTGCTGATGTGGGATGGGTCGCTGAACGGCCCAATGGCAATTCCGGGCAGGTACAAAGTTGAACTCGTGGTCGATGGGAAAACCCAGTCGCAGGACCTGGAGATAGTCAAGGATCCTCGCTCGCCCACCACTCCACAACAATTTGAGGAGCAACTGGCGCTCGGTCTAAAGATTCGCGATCGCGTTACGGATGCCAACAGCAGCGTGGTGCGCATCCGCTCGGCAAAGGAGCAGCTCAAGCCGTATCTCACCAGCAAGGACGAGCAGGTGAAGAAGAGCGCGAAGGATCTAACCGATCAACTCACAGCGATTGAAGAGAATGTCTACCAGACAAAGCTTCATGCCGGCGAGGACGCGCTCAACTTCCCGGTCAAACTGAACAACAAGATCGCATCGGTCGGAGGGGTAGTGGAGTCCACCGATGTTGAACCGACCGCGCAGTCTGTCGAAGTATTCGAAGAGTTGTCGGCGAAACTCCAGGTGGAACTCGATCATTTGCAGCAGATTGAGACAACCGGCATTCAGAACTTCAACAAGCTGGTTCGGGATCAGAACGTCCCGGCCATCAATCTCAAGGAGTAGATTGATTGACAGCATGACGGCCCGCAGAGGTCACATTCGATTCTGTTGATCACCGAGGTGGGCCAGCTAATCCTCAAGAGCCGCCAAGTCTCCAGCAATCTCAACTCCGCCCGCGAGGCAGTTGTCATGAAGCCCAGGGACAAGCGGAAGTTCGTTCGTCCGAAGACCAAACTCGGTCTACGGGAAAGGAGAAAGCGACTCCATCCTGACCTCTAGCGCTGGGCATCACGGCACTGGAGGACAAAATCATCCAACAAGCCGTGGTGACGATCCTCAACCGGATTTAAGAGGTGGGTTTCGTCCGGGCCGTAACCGGCATCACGCGCGTGACGCACTCTCGGCGGGGCTGCAGAAGGTGAACTGAGTGCTCGACGCCGAGATCTGCGGCTTTTTCGGCAACATGAGCCGCGAATGGACGGTCAAGTTCCTCCGAGCACAAGGTGGTCGATCGACGGATACTTCGCTTGATCCAGAAGTGGCTCAGACCCTTCCGGCGCAGGACCTAGGCCGACTGCTTTGCCGGGTTGCAACACGATGCGGCCAGGGGCTATGTTGGGCCAGGGATGTTGGGTTTCCGCCAAACCGAGATGGGAGTATGCGTAACCGGGCTATTGGCGGTGTGCATGTGGGTTGCAGCAGGTGCACAGCGCCCGCGCGAAGACGAGCTTCAAACACTGCTCAAAGAGGGGTTCGACCTTCATCAGCAGGCCAGGTTTGCTGAGGCGATTCCCGTGCTGGAGCGCGCACGGAATCTGGAACCCGGAGACTACTTTGTCAACCTGCTGCTCGGTATCGACCTTCTCCGTACCGGCAAGGCAAATGAAGCGCTGCCGCGATTGGAACAAGCCGCGCGCGCCAACCCCGGCGAGGAGATCCCTGAAGATTACCTGGGTGAAGCTGAGGCTAACCTCGGCCGCTACGCGCTGGCGGCTGAGGCTTATCAACAGGCGACCGAACGGGGGCATGATTCAGAACAGGCGCTGGAGACCTGGGCCGGATTCGCCTTGGAGCGTTTTCGCGAGATCGGCCAAAGCCTTCGTGCGTCCGCCGCGGGTGTGGCAACGGTTCGCCGTTTGCAAGAGGCTGCAGCGAAGCCGAGGCCGACAGTGAGATGTGAGGGTTCGATTCCCGCACTCGAGCGCAGGTTGACTGCCAAGCCGGTGGGCCGCCAGCCAGCAAGTGAACACATGGAAACCGCTTACAAGCTGTCGATCTGCTACGCCCTTGAAGCAGGGAAGGCGGCCGAGCGTCTGCAGGCGAGCAGCGAGGATGCGGCCGCGCTCGGCCGATTGCGCGGCGATGTCTTATTACGACTGAAGGGCGACGCCGCAGCTGCAGAAGAAGAATACCGGAAAGCGATCGCACTGAGGCCGGGCGACCCCGCACTTCTTGAACGCCTCGCCGAGGCACAGCTGACTGGGGGCGATACAGAAGGAGCACGCACATCGGCGCAAGCGGCGCTTGCCATCGATCCGCACCGAGGCGAAGCGATGCGCACACTGATTTCCCTGGCAATGAACAGTCGAGACTACGATAAAGCACTACCTTGGCTGCGGGAACTCGCGGTGGAAGCGCCCGCCGACCGCACCGTACAGGTTGATCTTGGCAGGGTGCTGGCACTTACAGGCGACGGAGCCGCGGCTTTGCGCTATCTTGGTCCCGCGCTGGCCGCTGGCTATCCAGACGAGAAGGGCGCTTTACATGCGCTCGAGGCGCACGTATTGAGCGAGCTGGGACGTGAAGAGGAAGCGGCAAAGGCCTCCGCCGAGGCACGGCGACTGTCGGATGAATTTCAGGCGCGGAGCAAAGAAGTTTCGAATGGGAAAGTCAATGCCAATCAATAGACGCGAGATATTGCGTGCTGCGCCGAGAGTGGTGGCGGGCATTCTAGGGATGGCATCGATACGGCGGGTGTTAGGGAAAGGATGGCAGGCTCACGCAGAGAAGGCCGCACCGGGGATGGTCGCTACGCAGATATACATGGCCAATGGTGCGGCCGCAGGCGGCCTGGATTTCGTATTGCGCAATAGTGCTGCGGGGCGCAAGTACCAGGTGGAGACGCTGCCGGGAGGCCTCGGCGTCATCGATTATGACGGTGACGGCTGGCCCGATTTGTTCTGCACCAACGGCGCAACGCTCCCCGCGCTTACGAAGACCGGGCCGGAGTTCTGGAATCGACTCTACAGGAATAACCGTGACGGAACCTTCAGCGACGTTACTGAGAAGGCGGGCCTACAGGGCAAAGGCTACAGTATGGGTGTCGCCGTGGGAGACTACAACAACGACGGCCACGAAGACCTGTTTGTTGTAGGAGTCCATGCGAACTATCTCTACCGCAATAACGGTGACGGCACTTTCACCGATGTGACGCTCGAAGCCGGACTAGCCGGTCCCGGATTGCTGGGCAGACCAGCGTGGTCGGTGGGCGCTTGCTGGATAGACTACGACCGCGATGGACGGCTTGACCTATTCATCTCGAATTATTGCGATTGGGAGCCCGGCTCCGACCCCGTCTGCGGCGGTGTTCAGGATCAGGTGCGTGCCTATTGCCATCCGGATCGCTATCGCGCGGAGTCGATGCAGCTCTACCACAACAACGGCGATGGCACATTCTCTGAAATCACCCGCAAACAGGGGCTGCCTGATTTGGTGGGTAAGGGAATGGGCTTGGCGATGGCGGACTTCGCCGGCGACGATAATCCGGGCATTTTTGTCGCGAACGATAATGCGCGTAACCTCTTGCTGCGCAATCGCGGCAAGGGTCTGGTGGAAATCGGCGTGGACGCGGGGGTTGCGTATAACGGTGATGGGCGCAACATCTCTGGCATGGGAGCGGATTTTGGCGATATTGACGGCGATGGTCGTCCCGACATCGTGATGACCGGCCTGAAAAACGAAACCTACGAGGTGTTTTTGAACCAGGGGCATGGAGTGTTTGACGACGGCAGCGTGCGCACCGGCCTGCTCAACCTGAGCCGCAAGTGGAGCGGTTGGGGCTGCGGCCTTGTGGACCTGGACAACGACGGTTGGCTTGACCTGTTCGTCGCCGGTGGCGGCCTGGATATCCAGGACGTGCAATGCAATCGCATTTTTCTGAACCGTGCCGGTCATTTTGATGATGTCACGGATCAGGTAGGGAGCGAGTTTGGCCGGCCGGCTTTGCATCGTGGGGTCGTATTTGCTGATTTCGATCGCGATGGCCGCATGGATGCGGCTGTCACTGCGCTGAACGCTCCTATCGAACTGTGGTGGAACCGGACTCCGCGCGAGAATCCATTGCGCCACTGGCTGCAGCTGCGCTTGACAGGTAAGAAAAGCAATCGTTCGGCGATCGGCGCAGAGGTTCGTTGCCACGCCGGCGGACGCCTGCAGGTCCGCACGGTTTCAGGCAGCCTTGGATATGCCTCAACCAGCGATCTTACCGTGCACTTTGGACTGGGCGAAGCGGTCCGCGCTTCCGTGGAGATTCGCTGGCCGTCTGGACGGATTCAGCCTGTGGGCGACGTGGCCGCCGACCAACGGCTCAATCTCACCGAACCGGCAGACTGAACAATATTTGCCGGAACTCAGGCAGAAAAAGGTGCTTCTCACCGACGCTAAAACAAAAGAATAATCAGGATTCTGCGTAGACTTCTGTTTTACGCGAGGAATATGAATGGTTCCAACGAATGCCGGTCTCCTCACATGAATGGATCCCAGCCACCGGAATTCGTGGAGGCAACGAACAGCAATGAATACAAATTGGAGACGGTCGGCTCTGCGTCTTGGTTCGATTGTTGGCGTGATTGCACTGATGGTGCTTGTGATTCTTAGCCCGAAAATGCGAGCGCAGACATCGAATGCCCAATTGAGCGGTCTGATCTCCGACACGTCAGGCGCTGCGGTGGCGGGCGCAGAGATCCAGGCGACAAACGAAGCAACGAACGTGCCTTACATCGCGACCTCAAACAGCGCAGGGAATTATGTGTTGTCTGAATTGCTCCCCGGTCCCTACACGATTTTGGTGACCGCCCATGGATTTGGCACATCCAGGCGCACCGGCTTCGTGCTTGACACCGGCGACCACCTGTCGCAGAACTTCACGCTGAAGCCGGGCACGGTAGAGGAGTCAGTGACCGTGACGGCCGGCGAGACGCTAATCTCATCCGATGAAGCAAGTTCAGCCAATGTTTTGGACAACAAAATGATCACGGAGTTGCCCCAGTTGAACCGGAACGCGCTGGACTTGACCAGCACCACGCCAGCCATTCAGGGTAGTGGTCCGCAGGTGGACCAGATCGGCAACCTCGGCAACGCCGCTTACCTGATTGCCAATACCGGCAACAGCTACTCGGTCTCCGGCGGCCAGGTGAACGGAACCAGTATCTATGTGGACGGCAACCCCGTGCAGGAGGCAGAGTTCAATGCCACCAACCGCGCCATTCCCACGCCTGATACTATCGGCGAGTTTCGCGTAGAGAGCGGTGTACTGACCGCTGACAAGGGCCGCTATGCCGGGGGCATCATCACCATGCAGACCCAAAGCGGCGCTAATGAATATCATGGCCGCGTCTTTTTTTACTTCCGCAATCAGGACTTGAACAGCAACGACTGGACTGACAATTCGCTGGGGAACACCCGCCAGGCCTTCAACCAGAAAAATTACGGTGTTTCAGGAGGCGGTCCAGTTCGATTGCCCCATCTTTACAACGGGACCAATCATACCTTTTTCTACGCGGCGTGGGAAGGCGAACGCTTTTCACAAGGGGCCGAGGTTATCAGCAGCGTTCCCACAGCTCTCAACCAGCAGGGCGATTTCTCGCAGACGGTCATCAATGTCAACAACGGTGTCCCGGTCTACGCCAATATTTACGACCCGTTTTACGGCGCATACGATTCGAATGCAGCTGACTGTACCGGCCCACTGGCCGACCAATACACGTCGGATGGCAAGTGCTGGGTTCGTCCCCAATTTCCCGGTAACAAGATTCCTGCAGCTTATGGCACCGGCGTCTCTGGTCAGAGCGCGCTGTTTGCCAAGTATCTCGCACTTTGGCCGGCGCCAAACCATGCGCCCGAGGCCAGCAACGATCACGTAAACAACCGCTATGACCCAATCAGCATTACCCGGCCCACTGACAAGTACTTTCTTCGCATCGATCAGGCACTACGCAACAATCAGCACATGCAGGCGAGCATCAGCCGCTCGATGCTAACCGACGATATTCCCGCTCCCTTCAAACACGCCGCGGAGTCCGTAACCACGGATGACGATTGGCTCGGTAGCCTGCAGTATTCGATTACGCCAAATTCAAAAACCGTCATCAATGTGCGGCTCGGAGTGGGAGTAACCAACTTGTTCAGCAACGGCGTCTCCGGTAACGGCTCGGCTCCCGACCCCAGCATCGATACTTCAAAGTGGCCATTTGATCCATTAGTGCTTTCGAATAACGAGAAAAGCACCAACGAGATCCCTCCCGTGATCAACATCGGTAGTAATAACTACAATTGGTACACTCACATCGGCGGTAACGAGTTTGACAGCTTCCTAACCCAAACGACCAACGGATCTGTTTCCGCAACACGTCTGTTCGGTCGCCACGCAATCAAGGTGGGTTATGAGCAGTACTTCACTCGATTTACGGAGCAGGGCGGCGACAAGACCGGCGTTGCCTGGGTCAATCCCGGCGGGGGCTCTAACCAGTACTGGAATCAAAGCGACGGGTTGAGCGGCAGTCCGTTGGCTGAATTCATGATGGGTTCCTCCAGTTTCTTCAACTGGGGCAACTGGAACATTACACCCTTCGGCTGGAACCAGGCGGCGTATGTCATGGACGACTGGAAGGTCAACTCGAAGCTGACGGTGCAACTCGGTCTCCGCTGGGATCACGATGGGGCGCGCAAGGGACGGCATGTGCCGGGCAGCATTATCTATGACCTGAATGCCAAAAACGTGCTTTCGCCCAACAGCGGATGGAACTGGGGAGCAGTCACCTCGATGGAACCAGGGCTGTCTTCCCTTCCGATTCCGGCATGGCTGACTCAGGGCGCAACTGGCCGCGTGGCACTCCTCGGAACCCCCGAGTATCCACAGAAGAATCTGTACACGACCAACGTTGCCAATTTCGCACCGCGATTGGGCATCAGCTGGGCACTCAATGACAAGACCGTGGTACACATCAGCGCGGGAACTGTCGACCAGGGTTTGAACGGCCTTTCGACTGACTGGCTGAGCTTTTACTACAATTCCAACACTTTCAGCCAGGTCCCCTCGCTGGACGGCCAGCACTGGGTCAGCGAGTTTGGAACCGACCACGGTCTGGGCTCGTTCCCGGCGCTTCCCGGGGGAGGAAATCTAGGTTGGGTACCGCCTCTTACCAACAACAAGGATTACTGGTACGCCAGCTACGGATCTTCCGGCAACTTTGACCAGGCGGGCACGACGATAGGCCACTTTGATACCCCCATGGATTACATGTGGAGTCTGAGCGTACAACGCCAGTTAACGCCGAACTGGGCATTTACGAGCGAGTATATGGGGGTAAAAGGCGTTCATCTGATCACGAACATCTTTGGGTGGAGCCTCAATAACATCCCTCTCAGCTACTATCAGCTTGGAACGCACCTGAGCGACCAGGTTCCGAATCCGTTCTATGGACAATCGCAGACCTTCTCTGCGCAGCCGACAGTTTCGCTGAGTCAGTTGCTCGGCCTCTCCCCGCAATACGCCGGAAATAACTCCACAACACCTGGCCAGGCCACCTGGGGTAAGTCGTTCTCCAACTTCGCTAACTTTCAGATCCAGTCGCGCGGCTATCATGGCCTTGAACTGCTGGCAGCCTATTCCATCCGCAAGACGCTGACCAATACGAGCAGTACCGACATCCACGTCTACGGGGCCACTGCGGGCGCCTTACAGAATCCACACAATCTGATGGAAGGTTACGGAGTTGCTCCATATGAATCGCCCACCACTCTCAAGGTGAATTACTCCTACGACCTTCCCCTGGGCCGCGGCCGCCAGTGGCTCACTGCTCCGCAGGGTGTGGTCGAGCACGTAGTGGATGCCGTAGCGGGCGGGTGGGCCGTTGCCGGCATTACCACCTGGAGCCGAAAGGGTACGCCGGTTCAAGTGCCCACCGTGGATGGAGGCAATCAGGTTCCCGGCGCCGCACTGCGCTGGTCGTTTCTGAATAACAAATTTCGCAACTCCGTGGCCTACAAAGACGCGTTGGTCATAAACGGAGCCTTTGTTGGGAATGCTAACTCTGGCGTGTTGAATCGTAGTTCGTTTGGCCGCACACCGGATTTCTCGTTGGCCAATTCGCCGGTATTCTTTCCCGGCCTGCGCAATCCGGGAAACTTTACCACCGACGCCAGCATTCTCAAGAAGTTCTATCTAGGCGATAACACGGCGCGTTACTTCGAGGCACGGCTGGAAGCGCTCAACATACTCAACCATCCGACGTTCAATAACATCATCGCCGATCCCGACTCGCCCGTATTTGGCGGAGTCAACGGCAAGTCCGGCCAACGCGTCATGCAGGCAGGTGTGCGATTCTTCTTCTAAAGGCCGTCTTGCCTTGAGTGAGCGCCCCAGCTTCGTCCGCGGCGGGGGATGTGACGCTGCGATACATAAGCGGCCCGCTGTCGCCGTTTGAACCTGTTACCTATCCCGAATGCTGAAGATCGAGAAGAAACCTCCAATGAAACAATTCCGCACGAGCGCTTCGTTGGATGTTGTTTCACTCTTGCTTTGCCTCGTATCGGCAATAAGCGCCGGAGCTGCCACGCCTTCTCCCGCGATTTCGAGTTCCAATGTGCAACTCGAATTTAGCGTGGATGGATCCGCACCGAGGTTGTCGTGGTTATTAGGGTCTTCCGGCGATCGACTTGGAAATCGGGCAGAGGAACCATTGCCTGCCACAATCGAAGTGAACAAAGCGACGGTTCCGGTGACATGGCAACACAAAAGGGAGCTCGATCGCGCAGAAAAACATCACGTAGTGGTCGTCTACGAATCACTGCTACCACATTTGCGGCTTTTGTGGGAGTGGGAGGCACGTGCGGATTTTGGGCCGGTTGAGCATCGCATCACTGTCGAAAATCTGAGTGGGCAGGAGATTTGGCTACCGATGATCGACTCTCTGCGCCTGGATTTTGAGACCTCGGAGAAATCCGAGCAAAGAAACTTCTATGTCGAGAAAGGAGCCGGTACTCCGTCGGCGCAGGGCACTCACCTTGATCCGGTGGTCCAGGGCTATCATTGGACCGGCACATCCTCCACCTACGCGCATCCGGCGGATAGCGAAGCACGCGAAATCATACCCGCTGAATTCGTTTTCACGACAACGCCCCCACAGCAAGGCTGGTATGCGGGAATCGAATTCAGCGGCAGGACGCGAATCACGCTGGAGCGCAGCGGCGACGCCGTCAAGACCGTGCTGGGGCTAAACCCTGAGCCAGGACCATTTCGAACGCGACTCGAACCGGGTGGCAGTTTCCAAACGCCAACCGTCTTTCTAGGCGCATTGACTGGTGGGCCGGATGGGGCGGGAAATCAACTCCGTCCCTGGGTACGTGCGGTCCTCGGGAATCCGCTCACGTGGAAGGACGAACACTATCCGCTGACCGTGAACAACAGCTGGGGCAGCGGCATGCAGGTAGACGAACAGCTGGCTCTACGCATGATTGGCGAGTCGAAGGCTCTGGGTTTGGAGATGTTTCACATTGATGCGGGCTGGTTCCGCGGTGTGGGCGACTGGTATCCGAACCCGAAGAAGTTTCCTCACGGCCTGGCGCCCATAGCGGACGAAGCGCATAAGCAGGGATTGCGGTTTGGCATCTGGGTGGACTGGACTCAGGCGGCGCTCGACACCGAACCGGGCGCCTTGAATGTGCGCGATCCCAAGGTGCGCGACTGGATGGTGACGGATTTGCCCCCCGACTGGAAGCCGGAGGAATTCAAGGGCCAGACCGTCGACCTGGGAGTTCCCGCAGCTCATGACTATCTTCGCAATGAAGTAAAACGCATCGTCGAGGACTATCACCTCGACATGTTGGAGCATGACGGCTACCTGGTTGCCCAGGGGTGTCTGCGCGAAGACCATCCGCACGCACCGCCCAACCGAAGCACCACTAAGGTGTCCCACGACTGGGGCTCGCAATTTGTGCTTTCGTCCAACTCTACCGATGTGAGTTATCACGCGGTCCGCGCCTACTACGACATCTATGCTCAAACCCGTCGCGAGCATCCCGGTCTGCTCTTCGAAATCTGCAACGACGGCGGGCGCATGGTCGACTTTGGCTCGGCGGCGCACGGCGACTATTTCTCGATCACCGATACCTATGATCCGCTTTCCAATCGCCGTGCCTTTTTCGACACCAGCTTCGTTTTGCCGGCGGCAATGCTGGAGAGCTATGTGGAGAAGTGGCCAACCCCACACCCGGAGAACTTCCTCTATATGCTGCGCAGCGGAATGATGGGCTGGGTTACGATCATGCTCGATACCACGGCATGGAGCGCCGAGCAGCACGAGACAGCGCGTCAGGCGATTGCGCTATACAAGGAGAAACTGCGCCCTCTCATCCGCGACGCATACCTCTACCATGTTTCGGAGCGGCCAGACGGCGTGCGCTGGGATGGGGTCGAGTATTGGGATCCAGCGCGCCGCCAAGGCGTGGTGTTCGCCTTTCGCGGCACTGTTCGCGATGAGACGCAACACCGCTTCGTGCTGGCCGGTCTTGAGGCCGCGAAGCGATATCGCCTGCACTTTCAGGACGGAAGTGCGCCCGATCGTATCATGACCGGAAGTGCAATGATGGGTGCCGGTCTGACCGTCCATTTGTCGAATCCATTGAGCTCGGAACTGATATTCCTGAGTGACCCGACCAAGACACCGTAGCGCAGAAAGATGGATCCGGCGGAGAGGGCAGAATGAGAGACGTATTCGCTGACAGGGTTGCCGTCGTCACCGGGGCCGCGCGCGGTATTGGACGCGCAATTGCCGAAAGGTTGCATGCGCAAGGTGCGCGGGTAATAGTTGTCGATTGTAATGCGGCCGGGGCCGCGGCGGCAGCCGAATCCATGCGCGCCCCAAACGGTTCCGGTGCGCGATATATCGTCGCCGACCTGGCCGACCCCGCGGCAATCAAGTCGCTGGCCGAGCGGGTAGCGGCGCTCGAATCCGAGGTTGGTGTCGTTGTCAACAATGCAGGCATCGAGCTCGACCTGCCCTTCGAAAGCGTCACTGCCGACTTATTTGACCGGGTGATCGCAGTCAACCTGCGCGCGCCGCTACTGGTCACCCAGGCCATGGTCCCCCTGTTTCCTTCCTCCGGCGGCGCCATCGTCAACATCAGCTCCATTCATGCCGACCACGCTTTCCCCAATGCCATTCCGTATGCCTGCTCGAAGGCGGGACTCGTGGCATTGACCCGAAATCTGGCGCTCGAGCTCGCACCCCGCCGCATCCGCGTCAACGCAGTCTGCCCCGGTTATATCGATACCCCCATGTGGGAGGAGTGGCTGCGCGCATCGAACGACCCTGAGGCTCTCGCCAGCCAGACTGAAGCCCTCCATCCGTTGGGCAGACGCGGATTGCCGCAGGACGTCGCATCGGCGGTCGCCTACCTGGCCGGCCCCGAGTCTTCATGGATTACAGGAACCTGTCTGGTGGTGGACGGCGGCCTCACCATCCGCACCCACCCTTGAGCCGAGCCCGTGCCGAACGAAACTTCAGTCAAAATATCGATGGAAATGACGGAAAGTTGATAGTGAGGGGCCATTTCTCAGTATTCGAGAGTCCGCAAGCGGGCTTAAGATGGCTGCGCCGACACAGATGCCGGGAGGCCTTCCCCTCATGAAGAAGCACAAGTCTGCCTTGAGCGAGACTCTCAAACAGGAATTCAAAAAAGATCTCGAACTATTCGAATATTTTCTGGTACTCATCAACAGTTCCAGCCCCATCCGAAATGTGGAATTGATGTGGGCCGAGGACCTGGAACTGTTTGATCCGACGCAGGGGCCGCGAGTAAACACGGAGGACGCGCTCGTTCAATTGCAGGTGAATGGAGCTACCGCTCCGGGGCGCAGCTCGCCCAGCCCCAGCACGCATTTCTGCGACCTGGTGCACGGATTCGGCGCCCATGAGGAACAGACCTGCGCGCGCAGCGATGAACCGGCCAAGCAGCGATGCCGCGCGTCTGGCCGCAGCCAGGTCTATCCATGCCACGTGGGCCTGACCGACATCGCCGTACCCGTGATTTGCGAAGGGCGCTATCTGGGCACCCTGTTCAGTGGCCAGGTTTTGGCCGAAGCCCCAACGCCCGATGGCTTCGCTCGAGTCCGCAATGCCCTGGCGGGCCAGCCGCACATCGACCTTGCACGCCTCGAGGAGGCCTATTATTGTGTGCCGGTGGTCACCACGTCTCAATTGGCCGAGATGGTGCGCATGATGGAAGTGTTTGCGCGGTACTTGTCGAATGCCTGGAAGCGGCTGGAGATCATGCGTGAGTTCCAGCATACGAGAGAAAGAGAGCTCTCCCTCGACCGGCGCGAACTTGCCGAGATGCTCCTCTCAGGACAAATGGGCAACGGTTCCGCCGTCAATCTTGAGGCTGTGAATACACTGGCCCGTAATGTTGGACTCGAGCGGTTTCCTGATCGGGTAATGGTGCTACGCTTCGAGGACTCGCAAGAAGGAGCCGCAGGCGCGACGGTGGCGCCACGCCTGGCTGAACTCGTTCCAGCACAAACCATCGGCAACCAACTCACGCTCGTCCGCGTCGCGCACATGATTGAGGACCGCTGTCGCAGTTGGTCGAACACGATCGCGACCGTGGTTACTCCGGGCGTGATGTGCGTCTTCACCACCCAGAGATCGCGCACGCCAGATCACGAACGGCTTTTGCTGGATGAAATGGCGCAGGCCCTTCTCCGCACCGCGCGCTCGCAGGGCCTGATCAAGGCGCGAATCGGTATCAGCGGCCAACACCAGCCTACCGAACTGCTGCGCGCCTATCACGACGCGGTTGCGGCGCTCGATTCCGGGCAATCCACCGTCAACTGGTTTGAAGCACTGCCGGAGCGCCGGCAGCAGCCGGCCCAGGCTTTGGGACGTGTACTGAAGGCGTTGCCGGCAGCCGAACCCTCTGCCATTGCGACCGCCCTGCGGGAGTTTCTAGCCGCTGCCGCACCAGCCACTGCCTCCGTTGCCCAGCTACAGCAGGCACGAGGACTGCTGACCTGGGCCTGCGAACATCTCACCCGGGAAGTCGCCGCATTGGGCGCCGCGGCCGAGCCACTCAACACCGCCCGCGAACGTGCCATTCAAATCGTCATGGGGTCACCAAACTCGTTCGCCATGGCAGAAGCGTTTCGCAGTTTCGTGGAGCAGTTACGCTTGCAGATGGTCCAACTTTTCACTCAGCGCGATCAGAAGATCGTGAACGAAACACAAAGGCTCATCCGTGAGATTGGGCCGGAAAAGGCTACCATCCACAACATCGCCCAGAATCTGAAGCTCTCCGCCGGGCATTTAGGCCGAGTCTATAGCCGCACCGCCGGCCACACTCTCGAGGAGTTTCTGATCCGGCAAAAACTGGAGATGGGCAAGCGGTTGCTGCTCGACCCGCGGCTGCACGTGGCCGAGGTTGCCGATCGGTGCGGCTTCTGCAATCCGGCATATTTTGCTTCGGTATTCAAGAAGTACATGAACTGCACACCGCGTGCCTATGCTTCGCAGCCACAACGTTGGGGCGCACCCGAGCCCGCACCATGGGGACCAGAGTCGGGCGGCGGTTTCATCCAGGGAGGGTTCGATGCGCGCATTGGTCTACACCGCGCCACACACGATGAAATTGCAAGAAATAGCCAGGCCGCATCCGGCGGAAGGTGAAAGCGAAATTGCCGTGCTGGCCGCGGGCATCTGCGGCTCTGACATTTCAGGGTTCCTGGGGCACAGCAGGCGTCGTATTCCTCCCCTTGTGCTGGGCCACGAACTGGTCGGGCGCCGCGCAGGCGGTCAGCGGGTGGTGGTCAATCCGCTGATCAGTTGCGGGCGCTGCACGGCGTGCCTGGGTGGTGCGCAAAATCTCTGCTCCAATTGGCGGCTCCTGGGCATGGACCGCACCTCAGGTTGTTATGCCGAGTTTGTCTTGGTTCCCGAATCGCAGATTTATGAAATCCCCGACGGACTCACCGACTCGCGGGCGGTAATGGCCGAGCCGCTGGCGAATATTGTGCATCTGTTCCGCATTGCCGCCCCATTGCCTTTTTTTCGCATGGGCATTGTGGGAGGGGGAACCATGGGTTCGCTGGCCCTGCTAACGGCCATTCGCCTTGGCGTTCGCGATGTGCTCGTAGAAGACGTGAGCGATGTGCGCCTGCAGGTGGCGCGCCGCATGGGCGCCACTCTGGCTGTCAATGTTGCTGCCGACAAGGACCGCGAAGAAGCACGCCGGTTTGCCGGCCATGGTCTGGACCTGGTGCTCGATGCTTCCGGCACCGGCTCTGCGCGCCAGGCGGCATTCGATCTGTGCCGCCCGGGCGGTCTCGTCATGTTGCTGGGGATGAGCAGCGAGCGTAGCGAGATCGACTTCGTCGCCAGCATCCGCAAGGAGCACCGCGTGGCCATGTCGTTTGCCTACACCCCGATGGATTTCGAGCGGTCGCTGGCGCTGCTCAAGGCGGGCGAAATCGACCTGTCGCCGTGGACCGTGGAAATGCCGCTCGAAGATGGTCAGAAAGCGTTCGATCGCATGACCACTGCGCCGGGTGACACGCTGAAGATGCTGCTGCGGGTGAACTGAGCCAGTGCGCCCGCGCGCCTGGATGGCGGATGTTGCAGTCCGAACGGAATCGTTATTGCCCGAACCGATACGACTCAATCGTCTTCTTGTTCAATGTGACGCCCAGTCCTGGTGACTGCGGCACGCGCACGCAGCCATCCTCCTCGACAGCGAAGTGCTCTCGCGTGGTGTGCCAGCGCAGCGGCGAGTGGCTTAGCGAAAACTCTAACGGCTCAACGTTGGGCTGCGCGGCCAGGAAGTGCAGGTTTGCCGCGATCTCGATGTTGGTTTTGTAACCGTGCGTGATGACCCGCTTGCCGCGCTCGTACGCCGCCGCGGCTATCTGCAGTATGCCGGTGAAGCCGCCCACTTGCGAAATGTCAGGCTGACAGATACTGGCGCCCCCGTGGTCCATCATCTCGATGAATTCGCGGACGTGCGTTAACCCCAGGTCGCCGACGCCAATGGGCAGGCCGTGACGGCTCATCTCAAGGTGACCCTCCACATCGTCGAGTGGCAACGGAGCCTCGAGAAACCAGATGCCCACCTCGCGAAAGATGGGAAACATGCGAAGACCCTCCGCCGCCGTACGATATGAAAGGGCGGCATCAACAATCAGACGGGCGTCATCACCGGCCTGTGCGCGCGCCGCAGCCAGCAGGCGTCCGGTCAATGCGATATCGTCCATCCACCATGGGTCCGCCGCGAATTTAAAGTGGCGCAGATTCTTGTTCCGCCCCGCTGCCACCTGGGCTCGAACTCCCTCCGGCGTTTGCGCCATGGGATAAATCGTGCCGTAGGCGGGCAACCGGTCGCGCTTGGCTCCGCCGAGCAACTCATGCACCGGCTTGCCCTCGATCTTGCCGCGCAGGTCCCACAGCGCCAGATCGACCCCGCCGATCGCATGCATAGCCAGGCCGCGCCGACCGACATAATCGGTAGATTCGTACATGCGGTGCCAAAGTTCCACCGGATCGGCGGGGTCGGCGCCCACCAGCACCGCGGAGAGCGAGCGCGCATGGTTGTGCGCCGAGGGCCCGCGCACAATTGCCTGAATAGCCGGAGCCATCGACTCGGTCTCGCCAATGCCGGTAAGTCCGCTGTCGGTGTGCACCACCAGTACGCAATCGTCGTAGGAGCCGTCGAACAATTCAATGAGCGGGTCTTCCGCGCGGAGGTGAATGGCTTCGATGGCAGTGATCTTCATGGGTCTCTCCCCGATTCTGACCGGCTGATCATAAACCGCCTAAGAAAGGCTGAATCACTCGAGCAGCCAGAACAAAAAAATGAACCGCAAAACAGCAGCCAATGGGCGCCATAGCCATTGCTCGTGCATTGATGAAATCGGTATCCTCGGCCCGTGGATCGGGGCAGCTGTATGAACCAGGGCAAGAAACTGCCGGCTTGGCTGTGGTGGTCGATCGTCACCATCGTGCTTTGGGGAACGTGGGGACTGGTGTCGAAGGTCGCCTCTGAGGGCGTTGACGCCTATGTGAATCAGTTGCTCTACACCGTTGGCTTGGCGCCGCTCATGGTCTTTGTCGGATGGACCGTGCACAAGCGGAGCTCTGAAGAAAAGCGTGAACGTCGCGCCGTGGGTGTGTTCTGGGCTTTTCTCACGGGGATCTTGGGCGGGATCGGGAATCTGGCCTTCTTTCAGGCCATGGTCAAGGGCGGCAAAGCATCGGTGGTCGCGCCGGTCACCGCCTTATTCCCTATGGTCACGGTGCTGCTGGCGCTAATATTTCTGCGCGAACGGCTCGGCAGGGTGCAATGGGTGGGTCTGACGCTGGCATTTCTGGCTATCTATCTGCTGAGCGCTTGAAGGAGTTGAACCATGCACGTCTGGCTTGGATTTGCCATACTGGCGCTGGTACTGTGGGGCATCACGGGAGTCACGCAGAAGCTGTCGACGAATCGCATTACGAGCGAGCGCTCATTCCTTTGGTTCTGCTGGGCAATGGTAGCGTTGTCAGCGGCAGTCCTCCTGGTGGCCCACCCCCATTGGAACCTCGCCAGGATCGTGGTGCTCTGTTCCTTGGCAGGAGGCGCTTTGAACGGACTCGGTGCTTGGACCAGCTTTCGTGCTCTTGAGTCAGGCGGCAAGGCTTCTATTGTTATCTCGCTCATCTCGCTCTATCCATTGTTGACTGTGGTGCTGGCAGTAGCTCTGCTGCGCGAGCGGCTCACATGGACGCAGTCGGCAGGCGCGATCACCGCGATTGCAGCGGCGATTCTACTCTCCATGGAGGAGCCGTCAAAAACCCAGGCCTGAGCGGGCGAATTTCGATCGCTAAGCTTCATCGCCCGGTAATATATGCCCGTTCTCATCGACGCCGCCGATCGAAGTCAACCCTTCCTGCAAGAACAACCGTACGGTAGTTTCAAGGTTCTCTCCGGGAGCCAGACACCGCGCCCGTCCACTATCAATCATGGACTGCATCTTGTAAGGGTAGCCTGTGGCGGGCTCCAAAACCGCCACGTTCAATTCGCGCCACCCCCCGTGGGTGGCAAAAAGCCAGCAACTGGAGAAGACCTCAGGGTTGAACTGCAGGGCGGCCGCAAGCTTGTTGACCCGATTGGTCACGCCGCACCATCCCGATGCCAACTCGGTCCCATAAAGGAAATGCACGGCCCTGCAGGATGTGTCGGGAACCTGGCGAAGGTCGATCACCGTGTCGCCCAGGGTCGCGTCGGGCCATGGAAACGTTAGCGGTGCTCCGTCCAGTGTGCCGGGAAACTCGGGTTCACGCACAGCCGTCATGGACGGAAAATCAATGCGATGGTTGGCCGAAACAGAAAATGCCGGATGCAGCTTCCATAGAAATGGATATGTGCTCGAACCCCGATTGGTGAGCTTGTAATTGACTTCAAGCACGGCGCTATCGGGTCGCAGCACCAGGGTCTTTTCTGCGAGAAAGTTGCTGATCGGTGTGGTGAAGTGCAGATGCACTCCGACCGTATCGTTGCATCGAAATGGCTCTGCCTGCCAGGCGCCGGTCCACAACTCGCCGTGATCCGGAAGAGACTCTCCCCCCAGTTCTCCAGCCTCATCGTTGGGAAACAGTTCATCCCAGCCTCCACTCCATGTTTCGTCGTATGAAGTGTGCAGGGGATGCCGCGAGGGATGCAGCTCAGGATGGTTCCAAAGTATATCGGCATGGAGAGGTTTGTAATGAATCTGCCACACCTTGGCGCCGGCCTCAGGTAACACTATGATGCGCACGAGGCAGTTTTCAATCACGATCGTTCGCAGCCCATGCAGGGCGGGACCGGGTTCAACGAGGAGGTTTTTCATGCTTTGGTGAAGCCATCTTCAGAGTAGTTGGAACCGGACAATAAATCCTCGGACGAAACCGATGGATTACGAAGAATTGAGTTGTTTTCCCAGCCTGCGACGCCGTCTGAGACTCGGTGTCTTGTACCGTGATGGCGAAAGCACGCCTGATTGCGTACAAGAGACTCAGGGCACCAGTCGGTACCCCCAGTCGGTACCCCATTGACAATTTGCTTCGCTCATCGCACTCTGCATTTGCGATTGATATTTCAGGCGTAGTTCCCAGCGCATTTGGGTACAGCCTTCATCCGTGGAGGAAGACGGTGCCCTGGTACCTCGACAGCAGGGAACGGATGGAAGAAATGATGCCGGCTGCGTATCAGAACCGGGTTTGTGCCAATTACGCCGATCGCGCAGAAGTAAACAACATTGCCGTGGCTCCTGCAGGTGCGCAATGAAAGGCATCATTCTAGCCGGCGGGTCCGGAACGCGTCTTCACCCAGTCACGCAAACAGTCTCCAAGCAGCTTCTCCCCGTTTACGACAAGCCGATGATCTACTATCCTCTCTCGGCGTTGATGCTGGCCGGAATCCGGGAGATCCTGGTCATCTCGACTCCACGCGATACGCCCCTCTTCAACGCTCTATTAGGAGATGGCAGCGACTGGGGCCTCAATTTTCAATACGCTGCTCAGCCTTCGCCAGACGGATTGGCGCAGGCATTTCTGATCGGCAAATCTTTCATTGGAGAGGACTCCTGCTGCCTGGTTCTGGGCGACAACATTTTCTACGGGCACGAATTTGCAAACGATTTACGCCAGGCGGCTTCGCGCACCTCGGGAGCCACGGTGTTCGCCTACCCCGTGAATGACCCGCAGCGCTACGGGGTAGTCGAGTTTGATGAGCGGCGCAGAGCTGTTTCAATCGAAGAAAAGCCACAGAAGCCGAAGTCCCGCTACGCGGTCACCGGCATCTACTTTTACGACAACCAGGTGATAGGAGTGGCTGAAGGCTTGAAGCCGTCTCCCCGCGGTGAACTGGAAATCACCGACGTCAACCGCTGGTATCTGGAGCGCGGTCAACTGCATTGCGAAGTAATGGGCCGCGGCATGGCTTGGCTAGACACAGGAACTCACGACTCCCTGCTCGATGCCAGTAACTTCATTTTCACGCTCGAGCACCGGCAGGGCCTGAAGGTAGCTTGCCCGGAGGAGATCGCTTATCGCCTCGGCTATATAACGGCGGCGAATTTGGAAGCCCTGGCCACCAGGATAGGAAAGAGCAGTTACGCTGACTATCTCCGCCAGTTACTGAAGGAAATCGTATATTGATTTGGCAATCCACGGAACGATCGCATTTTCCAATTGCGGCGAACCGCTAAACGCGAGAGGAATCAGGCGCATACCGAGATTCCCGGTGGTGTTTCCTGCTGGCTGAGCTACCCGACAACAGCTGGCGATCTTCTCCGCTGCTTCGCCCACGGGTTTCGGTGATCGCCCTCCCGGTCTTCTTCCCCTGGGCCGCCGGCCGACGCTCTCCAGAAAAAGGCCAAAAAATTCGCCAACCGTGATCCGTTCGACCTCAAAACTGCGCAATAGCAGATAGGAGGTCTTTCATGGCAAGCGCGAACCGGCACCATCCCATCGTTTCCACATCGGCTGTAAACCGGCGGTACTCGGGTGCAGCCCGGAGCCTGCTCATCGCGAGCGCCCTGGCCTTGAGCATCTGCCAGCCGATCCAAGCCAAAGCCCAATCCGGCCGCTTCGATATCCAGCAGCTGGGCGACGCGCTCAATTCCTTTGGCAAAAATACGGTCAACGATAACGGCCACACCTACTACTCAGTGGTATGCGGGCACGACTCGTGGAAGAGCAGCGTCATGGTCAGCCTTTCCTCCAACGCCAACGTCATCTGGCTGCAACTCGATCTGGTCGAGCTTCCGACGCACGTTTCGCCGGCCGCCTTTGCCAACCTGCTGAAGAAGAACACCGAGCTTGGACCGCTGTTCTTCTCTATCAACGACAACTGGCTCAGAATTTCGTCGCCATTGCCGAACAACGACATGAACGAAGCCAAGGTGAAGGGGTATCTGGAGCGGCTAGTCAACGTCGCGGTCGAGAGTCACGACCTCTGGGACCCCAAGGCCCTGGAATCGGCCGCCCCGACCCCCGCGCACGGCACGAGTGTCGGCTCGAAGAGTTCTTCCACACACTCGTCGCTCTCGCATTCCGTTGATGAATTCGACAAATCCCTTTCCTCAATCCAGCACCAATGATTGCCGTTCCCGTGGCTCGCACTGAATCACGCCCTGCACAAAACGCACAGGAGAATCACCATGAATATCCTTCGGCTCATCCCTTCCGTGCTCTCGCTTCTGGTGGTGGCCACCGGATGCCAGGCCGCCCTGGATTCCCAGACTTATATCGGCTCCCAATCTCAGGCATCCCAACCCAAGGCTGCTCAGGCCGCACAGCCCAAAACAACGGGCGGCAGCCCTCTCTGGGTCAACTACACCGATAACGCCGAAGGCGCGTTCTCCATGGACATCCCTGTCGGCTGGCAGGTGGAGGGGGGCATGTATCGCTTCGGCTACTTCGACGTCCGCTGGATGATGGACATTCGCTCGCTCGACGGCAAGGTCATCATCCGTATCAACGATCCCAATATTCCGCCCTACGTGCTGCCCGGTCCTCACTCGGGCCCGGCCGGCCATCCAGCCAACCGCCCCGGCATGTACCAGATGGTCGTCGACGACTACAAGGAAGCGCGACCCTATGCCGAATCGTATACACGGCGCCGCTTTGCCTCTGTCTGTACTTCGTTCACGCCCACGCAGTCCGACTGGACGCCCACCATTCCGCCTCAGTGGAAGGAACAGGACACTCCGGTGCGCATCACCGACGCCTCGCTCGCTTTCAACTGCGACACGTCCGATGGTCCCCGGATCGCGAATGCCTATGCCGTTACCGCCGTCCACGGCCACGACGGACTATGGATGGTGGACCTCATGATCACCGTCCTCGCCACCCCTGACCGGCTCGCTCAGGCCCGCGCCATGACTCAGCACATGATCGACAGCTGGCAGGAAACGCCGCAGTGGAAAACCCACCAGGAGCAGATGACGCAGGAAGGTCTGGGCAGCATGCATGCGGACTTTGAGAGGTTCATGCAGCAGATGGCCGTCTACCACCAGCAGCGCACCCAGGCCATGAATCAGCAGGTGGCCGGATTTCAAAAGCGCATGCAGCAGCAGTCCGACCAGGTCACGAGCTTCGGAAACATCCTGACCGGTGTCACCAACCTGCAGGATCCGATTACCGGTGCAACGTTTCAGGACTTCACCGGACCCAATTCGAATTACTACATCAACGGGCAGGGTGTCAGGGTGAACTCCAACCTCAGTCCCGGCCCGGGCTTCAACCAGATGATCAACAAGGGACCGTAGCCTGCATCTTCCAAGTCCAGCGCTTTCCGAAAGGCAACCTGAGCCGGACGCTGCCTGGTCCGGCTCGTTTTTTATGCCTGCCTCGTGCGGGCGCTGCGCTTTTTGTGCGTCACAGCGGAAAGATCCTGCATCGCGCCTTGCGGGTATCCGGTCGTCTCCCGCACCACCAGGTGGGTATCGATATTGTGCTCGCGAACCGGCGATTTATCTTCGAGATGGGCGCGAAGGGCCATGACTGCCGCCCGCGCCAGATCGTGGCGCGACATGTGAATGGAAGTCAGAGGCGGTATGGTTGTCCGCGCCATGTGGATATCGTCAAAGCCGATCACGGAAAGATCTTCCGGCACCTTCATGCCGGCGCGGTAGACCTTGTGCAATACGCCGATCGCGGTCATGTCGTTAGAGCACATAACCGCAGTGGGAAGCTTACCGGCGAGTATCTTCTCCATGGCGGTGATTCCGCCCTCCAGCGTATGATCGCCCTCGACCAGCCACCCAGGCTCGGGCGTAATGCCGCATTCCGTCAGTGACAAGGTGAAGGCATTGAGACGCGATTGCGCGGAATGCAGCCGCTTGGGGCCGGAGATGAACGCGATTTTGCGATGCCCGAGCGCGGCCAGGTGCTGTACACCCTGCCGGATCCCGTGGCGATAGTTGACCTTGAGCAGACTGAAGCCCGGACGGTCAGGACCCACGTCGACCGTGACAATGGGCACGTTGCGAATGGCGAGTTGATGGAGCAGGGGCTCCTCAATGCCGAAGGTCATGATGGCTACGCCTTCCGCATTGCGCTCGAGCATGCGCCGGATGCACAGCGCCATGCGGTCAGGATCGTAGTTGGTGGAACTCACCAGGATCTCGTATCCGCTTCCTACCGCAACATCTTCGAATCCCTGAATCAGTTCGGGAAAGAACGGATTGGTGATCTCCGAGACAATCAGCCCGAGCAGCCTGCTACGACCCGACACAAGGGCCCGGGCCTGCGTATTGGGAAAGTAATTCAGCTCCCGAATGGCGTCCCAAACCCGCTTTGCCATTTGTGCGTTCACGGTGGGAACATGGTTAATGGTGCGGGAAACCGTGGCGATGGACACGCGCGCCATCTTGGCGACGGCATTGATATCCATGCGTGCCGGTCTCGATCCAGAGGCTGATCTTTTTTTCAGCTTCCGTATAGCCATGGCGGTCCCTTCGTGCGCGGGTGAGAAATCATTTTCTCATAATATGCGACGGGGATGTTTTGCCCGGCCATAGGTCATTCGTCCTCTTGAGCAGGGGCGGCCCTGGCGAGGTATTGATACAAGTAAACGCTCTCCGTTGCGATGGTAAATCGTCTCAGCTATCATGACGGGTCGACGAACCGATAATGGGATGGGGGATCAAGCATATGAAACGGAAACTGAGTGCGGCAGATCGAGGCCGAATCAAGGAACCTAAGGGATCTGTCAATGCCCCCAGCCGTCGTGAATTCGTCGCGGGCCTGGCCGGAGCGGCCATGGTGGGATTACTCGCCAAGCCGAATGCCTCCGCGCAAACGGCCGACGGGCAGGTGAATCTTGCCCGCGTGGCCATTCCATCGGCCGCGGTGATGACGAGCGAAAACAAGATCACGTCCCTTAACGATGGCTTTGTTCCGTCCAACTCCTTCGATCGCAGTCATGGCCGTTACGCGTTGTGGCCGGATCGAGAAGAGAATGCCGGCGTGCCTTGGGTGCAGTACGAATGGAGCCAGCCGGTCACAATCGATAAGGTCGAAATCTACTGGGCTCTCGACCGTCCCCGCCCCTCGAACCTGCCCGGCACCGGCTGGCCAGGCATGATGGCGCCGGTCAGCTACCGCATCCTCTATTGGTCAGGCAGCGATTTTGTGCCGGTGGAGAAGCCCCAGGGGCTCGGCATGTCCGCGGATTCCTTCAACGCGACCACCTTCGACCCGGTGAAGACCAGCAAGGTTCGGGTCGAAGTTAATCCGCAGCAGGGCAAGCCGGCGGGAATCCTGGAGTGGAGAGTCTACAACTACGGACCCGTCCCCAAGCTTCGCGCCGATTATTGATGCGGGTGTAGACCGGTCCGTGGTGATGGGGGGCAAAACCTATCTGGCCGGCAAGGTGACGTGGCTGCAGGATTCGCCTGCGAACGTCGCGCGCTGGAACAAGACCTCAGGGCCGGGTTCAGTAGCGTTTCAGGATGCCGCTGCAGCTGTCGGCACAGCGACATTCAGTGAGCCGGGAGACTACGTTCTGGGGCTGGTTGCGTCGGGATCGGACGATCGCTCGCGCAGCATCAATGTTCACGTGGAGGCGAAGCCGCCCAAGGATCGGCTGGACGTGGTCTACACGCGCAAGTACAGCATCGATAGTCCGTTCTGGAATGAGCGCGCAAAAACGCTGATCGTGAACTGGATTCCGCATTGCATCGAAATGTGCGAGCGGACCGACATCGCTCCGATGCGCGGCGACGGCGGCATCGACAACTTTATCGAGGCGGGCAAAGCCAACCGCCGCGAGCCGCACGGAAAGCACAAGGGCTACGTCTTCTCGAACGCATGGGTGCACCAGACGGTCGAATCCATGTGTATCGCGCTCATGGTGGATGCGCAAGGCGATCGGGACATCCTCGGCGCACAGGAGTTAATGCGCGCCACGCTCGATCGCTGGATCCCGATCATCCTGGCCGCGCAGATGCCCGATGGCTACCTGCAGACGGCCTATACGCTGGCCGACCGCAAGAACTGGCCGGAGCGCTGGTCGCCCGATCATCGCGGCAATCATGAAGGCTATGTCTCGGGCTACTTCATCGAGTCGGCCATCAACCACTACACCCTGACCGACGGCAAGGATCTGCGCCTGTACAACGGCGCGAAAAAGCTTGCCGATTGCTGGGTAGCGAACATCGGCCCTGGCAAGAAAGATTGGTTCGACGGCCACCAGGAGATGGAGCAGGCGCTGGTGCGCTTCGGCCGCTTTGTCAACGACCAGGAAGGGAACCATCGCGGCGATGCGTACATCACGCTGGCCAAGTTCCTGCTCGACTCGCGGCGCGGCGGGTCGGAGTACGACCAAAGCCACTTGCCGCCGGGTCAGCAGTATGAGGCGGTCGGACATGCGGTGCGCGCCACCTACTTCTACTCGGGCATGGCCGATATTGCCGCGGAGACGCAGGACCCTGACTACCAGAGCGCGGTGATCTCGTTGTGGGACAACATGGTCAACAAGAAGTACTATTTGACCGGCGGGATCGGAAGCGGCGAAACGTCAGAAGGCTTCGGGCCCAACTATTCACTCCGCAACGAAGCCTATTGCGAAACATGCTCGAGCTGCGGGCTCGTGTTTTTCCAGTACAAGCTCAACCTTGCCTACCACGACGCCAAGTACGCCGACCTGTACGAGCAGACCATGTATAACGCGCTGCTCGGCGGTGTTGCGCTCGACGGAAAGAGCTACTGCTACACCAATCCGCTCATCAATACGGAGCGCGCCTTGTGGCATGTGTGTCCATGCTGTGTCGGCAACCTGTCGCGCACGCTGCTGATGATCCCTACCTGGAGTTACGTGAAGGATAAACAGGGTCTGTACGTCAACATGTTCGTGGGGAGCCGGATCAACGTCGGCGAGGTCGCCGGGACTAACGTAGAGGTCATTCAGAAGACCGATTATCCCTGGAAGGGCACAGTCGCCATTACGCTGAATCCGCGCGAGACAAAGACCTTCTCTGTGTACGTGCGCATCCCCAATCGATCGACGAGCAAGCTCTACAAGGACTCGCCTGAAGTCCGCGGCGTAAAGCAATTCGCAGTGAACGGCAGGGAAGTAACCCCCGAGATTCGCAAGGGCTATGCGGTCGTGACGCGCGAGTGGAAGGCCGGTGACCGCATTGAGCTTGAGCTTCCCATGGACCCCCAGCGCGTAGAAGCGGACGAACGCATCAAGGCTGACCTCGGCGACGCCGCCCTCAAGTACGGACCGCTCATCTATAGTGTGGAAGCCGCGGACAACACGAGCATCGGCCACAAGCTGGGGAATGATCCGCTGCACACAGACTGGAACGCGGATCTGCTGGGCGGAGTTGTGGTGATCAACGGCAAATGGGATGACGGTTCGCCGATGACGGCGATTCCAAACTACGCGCGCATGAACCGCGTCGGTGCTCCGCCGGCCTACCCTGATGAAGGTGATCGTCGCGGAGAGATGCGCGACGTAAAGTCGAAGGTCTGGATATGATGCAGCGCAGCAAAGAAAAGGCCCCGGTTCTTCCGGGGCTTTTTTCTTTGAGCCTGAAGTGCGATGTTATCCGCGAAGAATGTCTTTGGCCTTCTGGATAAACACATCGCGTCCCACGTCGGAGATCGCGTCGGTGAGAGGAATGTTCTTCGGACAGACCTCCACGCAATTCTGAGCGAAGCCGCACTCCTGGATTCCCCCGTCGCCGGCCAGAGCACGCAAGCGTTCTTCAGCCAGGACCTTGCCCGTCGGATGCATGTTGAACAGCTTCACCTGCGCAATGGTAGCGGCGCCCACAAAGCCGGTAGACTCATTGAACTGTGGGCAAACCTCCATGCAGCACGTGCACGAGATGCAGTTGGAGAAGGGATACCGGACCTCCTGCTCCTGCGGGAACATGCGCGGCCCCGATCCAAGATCGTACGTGCCATCGATTGGAACCCAAGCCTTCACCGCCTGCAGATTCTTGAACAGAACCGAGCGGTCGACCGCGAGATCGCGTACCAGGGGGAATTTGCTGAGCGGCTCAATCTTGATGGGCTGTTCCAGATTGTCGACGAGCGCCGAGCAGGCCATGCGCGCTTTGCCGTTGATGAGCATGGCGCAGGAACCGCAGATCTCTTCCAGGCAATTGGAGTCATATGTGATGGGCGTGGTCTGCCTTCCATCCGCGGTCACGGGATTGGCGGCGATCTCCATCATGGAGGAGATGACGTTCATGCCGGGGCGCCATTCCTGTTCAAATTTCTCCCAGACGGCGGGCGCGTCGGGACCGGCCTGACGCTTGATTTCGAATGCTACGGTTTTGTTTGCCATCGGTTGGCATTCCCTCAGGGGCTAAAGCCCCGAACTCTCTTCGCGTGCGTGATTGTCGAGGCTAAAGCCACGACCTACCCAGTTATTTCGCGGCGTCGTAACGGCGCGGCCGCGGCTTGATGTACTGCGTATCGACTTCTTCAAACTCAAACTTCGGACCCTCGATAGCGCCCGTAAAGCTGGCCTTCGTGGTCTTGAGGAACTTCTCGTCGTTGCGGTCCGGAAAGTCGGGCTTATAGTGCGCCCCACGCGACTCGTCGCGCAGAATCGCGCCCTGCACCACAGCGCGTGATAGCTCCAGCATGTTCTTCAGCTGGCGCGCAAAGGCGAAGCTGGTGTTGGCCCACTGGCTTTTGTCACTGAGATTGACCTTGTCGTAGCGCTCCATCAACTCGACGATCTTCTGATCGGATTCCTTCAATCCCTTGTTGTAACGGATCACGGTAGCGTGCTCGGTCATGGTATTGCCCAGTTCACGCCATAGCCGGAAGGGATTCTCGTTGCCTTCATTGTGGATGAGTGCCTTGTTGATCTCGTTCTGTCGTGAGACCTCGGCTGCCGCGCCGCCATCGCCTTCTGCCGCGGGCAGGCTCTTGGCATACTTCATGGCGATAGGGCCGGCAATGAATCCACCGTGAATGCAGCTGACCAGCGAGTTGGCGCCCAGGCGGTTGGCGCCGTGGTACTGGTACTCGCACTCGCCCGCCGCAAAGAGCCCGGGAATATTGGTCATCTGGTTGAAGTCGACCCACAGGCCGCCCATGGTGTAGTGCATGCCCGGGAAGATCTTCATGGGTACTTCGCGCGGGTCGTCGCCCACAAACTTCTCGTAGATCTCGAGAATTCCTTCGAGCTTGCGGTTCAGGGTCTCGCGATCGATGTGCGTCAGGTCGAGGTACACCATCGGCTGGCCGTCAATGCCCAGGCCGTTCTCGTAAACGACCTTATGAATGGCGCGCGTGGCCACGTCGCGCGGAACAAGATTGCCGTACTTGGGATACCACTCCTCGAGGAAGTAGAAACGCTCCGCCTCGGGAATCTGCTTGAAGGGGCGTTTGTCGCCCGCGGTTCTCGGAACCCACACGCGGCCGCCTTCGCCACGCGCCGACTCCGACATGAGCCGCAACTTGTCTTCACCCGGAATCGATGTCGGGTGAACCTGGATAAACTCGCCGTTGGCGTAATACGCACCCTGCTGGAAGACCGCCGATTGCGCGGAGCCGGTGCAGACAACGGAGTTGGTGCTCTTGCCAAAGATCGCGCCTATGCCGCCGGTAGCCAGGATGGTGGCGTCCGCGGGAAATGCGCGCACCTCCATGGTGCGCAGGTCCATGGCCGTGATGCCGCGCGAAACGCCCTTGGAGTCCATGATGGCGGAGAGGAATTCCCAGCCCTCGTACTTCTTGACCTTGCCTTCTGACTCGTAGCGGCGCACCTGCTCGTCGAGCGCGTAGAGAAGCTGCTGGCCTGTCGTGGCGCCGGCAAACGCCGTGCGGTGGTAAAGCGTGCCGCCAAAGCGTCGAAAGTCGAGCAGTCCCTCGGGCGTGCGATTGAAAGGTACGCCCATGCGGTCGAGCAGATCGATAATGGCCGGCGCGGCCTCGCACATGGCCTTCACCGGCGTCTGGTTGGCCAGGAAGTCGCCGCCGTAAATCGTGTCGTCAAAGTGCTGGGCTGTGGTGTCGCCCTCGCCCTTCAGATTCTTGGCGGCGTTAATGCCGCCTTGCGCGCAAACCGAGTGGGATCGCTTGACCGGGACAATCGAGAACAGGTCGACGTTGCCCCCGGCTTCAGCAATCTTGATGACCGCTGCCAGCCCGGCGAGTCCCCCGCCAACCACGATGATTCTGGGTGATGCTGCCATTCCTTACGAATCCTTTCGGGATCAAAAATGCGATCCCGATCACTGCAACACGGTTGCGCCTTGCGAGGCGTTTGCGGGTTCCGGCTTGACTTCACTGCCATGCTGAGGCACGATGCGCGGATTGGTTGTCGGCCGCCATTAGGGCCTCGAGTTCAGCTGAGCTGGGCATTTTGCGTCGCAAGCAGCAGGGTCACCGGCACGTTTTCAGGCGCGTTCTGATATTCAGGCCCGATGAAGGCCCAGATGCTCGACAGTCCGAATATGGTGAGCGCGATGCCGAAGACCAGGCAGACCCAGCCAAAACGGCGCCGTGCCTTTTCACCCGGCGTGATACCCCATTTGGCCGCAAATAACCAGATGCCGTAAGCAAAGTGCCAGCAGACTGCGATCATCGCGATGATATAAACGGCCAGCATGATCGGGTTCGCCAACTCGTGCTGCACCTTGGCGAAGGCCATCCCTGGATTGTCAGGCAGGTCAGCACCGAGAAAGCGTTGGCGCAGCACATGCTGCACGATGTAAGCGAAAGCGATGATGCCCGTCCAGCGCTGGGCAACGTAGAGCCAGTTGCCGGCATAGGGGTAGTACACCACGTTCGATTTGCCGCGCAGCCAGATGTACACGCCGTAGATGCCGTGGTACAGGATCGGAATAAAGATGAAGGTCCACTCCAGCACGCGCACCAGGGGCAGGGCATTAAGGAACTTCACCTGCTCGGCATAAGCAACGGGTCCCTTGAGCGCCTCAAAGTTCGAGATCAGGTGCTCGAGGAGAAACGCGCCGATGGGCACAATGCCCAGCAGCGAATGCAGGCGTCGCCAGAAGAACGACGTTCCCTGGCCGGCGCGGAGCGGCTGAACGCCCTCCCGAAGTTTGGGGGCGGCAGGTTGTTGGGCAGTGGCCATGAAGATTTGAGCTCCTCTGAGCTGTGTTGCGAGGGGGTCTGCGCGCCGAATCGTTCCGGATTGAGAGACGAAGTTTTAACGCAGGTTACCCTCGCTATTATTCGGAACCCGCATAAACATCGTCAAGCGCGGGCGTTGCCGCCGTCGCACTTGGTGAAAGAACACCGGATTCCATGTTTCCCCAGCGTCCGCTTACCACTTCCTTTGGAGATCGGTGAAGAGCCGCCCCGGGTTGTCGGAGACGATCACCCCCTCATGGTGCCCGCCCAGGTCAAGAAGCAGTTCCTTCAGGGCTCCGTCGTGGAGCACGTTGTCCCGCACAACGCAGTTGCGCAAACCCCGATAGATGATTCCATACGTTGGGCTCCAGACCCCAGTCCCGCCGTCATCGCGTCCCGCCTGCAACGAATTGCCGATGCACGTCACGCCTTCCGCCTCTTCCAGCAGGATCTGAGTCGAATCGTGAGTGCTTTGATCGGCCATCTTGCCGCTGCGCTTGATGAAGTTCCCGGTGAGGGTGATCTGGTTGCAAGGGCCGTGAATACCCTTGCGCAGGGCCACGCCGTACGTTCCAGCCCGGTCGAAGAAGTTGCCGGTGATCTGGTAGCCGTCAGCGCCGGCGATGACCATATTCTCCTCACCGTTCCACTCCACGCGATTGGCGGTAAAGGTCACGGAGGCGTTCTCCTGCCTCGCGGCGAACCCTGCCCGCTTGTTTCCTGAGAACCAGTTGTCGAGCAGAAATCCATCCCATCCGCGCAGGCTCAGGCCATCGCCATGGTTATAGGCCAGCTCGCAATGCCGTACGCTGAAGCACCACGCGCACTCCAGGTGTATGCCGTCTCCGGTAAAGCGGGTTACCTGGCAACGCTCGATCCGAAAACCGTCTTCGTGCTGGCCCCACATGCTGCGATGGGTGGCAATCCCATGAATTCCCGACCCGAGATCGCGCCCTTCCAGAGACAAGCCCTCGATGGTAGCCCCGCGCGCGTCGGTCAGGTTCAGCAGGCACGTGGCGTTCGCGTCAGCAAGCCTCAACACTGAGCCACCGCCGGCACTGTAGTTCCACGCGGGAATGCCCACCAGCGCCGTGCCGCCGCCAACGTGGAGCTCGCGGGTCAGATACGTGCCTGGAGGAACGAAGACCCCGCCACTGCCCTTGGCTGCCGCATCCAGCGTCTTCTGCAATGCGGCCGTGTCATCCGTAGTGCCATCGCCCGCCGCTCCGTACTCGCGGACGTTCAGCAGGCCGGCACTTTCCTTGCCGGACGGCACGGACAATGCATCCCCTGAAAACAGCAGAGAGGCGCTTCCGATAATGGCGCCGCGCGCCAGATTCCGCCGCGTAAACGACGCCGGATTTGTCTCTGTCATGATTTCCCCTTTTCGAGACGACCGCAGGACCACCCGTGAACAGCCACTTTGTTTACGCCATCATTCTAAGAGCAGGCGCTTCAAGGGAGTTGCGGGTCGCGGTTGCACACTGCGGCTCGCAGCAATTCGAGCAACTCTGCCGAGATCTCGTCGGAGAGTTCGTTATGGGAGAGGCTCTCGACAAGAGCAACGGAATCGGTGATGCGGGCCAGTCTTCGCCAGTCCAGCGGCAGACTGCCTCCATTCTTTACAAATCCGTCGCTAAACCAGGGCTCAACGAGCGGGCGGTTGTCTCGCTCGTAGCGCAGAAAGTGCCCAATGTCGATCAGCGGCGAGCCGGAGACGGCGAACTCCCAGTCGAGGATGCCGGCTACTCGCCACTGCCCCCGAACGCACTTCATCAGCACATTGCGTTTGCCAAAGTCGCCGTGAACGAGGCTCGTCGCGGCATCCACAGCAACTAGCTGTGCGGCATGCGACCACATCAGATCATGCATCTGGTCGCGCGTTGCCCGGTCCATCCGTTTCTGCAGCCGCGGTTCAGCCAGACATGCGTCCACAAAGCGCGGAATGGCGTTTTCTCCTTTGAACAGCGGTGCAGAGGGCTGAGCCCCGGGTCCTAGCCAGCCGGAGCGTTCAAAGTAAACGCGTCCGAGCCCTGCAAGTGCCTCGCCAACCGCGAAAGCGGCCTCCCCGATCTGGCTCGATTCGCCATGGCGTTTAAGGTGTTGGAACGTTATCCCTTCGATGTACCGCGTGACGACAAAGGGAGGAATCTCGCTCAGGCCGTCAGGTTCCGCATGCAGGATCTCCGGAACTGGAAGTGTGTTCCCGATTCGCTGAAGCAGGTCGATCTCTTTGCGGCAGATGGATGGATCGTGCTCGTAGATACGCAGTACGACATGGTGTGGAGCGGAATCAAGCTCCAGCTTGAAATTCGCATTGCGTAGGCCGTGGAGAGGGCCCATCGAAAGCAGAATGCGCTGCGGAAAGACGCGTGCGAGGATCTGTTTGACCTCGTGCTCTGGAAGAGAAGCGCGCGGCTCGTTCTTCATCCAGCGCGATTGAGCCGGTGCGCCGTGGACCATGGTTTCACTCCATCCGTGCCGACCGTCAGGCGGTGAGCTTTGCGAGCAATGCGGCGATCGCCCGCCCCCGATGGCTGAGCGACAGCTTGGTTTCAAGATCGATCTCGGCCATGGTTTGGTCCAGATGCTGCAAATAGAACAGCGGATCGTACCCGAAGCCGCCCATGCCGCGCGGTGCATCCAGAATCACTCCTTCGACCGTGCCCTCCGCCGACTCCTCAACCTCGCCATCGCGCGCCGCAACCAGCACGCAACGATAGCGCGCCGAGCGCTGCTCTGTGGGGACCGTAGCCATTCGCTGCAGCAGCGTGATGTTGTTCCACACGTCGGTGTTGTCCGTGGCTGCGTCCGGGGAATCCGTCAAACCAGCATCTGCCGCATAGCGTGCCGACCTCACGCCAGGCTCGCCACCGAGCGCGTCCACCTCCAAACCGGAATCATCGGCCAGCACCAGCTCGCCCGGAGCGAATCTCGAATAGTAGACGGCCTTGATCGTCGCATTCTCGATAAAGGTCGCCCCGGTCTCCTCAGGCGGCTCAATCTCCTCCAGTCCCGGCAGCGGTTCGATGTTGATGGAGTGTGCAACGGCAGCGGTGCGAAAATCGCGCAACTTGCCCTGGCTGGTGGTAGCCGCGTAAAGACGAAGACCCATTTCGAGATTTTATCGGTCGTAGCAGTTGCATCGGCAGCCGCGCGGTTCGCGGAAAAGCCTTTGACAGCCCCTGCCTGCCTTCCCTACTTTCGATTGAGAAACTATTTCCTGCATGCAGCCCGCTCGAATTCTTTAAGCCGGTGGGTGGCATCAATCTCGTATTTCAAGGGAGAACAGCGCATGGGCCAACATCGCGCCATGGGGTGGGTTCTGGGTAGCGTATTAAGTCTGGCAATCGGCGGCGCCATCCTCACAGCCCAGAATGTTTCGGCCACCGGCCCCGCCAAACTGCAGGTGGACAACCTCGATACCCCGCTCGGAATCGATGATCCCGCCCCCAGTTTCTCGTGGCAATTGCGCGATCCCGCCCACGGGGCGCGCCAGACTGCGTATGAACTGAAGGTTGCTACAGCCCGCGAGCGGCTCGCCGGCAAGACGGACGTGTGGTCAAGCGGCCGTATCGATTCCGCTGAGTCCCTGAACGTTCGCTATAAAGGCGCAGCGTTGAAGCCTTCCACGCGCTACTGGTGGCGGGTGATGGTCTGGGGAAATGACGGCAAACCCTACGCCGCAGCGACCAGCTGGTTCGAGACCGGCCTGTTGGACCAGGACGCATGGAAAGCTCAATGGATAGGTTTTGAAACCACTGAAGAAGCGGTGGTCCGTCACGCTCCGGCTGCCTGGATCGAGAGCCCCGAGCACGAAGCCAGGGCGACGGCTCAAGGCGCTGAGTCGCGCATTGCCTACCGCGAAACCGTGACCCTCGATAAGCCGGTGAAGACGGCTGCCCTGTACGCAACCGGTCAGGACACTGTGGCAGCCTGGGTCAATGGGAAGCAGGTGCTTCAAGCCGCCCCGTTTCCGGCATGGCATCAGATGCCGTGGAAGAAATTTGTGCGCGCCGACGTGACCGCCGACGCAAAGGCCGGCGCAAACACGATCGCCATTGAAACCGTCCGCTACACCGCAACCAAGGACGAAGCTCCTCCCATGTCGGCCACGCTCTATGTGGAATACTCCGACGGCTCCGTCGCCACCTTCGCCAGCCAGCCCGGCTGGAAATCTTCTGCCTCTGCCGCTGCTGGATGGGAGCAGCCCAGCTTTGACGACGCAAATTGGAAACCCGCCGAGGACTGGAAGCCGACCCCTGCACCCGACGCAAAGGCGCTGGGCCACCCCTGGATTCCCGATTCGGTGAAGGCATTACGGCACACGTTCGAGTTGACCAAGGCAATCAAGTCGGCGCGCTTTTACTCCACGTCGCTCGGTGCGTACGAGATGTTCCTTAACGGTAAGCGCGTCAGCGACGACGTGCTGGCGCCCGGCTGGACTGACTATCGAGAGCGTGTGATTTACCAGAGCTACGATGTGACAAGCCTCCTTGCGCCAAAGGAGAAAACACCCTCGGCGCGTTACTGGCTCCGGGCTGGTATGCCACGCCGCTGGAATGGTTCCAGCAGCCCAACAACTATGGAGACACGCCGCCTGCGCTGCGCGCGCAGTTGCGCATTGAATACACCGATGGCAGCGTGCAGTGGGTCACGACCGACGAGAGCTGGCGCGCCCGGCCCTCGTACATCCTGCATTTGGAGCTCTACGATGGCGAGACGCAGGATGCCCGACAAAAACTCGAGATCGCAGCGGCCTTCACCAATCACGCTGCGACCGTCGCCGGTTGGATGCCCGTGATTCCCATTGAACCAAAGCCGATCGCGATCCAGGCGCAGGATTTCCAACCCATCCGCATCGAGCGCGAAGTCCCCGCGAAAACCGTGACGCAGCCCAAGCCCGGCGTCTATGTCTTCGACTTCGGCCAGAACCTTGCCGGCGTTGAACGTCTGCGCGTCTCAGGTCCAAAAGGCACCGATGTCCGCGTTCGCTTCGCCGAGATTCTCAACGACGACGGAACCGTCTACACCGAGAACCTGCGCACCGCCAAAGCCACAGACCATTTCATCCTCGCCGGCAGCGGCGTGGAACAACTCACCCCCAATTCACCTTCCACGGCTTCCGCTACGCGGAGATCACCGGCCTTCCATCCGCCCCTTCAAAAGACGCAATCACCGCGCTCGTCATGCACACCAATGCTCCCTTCGCCGCGCAGCTCACCACGGGCAACAAACTCGTCAACCAGCTTTGGAGTAACATCCTGTGGGGTCAGCGCTCCAACTTCGTTGGCCTGCCCACCGACTGCCCGCAACGCGACGAGCGCCTGGGCTGGATGGCCGACGCCCAGGTCTTCTGGCGCACCGCAAGCTACAACATGGATCTGGCCGCCTTCACCCGCAAATTCGGCGGCGACATGCGCGGCACCCAGGTGGGGACGCCTTTCTACGGCATCTACGCGCCGGGTACCGTGCAGGAAAATGCCGGCTGGGGTGCGGGATGGGCGACGCCGGCGTCATTATCCCCTGGACGTCATGGCTGCAGACTGGCGACACCAGCGTGATCGATCAGAACTGGGATGCGATGACCAAATACGTCGCCGCAATTGAAGCAGCAAACCCCGATGGCCTCTGGCAAAAGCAGCAGGGCATCCCATTCGGTGATTGGCTGGCGCCGGAGGGCGCAACCAACCAGACGTTGATTGCAACCGCGGATGGGCATACGACTTAACGCTGCTGCAGCAAATGGCTCACGCCACCGGCCGCACAGACGATGAAATCAAATTCCGCAACCAGTTTGCCCGCTGTCGAGCGTCTCGACCAGCTCGATATGCCGGCTCTAGAAGCTCGAGGGTGCCTCGAAACACGCCCCGGGTTCGGCGCCTTGTGCAAAGGTGATTTGCGGTATACAAATTGGACCAGACGGCGACGTACTTGATGTCATCATCGGTCTTGATCCCGACCGATGCGGGGGTTACGGCGAGGTGTCGTCGTGCCCCTGCGCTTCAGCAAGGCGGAAAGGTGGCTGCGGTATCCGGCAACGTCGGGACTGAGCCGGATCGCCTCGCGGATCTCGGCGATGGCACCGTCGAGATCTCCTTTCGCCTGGAGTGCATGGCTGAGATCGTCATGCGACCGGGCATGATCCGGCGTGGCCCGGATCGCCGTACGGAGGACGTCGATGGTACCGTCCAGGTCCCTCTGCCTTCAACCTGGAGACGAGATTGGCCAGGGCCTCGTGTGGCCGGGTTTGATCCGGAGGGCCTCGCGGTAGGCCGCGATGGCACCATCCCGATCTCCCTTGACCTCGAGCGTGTAGCCGAGAGTGTTATAGTCCGCGGCGTCGCCGGGCCGGCGACCGATTGACTCGCGCGCGGCGGCGATGGCCCGGTCGAGCGTCTCCAGGCCCTCTTCGCGATGCTCTCGAGCCAGGAGGGTCGTGCCGAGGCACCCGAGGTTCGGGCCTTCGAAGGCCGCACTCGGACCAGCTCGCGAAACGTCGCGATCGCGTCCTCGCCTCGTCCGATTCGATCGAGCAGGTGGCCCAGATTATGGGCCGTCTCCGGTCGCAACGCCCGCGCCGTCGTGTAGTATCGTACCGCCTCCTCGCGCCGCGTGGGCAACTCTGAGAGAAACTGGGCCAGGTTGTAGTTGATCCACACGTCGCCCGGGTGTCGTTGCGCGGCCCGCTCGAGCACGGCAACCGCCCCTGGCAGGTCGTCGGCCTGCGTTCGCGCGGAGGCCAGCAAGATGCTGGCCGGCGACAGCTCGGCGACCTGCCGATCCTTGGACAGGGCGTGCAGGGCCTCGCTCTGCTTTGAGGTCGGGGCGCTCGACCAGGGCACGGAGGCGGTCGCGGTAGGGGTCGGGGTCGGCGGAGCGGGCCACGGCCAGGGGGCGACGCCAGCGCTCGGCCGGTTGCTCGTCGAAACGACGCACGAGCGACCAGCTATCCAGGTAACCCACTATCGGGAGCACGACCGCGGCGGGCGGGCCCGGAGCCGGGCCGCGGCTTCGGCCGGGGGCAGGCATCGAGGTCGATCCCGGCGGCCGGAACGCATCGGCATAGGCCACGTCGGTCGCGCCGGGTCCGAGATCCAGCTCCGACCGCGGATGTCGGCCAGCGCCTCGAGCAACTCCCGGTCGTGCGGGCGGCCGCCGTGCCGGCCTCGACTTCCCGGCGCAGGTCCTGGAGCCGCAGCCGTGCCCCGGCGTCGTCATCCTCGCCCAGCACCACCTCGACCCGCTTGACCGCCTCGCACGCCGCTTGCCAGCGGTTGAGGTCATCGGCCGCTTCGGCGCCTGGTCGCGCAGGAGCGTCGCCTCCTTCAGCGTCAGCTCGACGCGTGCTGCTCGCGCCTGCCGCTGCTGGAGGAAGGCAGTGAACCAGACCGCCGATCGTGGTCAGGGCCAGGAGCGACGCGGCCAGGCCCACCTGAAGTCGCCGCCGCCTCCGCTCCTCGACGGCGTGGGCCTGCGCCTTCTCGCCAGCGCGTCGGCCAGGACGCGCCGCTTGGCCTCCTCCTCGGCCCGCGCCTGTGCCTCGACCCGCGCCAGCTCGGCCGTCCGGAGTCGCTCTGCACCCCGGCCATGTAGGCCGTCAACCGCCCGGCCACCACGGCGGCATCCCGCGGCCGGTCCTCGGGCTCGATCGCCAGGCAGTCCTTGACCAGCGCCACCAGCTCGGCGTCGGCCACGCAGGCGAGGAGCCGGCCGTAGGCGTCGGTGAGGTCGCCCCGCGCGGCCTTGCGCTGGATCTCGCCCACGGTCCGGCCCGTGAACGCCGGCTGGCCGGTCAGGATCTCGCAGAGGATCGAGCCCAGGCGCGAAGACGTCGGCCCGTTCGTCGAGCCGCTCGACGTCGCCGCTGGCCTGCTCGGGCGGCATGTAGGCGGGCGTCCCCATGATCGAGCCGGCCAGCGAAGCGTCGGCGTCCGAGCCGGTCCGGGCGGTCTGGATCACCGTCTCGTGCGCGCATGCGCCCGGCCGCGGTCGTCGGCGAGCCCCCCTGCGGCAGCACCTTGGCCAGGCCCCAATCCATCACCTGCACCTCGCCGAAGCTGCCGACCATGACATTGGAAGGCTTCAGGTCGCGGTGGATCACGCCCCGGGCGTGGGCATACGCGACCGTCAGGCAGACCTGCTCGAAGATGCCGAGCAGCCGGGGCCGGTCCTCCGCCGGACCCTGCGCTCGTCCAGCAGCGCGGCCAGCGTGCGGCCCTTGACCAGCTTCATGGCGAAGTATGGCCGGTGGTCGGCGAGGGCGCCCAGCTCGTAGACCGGCACCACGCCCGGGTGCTGCAACTGGCCGGCGATCTGGGCTTCCTCGATGAACCGGCGGATCAGGTCGGGGTTGTCGCGGTGCTGCTCGAGCAGCACCTTGATGGCCAGGTCGCGGCCCAGGTCGGTGTCGCGCCCCTTCAGGATCGCCCCCATGCCGCCGCGGGCGACCTCGCCGAGCAGTTGCAACCGGCAGGAGCGGTCGGTCGGGCCGGGCATCTCGGCCGAGGAGGGGCGGACCATCGGTCCGGGGCCGGTGACCGGTTCGGTGTCGCCGCAAGTGCACTCGCGGGATGCCCGCAACGGTCTCGGCCAGCCTCGCCAGCGAGCCTTGCTCTGAGTCGCCGCCCACGACGGCGACGACGTCCACGCCACAGTCTTGTCGGGCACGTCGTGCCAGTCGTGGTCCCCCTCGGTCGGGCGCCGCCGGCCAGTCCGGCCCGCAGCCGGCAGTCCGGGCACAACCCATCGGGCGCATGGGGGCAGCTCCCCGCCGCAGTCTCGGCAGCGATCCCGATCCTCCATTGCCAAAGCTCCGCGTCGATCTAGCGGCGTCGTCCGCGTTGCCTCTTCGTTCAGTGTAGCGAACCGGCCAGCGAAGGTCACACCATCCAGTCCGGATTCGATCTACTGATCAAGACACCTCAGGCGCGGCCGGTCGTCACCTTATCGAAAACTCGGCAAAAGTTTCCACCGTTGATCTTGCCGATCTCAGCGGGCGAAGTTGACCGAGTCGCTGCGGCTCTCAGGACCGGAACAGTGCCGCTGGGCCGAAGGAACCGCCCACGGCGTTGCGCGCGGTTAAGACCAGCCAGCTTTCCAGTACCGAGGCATAGATATTTCGGAAGTCGGTGGTCATCTTCGGTTCGCCGTCGCCTAGGTCGGTGAGGCTCGGCATGTTGCCGGCAACGCCGCCGTGCATGCTGGGGCCGACGAGGAACACTTCGCCCGCCGTCCCGTGATCCGTGCCGCCGGAGCCGTTCTCGCGGATCGTCCTGCCGAACTCGCTGAATGCGAGCAAGACCACTTGTTCGGAGAGCTTTGCCACCTGGAGGTCGTCGAAAAACGCGGCCACCGCGCCGGCAAACTCCGAGAGTAAGCCGCTATGCGTGTCCTCCTGGGCGGCATGTGTGTCGAAG
>CAWJVV010000022.1:0-340027 GCA_963846375.1 uncultured Acidobacteriota bacterium
AAGCGGTTTTGCCGGCTGTCGACGGCGAGTCCATGGGGCTCACTGCAATCGGGCAGGCCAATCGTACGCAGCTCCGGCAGCACGTCTCCGAGGCTGGCTGTGGCCTTTGTTTGCGGGCGCCAGTCCAACTCGCCGACTACGTCGTAGATGTACTGCTTGCCTGCGATCTCCACGATTTTCGGCTCGGTATCGGATGGCTCCAGCATCTGGGCGAGCGCGCCGGCATCGAGCCGTGCCGCCATGTTCCGGCTGGTGAACGTCACGTAAAAATCGCCAGCTCCGTCGGCGCGGCGAAGCCGAGAAGCCCGCACACCCGGATGTCGACACGCTCGCGCTGCTTCTGGGGATCGATCACAGAAATGACGACTCGGGCATGCGCTCGCCAGAAGTGGTCGAACCACAAGGAGACGTTTGGGCCTGAGGCTGCCCGGCTTGGGCATGTGTCGGTTCCACGTTTCGCGCCGCAGGTCTGTCGACGGATGGCGTGGAGACGGGGGCTCGGGCTTCGGCGGCAGTGTCGACAGGTCGGTACCCAGGGCAAACAGCAGACCGGTTTGCGGCTCCAGGGCGAGTTCGCCCAATGAGGGTCGCGTGAGGATGGTGGTGACTGCTGCAAACGTCCGTCGGTCAAAAACCTTGACTCCGCCTGCGAACCTTATGCCCTGCTCCCCTACCGCTCGGATACCGGATTCCAGTGGGACCGAGATGTCGGCGCCATCGGTCGCATAGCCATAGGGGCCGGGATTGTCGAGCACGACCGCGTGGGCCCGACCAAAGCCCGTCACGGTTCCCACGACGGATTCGCTTCCAATGTCGACAACCTGGACGGTTTGACCGTGCGCGATGAAAAGCTGGCGTGCAGCGGGATCGAGCGTGAGGTAGTCCCAGTTACCCGTGCCGCCAATGACCCAATTGTTCTTGATGGCGAAGGGGTGCCCGGAGAGCTCCGTTGCGGCGGGAATGGGAGTTCCTGGGCGGCTGCCAGGGCGACGCAGCCACCGCAAAAACGACGAAACTCCGGATCCTGCGGCAGTCCATGTTTGATTGGACGCGATCTTCAGCGCAGACGCTCGCCAGTATCTTACTGAAAACTGGCGCGGGGTTCGACGAATAGCCTCTTCTACTCGTTGGCGGCGATCTCGTGCAGCCAGCCAGGGGCCTTGAGAAATTCGCGCGGCCGCGATCCATCTGCGGGACCCACCAGCCCATCCCGCTCCATAAGATCGATCAGGTGCGCGGCGCGGCCGTAGCCGATGCGCAGGCGGCGCTGCAGCAGCGAGGTTGATGCCTTGCCGAACTCGAAGACCAGCCGTACCGCATCGTCGAACATGGGGTCGTTGTCGTCACCCTCGCCGCTTCGCGCCCTCCATCTCCACGCGCTCGTCCTTGGGCGACTCGAGGAAGCCTTCGACGTACTCGGCCTGGCCCTGGTCCTTCCAGAAGTCGACGACGGCGGCGGTCTCCTTCTCGCTGACATACGGCGCGTGCAGGCGCATCAGCCGGCTGGTGCCCGGCGGCAGGAAGAGCATGTCGCCGCGGCCCAGCAGGGCTTCGGCCCCGTTGGTGTCGAGGATGGTGCGGGAGTCGACCTTGGTGGCCAGCCGGAAGCTGATGCGCCTAGGCACGTTGGCCTTGATCAGGCCGGTGATCACGTCCACGCTCGGCCGCTGCGTGGCCAGCACCAGGTGAATGCCCACGGCGCGCGCCATCTGCGCCAGCCGGGTGATGGACTCTTCCACGTTGGCGCGGTCAGCATCATCAGGTCGGCCAGCTCGTCGATGATGACCACGATGTAGGGCAGCGGCTCTTCTGCTCGCCGTCGTCGAAGAGCGAGGCATGGCGCCCTCAAACAGCTTGTTGTACTGGTCGATATTGCGCACGCTGCGGCTGGCCAGCAGCTTCAGGCGGCGCTCCATCTCGCGAACGGCGTTGCGCAGCGCGTTCGCCGCCAGCTTGGGCTCGGTGATGATGGGCGTAAAGAGATGCGGAATGCCCTCATACATGCCCAGTTCCACGCGCTTGGGGTCGACCAGGATCAGCCGCACCTGCGCGGGGGTGGTGCGAAAGAGCAGGCTCATGATCATCGCGTTGATGGCCACCGATTTGCCCGAGCCCGTGGAGCCGGCGATGAGCACGTGCGGCATCGAGCCAGGTCGGCGGTGACGATGCGGCCGTTGATGTCCTTGCCCATGGCCAGCGTGAGCCGCGATTTGGCCTTGGCGAAAGGTCTCGGATTCAATCACGTCGCGCAGATGAATCGTCTCGCGCTCGTGATTCGGCACCTGGATGCCCACGGTGCTTTTGCCCGCCATGCGTTCGATCAGGATGCTTTCGGCGCGCATCGCCAGGCAGAGGTCGTCGGCCAGGCCGGTTACGCGCCAATATTTGACGCCGGCCTCGGGCTTGAACTCGTAGGTAGTCACCATGGGTCCGGGATTGATCTGGACCACCTGGCCGCGTACGTCGAACTCGCCGCATTTCTCGACCAGCACCTTGGCTTCTTCGCGCAGCACGTCTTCCCGGATGGCCTGCGGCCCGCCGCCGGCGATTGAGCAGCGTGCTGGGCGGCAGCTTGAATCCGCTCACGTTCTTGGGAGGTACGGTGGCGGTGTGCAATCGGCATCGGCGCGCTCGTGGATCGCGATCTCGCCGGCTGGTGCTGTTGCGCAGCGGCAGCCGGCACGGGCGTCGGCGCAATTGCTCGCGCGGGCTCGGGCGAGCGAACGGGCGCTGCCTCGCTCCGGGTGCGTCCGTCGCCCGGCCTCGGCGCCGGCCGGAGCGCCGCGCCGGTGCGGTCACCGGCAGCGGCGGCCGCTAGAGGCGCCGTCTCCGCTCGAGGCGCAGTGGTCCCGGTGCCGCGGCGCTCGCTACGCTCCCAGATGCTGGCCGCCGTGCCGGCTGATCACGGGACTCGCCTCGGCCGGCTGCTGCGCCGCGCGCTGAAATGCGGGAATCTCATCCACCGGATCGACCTCCGGCTTCCGACTGCGACGGCCGAAGAGGGCTGCCAGGACGGCTGGGGCCTGCACGCGCTCTGGTTCATGCTTCGGTCCGATGGCCCCGGAGAAGATACGCTGCGCCGGCCCGGTTCGGCCTGCTCGTCGCCATTCTTCGCGCTCGGCCCGCCGGTCGGCGCGCTCTTCGCGCCAGTTCCGCCAGCGATCGTGCCACGACTGCAGCATGATCCAGCGATCTTCAACCATCTCCCAAAGGCCCTGAAGCTGATGGCCGAGCGAAGTAGAGTCCGCCAGCGGCCAGCACGCCGGCCACAATCCACGCTCCCTGCATATTCAGATACGCCACCAGCAAGCCGCGACCAGCCGCCCCATGACGCCTTCTACCGGAATCGCATGCATCCAGCGCCAATGCCAGGGCAGCAGGCCAAACACCGCCGGCAGAAACACCAGCGACACACGACCCGAGGCCAGCGCAGCCAAGCCGAACCGCCGGATCGCGAGCACACCCAGCCCAGCCAGGCCGCCCACCACAGAGGCACAAAAAACGCTGTGAACCCAAGCGATTGCAACAGAGGTCGCTAAAACACGCGCCAGAGGGGCCCATCCAGTTGGCAACAGCGTGCGGACCGCCGGATCGTTGAGGTGTTCAGCGACGGATCGGTGGGTGATACGTGGCGATGGCGAGAAAAGAAGGAGCGAGACCAGCGCCAGCACCAGCCCCAGAAACATGTTCAGGGCGCGGCTCCGCGTCGGCGCCAGAGCAATCTGAATGGGCTTCATCATTGGGGATGCCGCCTCCGCTCCTTCGGATGCTTCACCCCACGACGGACACAGTTCGTGGGGGCCCCGGCCGCCGCGCAAACCTGTTTGCGCGTCTTCCAGGGGGCGGACGAAAAATCCCAGAGCAGTCTCTATTATCGCGCTGGGGCGCGAATCCGCGGCCAAACAAAAGCGGGGGGAATCTCATAGTCCAACCCCCGCCGGCACCGAAGTCATTCCGAGCAGCGCCCGTCGCTCGCCATGATTCGGCTCCCCAGATCAGCAGCACGATGCCGAGCAGGATGCGGTACACGGCGAACACCGTAAACCGTGTTTGCGCACCCACGTCAGGAACCACTCCACGACGCCCAGCGCCACGATGAACGAGACCACGAAACCGATGCCAGCACAATCCAGCGCTCGCTGTTCATGGTCACGTGCGCCGCCGCCTCACCGGCGGCCAGCGCGGCCTTGCTGGGATGATTTCCTTGAGCAGGTCGTAGGCCGTGGCCGCCAGCATGGTGGGAATCGACAGCAGAAAGCTGAACTCCAGCGCGGTGGGGCGGTCCATGCCCACCATCTGTCCCGCGGCGATCGTCGACATCGAGCGCGAGTGCCCGGGAAGATCGCCGAAAGCGACTGGCAAAGCCCGATCCACACGCCTGCCCCAGCCTCATTTCCTCCACATGCCCGTGCCCGCCTCATAGCGCGATGGCCACGCGTCGACAGCCCACATCACGACGCCGCCCATCAGCAGCGCGATCGCAATCACCGTCAGGCTGCCGAGATTCTTGTCGCTCCACTTCTTCAGCAGCAGCGCCGGGACCGACGTACAGATGAAGGCGATAATCGTCAGAGAAATCGGGTGAGTCACAGATCGCGGTCGCCCGTTCCCCCTGCGGAAACGTGCGAATGAACTCATGATCCGCCCCAGATAAAGCAGCAGCAAGGCGAGAATCGCGCCCGCCTGGATCACGATCGTGTACATCTTCCAGTAGGCGTCATCCAACGGAACTTCAGCAATGCCTCCGCAATCCGCAAATGAGCGGTCGAACTGACCGGCAAAAACTCCGTCAGGCCTTCCACAATACCCAGCAAAACAGAAACAATGTAGACGTTCAAAAAGCCTCCGGATAGGGCCGAAACGCTTACGCCGAGCGTGCCCTCGCCGCTTTGAGTGAAAGGGTCTGCTTCGATGATAATGCCAGGCAGGCACCGGCGATGAATGAAGATTCAACTTGCAGAGAATCGATTTTGTCGGAGCGGCTATCGCCGGTCAAAACGCTTCTATTGCCGGTCGATTCCGTATACCGGGACGCCCTGATCCAATTTGAACACCAGTGCCGCCGCCCGCGCCGCGTAATCCGATTGCGGAAACTTGTCCTTCAGCCCGCCAGCAAGATCGTGCGCGTGCGCCTTGGCGCCGTCCGCCTTCTTGTCGTTGTCATCGGCGTTGAACATGTCCCCCAGCACCGCGTTGCGATACGCCGCCTCGTAAAGTGCCTTCGCCGTGCGCGGTCCGTCGGGATGTTCCGCGGCGTACTTCTCGTAACAACTCCGACTCTTTCTCCGGACACTTCGCCTGCCCTTGCCAGTCGCCGCAGAGCTTGTTGTCGATCAGGTCATAGGCGGCCATGTCGGCCTGCTTGGTGTGGGGATAGAGCTTGATAACCTTCTTCATCGCTCCTCGTCCATCCCCTCCCGCATATAAGGCCTCCTGCTCCTTGGCGGAAGGACGCGATGCCTGGTCGGCCTTTTGAATCTGCCACTGAATATCCGCGGCCCGCCACGCCGCCTCCGCCGCGAGCGGCGAGTTGGGAAACATCTCCACCACCCGGCGATAGAGCAGGCGCGCAATCTGCGCCGCGTTCGCCGGACCGCGCGGATCGCTGGCCGGCGGCCTCCTCGTTGGCGGCCTCGCCCATCATCACCTGGTCGCCGTCGGGCGTGGATTCAATCACAATGCCACGCGTCTCCATCCATCCCGAAATCGGAGGCGGCGTATTATCGCTCCCACCCACGGCGTGTCGCGATCGTTGGTCTCTTCCTGGATGTCGGTGTTGGCGTATACGCGCAGCCAGTCACCACTCTTCTCCGCCACTACCATTTCGCGCCCCGGCTGCACGCGGTCAACCTTCTGCGCGCTGTTATTGGGCGAAATATACAGCCACGTGACCCGCAGCGCCGTCGCGCGCGGTCCAGCCATGGGCTTTTGAATATTGTCGGTCTTCGGCTTCTTCTGCCCGGCCAGCGGCAACAGGCTGCAACCGAGCACCAGGCCCAGCGCCACCACGCGCGATCGTGAGAACACTTCCTCGGGTTCCCATCAACGGCATCATAGTTCAAACGACGCCCCGCCGGCCCTTCGGTGAGCACAAGACCACCCGTGCCCCGTCCTTCGCGCAGCCTCATTCGCGAGCGGCGGGAGAGCACGAACCTACATTCTGCCTGTCTCCGTCAGAATATCCGCCAGCATATTCGGGTCAACGTTCCCCCCGCTGATGATGGCCGCTGCCTTGCGCCAGGGCGGCAACTCGTTCGCATGGAAGAGCAGCGCCGCCGTAGTCACCGCACCGCTCGGCTCGGGCACCAGACGCGCCGTGGCCACAATCGCCCGCATGGCCGCGCGAATCTCGGCCTCGGTAACCGTGATGATCCCATCCACGTACGCCCTCATATGCGTAAAGTTCCGTTCCCCCACGCTCTGCGTGCGAAAGACCATCGCAAATCGTCCGGCTGGTCAGCTCCGAGGGCCAAGTCACAATCTTGCCGGTGCGAAAGCTCTCCGCCGTGTCCGCGGCCAGCTCGGGCTCAATGCCGAACACCTTGGCCTGGGGCCGCAGCAGCTTCACGGCCGTGGCCACTGCCGCTCAGCAAGCCCTCCGCCGGAGACAGGCGACAGCACCAGGTCCACATCCGGCAGAGCCTCCACGATCTCCAGCCCGCAGGTGGCCTGCCCGGCAATGATCTTCTCATCGTCGTATGGCGGCACCACCACATAGCCGTGCTCGCGGATCAGTTCTTCGGCCTTGGCCAGCCGCTCGCTTGAGGCGACGCCCACGTCCACAATCTCGGCGCCCAGCGCCAGCGTTGCCGCGCGCTTGATGGCCGGCGCATTGGAGGGCATCACGATGACCGCCTTCGCGCCCACCTCCCGTGCCGCATAGGCCACGCCCTGCGCATGGTTGCCGCTGGAATAGGTGATGACGCCGCGCCTGATCTCTTCCGGCGAAAGCTGCAGGATCTTGTTGGCTGCGCCCCTCAGCTTGAAGCTGCCGATGGGCTGCAGGCTCTCGGCCTTCAGCCACACTTCGCCCGAGAATGCCCTCGAACGGCGCGCGCACGAGCGGCGTCTTAACGGCAACTCCGGCGATGCGCTGGGCTGCCGCGCGAATGGTGTCCATCGAAACAAGCTGTTCTGTCGCTGTCGGCATAAGTCCTTTTAGACCTGCGAAGGGTGGATCGCTTCAATCTGCGCGTAGCACAAAGTCGCGCGTGTTGAATGTGAGGATGCGCTTCACGCCATGAACCTGCATGACCGCAACCAGCCGAGCGTCGTGGACCTGAACACCACGAATCGAGTGGTCCACTAGAAGCTGACGCCACGTGAGATAGACATTTACGTTATCGGGCAGAAATCGAAAACTAGTCTCGATGCTCCGAGCTCTCACGTCCGCTTCTGCTGGAGAAATGCCATATCCGTTGCGGTCGACGGGGTGTGTCATAACATTCCAGAATTCAGCCATGTTCTGGCCGGTGAAGCACAGCGTGGCTCCAGTGCTCTCAACTCTGCGAATTCCACGAACTACGATCGGGAAATCGGACCCTTCAGGCTGCAACCAGCGAAGCAAAATGTTTGTGTCGGCGAGCCAGAGATCCGAGGGCATTTACCAGCGATCCTCGTAATAGCTCTCGCGATCATTTGCTTCGAGAGGCAGTACGGGGAGGTTTTCCGATCCCTTGGTAAGCTCGCGTGTCATCGCATCAACGTCGCCGGGCGAGAGCCGCCCAGTCCCGGTGAGCTGAATTCGAGCGGGCAATGAGCCCTCAAGAAGCTTCAGGGCATAGGCTTCCGGGGCCATGCCGTGGCGCGCGGCTTGCTCCTCAAGTCTCGACTTCAACTCGGGGTCGAGTTCGATCTGCAGCGTCATGGCTTACTCCGTTTCCCTTATTATCAGCGGGTTGTAGCGAAAAAGGAAAGGAGTTAGCCGTCCCCGGTGCTTACGGCAGGTATTGTGCCGGTACCGGCTCCGTCGGCTTCTCCGCCTGCCATAGAATCTCGATTACCTTCCAGCTCTTGCCATCAAACACGGCCTGGATGCTGTTGATCCCGCGATCGATCGGTTTGCCATCCGGGTTCTCGGTGGTGTAGGTGCTCCACAAATGCGCCAGGTGCGCCCACGACTCCGTCTTCACTTTGATCTGGTGCTGGTAAAACACCGCTGAGCTGCGTTTGGCCACCGCGTCAATCCAGTCCTGCACTGTCAAAATGCGCGGCGCAGCGGTGCCATCGGCGGCGACGCTTATCGGAATCAGCCGCGCATCCGCCGTGAACAGCGCACGAAAACAGGTGCGGTCCTGGTTACCGGGGCCGCTCACTGCGGCATCGATAGCCTTGATTAGTTCATCCAGCGTAGTGGTGGGCAGGCAGGCAGTCTTAGCCGTTTGGTCGCCGGGTGTTGCCGTCTGCGCCATCCAAGTCGGCGCAAGCAAGACTGCCAATGCGCACACAAATGCGAATCGATTGATGCACTTCATGCGGGGATTTCCCGTTCAGATTTCCAGAATCACCGGCATGATCATCGGCCGGCGGCCCGTGCGTCTTCTGGATCAGCCGCTTCAGCTCCACGCGCACCCGCTCGTTCACCATGCCGTAGTCGGACTTCTGCTCGGCGCTCAGGCCATCCAGCGTCTTCAGCACCGCTTCGCGCGCCTGGTCGGTAATGTCGGCGCCGCCGAAGCCGCGCATCACCACCTCCGGCTCGCGCTCCACCTTGCCGGTCTTCTTGTTGATGGCCAGCACCGCCAGCACGACGCCGTCTTCTGACAGGATGCGCCGGTCGCGGATGACCAGATCTTCGACCACATCGATCGACGAGCCGGAGTCGATGAGAATGCGTCCCGCCGTCACCTTGTCCTGTTTGCGCGCGTCGTCCTTGTCCAGCTCCAGCACGTCGCCGTCTTCAATCACGATGGCGTGCTCCACCGCGCCGGTCTCCATGGCCAACTTCGCGTGCTGGCGCAGAAAACGATAGTCGCCGTGAATCGGGATGAAGAACTTGGGCCGCACCAGGTTGATCAGCAGCCGCATCTCTTCCTGGCTGCCGTGGCCGCTGACGTGAATCAGCCCATGCTGGCCGTCGTCGTAAATCACGTTGGCATCGCGGCGGCTCAGGTGATCGATCACGCGGAAGATGCCCTTCTCGTTGCCGGGAATGATCCGCGAGCTCAGCACCACCGTGTCGCCCGCATCGATGTGCGCGTGCTTGTGATTGTCCACCGCGGCGCGGCTCAGCGCGCTCATCGGCTCGCCCTGCGTGCCGCTGATCAGCACCATCAACTGCTCCGGCGGAAAGTCGCGCATCTGTCCGGGATTGATCACCAGGCCCGGCGGAATATCGATGTAGCCCAGGTCCTGCGCAATCTCCGTGCTCTCCATCATCGAGCGCCCGACCACGGCCACCTTGCGCCCGTGCTTGCGCGCCAGCTCCATGGCGATGCGGATGCGGTAGATGGACGACGAGAAGCAACTGAAGAAGAGCTTCTTCTTGCGTCTGCGAAAAAATCTCGTCAAGGCGGGGAATGACAGCGCGCTCGCTGGGCGTGTAGCCCGGCCGCTCCACGTTGGTCGAGTCCTGCAACAGCGCCAGCACGCCGCGCTTGCCGTACTCGGCAAAGGTGTGCAGGTCGAATGCCTTGTCGTCGAGCGGCGAAAGATCGATCTTGAAGTCGCCGGTATGAATGATCACGCCCACCGGCGTCTCGATCGCCAGCGCCACGCAATCCACCAGCGAGTGCGTCACGCGGATGGGCTCGATGGTGAACGGCCCGATGGTGAACTTCACCTTCGGCTCGATCTCGATCAGCTCGATCTCGTCGAGCAGCTGATGCTCTTCCAGCTTGCCTTCCACGTAGGCCAGCGTGAACTCGGTGGCGTACACCGGAACCTTGAGCTCGCTCAGGATCCACGGCAGGCCGCCGATGTGGTCCTCGTGCCCGTGCGTCAGCACAATGGCGCGCACATGCTTCTTGTTCTCAATCAGGTAGGTGATGTCGGGGACAACAATGTCGACGCCCAGCAGCTCCGACTCGGGGAACATCAGGCCCGCGTCGATCACAATAATGTCGTCTTCCCAGCGCACTGCCAGGCAGTTCATTCCGAACTCGCCCAGCCCGCCCAGGGGAATGATTTGCAGCTTTTTTGTTTGCATCTGTGTCTCTTGATGCTACCACCGCGCGGGGGCAGGGAAGGGTTGCTGGTGTGAGACGTGGGGTTCGCCCGCTTCGCCATTCTCGCTATAATCGGGCCGGTCATGAGCATAAACCAATTTCTGCGATGCATGACGCTGGCTGCGTCTGGAATCCTCGGTTGCACTTTGGCGACGGCGCAAACAGCTCCGTGCCCCACGGCCGGCGAGAAGAACGGCTTCCTCGGCATTCAGACGATCCGGCTGTGGCCGGGGGATGCCCCGCAGGCCAAGGGAAAAGCGTGTCAGGATATTCCCACCCTCACAGTCTTCGAGCCCGCATACGGCATGAGCAACGGCTCCGCCGTCATCGTGTTTCCGGGCGGCGCCTACCGGAATCTCGCCTCCGTTCACGAAGGCCGCGAGGTTGCCGACTGGTTCACCGCGCATGGTTTCCGCGCCTTCATCCTGCAGTACCGGCTTACCTCGAACGGCTATGTCCTGCCAGTGCCGCTGATCGATGCGCGCCGCGCCATCCAGCTGGTGCGCGCGCGGGCGCTCGATTACCACATCGACCCCAAGCACATCGGCATCCTCGGCTTCTCGGCCGGCGGCCATCTGGCGGCCCTGGCGTCCGTGCAGCTGGTTCCCGGCAAACCCGACGCAGACGATCCCATCGAGCGCGTCTCCAGCCGGCCCGATTTCCAGATCCTGGTCTATCCCTGGATCGGCGCCATCTCCTCCGACACGTCGCACCTGAGTTACTGCAAGGAATACAACCTGATGGACCAGTGCGAGGCGCTGCGCACTGCATACTCACCCGACCTGTTCGTCAATAAGGACACGCCGCCCACCTTCTGGTTTCACACCAATGACGATAGCTCGTCCCCGTTGAGCAGGGATTGCGTTTCTACGAGGCCCTCATCAAGGCCGGGGTTCCGGCGGAGGCGCACATCTTCGCGCACGGCCAGCACGGCATGGGCCTGGGCCGAGGCGATGCCGCTCTCGACCAGTGGCCGCAGTTGCTGGAGGCGTGGCTCAGAGCGCAGGGATTGATGGGGCCGTTGACTCGTTGAGCGGCGGTCTGGCCCGAATTAGACAACCCGGGCAACCGCTTTGTCCTTCTTAAAGCACAGGGAAGTCGCTGGAGAGACTCATCAACGGTTTCCATCCGATTGAGAGCGAACGGGCCAGCGTTGTGAAACCCCGGCTTGGATCCTTTGCCCGAGCTGATAACCCGTCACGGCTGCCGTGACCTTCAGGAGCCTCTGCTGACGGAGTACGAATGCGTGTCTTGATGACCACGGACACCCTTGGGGGTGTCTGGACCTACAGTCTGGAGATGGCCGCCGGGCTTTTGCAGCGCGGCTGCTCGGTTTTGCTGATCAGCTTTGGCCGCATGCCATCCACGGCGCAGCGCGAACAATGTGAACAGCTCGAACTTCGCTACGCGGGACGCTTTCAGCTTCACGCCTCCGAGATTCCCCTGGAGTGGACCGAGAATGACGGCACCTTCTACAAGCAGGGCGCAGAACTACTGGAGCGGGAAGCCCTGCGCTTCGCTCCGGACCTGATCCACTGCAATCAGCTTTGCTACGGCGCGCTCGAGCTCCCGATTCCGCGGGTCATCACTGCCCACCAGGATGTGTTTGCCAGGGGCCGCGCGCGCGAGGATGGAACCCACGTGCTGCGGTCGCCGTTCCTGACGCGCTACCGCACGATGGCGCAGCGCGGTCTGGCGGGGGCCGACGCGGTGGTGGCGCCGACGCGCTGGATGCTCGACGAACTGGCGCGGTCGTTCACGCTGTCGCGCAGCACCGCCATTGTGGCGCACGGGCGTTCGATTGACGCGCGCTTGCAGAACTTCCGCGAACTACGCGCCATCGCTTCGGGCCGGGTGAGCGACAAGACCAAGGGGCTGGACACGCTGGCGCAGGTTGAATCGGCCATGCCCATTGTGGTTGCGGGCGAGACCAGGCCGGGCGAGGAGGGCCGTGTCCCAGGGTTCGGAACGGCGCGGCTGATCGGCCAGCTCTCCGAGGCGGAGATGATCGATTTGTTCCAGCATAGTTCGCTGTTCCTTTCTCTCTCGTACTTCGAGGCCTTCGGGATGACCGCCCTGGAGGCGGGTTTGTGCGGGTGCGCGGTGGTGGCGCGCAACATTCCATCACAACTGGAGGTGTGGGGCTCGGCGGCGCTTTACTTTGACGATGCGGCGTCGCTTTCCGCGTTGCTGGGGCGGCTGAACAGCAATCCGCAGGTTTTGCGCGATGCGCGGGAGAGCGCTTTCAGGCGGGCGCAGCGGTTTACGCGGACGCGGATGGTTGAGCAGTATCTGAGCCTGTACCGGCGGCTGGTGACTCCGGCCGAGCGAACGGAGTACGCGGCGTGATCTGACTCACATTGGAACGCGTTTTAAAAAAAATCGAGCATCTGGTTTGGAATGAAGCGGTTGAGCATAGGTAAAGTGCTGAGTGTGATTTGGAACACCTGATTTTGATTGCAATTTGCAATAGGCTCACCTTTTGGTCCTCCTCTCCGGGGGATTTCTCTCCAGCAAAGCAAAAGGCCGGCCGGAATTCGGCAGGCCTTTTCTCTACTGTTTCTATTATCGCACATTCGAAGAATTAAATACCAATTCTATCAGGAAAAATGTTCGCTGGTTTTTGTATGTGTTACGGCGATTTCCGCAGGATATGGGCTTGACAAAGAAACAGGGACGGTGAAACAGGGATCAGGGACCAGGGATCAGGGACCAGGGACCAGGGATCAGGGACCAGGGACTAGGGGCTGGGGACTGGGGACTAGGGACAAGGGGGTAGGGACCAGGGAACACGGCAGGGAAGAGGGATTGCCTCGCTCTTCGACGGCTAGCCTGTTCGCTTGTGGATTACGGGATGGTTCACTCCGGATAGGGGCGAAGGAGCGGGGCGATTCGCCCGCTAAGTGGAGATGGACAGTCTGCGGGGATGGATGTAGGATGTCTACATCCATGGCAAAGGGCGCGAAATACCAGAACCGTCATGCGCTCCTGCAGAGAACTCCGGAGATGCTCATCCCGCGACGATTGCAAGGCGAGACCATGCATGAACTCCCGCAAAGGACTGCGGAGATGCTCATTGCGCGAGGATTGCAAGGCGAGACGATGCATGAGCCCCTGCAGAGGACTCCGGAAATGCTCATTGCGCGAGGATTGCGCGGCGAGGCCATGCAACTCCGCGGTGGCAGTGGGCGCGGGTTGCAGTGGATGCAAGCGGTCGGCGAGGCGATGGAACCGGGGAGGCAGGCGTGACGCCCCGGTCGTGGGAGCGAGCCAAGGAGAATCTTTCTGACGAGCTCGAATCGCACCTGCGGATGGCGATTGCCGAGCGCGTCGAACGCGGCGAAGATCCTGCCGAGGCCCGAGCGGCCGCTTTGCGCGAGATGGGCAATCTGCCGCTCATTGAAGAAGTGACGCGCGAGCGCTGGGGATGGCTGTGGCTTGAACACCTGCTCCACGACACCCGATACGCGCTACGCCAGCTTCGCCGCGCCCCGGCCTTCACCGCGACGGCCGTGCTTACGCTGGCCTTCGGTATCGGCGCCAACCTCGGGGTCTTCCAGTTCCTCTACGCGGTGATCCTCGCTGAGCTGCCGGTCTCCCATCCTGAAGAGCTGGTCACGGTGCACGCGGCGCGCACGCCCTTCGACCAGGCGTGGCTTGTCTCCTACTCCGCCTACAAGCGTATGCGCGCATCGACGCCTGAGGCGCCGCTGCTGGCCACCACCGGCACAGCACGCGAAGGTCTTAATCTCCCTAACGGAGCGCTCGGCAAGCCCGCATGCCAGATGGTGTCAGACAACTACTTCAACGTGCTTGGGGTTGTGCCTGCGGCCGGGCGGTTCTTCATTCCAGCCGAAGACGCCCCAGGCCAGGGCGAGTGGCCCGCGGTGCTGCGCTACGACTACGCACGCGACACATTCGGATCAGCGCAACAGGCAGTGGGCCAACACTTCTACCTCAACGGAAGGCCCTTCGTGGTGATTGGAGTGGCCCACCGGCGCTTCCTCGGTGACGTGACGGGCAACGCTCCCGACCTGTGGATGCCTCTGGCCATGCAGAGTACGGGCGGGTTTGACCGGGCGTTTGACTCGCTGGGGCCGGGCCACGACGTGAATCTCAATAAGCCCTGGTACAACCAGCCCACCATCTTCTGGCTCACCCTCATCGCGCGCGTTCCTCGGGAACGCCGCGCCGCCGTGCTCGCAGAATGGGATCAGGTTTTTCGACCGGACCGCGAGCTGATGACCGAGGCCACGGCCGAACCCGCGGTAAAGTCCGCCATGCTGCGCGCCACAACAACTCTGGTGCCCGCCGGCCAGGGACGCGGCAATATGCGCGAAGACTTCTCGGTCCCGCTGATGTTGCTGATGGCGCTCTCCGCATCGATCTTCCTTGTCGGCTGTCTGAACCTCGCCAACCTTCAACTGGCTCGGCTCAACACGCGCGCCCAGGAACTCGGCGTGCGGATGGCGCTGGGCGCAAGCCATGGCAGGCTTCTGCGCCAGATTGTTGTTGAAGACGCGCTGGTTTTGGCTATCGGTTGCGCCCTGGCTTTTGTCATGGGCCGCATGGCCAGCGCCATCCTTGTCCGTTGGGCCTCGAACCATAATGCGCAACTCACGTTCGACCTGCATGCGAGCTTGCCCTTTGTGACCCTCGGGATCGCGCTCATGCTGTTGTCGCTTCTTTCATTCAGCATCTTCCCAGGCATCGTTTTTCTTCGGACCACGGTTGCTCAAACCGCGGGTTCGCGGGCAAAAGTCTCTGGAATCTCGCAGACAGCTCGTCAACGCCAGCGTTCGAACGCGTTGCTGGTGGCACAGGTCAGCCTTTCGCTTTTGCTTTCGACCATGTCGGCATGCTTCGCCGCCACCCTGGTGCATTGGGAGACCGTCGACGTGGGGATGGATCGCGAGCACCTGCTCTCCGTTCACGTGGACATGCACCAGCATCGGTACCTTGGCGATCACCGCAAGGAACTCCCAGACCTCTACAGCCGCATGCGGAATCGTCTTCAGGCCCTACCCGGCGTGCGCAGCGCAGCGGTTGACATGTGCGGCAACCTTAATTGCGGGTGGAACACGGCCCTCTATGTTTTTGGGCGCAACGACCTGACCAATGGCCAGGTACACGGGCAAGAAGATCACGTGGGTCCGGCATTCTTCGCGACCATGGGTACTCCGTTGTTGCGGGGCCGCGAGTTTTCTTCCGCCGACGCGGACAAGACGCAGCGCGTTGCGATCATAAGCCGTTCGTACGCGCGCCAACTGTTTGGAGATACTGATCCGATTGGGCAATGGGTTGGTTACCTGCCCGCGCCGAATGACCATGAATTTTTGATCGTGGGCGAAGTAGCCGATGCGCGCGTGAACGGCCCGGAGCGCGAACCGCCGCCCGTGGTTTACATGAGCATCGATCAGAGGCCGGATCCGGTGAACAACATCCGGGTCCGCGGGGTCGGCGATCCCCGCCAGCTATCCGGGGGCGTCGTTCAGGCACTCCACGAAGTAGACCCCACATTATCCATCGTTGAGGTGGTGCCTTTCTCGACGGAACTGAACGGGGGACTAGGCACGGAAAAGCTGCTTGCGCGGCTGGCAGGAGTGTATGCGAGCCTGACTCTTTTGCTTGTAGCCATTGGTTTCTACGGAGTGATGTCGTCGCGGACATCGCGGCGCAGGAGCGAGTTCGGTATACGGCTTGCGCTGGGAGCCACGCGCGGACATATCCAGATGCTCATTGTGGGACAGACCGCGCGGATCCTGCTTGCCGGCGTTCTGCCAGGCGCAGTGGTATCGTTTCTGGCGGTGCGCACAGCAAGCCGTCTACTGTACGGGACAGTCGGCGCGAATTCGCTCGCCATTATGGCGGCAAGCGTAGTGCTGGCATTGGCGGGATTGATCGCTACGCTCATTCCTGCTCGCCGTGCGGCGTATGCCGATCCGTTGGAGACGCTGCGCAGCGAATGATGGGCCGGCAGGCGGTTTGCGAGCGAAGTTAAATCGTTCGCGGCTTGGATGGGATCGTGGTTTCCCACCCAAGCGACAAAAACAAGGACGTCGCTTGGATGGGGCACTCAGGTTGTGGTGAGTTGGGCTTCGGAAAGGCAAAGGCGGGTCCTTCGACTGCGTTGGGGCGTGGCACCAACTCCGCTCAGGAACACAGGTTTGGTGAGGGTTCGAGGTATCCCAGGTCTCAGAATCGAGACCTGGGGCACCCATCTTTGTGCGAACGATAAAGAGGGCGGGGTGGGATCGTGGTTTCCCACCCAAGCGACAAAGACAAGGACGTCGCTTGGATGGGGCACTCAGATTGTGGTGACTTGGGCTCGGAAAGGCAACGGCGGGTCCTTCGACTGCGTTGGGGCGTGGCGCCAGCTTCGTTCAGGAACACAGCTTTGGTGAGGGTTCGCGGTGTCCCAGGTCTCAGAATCGAGACCTGGGGCACCCATTCTTTGCGCGAACGATAAAGAGGGCGGGGTGGGATCGTGGTTTCCCACCCAAGCGACAAAAACAAGGACGTCGCTTGGATGGGGCACCCAGGTTGTGGTGACTTGGGCTTCGGAAAGGCAACGGCGGGTCCTTCGACTGCGTTGGGGCGTGGCGCCAGCTTCGTTCAGGAACACAGCTTTGGTGAGGGTTCGCGGTACTCGGCATAAGTGCCGTTGGCCAGCGCCATCACGGGCATGCCCTTGGAGAATCCCGTGACATTGCGGCCCCAAGCCTCGACTTCGCCGGCAAGATCGCGGCCGAGGATAGCGGGAAAGTGGACGGGGAAGCGGTCTTTGGCGGCGCCGCTGCGGACCTTGTAGTCGATGGGGTTGATGCTGGTGGCGTGCATGCGATCGAGGACCTCGTTGTCGCCATAGACGGGGATGTCGGTGTCTTCGTAGCGCAGGCGGTCGGGGCCGCCGTATTCATGCAGCAGGACTGCTTTCATCGCGTGCTCCGTTTCAATGGTTCGCGGCATTACGTCGAGCCGTCGTTGTTGAGATGCGGGAGAGCCGGAGCGGGAGGGTTCCGCGATGCCGTGACGAGAACGGAAATCAGGACTGGGCGTGGGCCTGTTGCGCGGTGAGGGTGCGGTACTGGGAGAGCATCTTGAGGCGCCAGCGGAGGATCATGCCGAAGGCGAGGATGAAGAACAAGCCCGCTGTCTGCTGGATGGTGAGGATGGAATCGAAGTAGCCGCGGGCGAAGTAGCGGATGGCGGCCAGGGCGACAACCACGCCGAAGAAGGCGCTGGAGCGGCGCATCATGATGGCGTCGCCGTCGCGCTCGAGACGGGAGGTGGCGAGCAGGGGCCACGCCAGAAGGATGGCTCCGATGAGAAAGGCGACGGCTGCCCAGAGCCAAGGGACGCGGAACTGCGGCGAGAAGAACATGCAGAAGCCCGTGGCCATACCCAGGGGCGGGATGATGATTTTGCGGGCGGTAACGGCGGATCGGCCCTCGCGGAAGCGCCAGATCATGACACCGATTAGTCCGATGATCGAGGCAACAGCCGATGTTCCGAGGGGGTTGATCACAGAGAGTTCCTAGATTATGGACAACTAGCGTCTTGAATTATTTTACGCAAAAAGCCGGGTCCGCGCCGAGATGGTTGTCTGGATCTGTTGGGCAATAACGAGTGTGGAGGCTGCGGAGAATATGAGACGACAAAAGCAAGAACAACTGCGGATTCCTCCGCCCGCTTTGCGCGGGCTACGGAATGACATCGTCGTTAGGTGAGGGGAGTGAAGGCGAGGCTTGAGGTGCCTCGCCCAGGTAGAAAAAGGACGGGGCACACCAAGACTGTGAGCGAGGTACGGAGGGTCCGTCCGCGCTGGTTATTGGACGCGCTGTAGGCCTCCGGCGGGTTCCAGCGTTTCGATGTCGTTGATCTCGGCACCGCGGTCGGACTGGCGGATGAGCCGGTGGAGGTAGGCGCGGGAGATGCTGAGGCTGCGGGCTGCGAGTGTCTTATTGCCGTTGTTTTCCCGGACCGCGTTCTCGGCAAGACGGATCTTGTACTCGCGCAATTGGCGTTCGAAGGAACCGCCGGGGATGAAGTCGTCTGTATCGTGTTCGGCTTCGACGCGGACGGTCGGGGGCAGGTCTTCGGCGCGCAGCGAGGCGCCGGGAGCGAGGATGATGGCGCGCTGGATGACGTTTTCGAGCTCGCGGACGTTTCCGGGCCAGGGGTAACCCTGGAGGACCGACATGGCTGCAGGTTCAATGGCGGTCATGGGCTTTTGGAACAGATCAGAGTAGTGACGGAGGAAGTGCGTGGCAATCTGCGGAATGTCTTCAGCGTGTTCCTGCAGTGACGGGGTTTCGATCTTCATGACGTTGATGCGGTAGTAGAGGTCCTGGCGGAACTTGCCCTGGGCCACCAGTTCGCCGAGGTCGCGGTGCGTGGCGAAGACGAGGCGGGCGCGGAGCGGGAGGAGACGGCTGGAGCCGAGGCGGCTGAACTCGCGCTGCTGGAGTACGCGTAGAAGCTTTACCTGGACGTAGGGAGTGAGTTCGCCGATTTCGTCAAGGAAGAGGGTGCCGTCGCCGGCCTGCTCAAAGAAGCCCTCGCGGGAGCCGACGGTGCCGGTGAAGGCGCCTTTTTCGTGTCCGAAGAGCTCGGACTCGATGAGGGTCTCTGGAATGGCGCCGCAGGCCACGGCGACAAAGGGTTTGTTGGCGCGGGAACCACGATTGTGGATGGCGCGGGCCACCAGCTCCTTGCCGGTGCCGCTTTCGCCGTTGATGAGGACGGAGGCGTCGATATTGGCGACGCAGTCAATGAGATAGTGGACGCGCTGCATGGTCTCGCTGGCACCGACCATGCAGTCCCGCGCCTGGGCGGGATCGATCTCTGCTTCTTCGGGCTCCTGCTCTTTGATGGAGGTAACCTCGTGGGCGCGCCGGAGCATGATGCGCAGGTCGCGGACGGAGGGCGGACGGCGGACGTAGCCGTAGGCGCCCTGGCGAACCAATTCATTGGCGGTCGCCCGGAATACGTCATCCGCCAGGACCAGGAGAGTGACTTTGGAAGCGATCAGGCGGCGGGCGCAGTCGAGGCGTTCCCGAACGGCATCATGGTTGGAATTGAGGTCGAGAACTACGATCCGGCAGTCCTCTTCGGAGACCATGCGCTTGATTCCAGCCTCGCTGGAGTCGATGAAGAACTCGAATTCCCTACCCAAGGCTGACGATAACAAAGGCCGCAATGTGCGGTCCTGGGAAAACAGCACAACACGTATCACGTTTAATATCCCCGTATAGATAAAGGGTTGTAGTGAAAAGTAATCTAGCACCCTGTTACGACAAAGGATAAACAAATTACCAGGGTGCAGAGTACGTGAGTACTGTAGTATCCGGTTCCGCGATTTTGAAGGGGTTAGTGTCGTCGGGGTGCGCCAGTGGCCGAATCGAGGTGTAAACAGGCGTGCACACAACACCGATGGGTGATGATCTAACTCCTTGCTCCATCGCAAGTTGTGGTTTTTCTAATCTTTGGAACGGGGATTGCAACCATCCAGGCAACGACATTCCTTTCAGGAGGCCTGGAGATGCAATCACTCCTTATTCTGCCGGTTCTGATGGTTCTGGCGGGGGCTGCGGTTACCGCGCCCGCTGTGGAAAACTCCAGCAATCGCGCCATTCTGTACTGGCTGGTTCTTCCCTCCCTGGCAGTCGGGGTTGCCGCAATGTTCGCACGCGTGGGGGCTTTCTAAGACAGCATGGGCATTCATTCTCCAGCGTGGTGGCCGATGGTCGCCGTATTGTGCGTAGCGACGGTTACCGACCTTCGCAGCCGCCGTATACCCAATTGGCTTTCGCTGCCGTTTCTGGCGATGGGCATTGCGGTATCGGCGTGGATGCATGGCTGGCACGGGGTGGGACAAAGCCTGGGGGGCTTTGCACTGGGCGCGGTGATCTTTGGAGTTCTGCATTTTATGGGCGGCATGGGGATGGGCGACGTGAAGCTGTTCGCCGCCGTCGGCGCCTGGATTGGTCCTGAACAGTTGCTGCTGGCTCTGGTGGTCACGGGACTTGCCGGCGGCATCATGGCGCTGGGGTGGGCCATCTTCGGCGGTTTTACCAATGATCTTCTTCGTGGCTCGGGGGAGCTGATGTTTGGGTGGAGAGGACGCGGGACGGTGGCACATCCGGAACTGGTCCTCTCCAACCCAAAGGCGCGCAAGATGCCATATGCGCCGGCCATCGCTATCGGAACGCTGATCTCGTTTTTTGCTCATTAAGAGCGCTAAGAGGAATCGATCACGCCGCGATTTCTTTGTATATGTATCGAGGAATAGATAGGGCATGTTGCAGACCGCGTGGGGCAACAATTTGGAGACGATGTTCCAGGACACCGAGGCAATTGGGGCGAACGTTTTATCCGTGGTGGTGATTGGCCCGGATGAGCGTCGTCGCGATGCGGTCGCCGGAGCCCTGGCTGGATCGTCGTGCGGGACGGCGCGGCAGCTGCCCTTCTACCCGGAGCTCGATCAGATTCCGAGGATGATCGAGCTGAACCACGATGTCGTCATCGTGGACCTGGACAGCAATCCGGAGTACGCGCTGGAGATTGTGGAGAATCTCTGCGCGGGCAGCCAGGCCACGGTGATGGTGGTGTCGGCGTCAACCGACTCGGAGATGATGATTCGCTGCATGCGGGCGGGTGCGCGCGAGTTCCTGACCATGCCGGTCACGCAGAACTCGATGGCCGAAGCAATGGTGCGGGCGTCGGTGCGGCGGCCGACGACCAAATCGAGCAAGAAAGCAGATGGCCGGCTGTGCGTGTTCTGGGGCGCGAAGGGCGGCACCGGCGTAACGACGATCGCGACCAACTTTGCCATCTCCGCCGCCACGGAGGCCGAGCAGAAGACTCTGCTCATCGATCTCGATTTGCCGCTGGGGGACGCGGTTTTGAACCTGGGCCTGAGCCCGCAGTATTCCACCGCCGATGCGCTGCAGAACTTCGGCCGCCTGGACGCGAATTTTCTGAGCCGTCTGACGGTCAAGCACAGCTCGGGTTTGGCGGTGCTTGCAGCCCCGGGAAAGATGGTGCCGTTTCAGAGCTCGACCGAGGCGATCGATCGCTTGATTCTTGTAGCGCGGCAGGAGTTTGAATGCGTGGTGGTCGACACCGGTTCGCGATTCGATCTGCTGGGAACGGCACTGTTCCAGCCCAGCGCAACGATGTACCTGGTGTCGCAAGTGGGAATTTCGGAGTTGCGCAATTCAAACCGGATTGTCTCGGAGATGTTTTCCGCTACCCGGCCCAAACTGGAGATTATTCTCAATCGCTTCTCGGGCTCGTCGCTGGGGGTGGATGAGGAGCACATTACGCGTGCATTGACGCGCAAGGCGGAGTGGCGGGTGCCTGAAGACACAGCCACTGCGCGCAAGATGCAGGCGACGGCGACGCCGCTGGCGCTGTCGGATTCAGCTATTTCGCGCTCGATTAAACAGATGGCGCGAGTGGCTTGCGGGCTCTCAGCAGAGCCGGAAAAGAAGAAGAAGATTATCGGGTTGTTCTAAAAGACAGGATGCAAATGGGCACTTTTACAGAACTACTGGATATCGAGAAATTCAAAACGGATATACACCGGTCGCTGATCTCCAAGCTGGACCTGGAGAAGCTTTCGCGGGTGGATTCGCAGCAGGCGCGCAAAGTGGTTGCGAACCTGATTGAGGAGATCATCCGCGGCCAGGGCACTCCGCTCAGCTTTGAGGAGCAGGCGAGGGTTCAGTCGGATCTGCTGGACGAGGTCTTCGGGCTGGGGCCGCTGGAGCCGCTGCTGCGCGATCCCAAGATCTCCGACATTCTGATCAACAGCAAGGACACGGTCTTTATTGAACGTGGCGGGAAGCTGCAGAAGGCAGATACGCGCTTTCGCGACGACCGTCACCTGCTGCAGATTATCGACCGCATTGTTTCGCGCGTGGGACGGCGCATCGATGAGTCATCGCCGATGGTGGACGCACGCCTGCCCGATGGCTCGCGCGTGAACGCGATCATTCCACCGCTGGCGTTGGACGGGCCATCGATGTCGATTCGCCGCCAGGGGGGCGGGCCGGTGGATGCGGGGCGGCTGGTGCAGCTGAAGAGTATTTCGAAAGAGATGATGGTGCTGCTGGAGTCTGCGGCGCGCGCTCGGCTCACCATCCTCATCTCGGGTGGCACGGGCGCCGGCAAAACCACGATGCTGAATATCCTGTCGCGCAATATTCCGCAGGGCGAGCGCATCATCACCATTGAGGACGCGGCCGAACTGCAGTTGGTGCACGACAACCTGGTGCGGCTTGAAACGCGGCCGCCTAATGTGGAAGGCCAGGGCGCGATTCGCCAGCGGCAACTGCTGATTAATTGCCTGCGTATGCGTCCCGACCGCATCATCCTCGGCGAGGTCCGCGGCGAAGAAGCATTTGACATGCTGCAGGCCATGAACACGGGCCATGAAGGTTCAATGGCCACGATTCACGCCAACACGCCGCGCGATGCGCTGATCCGACTGGAGTCGATGGTGGCCATGGGCGGCCTCACTCTGACTGAGCGCACAGTGCGCCAGCAAATTGCTTCGGCGCTCGACATTGTGGTGCAGGTGACACGCATGAGCGACGGTACGCGCAAGATTGTGAGCATCAGCGAGATCACCGGCATGGAAGAGAGCATCATCAGCATGCAGGACATCTTCACCTTCGAGCGCAAGGGTATTGCGAGTGACGGAAAAGTGCTCGGCACATTCAAGCCAACGCGCATCCGGCCGCGGTTCCTCGAGAAGATTCGGCTGGCTGGCATCGAGCTGCCGCCCAACATGTTTGAAACCTCGATGGACGTGGACTAGAAGCAGGAAGGAGTGAAGCAATGACGGTTGCAATCCTGGCATTTATCGCGGTGTTCGCATTGATCACTCCGGTGGTTGTGATTTTGACCGGGGCGGGAAAGAGGAGCGAGAAGCAGCAGGCGGAGGCGACGCTGGACACGGCCATTGGCGGCGGTTTGCCAGAGGCGAGCGCCCAGTCCGCCAACTTCAGAAAGTCTGAAACCACAAGCGCCATTCCGTGGTTGAACAAGAGGCTTGAACACCTCGACGTCATTCCGCGCCTTCGCAAGACGCTGGCGCAGGCCCAGGTGAAGTGGACACCGACTGCGCTGATCCTGATGACAGTGGCTTGCTTTGCGATTCCTGCGTATCTGATCAACCTGCGTACCGGTTCCTTGCTCCTCGGGCTCCTGGTCGGTGGCGCCGTCAGTCTTGTTCCCACAGCGTATGTGCTCTTTATGCGCAGCAAGAGATTCGGCAAGTTCGAGCAAGGTTTGCCGGAAGCGCTGGACCTGATGGTGAGTGCGTTGCGCGTGGGACACAGCTTCAACTCCGCCATGGGCCTGGTTACGCGCGAGTGCGGCGATCCGGTGGGACCGGAGTTTCGCATCGCGTTTGACGAGCAGAACTTTGGATTGGAATTGCGCACGGCTCTCGAAAACCTGATCGACCGTGTGCCGATTCAGGATCTGCGCATGGCGGTGACCGCCATCCTCATCCAGCGAGAGAGCGGCGGCAATCTTGCCGAGGTGTTGGAAAAGACGGCCAATGTGATCCGGCAGCGGTTCCGATTGAAAAAGCAAGTAATGGTGCACACTGCGCAAGGGCGGTTGACGGGGTGGATCCTCACGATTCTGCCGATCGCGCTGGGAATCGGTTTGTACATCGTGAATCCCGAAACAATGAGCTTGTTGTGGACGCGCGATATCGGGATCAAGTTGATGTGGGGCGCGGGCGCCATGATGGTGGTGGGCACGCTGATCATTCAAAAGATCGTCAGGATGGAGGTGTAATCATGGCGATCGCGATTCTTGCTTTTGCCGGAGTGTTTCTGCTCATCGCGAGCGCGGGTCTGCTCCTGTTCTATCGGGAGGCCATGATCCAGCGCATCCAGTCGGTGATTGGGGGGGCCAAGCCGGAAGAGAAGGACAGTCTCTCAGGCAAGCTGCAGACTGCCAGTTCCTCCATCGGCACGGTTGTCGAGTCGCTGGAGAAGGTTATCCCGAAATCGGCTAACGAAATCTCGGTGGTGGAGCAGCGCCTGATCCGCGCGGGGTTCCGTGAAAGCTCGGCAGTCAAGTTCTTCTATGGCAGCAAAGTGGTGGTGATCGCGGTTCTGGTTCTGGTCGTAACCTTTACGGGGCTGGCGGCCAAGAGCCCACTCATTTTCTATGTGGCGGCCGTCGGGCTTGGCTACCTCGCCCCGGATTTCTGGCTGGGAAGAAGGATCAGCTCGCGGCAGTCGCGCATTCGCCTGACGCTGCCGGACCTGCTGGATCTGCTGGTCATCTGCGTAGAGGCAGGCCTGGGTATCGACCAAGCAACGGCACGTGCGGCAAAAGAACTGGCGCCCACGCACCCCGTTATCGCCGATGAGCTGGATATCGTGGTTTTGGAACAACGCGCTGGACGGCCTCGCGCCGATGCGTGGCGGCACATGGCCGACCGCACAGACGTCGAGGTGGTGCGCAACCTGGTCTCGATGCTGGTGCAGTCAGAGCAGTTCGGTACCAGCATTGCGAAGACTTTGCGGACTCACTCGGAAACGCTGAGGACGCAACGGATTCAGACCGTGGAAGAGATGGCGGCAAAGACAACGGTGAAACTGATCTTTCCGCTGGTGCTGTTCATATTTCCATGTCTGTTTCTGGTGACTTTAGGGCCGGCAGTCATTTTGATGTCGGATGAATTTCAGAATTTCCTCCACTGAGAGTGAAGAAAGGAGATTACACATGGATAACGCCTCGATCATCCGCATCGTTGCTGGGGTGCTTTTCGTCCTGGTCCTGGGCCTGTTGGTTCAGCGCCGCCGCTCTCGCGTGAAGTAAGTTAAGTCGCGCGGTGGAAGTTCGGCCAGGTTATTTATTGCCTGGCAAGCCAATTACTGAGAGTTATGAAAGGAGTTTAGATATGGACAACGCCACAATTATCCGGGTCGTCGCCGGCGTCCTCTTTGTCCTGGTTCTGGGCCTGTTGGTTCAGCGCCGCCGCTCTCGCGTGAAGTAGGTTATGCGCGGGCAGAATGCGACCAGGTGGTTAGCAGCCTGGCTACTAAATTCGAACCGAAGGTAAAAAAGGAGTTTTAGATATGGACAATTCAATGATCATCCGCATTGTCGCTGGAGTGCTCTTCGCCCTGGTTCTGGGCTTGCTGGTTCAGCGCCGTCGGTCTCGCGTGAAGTAACTGCGCAAGAAACTACGGCCAGGTTGTGTTTTGCCTGGCCTCCCACTCCTGCGTATGCGGATGACGATGTTCGCGACGGGTATCGCGCGGCGCCGTCATCCCGCCTACCGTAACTCCAAAGGAACACCCGAGCTTGTTTCCTTGGACCGAATTAGATCGTTACATCATGCTGTTGTATACGTAGAGACCTGTGCCCGGGGTGGACGCACTTCCCGATCTGCAAGGACCTTTGCTTCGTTTGCTTGCCTGAGTGGCTGGTTACCGAGGGTAGGAGAGTTATGGAAAAACAGCGATACTGTGTTTACAACCAGACGAGTGAATGCTTTCTGAGCCTCGGGGTGACTCTGGGGACGAACACCTTCCTGCGCATCAAGGGGGCCATGAACAAGGGATTCTGGCGCGCGGATGAAGGTTGCTGGATCACCCGGCCGAAGGGCTTGAACACGATCGGCATTCTTGCGCGGCGCGACCTGATCTTTCTAGACGAGAACCACAAGGTCGTAGATGTGATTGAGTCATTTCCGCGATACTGCGTAGCTCCGGAGCGCAACGGCGCGGCCAGCCTTCTGGCGCTGCCTTTGCGGGCCATTTACTCGTCACAGACTCAGCCGGGCAATCAGCTGGTGATTTGCCGCGCGGAAGAGATGGAGTTCCGACTCCGGAGCACGCTGCAATCTGCGCTCGATGAGTGCATGCCGGCGGCCGTATCGCCGCAGACAGCGTGGACGAAGAACTGGCTTCCACCGGGCTCCTCTAACAATCGCCGCGGAGCGATGCGCAAGCGCTGGCCCAGGCTAGTAGCCTACGATTCGAAGGGTAGCGCCATTGCTGTGCATGGAGTCCGCGATATCAGCGCTACCGGTATCTACGTGATGACGGAAGAGCGGTGGCCGGTGGGCGCGCAGGTGAAGATGAGTTTGCAGCGCACCGACAGCATCGACGAGAACGCCATGAATCCCATCACCGTGCAACTCCGCGTGAGCCGCTGGGGCGACGATGGGGTTGGGCTGGAGTTCGTGCAGCCGGATTCCGAAGAGACCGCCGTTCTGGCGATGAACGTTCACTAAGAAGATCGGGCGCCGTCCAAGGCGCCCGATGCAAAATCCCGCAAAGATCCCGACGTCAATCGAAATTCAATATCCTGCTAGCTGCCAGCCTGAGGCGGCACAATCAGTTTTGGGCTAGTCCAATTCGTCCGGAATGATCAGCAGGACCTCGACCGCAGTGGGCTTCCCTTGCTGGCGAGCGGGACGGAAGCGCCACTTCTCGAGTGCCTGCAGTACGAATGCAGCCTGCGCAAACTGCTGTGGGAACGCAACGGCCAGCGACTCCAGTTGGCCCGCTTCGTTCAGGATTCCGTGGATCATCAATGCGTCAGCATTTAAATCGCTGGAGACGAGATTGGGACGGAGAATATCGTACGGCCAGGGCGCTTCCAGCCGCGCCACGTTGCCATTATCGGCCGCCTCGGTAGAGCGCACCTGCGCGTACTGCAGGATCCAGTTTTTGGTGAGCCCGACGTGAAGATAGGCAGTGTAGGCCACGCGATCGCTCCAGATCTGCATGGTCTGGGGGTAAACATCCGCCAGCGACGTGCCCACCACGATCACGCCGAATCTGCCGTCTTTCGGCAATTGGATGTGCTGGGTAGTCTGGGTGCGAGCTGTCATCGCAGATCCCTCGTTCGCCCCCTGCGCGTCAGCGCCTGAGCTGCCATCTGCGGGCGTGAGCGGAATGTCCTCCCCGAACAATGTGTGGGTTTGGCTCACCGGCGGAACAACGATGATGCCGTCGGTCATGCGCAGGTCAGAGACGGAGAGCAGCGCCGTTGGGGTCGGCTGATCAGGGGACTCGGAAGTAGTCGCCGGGGCCAGGTGCTGCAGAGCGTCTGCATGCATGGTGATCGGGGTTGTTGTTCCCGTGGGAAACGCAGGTCCGTTGGTCAAAACGGTGGGCGTCGCGACTGCATGCTCTGCGGGATTAAGCTCCTGATTGGGCGTATCGAGCGACGGCTTGGCATCAATGCTAGTGGGCTTGTCAGGCAGCGGCGCAATGATGTGTTTGGTCGACGCCAACTCCGGGCTCCAGACGACGACCGTGGGTATGGGAACCTGCTCGGCCAGGGTCACCTGGGTATGAAAATCGGGTTGAACCAAGGTCTGCCTGGCTTCTATAGCGTCGGGCAGGTCGGGTAGGACGGGTTCATCCTGGTCGCGGTCCTTGGATGGCTTCTTGCGTTGCCCAACGTGCGGATAGTAGTTGTCGTTGGGATTCGCGCTGGCGCCCAGCTCCGACGAATGCAGGTCGAGATGGCGAACCGAGTAGCGTTCGGTGAGGAGCGGCTCCCGAATGCGAGGCGCGTGGATCAGTGCAAGCCAGAGTATGGCCGCGCCCAAGCCGTGAAGGATGCCGGAGAGAAATACCGATGAAACTCCACGCCGCGGGGCCGTGTGTTCGTCGAAGAGGGAGATGACCTGGCTGCGATTGCTCAAAGCTTAATTGCCTCGGGGGCTATCTATTCGCTGGGTTGTAACTAAGCTAGCTGTCATTGTTATTGCAATTTCAATGCCATGAGTAGGTTGCAGTATGCAGGGCTTATGCTTGCGCTATGTCAACGACGCTACACAAACGGGGCGAGGGGTAAACAGCAGTTCACACCCGTGCGGGAGGAAACTGACTAACTCCTGTGATTGCTGCACAATTGACAGCTTGCTGGATTTGGCCCTCTGATTGCCACTCAAGCTGCAGAATATCTACGCAAAAACTATAGGAACGATACGCAATGAATAGAAAACTGCTAACGATCCTCTTTTGCGCCTTTCTGGTCGCGGCGGGTTGTTCTTTCCTGGTGTACCGGATAGTGGGTAAGAGTGTTGCCGTCGCTCATAAATCCGCGACCACTCGTGTTGTGGGCGCTGCCGCTGACCTGAAGCTGGGGACCATTCTTACATCTGCCAACTTAGCCACGGTCGACATCGCCGGCCCGCTACCCAAGGGAGCCATTTTGAAGCCCGAGGATGCGATCGGTCGCGGTGTTGTGTCAGATCTGATCCAGGGCGAGGCGATTCTGGAGAGCCGGCTGGCCCCCAAGGGTTCGGGCGGGGGCTTGGCGGCGACGATCAAGCAGGGCATGCGGGCTTGCGCGGTGAAGGTGGATGAGGTGGTGGGTGTGGCCGGATTTGTTACGCCGGGCATGCGCGTTGACGTTCTCATTTCTGGGGATCCACCCGGCCCGGTGGATCCAAAGGTGGGCACCAAGGTAAAGACCTTGCTGCAGAATATTGCAGTTCTGTCGGCCGGCACGGACATTCAAAAAGATGCGGAAGGCAAGCCGCAGCAGGTACACGTGGTGAACCTGCTTGTCAGTCCCGAACAGGCTGAGGTACTGAGCCTTGCCAGCAACCATACGCAGATCCAACTCGTGCTTCGCAATCCATTGGACACGAACGTATCTGAGGTGCCCGGAAGTGCGATGGCAAATCTCTTTGCGGGTGGGGACGCCCCTGTTAAGGAAGGACGGGGCAGCCTGACCAGACTCGCGCATAAAGCTCCGCGCATGATCTCGGTTGAGATTTTGAATGGGACACAGCGATCGGAGCAGAAGTTTCCGGCGCCTGAGGAAAGCGAATGAAGAACTCAGCGTCGGTTTTCTTTGCATCGTTGTGCCTTCTTGCCGTAACTTCTCTTCCGGGCCAGGCGGTTTTGCGCGCGGCTCACACGGTCCAGGCAGACCAACAGGACATCAGCAATGATCTGTCGGTGGTGACCGGCCGTTCAGTGCTTCTGGACTGTGCGCAACCGGTGCAGCGCGTGGCCGTGGGGACGGCCGGGATTGCGGAAGCGACCGTGGTCAGCCCGACAGAGATCTTGGTCAACGGCAAGGCCGCGGGTGAGACCTCCTTGATCCTTTGGGAGAAAGGCGGGTCGCGCGAGTTCTTCAACGTGACGGTGCGGAACAGCCAGGCATCGGGTAACGATCGCATTGAGACGGTGCGGCGCGCGCTGAAGAGGGAATTGCCCGACCAGGCTATCCGGTTGACTGCCGAGAACGGCTCAGTGTTTCTCAGTGGTACGGTGAAGGACCTGACCAGTTCCGAGCGCGCTGTTCAGATTGCGACGGTCGCTGGAAAAGTGGTGAACCTGCTCAACGTGCAGGTCCCGGACTCCCAGCCGCAGATCTTGCTGAAGGTAATCTTTGCGAGCGTGGATCGCACCAAGAGCAAGGATCTGGGCGTCAATCTTTTCTCGTCGGGCTTTGGAAATGTTGATGGATCGGTGACCACCGGGCAGTTCCCGGCGCCCATCATTTCGCCCGGCGGCGGCATAGGCCTGGCAAATGATCTAAACATTTTCGGATTTCTACCGGGCATGAATTTAGGCGGCACGTTGAAGGCTCTCGAATCCAAAGGGCTCGTTGAGGTGCTCGCCGAGCCGAATGTGCTGGCGGAAAATGGGAAGGTTGGAAGCTTTCTTGCCGGCGGCGAGTATCCTTACCCGATCGTTCAGGCTTCGACTACCGGCACAGCCATCACCATCATGTTCAAGGAGTATGGTGTTCGTTTGAACTTCATACCCACAATAACTCCGCGCGGCACCATCCACCTGCAAGTGGCTCCGGAAGTAAGTTCGCTCGATTTCACCAATGCGGTAACGATTGATGGATATCAGATTCCAGCTATTTCGATTCGAAAGGTCAAATCGGAGGTGGAACTGAGCGAGGGGCAGAGTTTCGCGATCGGGGGACTGCTCGACAATCGCGAGACGCAGACGTTTCAGAAGCTGCCGTTTATCAGCAGCGTGCCAATTCTGGGCAAGCTGTTCCAGACGATCTCGCGTAGCAAAACAAATACCGAGCTTATCGTGATCGTAACTCCAGAGATTGTGCAGCCGATTCCAGCTGGGGCGCCCGTACCGGCATTGCACTATCCGGAGCCGTTCCTGCAATCCAATTCCAACATTCCCATGCACACCCCTGATGGAAATCATGGGACCGCGACGCCGGCGCCGGCTACAATGCCGGTGGAGCAGCTGATTGAGAGCATGAAGCCGGAGACGCCGCTGCCCACAGATAGTTCGGGACCGTCGGCAGCTTACTCGGGGAGTCCGGCAAGTGCGCCTCCGAGTGCACCGGGTCCGCAATGAGGCGTTTGAAAATCCTGTGACTAAGTCGAGATTCGCAGATATGTTTCGGGGAATTTGGTCGCGGCGAGAGGCCGGCGCGGAGGTTCGCATTCGCCTTATTAATGTGACGCGCCAGTTGGAGATTGCTGACTGCATTGAAATAGCGGATAAGGGCAAGCTACGAAGGAAGGGGCTACTCGGCCGCTCAGGACTCGCTACCGGCGAGGGCTTGTGGATTGTGCCTTGCGAGGCGGTTCACACGTTTGGAATGAAGTTCCCGATTGACCTGGTATATCTCGATCGGACGAACCGCGTGGTCAAAACGCGCAGTCACGTGGGTCCAGGGCGGCTGTCCGCGTGCCTTTCTGCCCGTTCCGTTGTAGAGCTTCCCTCCGGAACTGTGCAGGACAAGGTTATACAACGGGGCGATGTCCTGGAACTGATGAGGGTGCCGGCTTACCGGAGTTAGATTGACTGAGCCGACGCGGCGACGGGGGAATTCGCTTGCGAGGTACTTAGCTCTGGGTTCGAACCCCACTCCGCCACTATCTGCGCAGCTGCGACTATGACGGTACCCGCGGCGAATGCTTCCAACGCTATTGGATTTGCAATCAGGAACTGATACGCGAACCGGACGGTTAGCGACCAACCTAGCACTAATGCCAGGAGCCCGGCTGACCGGACGACCCTCAGACGCCCGACGCTGGCTGCAAAACAGCCGAAGGCGACTCCCGCGACGAGGTCGATGGCATAGTGCTCTCCGGTTGAAATTGTGGCAAGCAGCGTCGCCATGCAAAAGAGAATCGAGAATGTCTGCGATCGCCACCCGCGCGCGAAGGAGACGAAGACCACCGCCGTGGCGATGTGGAGTGAAGGAAAGGCATTCGGCATTCCACTGAGGCGAATCGCGACTGACTGTACGGCCGGCGGATGCAGCCACAGCGCATGAAATGTGTAGAGTGGGCCGCAGCCGGGCACGATTGCATACAGCATTGGACCGGCGATCATCTCCGCGACATAGGCGATTACCAGCGATTCCGAGATCCGGTTCCGGCGGGCCACCAGGAACCAGACGATCATCATAGGGACCATCAACTGGTAGACCACCAGCAGCGGAAGGCGGACCTGTTGCAGAGCCTGGGCGATGCCGGCGGTGGGAACGCTCAATGACCGGTCCAAATTGGCGAGCACATAGTCATACTTCCAGGGAACGAGGCCATTTTCGCGCCCCATGACAAAGGTAAGGAGCCAGCCATAAAACAGATTGACCACGAGGGCGACAACGAGAAAGGGTCGTGTTCTGTCCTTTTCATTCCTCAACATCCACAGCACGGATAGGAAGAGGGCCGCCAACCCGATCACGGCGGGATTAAAGAGAGTGGCAAATATGCGTACTGAGATCATCTAATTTAGGAACTTCTCTTGAAGCCTAACTCATACAAAATCAGAAGAGAAGGGCAGACCAAAAGGTATCGTTACCTGCGTACCTCGAAGGAAGATTCGCTGTGTACGTACCTCCACTCCGGCGCGGGTTCTGTAAACGTCAGTTCACAGGTTAAATGAAGTCGAACATGCCTAAGTTATTGATTTGGAGCAATTCGAGTGGAGGGCGGGATTTGGCACGGCAGTTGCAGTTCTCAAGGTGCCTGGCAATGCCGGGTATTTCAAAAAGACACTTACGGGGAGAAAACATAAATGAAGGACACCATGCTGAAGTACTACATCAAGATGCAGAACCTGCTCTCTGGGGATGAAGGTCAGGATCTGGTTGAGTATGCCCTTGTCGTTGCTCTCATTGCGCTGGCGGCCACCGCGGGTATGAAGACCCTGGCCTCCGATCTGAGCACCGCGTTCTCGTCCATCGGCACCACCATCAACGGCGACATTTAGTTCTCCCGCAGCGAGCTTAGGGAGTTGTTGTCCCCGTTGTTCGCGGGGGCGGTCAATGCCGCAGTACGATTGGCCATTGCCGCCCCCGCAGACACTGATCTGAAATGCAGGAGAAGCATCCATGCAAATTGCTTTCTCGAGCCTCATCATCGCAGTTCGTAACCTGCTGCTACGCGAAGAAGGCCAAGACTTAGTGGAATACGCGCTAGTAGTCGCCCTGATCGCTTTGGGCGCGACGGCTGGAATGAATACGATCGCGAGCGACATCAGTAACGCCTTCAGCAGCCTCGGCGGCACGCTCACGGGTGATATTTAAATCGATCAAGGTTCAGGTTGTAACTCCCCCCTCATCGGCAAGGGAGAGAGAGGATGCAAGGCCCGCATGCTGGGCACACCGATCTCTCCTTTACGCCTTTGCATCACGTCTGCCGGCAAGCTCGCGGTCGTGGTGCGACATTCGACTTACTGCCGCCGTCGGCGGCTTCCAGCCCTAAATACTAACTTAGAGCCTGAATGACGGATTCAACAGCACACGGCGGCAGCTTGTCTCTTCTGCTGATCGAGGCAGGACTAACTACAATCGCGCTGGCCGCGGCACTGTGCTGGCCGCGGCTCGGGTCCTCGAGGTTCCGGCGCATCGAAGTAATCTTCCTGAAACTGGCAAAGCGCAAGGCGCTGGCGGTTGCGACCGTTGGCGTTGCGATGCTGGTTTTGCGGGTTGCTCTTCTACCCTTGTTTCCACCGCCGCTGCCCGCATCGACCGACGATTTCAGTTTTCTTCTCGCCGCGGATACGTTCGCTCATGGGCGTCTGGCGAATCCTACGCCGGCAATGTGGACCCACCTCGAGAGCATCCACATCACCATGCAGCCGACCTACACGTCGATGTATTTCCCGGGGCCGGGCCTGGTAATGGCCGCGGGACAAGTGTTATTTGGGCATCCCTGGGCCGGCATTCTGATTTCGGGCGCCGTGATGTGCGCGGTGTTGTGCTGGATGCTGCAGGCATGGCTTCCGCCCGGATGGGCACTGCTGGGCGGGATCCTGGCGATTGTGCGGATCGGCCTTTTCAGCTATTGGGTCAATACCTATACCGGGGGCGCCACGTTATCGCTCACTGGAGCGGCACTGGTTCTGGGCGCAATGCCCCGACTGTTCAAGACTGGGCGTTTCCGCTACGGGATGCTGATGGCGATCGGAATGGGGCTGCTCGCCATTTCGCGTCCGTATGAAGGCGTGCTGGTGTGTGTGCCGGTTGCGATCGCACTTTGCTGGTGGATATCCACCGGGAAAAACAGGCCTGCCATTCCCGTTCTTCTGCGCCGGGCGACCGTGCCCATTGCTTTTCTGATTGCCGTGATGGTTTGGATGGGGTATTACGACACGCGCGCCTTCGGCAAGGCGACGACGTTGCCCTACACCGTGTCGCGAGCAACCTACGCGGTCGTCCCGTACTATATCTGGCAGCCGTTGCGGCCAAGCCCGTTTTATCCGGATGATCAGATGCGCCGTTTCTATGTGGACACTGAGGCCAAGGGCTTTCACGAGATGGAAACGGCAAGCGGATTTGCTCACCGGATGCTCGTGAAGTTGAATACGAGCCTGAGCTTCTTCTGCGGGTTCGCATTATTGCCGCCGGCATTCATGATCGTGTATGCGTTCAGGGACCGCCGGGTGCGGTTTTTCGCGGCGAGCGCGCCGTTCTGGATTGCGGGGATGGTGATTGGCGTGTTTTTGATCCCGCATTACCTGGCGCCGTTTACTCCAGCGCTTTACGTGATGGGTTTGCAGGCGATGCGGCATCTGCGTCAATGGAAGCCGTGGGGAACGCCCGCCGGACTGACGCTGGTTCGACTGATGGCCGTCCTGGTATTGGCCATGGCTGGGCTGCGTGTGTATGCTGAGCCACTTCACCTGGAACCGCCACAATGGCCGATTGGAGCGTGGCTTTGCTCGTGGGTGGGACCCAGTCACTACGGACAGGATCGGGCGCAGGTTGCCGAGGAACTGGAGCGCTTGCCGGGCAAGCACCTGGTGTTGGTGCGGTACGGGGCAACGCACGAGCCGGCTGACGAGTGGGTCTACAATCTCGCGGATATCGACGGCGCAAAGACTATCTGGGCGCGCGAGCTGGATAACGAGCACAATGAACAGCTATTCCGCTATTACAAGGATCGCGATGTGTGGCTGGTGCAGCCCGATGTCCCGGAGAGCAGGCTGATTCCTTTTTCCAGGGTGCAGCGCATGGACACGCGCCTGAGCGCATCTTTCGCGAGTGGGAAATGATTGCTGGTTGATTCTCGCAGGCTGGCTTAAAGGTATTTCGCAAAGGTCTCAAGCTGCTTCACGGTGTATTCACGCCGCTCGACCGGGGATGAGAGCACGGTGGAGGTTGAGGTGGCTCCGAGCGCGGAGAGCCGATCGATCAGCGCTTCCATGTGACGGATGGAGACGACGTCTGCTTCTATAACAAATGACTCATCGCCGGTAATGCGATGGCAGCGACTGATCTCGAGCAGTTCCTTGATTGCCGTCACGGTACGGCTGATTTGCAAGTCGCCGCCAGGGATCGTCAGGCGCATGAGGATGCGAATTGGCGCGCCCAGTTTCGCTACATTCACCTGGGCGTGATAGCCGGTGATAATGCCCGCCTCTTCGAGGCGATGAACGCGCTCGGCCACCGCCGGAGTCGACAGACCCACCTTTCGCCCTAATTCCGCGAACGTTAGCCGGGCATTTCTCTGCAACGACTCGAGGATCTTCCAGGCAATGGCATCGAGTTCAACGACATTCGGTGTTTTCTTGTGGGGCATGCGCCACACTCTCTTAGGTTCAAAGGCTATTATGCCGAACAAAGTTAAGTCTGCGGCAAAATTTTCCTTCTATCCGCCATGTTCGCGCCTATTCAAACGGGCCTACTCTCTTAGCTAGCTGGAAGCTCCCCACTTCGCTTCCGGCATCTGAGGTCAGTATGAGTGCTTCCCCCGTAACCGTTCCCGTCGCATCGCATTCTGAAGCAGCCTCCCTCACCACCGAGCGTGACTTTTTGCCGCTCAAAGGCACGGATCACGTGGAGTTCTACGTGGGCAATGCGCACCAGGCAGCCTACTACTATCGACTCGCTTTTGGCATGTCGCTGGTGGCCTACGCCGGACCGGAAACGGGCCAGCGCGACCGCACCTCTTACGTGTTGCAGCAAGGCAAGGTGCGGTTTGTGCTGACCACTCCGCTGCGTTCGAGCGATCCGATCGCCGAGCACGTTCACCGGCACGGCGACGCGGTGCGCGTGATTGCGCTGTGGGTTGATGACGCCCGCAGGGCGTGGGAAGAGACGACTCGCCGCGGCGCGATGAGCGTGGCAGAGCCTTATGTCAAGGCCGACGAAGACGGACAGGTGGTGCTTGCCAGCATTGGAACCTATGGCGATACGATCCATACCTTCGTTGAGCGGAAGAACTACAGCGGTACCTTCATGCCGGGATTTCGAGCGGTGGAAGAGGATCGCCTTGCCCGACCTGTGGGGCTGCTTCACATTGATCATATGGTGGGCAACGTGGGCTGGCACGAGATGGACCAGTGGGTGGAATTTTATGCCCGCGTGATGGGGTTCTCGCTGTACCAGCACTTCGACGACAAGGACATTTCTACCGAGTACTCGGCATTGATGTCGAAGGTGATGGCGAACGGCAACGGGTACGTGAAGTTCCCTATCAATGAGCCGGCCGAGGGCAAGAAACGCTCCCAGGTGGAGGAGTATCTGGATTATTTTCCGGGGCCCGGGGTGCAGCACATTGCGCTGGCGACGAATGACATTCTGCATACGGTAACTGAGCTGACCGAGCACGGCGTGGATTTTTTGCACGTGCCTCACTCGTATTACACCGAGCTGCAGAGTCGTGTAGGCAAGATCGACGAGCCTGTGGAGGAGCTGGAGAGGTTGGGCGTTCTGGCTGATCGGGATGATGAAGGGTACATGTTGCAGATCTTCACCAAGCCCGTGGAAGACCGGCCCACGATGTTCTACGAGATTATTCAGCGCAAGGGCAGTCGCAGTTTTGGCAAGGGAAACTTCAAGGCTCTGTTTGAAGCCATTGAACGCGAGCAGCGCCTGCGCGGCAATCTCTGATCATTACTGAAACACTGTTGTACGGCTTGGAACTCTCTGTTACGAAGTTTGAAACGGCAAGAACCTTCGAGTGCAGCGGATGAGCCGCTGCATGGAGACGTGCACATGGCTACCGCAACCTTGAACGCCGCCGCGCCGTACATCATTGAGCAGAACTACGCGGCTTACACACAAGAGCAACACAGCGTCTGGGCGGAGCTCGTCAGCCGCGTTCTTCCGGAACTGGAAAAGCGCGCTGCCCGGGAGTACCTGGAAGGCTTCCAGATTATCGGACTGCAGCGCGATCGTCTGCCTAACCTTGCCGCGATCTCCGCGCGTCTGGGACCGCGCACAGGCTGGAGTTCCACGCCGGTCAGCGGTTTTTTGCCCGCGCCGGCATTTTTCGAGATGCTGGCGAATCGGTTGTTCCCCACGACGACGTGGCTGCGCAGCCGCGAGTCGCTGGAATACACGCCCGAGCCCGACATCTTTCATGATGTGTTTGGCCATGTTCCGATGCACTCTCATAAAGTGTTTGGCGATTTCCTGCAGCGCTACGGGAGTGTGTGTGCCGCCACTTCAGATGCTAATGTTTTGGAGAAGCTGGGCCGCCTTTTCTGGTATACGGTTGAGTTCGGTTTGATCCGGCAGGGGAATGAAGTCAAGGCTTACGGCAGCGGGGTGATCAGTTCGCACGGCGAGTGCCTGAATGTGTTCAGTGGCGGCTGCGCTATTCACGATTTCTCGCTCGATGAGGTCATCAACACCCCGGTTAAGGTAGACGAATTGCAGAGGGTCCTGTTCGCGGTCCAGAGTTTCGATCAAATTTACGAGGCGATGCATGAGGCAGAGCAGAGAGCAATCGACGGCCGTTTGTGATTCAGACAACAACGTTTTGGGCGAACTGAGCTATCAATCGGGTTTCGGCAATGAGTTTGCGACGGAAGCCGTTGCCGGTGCGCTACCGCAAGGGCAGAATGCACCCCAGCAGCATCCGCTGGGCCTGTACACCGAGCAGTTCAGCGGCACACCCTTTACTGCGCCGCGGAGCGTGAACCGCCGAACCTGGACTTACCGCATTCGGCCGTCGGTTACGCATCGTCCGTACGAGGAGATCGCGGCGAAGACGATCCGGAGCGGTCCGTTTAATGAAGTGGCTACGTCGCCGAACCAACTGCGCTGGGATCCGTTGCCAATCCCGCAGGAATCGACCGATTTTGTTGACGGGATTGTGACGCTGGGTGGGAACGGCGATCCGGCATTGCAGACGGGCTTGGCCATCCATCTCTATGCCTGCAACACATCGATGAACGATCGCTTCTTCTATACGGCGGACGGGGAGTTGCTGATTGTTCCGCAACTTGGTGCGGTACGGTTCCACACGGAACTCGGCATTCTGCAGGTCAAGCCGGGCGAGATATGCGTGATTCCGCGCGGCGTTAAATTTCGCGTGGTGCTTGAAGAGGACCAGGCGCGGGGCTATATCTGCGAGAACTACGGCCTGCCGTTCCGGCTGCCGGATCTTGGACCGATCGGCGCCAATGGACTTGCCAATCCGCGCGATTTCAAAACACCCGTCGCCGCATTCGAAGATCGCGATGGCGAGTTCCATATTACGGCGAAGTTTCTGGGCCGGATATGGTCCGCGTTCATCGATCATTCTCCGCTCGATGTGGTGGGTTGGCACGGGAATTACGCGCCGTACAAATATGACCTGGCGCTCTTCAACTGCATCAACACCGTTTCGTTCGATCATCCCGATCCTTCGATCTACACGGTTCTGACCGCACCTTCGGTTGTGCATGGCACGGCGAACTGTGATTTCGCGATCTTTCCGCCCCGGTGGGTGGTTGCCGAGCATACGTTCCGGCCGCCGTGGTTTCATCGCAACCTGATGAACGAGTTCATGGGGCTGGTTTTCGGCGCGTACGACGCTAAGGCGGAGGGCTTTGTGCCGGGCGGAGCGAGCCTGCACAACTGCATGGCTGGTCATGGACCCGACGCTGAGACGTTTGAGCGGGCTACGACCGCCGAACTCAAGCCGCAGTACCTGGCCAACACTCTGGCCTTCATGTTCGAAACGCAACTTGTGGTGCGGCCAACGGAGTTTGCGATGAAGGCCCGCATTCTGCAGCATGAGTACTTTGAATGCTGGCAGGGATTGAAGAAGCGTTTCCGGGCGGATTCCGCATCGTAGAGAACGCATGAGCGCTATTAAAACGCTGCTTTCCGGCTTGATCGACTACGCCGGTCTGTATCCGCCTGCGGCACTCGACATGCGCACCGCGGTGCGCAACTACCTGGAGTACCGGGCTGGGAAGCACGCGTTTGCACTGGGGCGGTTTATTGTGGATGCGACACGGCTGGACGAGCTGCGCGGCGTGGCCGGTGAGTCGCTTCCCGGTATGCCTCTGAGCGTGATTGTTGCTGCCGATCTTTCCGGCAAAACGATTGAAGGTGCGCTCCATCGTGGCTTCCGAGTCGAGTCGGTAGAGGCCAGGTGCGGCGAGCCACTGGCGATTCGGCGCTTCAGTGAAGTGCTACCGCTTTCGATCGATTGTTACGTCGAGATACCAATCGCGTCGGGATCAACGGAAGCTGTCGATGCCATTGCATCGCGCGGTGCGTTTGCGAAACTGCGGATGGGCGGCGTGGTGCCGGATGCTTTTCCTGCATCGGACCGGATCGCCGCATGCCTGCGATTATTGGCGGAACGGGGAGTGCCGTTCAAGGCGACCGCCGGTCTACATCATCCGATCCGTTCGCGACATCCTGTGTCGTGTGATGCCGACAGTCCATGCACGATGATGCATGGTTTCGTCAATCTCTTTTGCGCAGCGGCTCTGCCTTGTGATTTGGACAACGAGCGTGTGGAAGCGGTCCTCGCGGAAGAGGACTCGGCCGCGTTTCAGTTCGCACCGGGCTGCATCGGTTGGCGCTCAAATAAATGGACCGAGGAACAAGTGGGTACAATCAGGCGGGAGTTCTTTAAGAGCTTCGGCTCGTGCTCGTTTACGGAACCCATGCAAGATCTCGAGGCGCTCGGATGGCTCTGAAGAGCTGGATCGATTCGGCGAACGACCCCGGCACCGATTTTCCGCTGGCCAACCTGCCTTACGGTGTCTTCCGTCATGCGCATAGCTCGCGCATTGGCGTGGCAATAGGCGATCAGATCCTCGATCTGCGGTCCTGTGCCACGGAGAGCCTGCTCGATCCGCTCAAGAGCGAGATTGTGGATGCGTGCGCGGCAGACGTTCTAAATGTGCTCATGTCCCTTGGGCCCGATGCATGGTCCGCGCTGCGGAGCCGGATCACCGAGCTGCTCGCCGCGGACGAAGTGGGAGAAGAGGTGAAAGGTCGGGTCAAGTCGACGCTTGTGCCGATGAGCGAAGCGGAGATGCAATTGCCTGCGCAGATCGGCGACTACACGGATTTTTACGCATCGATCCATCATGCGACGCGGGTTGGGAAACTGTTTCGGCCGGATAGCCCATTGCTACCGAATTACAAGTACGTTCCCATCGGCTACCACGGCCGGGCGTCTTCGATCGTGGTCAGCGGTAGCGGCGTGCGCCGGCCCTCGGGGCAGACCAAACCGCCGCAGGCGCCCGAACCAAGCTTTGGGCCTTCGAGGTCAATTGATTACGAGCTCGAGGTGGGCGTGTTCATCGGGGCGGGGAATCCGCTGGGACGACCCATTCCAATCGACGAAGCTGAGCAGCACATTTTTGGTTTTTGTCTGCTCAACGACTGGTCTGCCCGGGACGTTCAGTCATGGGAGTATCAGCCGCTCGGGCCATTCCTGGCAAAGAACTTCGCGACTATGATCTCGCCGTGGATTGTTGCTTTCGAGGCTTTGGCGCCGTATCGCGTTGCTGCAACGCCACGTCCGGATGGTGATCCGGCCCCGTTGCCTTATCTCGCGTCTTCAATCCCAAAGCAAGCCGTCGATGTTTCGCTCGAGGTGTGGCTGCAATCGAAGCAGATGCGGGATGCGGGGCTGAAAGCAATTCGCGTGAGCCGCGGAAACATGCGCGACCTTTACTGGTCGCCGGCGCAGCTTGTCACGCATCACGCGAGCAATGGCTGCAATCTGAGGGCAGGTGATCTGCTGGCCACTGGAACCGTTTCCGGGCCGGAAGAGGGCTCGGAAGGGTGCCTGCTCGAAATGAAACACCGCGCCGTGGCACTGCGACTGAGCAGTGACGAGACGCGTGTATTCCTGGAAGACGGCGATCAGGTGACATTTCGCGCTTACGCGGAGCGTGAAGGTTTGCCGCGGATTGGATTCGGAGAGTGCACCGGAACTGTGCTTCCCGCCGTTTGAGCACGAAACTACTCGGAAGATGTTTGAGCTGGGACCTGAGCGGATCGCAGCTGATCGAGGGCCGCCGTGATTTTCTCCCATTTCACGCTGGTCTTCTCGGTCTTGGCAGGCGGTGTTGCGTGCTCGTAGAAATTGAGAAGGTTGGCGCGCAATTCAGGTGATGTTTGGGCGAATTTCTTATCTGCCAATTGCGTGACGAGATGCGCGTAGGTCTGATCGGCCAGCGAATACTCAGCGGGTTTGGTCAACTCACCCGTGTCCAGATCGCGATTTTCGAGTTGAGGATTCTCGGACTTCACCCGCTCCATCAATGCGCGGCAATCGTCGAAGGTCTTGTTGATGCTGGCGATGTAAAGATCTTCGGTTTGGCGGCTCGGGGTGTTGAAGTCAAGGCCTTTGAACGGTCCGATCTTGGGCATGAGCCGAAACAGCGCAGCGAGGAAGCGCGTTCCGAAGCCCGGCCGCTGGTAATCCTTGCCCCAGGAGTGTTCGTAGTCTGCGCGACGCAGGCGGTAGAGAAATTTCTGCTTCTGGAAGTTCGGTGTTTCGCTCACGATTTCCTTGCCGTGGATTTGAAGCGCGACCTTGGTCATCTTCGGAATCAGCTGGCTAATGGCCCAGCGGTAGGATCCGACTGCCAGGTCCTCGTGCGTGAGCACTTCCTTCAGATCCATTCCGTAGACGATCGGAAACACGCGCTCGAGTAGCGGTTCGGAGACCTCGAACCCGATGAAGTTGTGGTAGTCCTCAGGTGCGTAGCGATGCTTGGCCACCTGCGATACGTCGAAGCCGAACTCGGTCTTCAGATGGGCGGCTTTGTCTTCGGCATACGTAACGCGATTGCCGTATCGCGCTCGCAACTTGGGATAATGCAATGCCACGGCCTGGTTCACGGCCGGGTGTCCGTCTACGTCGGCGACATAATGCGCCAGCGCTCCGAGCGCGAAAGCGTACTCTTTCTCGTCCCGGCTTTGATCGATCATGGCGCGAACGAAGTCGCCACTGCGGACGTAATGCACCAGGTCGCTGAACTGCGTACTGCCAAACGGATAGTAGCCGAGGTCCTGGATCACGGAGCCGCCGTAGGCGTAGGCGTGCGCCTCCTTGATCTGCTCATCAGTGAGACCTGGAAATCGTCGAAGGATAAGGGGCTGGATTTGGCTTGACCACAACAGGTCGACGATCTCTTCGTGCGTGAGCACGGAGTAGCCAAAACCTGTGCCGCAGCACAGAAGCAGGCTGGCCAAGATTACTGCCGCACGTAAACACTTCACAGTTCGTTCTCCACGTTCACGTGCGCCGTCTTGAATGGATGGGAGGGGGCCTGACGGCCATGAGCGTTAAATGCGGTTGAGGAAGAGAAGGACAATGGTCAGCACCAGGATGGCCCCGAGCCCGCCGGTGGGGTAGTAGCTCCAATTCCGGTTGTAAGGCCAGAGGGGGACGACAGCGATTGTAGCCAGAATCAAAACCGGGATGAGGAACAAAACGACCATGAAGCACCTCTGCAGCAACAGCCTTTTGACAGGTCGTTGCGCAACGCGCCCTGAACTGTCTGATTCTAGAGATGCCTTTGGCTCCCTGCCAAGTTGTTTTCAGGTCCAAAGGCATCCCAGGCCGCAGAGAGGCGTTGTTTACTTAATTTCCACCTGATCAAGCTCGAATTGGAACTTGCCGGGCTGGCCCACTTTGATGAACCCGATCCCGCTCAGATCGCCGCCGTCGGTTTCGAAGGTGGAGAACGGAAACGTGTACTGTTTCCAGTCGGGACCGGCGACAAAGCTCGTCATGGCCGGTGCTTCGCGGTTCTGGCCGTTGCGGGACTCGGTCAGCACGATGAGCGTGTAGGTGGCGCCGTCTCCCTTGGCCCAGAAACTGATCTCCTTCTTGCTCGACAGGTTCGCCGGTTGCATGGGGGTCGTGGCGGGCGAAAAGAGCGCGACACCTAAGACGAATTGGCCGCCTGGGACGATCTCGCCGGTTACCTGCATGGCGCCTTTCGTGCCAGCCGCACCGGGTTCCACTACCGTCAGGGTGGAGGTGGACTTGCCGCCGTTCATCTGATCGCCGGCTCCGATGCTGGGCATTTCCGTGAAATGATGTGACCAGAATGCCAAGAACAAGGCTCGAAAGAAGGCGACGAGGGCTTTACCAAGGGGTTGAATCATAACTGCACACGGCTTTCCTTTCCGATCTACGTCCAATTGGTACTGGGAGATACGCGGTTTGCGCTTGAAAGGTTCAAGGATGCATGACATGATGCATTGTTACGCATCGAAGAATAGAGAATGAATTTTCTGCAAACGGCTGTTCGTCTGTCTGAATCCGAGGAAGCCCCCAAAAAATTCCAGCGGGTCGCCGTAGTGGAGAACCCTGTCTCCGGGCAGACTTCGCCGCGCAGGAAGGCGGTCATCCGGGAGACCCTGGCGGCTTTGCACCAGGCGGGCATGGCGACCGAACACCTGATGATCGATGGGCCTGGAAGTGGTTCGGCCTTGACGCGCCAGGCGATTGCGCGCGGGTGCGATGCCGTGATTGTTTGCGGGGGCGACGGAACAGTGCACGAGGTGATGCAGGCCATGGTTGGCACCGATGTCGCCCTGGGCGTGGTGCCAATGGGGACGGCAAATGCCCTCGCCTCCGACCTCGGCATCAGCCGCTCTCCCGAGAAGGCCATTCGAGCGCTGCTTGGCTCCGAGCCGACCCAGGTGCCGGTGGGCCGGATTACGTTCCGGGATGACGACGGCTGCGACCGCTCGCGGTATTTCACGGTGGCGGCCGGGATCGGGGCCGATGCGCTACTGATGGCCCGAATGGATCCTGTACTGAAGCGGCGACTGGGTTACCTGCTGTACGTCATCGAGGCATTTCGCATCTGGATCAGCCATGCGTTTCCGCTGTTTCGCGTCAGCTACACCAATGGCGACCGCAGGCCGCACCTGGTTGAGGCCTCGCAGCTGCTGGCAGTGAGGGTGCGCTCCTTCGGCGGAGTTCTTGGCGAGTTGGCGCCGGGAGCGACGCTCCATAGCGAGAACCTCTGCCTGCTTGCCTTCAAGACGCGCAGCCGCTACCGGTATATGCGATTCCTGCTCGCGGTGCTGGCGCACCGGCACTCCTTCAGCAAGGAGATTGACCTCATCGCGGCCGACACTGTCGAGTGTCTGCCCAGCAAGGGTTCGCGTTCGCACATTTACGTGGAAGCGGACGGCGAACTGCTGGGTCAGTTGCCCGCGCGGATCGAAGTGGCGGCCGAGACACTCACGTTGCTGATTCCGCCTCACGCCGAGCCATAGGTAGCTGGCTCAGGACTTCTTGTAGCTGGCGGCTGTGGCCGCGATCCCCTCGGCGTATGGCGTGCCGGCGAAGCCAAACTCGCGCGTGAATTTGCTCGAATCGAACAGGTAGGGCGAGTCGTTCTGGTAGAGCATCTCGTAGGACTCGCGTACCTGCGGATTGAACCACCCCACGACCTTCAGCACCGGGCGGTTGAGCACGCGAAATTTCGGCTGGGTTCCGAACTCTTTCGCTGCCGCCGTTATGAGTGCGCGCCCGGTGGGCGGGGCAGGGGCTGTTGGCAGATGCCAGACCTGGTTCCAGGCTGATGTGCGGTCTGCCAGCATGGCGACAGCGCGTGCGGCGTCTGGCGAGTAGATCAGAGAGTGCGGCATATCCGCATTCACGAGCCACGATGCCGCAGTGCCTTTCGAGAGGGGCTCGAAGACCAGGACGTTTGGCAGTCCGTTTGACGTCGCGGGTCCGTAGAAGTCGGGGGCGCGCGCGATCATCGCGTGGATATTGCCTGACTTCATCTCATCCATCAACATCGTTGCAATCTTTGCCCGCACTTCGCCCTTCTTCGAGGACGGATTGAATGGCGTCTCCTCGGTCATGGGGCCGGTTACGCGGCCATACATGTAGACGTTGTCGAAGAAGACGAGCCTGGCCTTAGCGCGCTTGCACGATTCGATGACGTTGGCCATGATGCGCGGCCACAGATCGCGCCATACGGCTATGTCGTATTTCAATCCGGCCACCAGATGCACGATGTCGGAGCCCTCGACTGCGCGGACCGTCTGATCGGGATCTGCCAGATCGGCTGCAACCGTCTCCGCACCCGACATTGGTTTGGGATTGCGGGCGACGAGACGGAGAGGCCGCCCCTCGGCCGCGAGGATCTTCGCAAGGCCATTTGCTATTGTTCCGCCTGCGCCCAGAATTGTCGTAAGTCCCATCGTGCCGGCCGCCCTTCATTGATCGGAGTCGCGTATCAGTTATGTTGTATTCGATGAACGGGCATTCGACTGCGCTTCAAATTGCAGCGTCATGCCCTTAGCTGCGATCATCGCTGCTGATTTTGGGGAGGTCTTGGTCTGATGGTTGTTGGCGCCGTTGTGTTCATTTCCGTGGTGATCGCTCCAGTCTTTCTTCCAGGACAGCAGCCGGCCTGGCCGCCTGCTCCAGGGCATGCGCAGATGCCCATCTGGCCGCATGGCGCTCCCGGCGCGGGATCGGGAGGACCCGCCGAAGTTGATACGACTACGGAGAAGGACAGAGCCGTCGCCGGCAAGCCGGTGATCCGCCTCGGCAACGTCTCGGTTCCTACCATAACGCTCTACGAGCCCGAGAAGCGGAGTGACGTGATCGGCCCGCGTCCGGCGGTCGTTGTTTTCCCGGGCGGCGCCTATCACATCCTGGCTATCGACCTGGAGGGAACCGAGGTTTGCGATTGGCTCAACTCGGCCGGGATTGCCTGCGTGCTGTTGAAGTACCGTGTTCCTGACTCCGGGCCGTATCCCAAATCCTCTGCAGCGCTTCAGGATGCCCAGCGTGCGGTTGGCCTGGTTCGCCAGCATGCAAAGGAGTGGAACATCGATCCGAACAGGATCGGCATTCTCGGATTCTCCGCTGGGGGCCATCTTGCCGCTGCGCTGAGCACGCACTTCGAGAAGCGGCTATACGAGGCTGTTGATGCTGCCGATCAACTGAGCTGCCGTCCGGACTTTGCTGTCTTGGTCTATCCGGCCTACCTGGTACTGACGGACAAGGGAATGGCTCCCAGTCCGGATATACAGCCCACCTCGCAGACTCCGCCCACGTTCATCGTGCAGGCCGAAGACGACCCCGTTCGCGTGGAGAACGCCACGACTTATTTTCTCGAATTGAAGAACGCGAAGGTTCCGGCGGAACTGCACATCTACGCCGAAGGCGGACACGGGTACGGGTTGCGCAAGACGAATCTACACGTGACGCACTGGCCGGCGCTCGTAGAGGCGTGGCTGGAGACGATTGGCATGAGCGCGAAAGTGCCGGAGTAACATCGTTCCATGGCGATGCTGCTGGCTGTGATTACTGTTTCCGACCGGTGCTCGCAGGGGCTGATGGCCGATACGGCGGGCCCAGCTGTTGTTGCTCTTTTGCGCGGGCAGTGGCCGGACGCGGAGATCCGCACGGCCCTTCTGCCGGATGACGAAGACGCCATCGCGTCCATGATGAGTGATCTTGTGAAACAGGGAGCGTCGCTGATTTTGACCGCAGGCGGCACGGGCCTGGGACCACGCGACCGCACGCCTGAAGCAACGCGACGGGTAATTGACCGGGAGGCTCCTGGATTGGCCGAGGCCATGCGGGCTATTGGCGCCTCACAGAACAAGTACGCGTGGCTGTCGCGTGGCGTCGTGGGGCTGAAAGGCTCGACCCTTATCGTCAATCTGCCTGGCAGCAAGCGAGGCGCCGAGGAGAGTCTCGGCAACATTCTCTCGCTGCTGAAGCACGGGATTGAGGTCGCTGCCGGGGGACACACGCATCCCAAATAGAGTGAACGAACGGTCCGTGGGTCGGATCAGTTCAGGAACATCGTGCGGTAAAGCGTATCGCGTTGTACGGGCTTGAAGCCGGCATCGCGAATGATGCGTCGCAGCTCTTCTTCGGTAGTGCAGTTGGAGGTGCCCGCCGCCCTTACCACGTTCTCCTCGAGCATTACTGAGCCTACATCGTTGCCGCCGAAGTGAAGGCCGAGTTCGAGAACCTTCAGGCCCTGTGTGACCCAGCTCCGCCTGCACGTTGTCGATATTGTCCAGGTAGAGCCGCGAGATGGCCAGAACTTTCAGGTACTCCACGCTGGTGGCCTCGTCCCAGCCGCGGCCGCCGAGCGCCGTGTTCTTGGGCTGGAAGCTCCAGGGGATGAAGGCGGTGAAGCCGCCGGTTTCTTCCTGCAGGCGCCGAACTACCTCGAAGTGGTTGACGCGCTGCTCGAAGGTCTCGCCCACCCCGAACATCATGGTGGCGGTGGTGCGCATACCCAACTGATGCGCCGTACGATGAACGCTTACCCAGTCCTCAGTGCGGCACTTCAGCCGTGCAATGCGCTTGCGAACGTCGTCGTCGAGGATCTCCGCGCCGCCGCCGGGAATCGAGTCGAGTCCCGCGTCTCTGAGGCGCATGATGGTGTCGCGCAAGCTGAGTTCGCTGTATTCGGCAATCGCAAGCACCTCGCTGGCAGAGAGGCAATGCAGCCAGATCTGCGGAAAGCGCTCCTTGATGCCCCGGAAGAGGCGCTCGAACCAGTCGATCTTCAGGTCAGGGTGAATGCCGCCCTGCATCAAAACGCCCGTACCGCCCATCTCGACGGTTTCGGCGATCTTCTCATAGATCTTCTCAAAGTCGAGGATGTAGCCTTCCTTGGCCTGCGGCCCCTTGAGAGGCCGATAAAACGCGCAGAATGTGCAGTATTCCGTGCAGAAATTGGTGTAGTTGATGTTGCGGTCGATGATGTAGGAGACCACGCCTTCCGGGTGGAGGCGCCGGCGAACCGCATCGGCCTCAAAACCGAGGCCGATCAGGTCCGGGGACTGGAAGTAATCGAGAGCCTGCTCGCGGGTCATCGACATACCTCAATTTTAGCAACGAAAGGCTTATTCAGCGGAGTTGCCGGGCTGGGCGCCATCCTTGCGAAACAGAAACAACCCTCGTCCGATCACCGGAGTCTTTCGAGTCCGGGAGAGATTTGAGGCGGTCGACACACCACCGAACAGGACGAAAAAATCCAGGAACGCGCGCCAAAAGCTCTTTTTGTCAGCCATTATTACCGCCCGGCTATAGGATTCCACAACCGCGCCTTGCGATGCTACAAATCAGCCAGTTTGGACCGAGCCGCGTTAGTCCTTGCGTGCAACGGGAGGGTTACCCTTTGCCGGCTTTTTGGCCGGGCTTGAGATGCCCATGCTCATCAGCACAAACCTGAGTCCGTTTCGCAATGTATCCACGAAGCTCACTTTGCGAGCACTCCTACTGTTTCGCTGGGGCCGCAGGCGATGGGGTCGAAGGGCTCGGAGCTGCGGTTTCGCCGTTCAGCGCGGCGATGGCGGCCGGCGGAAGGGGCTTGTCGGCGTTGGCCAGAAGCAGGCTGACCTGCCACATTTGCGCATCGGTCAGCACGTCCTTGTAGGCCGGCATCCCGGTAAGCCGGATCCCGTTCGCCACCTTCCAGTAGGTTTCGCCCGGAGGATCGTCGCTGACCCCCACTACGTCGCCGCGGCGGTGCTTCTCCCACAGAGCCGGCGCCGAGGGGAATTCATGGGTGCCGACGACGGAGGGTTTGCCATGAAACCCGTGGCACACGGCGCATTGGTCCGCGTAGACGTGCGCGCCGGCCACAAATGTGTCCTCGCTGGGCTGGATGGGGGGCGTCTTCACCAACTCACGGTCGATGCGCGCTTCAAGAGGAGCGCTCGTTACAAGCTTCTCGTCGGGGAAAGGTGGATCGTTGACGGCCACCGGCACCTTGCCGAACTTGAAGTACGCCATGACCGCCAGCGGAACCAGGATGATTCCGATCAGAACTCCCAGGAGCAGTCGACCCATCTCTAACGGTCCTCCGCGATGACCATAATCCTATTCCATCAAACCCGAACCACCATTTGCTGCTTGTCTGATCAGACGACGAACCGGGTTGCAAGGTTGCGATTGTGTGGACGACATAGCTGATTTTGCGTGCGATTCTACTCCGTATCCGTCCAAAACATTGCCGGATCAAGGTGAGATCAGTACAGGGCTCCCCGTCAGATGATTTAATACCCTTACGGGGAAGTGCAACGAACCGCGGTACTCGTAGCGTCGGCCGCAGTGTTGCCGCGCAGTGCGCGCAATCGGGAACCACGCCGGCGAGTTCGCAGAGGCGTGCTTCCGTCATCCCGTGGAGGAATCTCAATACCGATGTCTTCTTTTCGCCGTATTGCTTGTGCGATGGCCCTGGGATTGACCGCCTCGCACTTCGCCTTTGCTCAAGCCACAAGCTCCAGTAGCAATACCCCAGCCGCACCGGCACCGCAGAGCGCCCAGGATCAGTCACAGAACCAGGGCGCCATTAGCGTGCAGGCTCGTATCCGCGCTCGCCGTGACCAGCGACGGCAGCAGGCCATCCGCGAGGTCTATTCCCATTTGTTCGAAGCCAATTTCGACATGGGATACCTTCGGTTCATTCCGGGGCCCAATCTGCAGCGGGTCACTCTGTACTCCTGGGACACTACGGTTACCCGGTTTTATGGCCGCCGTCTGGGCGCTACGATCGACGGGCGCGGCCACTACGGGACGCCGTTCGTCGGACTGAACTTCAGTTCCATCACCAAGCCGGCCATCAGCATGTACACCGTGATGGGCGGCCCCACCTATCGGTTCTATATGCAGCCGCGATACTCCATCGCGCTGCGGGCGATGGGTGGTTATGCGCAGGGCAACTTCTCCGGCGACACCAACGGCTTTGGCGGCAAAGCGCTTGGCCTGTACCCTGATGGAGGCACCTTCGCCGGCAGCGGCGCCATCATTGGCGAGTACAACGTCTCCCCGAGCCTCGGTCTGCGGCTGGCTCCCGAATACTTCTTCACCGGCTTTAATTCGACTGTCCAGTACAGCCGGGGGTTTACAGCCGGCTTCGTGTTTCGCTTTGGAAAGCAGTAGCGGGGAAGTAAAGAATTGCAAGGGGGGCGCGGATCGGAATTCTGGTTTGCGCTTTTCTTGCGTACAGGGCCATCGCCGAAGCCAAGATCAATGTGGTTGCGTATCGTCTAAGGTAAGCCCGAGGAGGTCGACTCATGGCTACGCTCACCCGGCCCCTTCCCGCCGTCGCACGCGGTTCTTCACACATCCCCTGGTTCCTGTGGTGCTGCGCACTCGCGGTCACCTCGGTGACGATCGGCGCGCATTGGGATGTGTCGTGGCATCGCTCGATTGGCCGTGATACGTTCTGGACGCCAGCGCACCTTGCCATTTACCTGTGCGGGGTTCTGGCGGGCGTTGTGTGCGGGTATCTCATCTTCTCCACTACGTTTCGTTCCGACTCCCCGATGCGCGCCAGTTCGGTGCGCGTACTGGGATTCACGGCGCCGCTGGGGGCATTTTTATGCGCGTGGGGCGGGGTTGCCATGATCGCCTCGGCGCCCTTCGATAACTGGTGGCACAACGCCTACGGGCTTGACGTGAAGATCGTAAGCCCGCCGCATACGCTGCTCGTGGTCGGCATCTTTGCCGTGGAGATTGGATCGCTGTTCCTGATCACCGCTGCCGTCAATCGCGCGCAGGATGATCCCGTACTCCAGCGTCATCTTCAATTTCTGCTTCTATACATTGCCGGGCTGATGACCGTGCTTACGATGTTCTTCCGCATGGAGTACACGTGGGACGTTTATCTGCATAGCTCCGGCGCCTATATCTCCGTCGCGATTGGAGTGCCGCTGTACTTCTCCGCGGTCTGGAAGGCCTCGCGCAATCGCTGGGCGTGCACGTGGATGACCGGCATCTACTCGGTGTTGCTGATCGCGATGATCCTGGTATTGCCGCTCTTCCCGGCGGAGCCCAAGCTGGGGCCGGTGTACCAGACGGTTACGCAGTTCATACCACCGAAGTTTCCGCTTTTGCTGATTGCACCGGCGATCCTGCTCGACCTGCTGTGGGCAAGGATTGGGGAGCGGAACAAGATTCTGGTGTCGCTGGCGAGCGGGCCACTGTTTGTGCTTGGCCTGGTCGCCGCGGAGTGGCCATTCGCCAGCTTTCTGATGACCGAGGGCGCGGAGAATCGATTCTTCGCAACGGGTTATCACGATTACGGAACTCCGTCGTGGTGGGCTGACGTGACGCGGCAGTTCATTCAGCCGGAGCACGGTTTGGTGCTATGGCGCGGTCTCGGGATGGCGAGCCTCTATGCCGCCATCAGCGTGTGGCTCGGTCTGATGCTGGGCGACTGGATGAGGAAGATCCAGCGATGAAGGTGCGGATCTCTTTATTGCTTCTACTGTCATTTCTGGGCTCGATTCCTGCGGCGGCGCACGTGGGCAGTCCTGACGTGTATGCCGATGCACAAGCGGGTCCGTACCGGCTTTCGGTTGTCATCCGTCCACCGGTTGTTATTCCCGGAGTCGCGGATATCGAAGTTCGTTCCCAGTCAGCTGGTGTGCAGCAAATTACGATCACTCCGGTTCCGCTTATAGGCGAAGGATCCAATCATCCACCGGTTCCGGATCCGATGCAGCAGCCATCGGGGGACAAGAGCTACTTCACCGGGCACTTGTGGATTATGGCTACTGGCTCGTGGCAGATTCGATTTGCGGTGAGTGGGGCGCAGGGGACGCAGACCGTGTCGATTCCGTTGCCGGCAGCCGCGATGGCTACGCGAAAGATGCAGAGCGGCTTGGGTCTATTTCTTGGGGCGATGGGGCTGCTGCTGGTGGTGGGCATGATCGGGATTGTGGGAGCGGCTTCGCGCGAAGCGAAGCTGCCGCCGGGCATCGCTACCCCGCCGGCCAACCGCCGTTCCGCTCGCATCGCCATGACAGTTGCAGCAGTGGCGTTGATCGCCGGAGTCTGGCTCGGAAACGTGTGGTGGAACTCAGAAGCGGCTTCCTATTCGGAGAACATTTACAAGCCGCTCCAGATGAACGCGTCTCTTACGGCTCCAGCTACGCTGCATCTCGAGATTCATGATCCGGGATGGCTTTCGGAGCGCCACCTCGACGACTTCATTCCCGACCACGACCACGTGATGCATCTGTATGCGATTCGCTGGCCGGAGATGGACGTGGTATTTCATCTTCATCCGCAGCCATCAGAAGCGGGAAAATTCACCCTGGGGCTGCCCAGCATGCCGGCAGGCGAGTATCGCCTCTTCGCCGATGTCGTCCACAAGAACGGGTTCCCGGAGACGATCGTGGGCTCGATCACGGTTCCGGCAATAGACGGCATTGCGCTGGCAGGAGACGACGCTGCCGGGAAAGCGCCGCCCATCAGCACGCGAGCGGAAGGTACTTCAGGGGATCGCACGTTCCGTCTACCCGACGGCTACACCATGGTCTGGAAGTTGCCAGGCACACTCGCGGCCAGGGCTCCGGAGAGCTTCGAGTTCGAATTGCTCGACAGATCGTCGCATCCGGCGACTGATGAAGCACTCTACATGGGAATGCTGGGCCACGCTGCCTTCGTTAAGACCGATGGCTCGGTCTTCGCACATATCCATCCCAACGGCAGCATGTCGATGGCGGCGCTCATGATGGCCAACCCGCAGTCGCAAATGCAGCAGGCGATGAACGGTGGGGCGAGCATGCCCGGCATGACGATGTCCGCGGATCATCTGCCCGCGTCGGTTACGTTTCCGTATGGATTTCCGTCGGCCGGCAGCTATCGGATTATCGTTCAAATGAAGCACGGCCAAACGGTAGAAACCGGCATCTTCGACGCCGTCGTTTCAGCAGCCGCCAACTGAACCGAGTCGGATAGAGGCGATCTCACTTCGTGGCGGCGTAATCGCCGGCGCCCATCAGGTGAATCGACACATACGGCTCATTGCCTACCACCCAGCTGTCGTGTCCCGGCTCGATGAAAAACAGATCGCCCGCTTTCATCTCGATGACGCGCCCATCATCCATTGCCGCGGTTGCGGTTCCAGAGAGAATCATGCCCACGTGCTCAACTTCGCAACTGGTCTTGCCGATGGCCTTGCCCACATGTTCCGACCATTTCCAACCTGGCTCGTAGGTGGCGCGCCCGACCGTCATTCCGCCGATATGTACCAATTCGAACCTGCCCTTCTCGAAGGTCCGCACCTCGTCTGGCTTCTCAAATCTTTTCAGCACGACCTCGTACACAGAGGTTTCCTCCTCGCCGACTGTTTTCTGTGTTCTGTCAACTGCTTACTGCAGTATCGGGACGCCGGCGATTCGTTGCTGCCACTCTGCCGGTCCGGTCTGGTGAACGCTCGTTCCCTTCGCGTCTACGGCTACGGTCACCGGCATATCCTTTACTTCGAACTCGTAGATGCCTTCCATGCCGAGATCGTCGAATGCCAGCCGCCGCGAACTCTTGATCGCTTTCGACACAAGGTAGGCCGCTCCACCCACAGCCATCAGGTACACGGCGCCGAATTCCTTGATGGCATCGATGGCCGCCGGACCGCGCTCGGCCTTGCCCACCATGCCCAGCAAACCTGTCTGTTCCAGCATCTGCCGGGTGAACTTATCCATACGCGTTGCCGTGGTCGGCCCGGCGGGACCGATGACCTCGTCGCGCACCGCATCCACTGGACCGACGTAGTAAATGAAGCGCCCGTTGAAGTCCACCGGCAGCTTTTCGCCACGATTGAGCATGTCGGTCATGCGCTTATGTGCGGCGTCGCGTCCTGTGAGCAGCTTGCCGTTAAGCAACAGCACTTCGCCCGGCTTCCACGTCGCTGCTTGTTGACGTGTTACGTTATCGAGATTCACACGCCGGGCTCCCACGGGATCGTAGGTCAGCTTGGGCCAGTTCTCCAGGTTTGGCGGATCAAGATAAGCCGGCCCGCTTCCATCAAGCACAACGTGGGCGTGCCGCGTGGCCGCGCAGTTAGGAATCATCGCTACAGGCAGATTCGCCGCGTGCGCCGCAGTGTCCAGCACCTTCACGTCGAGAACCGTTGTCAACCCGCCCAGGCCCTGTGCGCCGATGCCCAGCTTGTTCACCCTGTCATAAAGTTCGACGCGCAGTTTCTCCGCGGTGGTCTGCGGCCCGCGGGCAATCAATTCCTGAATATCGATTGGGTCCATCAGCGACTGCTTAGCCAGCAGCATCGCCTTTTCCGCGGTGCCGCCGATCCCGATCCCCAGCATTCCCGGCGGACACCATCCCGCGCCCATTGTCGGCACCGTCTTCAGCACCCACTCCACAAGGGAGTCCGACGGGTTCAGCATGGCGAATTTCGACTTCGCCTCCGATCCGCCGCCCTTGGCCGCAACCGTCACTTCCACGGTGTTGCCCGGCACCAGCTCCACATTCACTACGGAAGGCGTGTTGTCCTTGGTGTTTTTGCGCGCGCCGGCGGGATCGGACTGCATCGAAGCCCTCAGTGTATTGTCGGGATCGAGATACGCCTTGCGCACCCCTTCGTCCACAATTTCCTGCAGGGTCTTTACGGGACTCTGGCCATCAGGGCCTTCGAAGCGCACGTCCATTCCCACTTTCAGGAATACATTCACGACGCCGGTGTCCTGGCAGATGGGCCGATGGCCCTCAGCACACATGCGGCTGTTGATGAGGATCTGCGCCATCGCGTCCTTGGCCGCAGGCGACGCCTCTTTTTCATACGCCTTCGTCAGGCTCTCGATGTAATCCAGCGGGTGATAGTAGCTGATGAACTGCAGCGCGCCCGCAACGCTGTCGATCAGATCCTGCTGCCGGATGACGTTCATAGGTAAGAGCCCCCTCAATGCTTGCGACCCTTCTAGGGTAAAGGATTTGCATCGCCGCCGGCAGGGAACCGGAAGTACCACCCAGCCCGTCAACGGATTACGGGGAAGGGAAGAACGGGCGCCGGATTTCCAGCACCCAAGGCTTCGAGCCATGCGCGGATACTCGCCCGCAGCGCCACTACGTCAATCCCGCCATAAGCGTCGGGATAGTTCTCCAAGCGCCGCAAGGCACGGCTCAAGAGCGAAACGGCGCCCGCCAGGTTCTGTCGGCACAAATGATGGAACGCGGCCGAGACCTGGATCAACGACTGAAGGAATGTCTTCTCCGGCTCGGCGCACTCGAGCCAGGTAATCTCCCAATGCTCGTGCGCCTCAAAGAACTCTTCGCTTCGATAGCACCGCAACCCTTCCGCCAGCGCGCCGCCACTCCAGTCCAGGGCCATTGGTTTCCTCATCACCGGGTTACGTTGGCATCGAATAATCGCATGATCTCTGGGTTGGCAGTCTCTGCAGCCAGCGACCGGAACGTTTTGCCGTCTCTGTCTTTCTCTTCACGAAGATGCGGGAACCGCCGCAGAAATCGCTCCACCCACGCCGCATCTCCGCGCCGGATGGCGAACGCAAAGTCCTCCAGTTCGATCCCTAAAAGGGCGCCCATCTCGCGCAGATACTCGATGGCCCAGCCCGCGGGAGTCGCCCGGAACCGGTTGTCGCGGGCGTTGACGTCGGCTCCCATCTTCACCAGCGACTCGGCCAGCTCTTGACGACCGTCAAAAGCCGCATAGTGAAGAGCCGTCGCGCCTGTCCCATCCCTCCCGTTGAGCAGCTCCGGATGCTCTTTGGCGATGGCCCGGACCCCTTCGATGTCGCCGCGCTTGGCCGCGTCCATTAGCCGTTCGAGTGGCTCCATTGTGTCCGCCCTTCCCGCGTCATTTTCCATCCTTGATCAAGATTCTCGCCTGCCGGTGCTATTTCATGCGCTAATCTTTTCGCGCCGTCGCGCGGCGTTGCACGAAAGGAGAAAACACGCATGATCTCACTCCGGCTGAAATCGGGGCTAACCTGGGCCATTCTATTCTTGCCCTTCTCTTTTTGTTCCAACGCATTCGCGCTTATTCCGCATAGTGGTGGCGCGCCGGGATCGCCGGCATCCGGATATGTCAGCCTCACTGACCCTTTGGAGAAGGCCTTCACGGTCGAGGTTCCTGCGGGCTGGCGGTCGGAGGCCGGCCTGGCACGCCGCGCGGCGTTGCAAATCAATCCCTACGTTCGCTCCCTCTCGCCCGACAAGATGACGTACCTCATCGTTGGCGAACCCACATTGCCTGGCTTTACACCTCCGACCCAGATGCTCAATACCATTGGCTACCGCGAAGGCAAGCTTTACGATTCCGGTCTCGGCGGCCTGGCGTTGGTGATGCGTTATCTACCCGGGGCCACGTTTGCCCGTTTTTACGGCGAGTCACTGTCCGGTCTTTGCCGGGGCCTCAAATTCGTCGGCGTTGAGGATCGGCCCGATCTGGCGCAAAATGCCCAGCAATTGTTTCCCATGCCGGTTCCATCGCGCTACGATGGCGGCGAAGCCCGCTTTACGTGCGTGCACAACAAGCAGGAAATGGACGTGCACATCGAGGCAGCCACCCGTGCCACCCGCGATGGCATCATGTGGAATGTGCTTTTGCTCCATGGCTATATCGCGCCGAAGGCCTCTGCATCCCAGGCTCGCGCCGCTCTCGATCACGTGCTCAACAGCTTTCACTTCGCGCCCGCATGGATCCAGATGCAGAACAGCCTCAGCCAGGCCGCTGCTCAATCCATCAATCGCCGCATGCAGGAGTTTTTCCGGCAAGAACAGGCGTTCATGCAAAAACTCAACGCGGTCGACGAGAACTTTTCTTCGATGGACGAAATCATCACTGGCAACAGCACCTATCACGACGCGGCCACCGGCAATAACTACTCGCTCAGCAATACCAACCCCTACAAATGGATCGATCCCGGAACGGGGCGTATCCTCTCGACGCCGACAGACGCCAAGCCGTCCTGGGCAGCCGGTTACCAGCCGCTCACCCACGTTCTTCAGTAGCGTCGGGGCCTTCAAACAGCAACGGAGTGTCTGGATTCTCAGTAGCGGGATAGGTCAGCTTCTCATCCACCACCTTCAGAAACGGAGTCGGCTTGTGCGGCGTCGCGGGCGCGACGCTCAGAATGTCGTAAACCTTCCAGCCCTTCACCAGCAGGGCGTCCGCAATTAACGATCGATGACAGCGCCATGGAACTGCCTCAGCGCACATCACCGCCGTGGTCTGGCGCCGAGCCAGGCCCATTAACTCCGCCAAACCGTCTGCGAACTGGGTCGTGTCCATATAGTCTGCGTAGCCACGAAAGGACGCATTCCGCCAACCGGTGTTCTCTGAGGTTTTGCGCCCGTGACGACGGCCGCCGAGAGCCGCCAGGTGTGTGTACCCCAGGCCCTGATGGCGAAGCGATGCCTCCAGCGCGTCGCTGTTGAATTGCGGCACGTGGCGCGATTTGGGAATGGATCGCACATCGGCTACATGTTCGACGCCATGCCCGCGCAACAGCTGCACAAACTCGTCCAGGCGATGTGTGGAGTGACCGATCGTGTAAATCACTTCTGACACTCAGTTGTCCCTTCCCACGTAATCCTTGCGCGTCAAAGATTGGATCGCCTCCGGGCATGCCCTAATCTAGAAAGTATGGCCGAATATCCGCTCGACTCTGTGCCGGACGCCAAACCTCTTACCATGCCTGCGCCGCACGATGCGCCCCACCGCGATCAAACCTTCGATGCGCTCGTCATCGGCGCCGGGCCAACCGGCCTCTCTTGCGCAATCGAAGCGCAACGCGCCGGCCTCCGCACGGTTCTGGTGGATAAAGGCTGCGTTTGCAACTCGCTTTTCCACTATCCGTCGCACATGACATTCTTCACCACCTCAGAGCTGCTCGAGATAGGCGAAATCCCCTTTCCCAGTCCCAACGCCAAGCCAGGCCGCAACGAAGCTCTCGAATACTACCGCCACGTTGCCGCTCATTACAGACTGGACATTCGTCAGTACCACCGTGTCGAGCGCGTCTCTAGCGCCGATGGCAATTTCACCGTGCATCTGGTCGACCGGTTCAGCCGCCCCTCTGCTCTCCGCTCCGGCAAACTCATTGTCGCCACCGGCTATTACGACATCCCCAACTACTGCGGCATGCCCGGTGAAGAGCTGAGCAAAGTTCACCACTATTACGATGATCCCCACCCCTACTTCGGTACAGACGTCGTCGTGATTGGCGGCAAAAACTCGGCCGCTATCGCCTCCCTCGAACTCTGGCGTCACGGTGCGCGGGTGACCCTGGTTCACCGGGGACCCGAGATGCATCGTCACGTCAAGTACTGGATCAAGCCCGACATCGAAAACCGGATCAAGAATGGGGAAATTCGCGCCTGCTTTCTATCGCGTGTTGTCGAGATTACGCCCGACACCATAACCATCGAGTCGCCCTCCGGCCGCGAAACCTTGCATAACGACTTTGTCTTCGCCCTTACCGGTTACCGTCCCGACTTCAGCTTCCTTGAAAGCATGGGCGTGCGGTTCGAAGGCCCCGACCGGCTGCCCGTATGCAACCCGGAGACTCTCGAAAGCAATGTTCCAGGGATTTATCTCGCGGGCGTAATCGTCGCCGGTTCTCGCACGAATGAAATTTTTATTGAAAACGGACGCTTCCATGGAAAGCAGATTGCGAAGGCGTTGGTTGACCATTAATTCAGCACCCGGAATGTCTGCTTATCGATTACACTGAGCCCAAAGTTCCTTTCCCCGACCGAGGTAGGCAAATGCGCTTATGGCCGCGCTCCATACGATGGCAGATGCTCCTCGGTCTCGTCCTCCTCGAGGCGCTCTCCATTACGTTGTTTGCGGCGGTGCTTTTCAAGTTCCAGCAACGGGACGTGCGCAAGCGCGCCTACGATCGCGTTGCGCACCAGGCAACATCGCTGGCGCTGCAGGCCCAGGAAGCTCTTCAGCAGGATAACGCCGACGACTGGGTTGGACGCTCCGTTCACATCATGGGACAGGCGCCCAGCGTCAGCATCGCCACTATCTCCGATCCTGGGGGTAGAACAGAGCACGCCAGCAAAGCCGGCGCGAATCTCGATCCCCAGGAGATTGCTCAGATTCGCAATATTCACGGCGCCAACCCGCTCGTTTTTTCATTTGGAAACGACCGTTGGGTTGGTGTGCGAGCCATCATCGTCGATGGCAAACTCGGCGGCTACGCCTGGATCGAGTCCAACAAGGAGTGGGACTCCGAACAAGTGGGCGACATGCTGCAAGGCATTCTCATCTTCGCGGTCGTGTGGATTCTTGCCTCGGTGCTCCTCGTCGGACTCATTTCGCGTTCCATATCCCGCCCGCTAAAGACGCTTCACCGCGGCACTCGGGCGCCTTATCGCGCTCCCCGAGGGCAGTGACGCCTTCCCGCTGCCAGTCACCGTCAACAACGAATTCGGCGACCTCATCAATGCCTTTAACGGCATGGTGGCGTCGATCCAGGAACAGCGCGCCGGACTCAGTGATACGCTCTCCATCCTCGACTCCATGCTCGCCAACGCGCCCGTTGGCCTGGCCTTCTTCGATCGGCACTTGCGGTTTGTGCGCGTTAACCAGGTCTTCGCCAACCTGACGGAGATCGCGCTCAGCCGACACCTTGGCCGCAGCATCTCCGATCTCTTTCCCAAAGTTGTAGCCGAGCCCCTCGAGCAGGCCCTCGATGCGGTGTTCGATACGGAAGGATCCGTGCGAGAGATCGAGCTGAGCGGCGAAACTGTGGAGTCCCATCGCCCCTGGACCTGGCTGGTTAGCGTCTATCCAATCCGTACTACTACCCAGCAGGTCCGCTGGTCGGGCATTATCGTCCGCGATGTTAGCGAGCGCGCGCGTGCGGAAGAGGCTCTGCGCCGCACCGAGAAGCTCGCCGCAACCGGCCGGCTTGCCGCTTCCATCGCTCACGAGATCAACAATCCGCTCGAGGCCATTACCAACCTGCTCTATCTTCTTCACAACTTTGCCGGCCTCAGCGAGCCCGCTCTCCATTACGTGACGATGGCCGAGCACGAGGCCCGCCGTATCTCTGAGATCGCCCAGCAAACCCTGCGCTTTTACCGGCAGTCAACCCTGCCCATTCGCGCAAACATCGGTGAACTCGTCAACTCTGTCCTTGACCTTTACCGGGGCCGTCTCAACACGCTCAATGTGGAAGTGGAGCGCCGTTTCCGCTCGAACTCCGATCTTTTGTGTTTCGAGGGCGAGATCCGCCAGGTCATCGCCAGTCTTGTCGGCAACGCAGTCGATGCCATCCCGAATACCGGGGGACGGCTTATCGTTCGAGTGCGACCCTCTCGCTGTTGGAATGCTACCGGTGCGCCGGGCGTCCGTCTCACCGTCGCGGACACCGGTTCGGGTATGTCACCCGCGGTTCGGAATCGCATCTTCGAAGCCTTCTTCACCACCAAGGAGGCCACCGGCACGGGACTGGGACTATGGGTCAGCCTTGAGATCATCGTCAAGCACCACGGCCTTGTCCGGGTTCGCAGTCGCCCTGCCAGCCCCGGCCGGCCCTCAGGGACTGTTTTTCAGGTATTTCTTCCTGACAACGAAAGCCTCACCAACCTGCAGGAAAGTGCGGCAGAGGGAAATGAGGCCCGCATCTGATCACCTCGGCAAACGGACCTCCAAACCATGCTCCAGACGGCCCTTATCGTGAACTGCTTTGAAATCCATATCTTGTGAGGCGGAACTTTTTCCTCGCAGGCGGGTCGAATTAAACGACGGCTTGCCGCCTTTCGCCGTCTAAAAGAGTGAACGGCTTGGCAAGCGATTTTGAGGAGATCGATCATCATGAAGAACTTAAAGCTGAATAAGCTCAATGCCTTGGCGGTCTGCGCGGTGTTGGCCTTTTCCAGCGCGGCCCTCCTGGCCCAGGATCCCGCTCAGGCCGGCAATGGCCCACGGACCGACGGTCAGATTGAAATGGATGTTGTCCAGGCGCTCGACGCATCGCAGGCCCTGAAAAATGACCTCATCACCGCGGCTACCATCCAGACCCAGGTCACCCTCTCCGGAACCGTGGCCAACGATGCCGACAAGCAGCTTGCGGAATCGATCGTGAAGAAGGTCCCCGGCGTCACGGGTGTGAAGAACAACCTGAAGGTTGGCAACCCAACCGACGACGCCAGCGCACAGGCTCCGGATGACAACACGGTCCGCCTGCTTCCGGCGATCAGGCCGACAACCAGCGGTTATGGCCAACGGCCTGGACCAAGCAGCCGCCGCAGAATCAGGGTCACCCGCAGACCAGAACCCGACCGGGCACGACAATCAGCAGCCTCGGCTATTGGCCGCAGCCTGGCTATGGCCAGCAGCACCGAATTACCGCCGCAGCAACCCAGTACGGCCAGCAACCGGGCTACGGTCACAGCCGCCGGCATACGGCCAGCAGCCGCGACCTCCGCCTCCTCCGGGGTACGGCCGCCGAGCCCTATCCTCCTCCGCCTCCGGCTACCCAGCTACTCGATTCCCAAGGACCCATCACGGTGGCCCCGGGAACCGTGCTCCAGCTCCGCACCACTGATTCGGTCGACAGCAAGCGCGCCAAGGAGGGCACTCCGGCTCGACTTCACTGTGATTCGCGACGTGACGGTGAACGGCTGGCTGGCCATCCCGCGCGGCGCCACCGTCCACGGCGTGATCACCCAAGCAAGAATGCGGGTCAACTTGCCGGCATCGCCGGAACTGGCCCTGCAGCTGACCTCGCTCGATATGGGCGGCCGCAACTATCCCCTCGACTCCGATCAGTTCAGGGTGAAGGGCCCCAGCAAGACCGGCCAACCTAGGTAACGCCATCGGCGGAGCGCTGCTCGGCGCCATCATCGGCGGAGCCGCGGGCGGCGGCGGCGGCGCGGCCATCGGCGCGGTCGCGGGAGGTGCAGGTGGACCGCGGCTTATCCGCCGCGGGCGGCCCCCGCGCCTGGATCCCGGCCGAAGCGCTGGTGACCTTCCACTGAACACGCCGCTGACCGTCGACCCCGTCAGCCGCGAGGAGGCGACGCGCCTTGCCCAGGGCCTCTATCCGGGCGGACCGGCACTTTACCGCCGCGGCCCTGGCTACTACGCGCCCTACGGGCGCCTTACGGCTACCCGCCCGTCTATTACCGGCCCTACTACATGGCCGGCGGCGGCTACTACTACTGGCGGTAAAAGCAGGGAACAGGGAACAGGGAACAGAAAGCCAGATGCTCGGATCATGTCCGGGCATCTACGGGCTGCTCCTCCTCCAGGACGCCCGCTCTGCTTTTGTGTTCCTGGCCTCTTCTTTTCCGGATTTCCGGTGCCGGCGCTGATTCCTCGGCTAGCCCCTAGTCGTAGCTCTCCGTCAAAATGCACCCCTGTACCTGCGTTATAATAGATGGAAATCGCGTCGAGCGAACATGCGTCCTGCCCAGCCCCTGCGCTGGCCGGCTGGGATTCGCCGATGAGATGAATCGACGCGTAGAGAGTAGAAGGCTTCACCCACCCATGATTCGTTTCCTGCAAACAGACAACCGCCTCACCAAGGCCCTTTTCGTCGTCATCATCGCTGCCGCATCGGTGTCCATGGTGGTATACCTGATTCCCGGCCTCACCGGCCAGGCGTCGCGTTCGGCTGACACCTACGCCGTGATCTACCCCCACTGGTACAGCCGCTTTCTGCCTCGGGCGACGGTCACCGAGCAGCGGGTCAGCAGATCGCGCGCCGCAGATTCAGCAGCGGAATCCCCAGTACGCCGACAACCCCATGATCGTGAATTTCTTCACGCAGCAGGTCGGCCAGCAACTGATCCAGCAGCAGATTCTGCTTACCGAGGCGGATCGCCTTGGCATCCGCGCCACCGACGAGGATGTCGTCAAGTAGCTCCATACCGGCCCGATCCGGCGAGGTGATCTTCCCCAACGGCAAGTACATCGGCGACGAGCCTACGCCGAACCTGATCGACGACCCGCGCCAATCATGTCGGTGGCCGACTTTGAGGAGCAGATCAAGCGCGACATCATGCATCCAGCGCCTGCAGGCCCTGGTGACGGCCGGCGTCAACGTCAGCGACCAGGAAGTCCGCGACACCTATCGCAAGGACAACATCAAGATCAAGTTCGATTACGCGGTCCTCTCCTCGACGACCTGCGCAAGACCATCAATCCGTCTGACGCCGAACTCGAGGCTTTTTTCAAGAAGAACGCCGCGCGTTATGCAACGGCGGTGCCCGAGCAGCGCAAGATCACCTATTTCGCTTTCACGCCCGATCAGATTCCCGGCGGCATTCCGCAGCCCATCGCAGCAGAGAGATCCAGTCCTACTACAACCAGCACCAGTCCGAGTACCGGTGCCTGAGCAGTCGCGTTCGCGGCACATCCTGATCAAGGTGGCTCCCGGACGCCGACGCCAAGACTGATGCTGCCGCCAAAGCCAAGGCCGACGACATCGCTCAAGCAGCTCCAGAACGGCGGCAACTGGGCTGACTGGCCAAGAAGAACTCTGACGATCCGGGCAGCAAGGACTCCGGCGGCGAGCTTGGATTCACTCGCAGCGCGGCCGCATGGTGCCGGAATTCGACAACGCCATCTTCACCCAGAAGATCGGCGACATCAAAATCGTGAAGTCGCAGTTCGGCTATCACATTGTGCAGGTGGAGGAGCGCCAGACCGCGCACGCGCAGCCATTGAATGAGGTGCTAGCCCACCATCCAGGCCACGCTTAGCCGCCAGAGATTCGCAGGCCGAAGAGAACTATCGCCAAGCAGCTCACCTCAGAAGCCGTCAAGAACGGACTGACAGGACGGCCGCCGCGCACACCTTGAGGTCGTCACCACGCCGCCCGTTGCCGCGAATGGCACTCATCTCCGCGCTGCCCGATGGCTCGCAGGTGATCGCCAAGGCTTTCCAGGCCAAGCGGGCGACCTCCCCAATATGCGCCGACCGGCGAAGGCTACGCCATCTTCCAGGTCACGGGATCAATCCGGCGCACGCGCCGGCATTTGCCGACTGGAAGAGCCACGTCCTGGACGACTATCGCGACGAGCAATTGCCCGCGCTCCTGAACCAGAAGACCCAGGAACTCGCCGACAAGGCCAAGTCGGAGAACGATCTGAACAAGGCCGCCAAGGAGATGGGCGCGACGGTCAAGACCAGCGATACTGGTCGGCGCAGAGCGGCCAGGTTCCGGACTTCGGCGCAGGTGGGACCAGGTTGCTCCGCAGCTGTTCGAGCTTCGGTCGGCGACATCAGCGGGCCCATCAACGCGGGCCGCACCGGCGTTGTGGCCAAGATTGCTCGACTAAGACAGGAACCCACCGCCGACGACATCAAGAAGAACTTCGACCAGACGCGCGACCAGATTCTGGACCAGCGCCGCGACGAAGCCTTCGAGCTTTTTGTCGAGCAACGTGGTGAACGACTACAAGAAGAACAAGCGCATCCGCATGAACGCCAAGGCTACGAGCCCCGTCACCGGTGAGTAAGGCGCTTGATGCAAGACCAGAAGGCCCGCGCAATCGGCGCGGGCCTCAGATTGCTGACAAAGCCTTTTTGCGATCTTCAGCAAAGGCCCGGGGCTGAAAGCCCAGTTTGATTGATGGCCTTATTCGTGAGGCTGAAGCCTCCCGCTCCCTCCCGCGATGCAGGGGCGGGGTTTTTCATCATCCTGAGGCCCGCGCAATCGGCGCGGGCCTTCTAATTTCCACATCTCCTAAATCACCACTCCACTCTCTCCAGAACCAGCGGCGGCGGTTCTCTTCTCCTGCGCGAAATATCAATGGACGGATCCGACCCGTCCGGCGCGGGGCCGATCGCCGGCGCGCCCGGCTCTGGTTCGGGCGGCTTCCGCATCGCCCATCCCAGGTTCACGGAGCGCTTCAGCTCCATGCGATTGCCGTCGATGGTCCCCTCGAAGGTGCTGTTGCCCGCTTTGAACGACACCTTGTCCCCATCCACCTTTCCCTCCATCACCGGAGATGGAATGTCCATGCCGCCGGTGAAGTTGCTTCCGGCGCCTTCCACCGATCCGTTGAGCGTGCCGCCTTGTTGCTCCAGAGTGAAGACCAGGCTGGCGCCGCCAATCACTGACATTGCCTCGCCATCCTCGTTGGCATGCGCGCGCGCGGGACGCCACAGTCCTGTCAGCCCACTTCCCTTGGGAACTGGCCGTTCCCAGACCGCTATCTGCGGCCGCAACTCCGTAGCCTTCGCCGCAATCGTCGCCGTTGCACTGGTCAGGCCCGGCGCGCTTACTTCCACCGTGATGTCTCCCGCCTGCTTGGTCGACTGAACCAGTCCCATGCACAGGCCGCCGAAAGCCTTTCGCCTGTCGCCCTTATCGGGGGCCTGATCGGTCGGGTCGCCGTTTCCTGTCCCTACGAGCCTGCCACTTCCGCTCACCGTGAAAGTCACCTCATCGGCGGTCACCGGCACCAGTCGTCCCTGCGCATCCTGCACCTCGACGGTAAACATTGCCACCTCTTCGCCGTCGGCCTTCACCTCCTGCCGGTCCGGCCGGATCACCAGCTTTGCGGCGGTGCCCGTGGTCTCGCGCCTGGTGGTCATGACCTGCTTGCCGGCCTTAAACCCTCGCGCTTCGATTACACCCGGCGCGTAGGCCACGACCCACGCCACGTGCGAGTCCTTCGGCACTTCCTTTGCGCCCTGGCTCTTGCCGTTCACCAGCAGTTCAACCTTGTCGAGGTTTGAGAATACCCACACGGCAATCGTTTTGCCCTCGTAACCCGGCCAGTTCCAGTGCGGGAACAGGTGCAAGACCTGCTTGTCCGTCCACCACGACTGGTAGTAGAAGAACGAGTCCTTGGGGAACCCGCACATGTCGATGATCCCGTACTGCGAGCAGATGTTCGGCCACCCGTTCGGCGATGGCTCGCCGCGATAGTCGAAGCCGGTCCATACAAACCCGCCCGAGTTCCAGGCGCGCGCGTCGCAGAACTTCCACCAGCCTTCTGCTGATGCGCGCCCCGTGGTCGTGTAGGGGTCGTACGAACTCACAAATCCCTTGTCGCGATCCGTGATGTAAATGCCGCGCGTTCCTACGGCGCTCACGGTCTCGGTCCCCATTACGGGCTTTTCGGGGTTTTTGTTGTGGAACTCCTCCGACTGCGGGTCCATGTAGTTGTATCCCGCTACGTCGCCCACCGCGAGCCCGCCGGTTCCGATGGCTCCGGTGGGCGCGAGGGACACGGGCCGCGAGCCATCGTGCTGCATGGCTACGCGCTTCATCGCCTTCAGGATCAGCACGCCCTTGGGCGTATTCGCCTGACCCTCTTCGTTGCCCATGGAGTACATAAAGACGCTGGGATGGTTCCGGTCACGTCGCACCAGGTTTTCGAACTGGTTCAGGCCCTCGGGGTTCGACGACATCATGCGCGTCTCGTCGAACACGAGCATTCCCATCTGGTCGCATGCGTCCAGCAACTCGGGCGTGGGCGGATTGTGCGAGGTTCGCAGCGAGTTGCAGCCCATCTCCTGCAGCTTGCCGACGCGGAAGTACTGCACCGAGTCGGGAAGTGCCGCGCCCAGTCCCGCGTGGTCCTGGTGATTGCAGGTGCCCTTGAGCTTCACGGGCGTACCGTTCAGAAGCAGTCCTTTCTCGGCGTCGAATTTCACGGTGCGGATCCCGAACGGTGTTTCGTACCGATCCACCACCACGCCATCGGACTGGATCTCGGTCACCAGCTTGTAGAGGTTGCGATCCTCCAGGGTCCACAGCTTCGGCGACGATACTGTGACCTCCTGCCGGAAGCTGTGTTCCTCGCCGTCATTGATGGAGGCCGGCGCCGTGATGTCCTTGGATACCCCGTTTCCATCGGGCCCAAGAATCGTCGAGACGATGCGCGCGTTCCGGGCGCTCTCGTCGTCGTTGCACACCTCCGTCAGGATTGAAAGCGCAGCGCCATTGCCCTTTAACTCGGTGCGCACGTGCGTGCCCCACCTCTTTACGTGCACCGGATGCGTCTTGACCAGCCACACGTGCCGGTAGATGCCCGCGCCTTCGTAGAACCAGCCGTCCGATTCGGTCGCGTTGACGCGCACCAGCAGCACGTTGCGCTGTCCCGGCGAGGCGAACGCGGTCACGTCGAAGCTGAACGGATCGTAGCCTCCGAAGTGCCGGCCAAGGTAGAACCCATTGAAGACGACCATAGCTTCGCGGTACGCGCCGTCAAACTCGATCGAGAGCCGCTTGCCCGCGTCCTCGGCCGGCAAGTCGAACACGCGCCGGTACCAGCCCACACTGGTTTCGGGATACTTGCGGCCGAGCGGATAAAATCCCTTGCTCTGCAGCGAGGGATCGTTGGTGAAGGGCAGCTCGATGGCCCAATCGTGGGGCAGATCGATCGGTTTCCAGTTGCTGTCGTCGAAGGCGATTCCGGCGGCGGGCATAAAGTTGCCGGTCTTCTGGAAGTTGCCTGTCGCAGCGGTGCCAAAGCCGAAGTCCTTCAGCGGATCGCACGCGTGGCCCAGGTGGAAGCGCCACCCGAAGTCGAGCAGCAACCGTTCGCGTCCAGCGCCCGGAGTTGGCGAGGCAAGCGAGCCTTCGGCGCTCAGCGGCCCGGTTGCCGGCGCGGTGACAGCGCCGACTGCGTGGATCGGGTGCATTCCCTGCGCCGCAACCGCCGCCGGCGCCAGCAGGCTGCTCTTCAAAACGTCCCGACGTGAAAACCTTTTCATTTCGCCTCCAGGAGGTGCTGCTCAATTGTTCGAACAGAGCCAAAAGTTCTGCTGTCCAAACGCGACCGAAGTATAGTCGAAGGCTGCCACGGCTGCGCAACTGGCCCGTACCGCAAAACGAAGTTGGCTTTATCCGTGCCTTAGAATCGTGTTTCCCAGCGCATCATCACCGAGCGTCCGGGCGCAATGGCGTTGCCTGAAAACAGCCCGCCAAAGTCGAGCACATTGAGCCTGCCGTTCAAATTCTGCCAATCAAGGTGGATGGTGCTGAGCACGCGATCATGACGGAAGATGTCGGCGCTCAACGACGCATTGACGGCCAGTTGCGGCAGAATGCGCCCGCGATCGAAGTTCAGGCGGCCGACGACCGCCGGCCCGTATTGCGCCAGAGCTTCGTCGCGTGTGCCGCCGTAGTCGAATGGGAGGCCCGAGCCGTAGTTTGCTCCGCGGCAACGCGCACGCGATCGGAGACCTTTGCTTCCCAGCGAGTCGCCAGCGTATTGCGCTGATCCTGCGTGGCCGGGAAATGTCCGCTCAACTCCGACGCGGCGCTCTGCGCGTCGCTCCCCAGGAACAGTCCCCCGGTGACCGGGAACCACTCCATCGCCACCATGTAGGAGTAGCTCACGAATCCGGTGACCGGTCCTGACGCAGCCACTTGCACTTTGCCTTCCGCGCCGTAGACGATGCTGCGATCGAAGGCGATCGGATAGCTTACTCCGGTATTGAGTAACTGATCGTCGTCGGCGGCGTTGCGCGCTACACGGCGGTAAACGGTGGTGTCGACTCGCAGGCGATTGCCAAATCCCCTGGTCGCTCCCAGCTCGAAGTCGTCTCCTGTCGAGGGTTCGACGGGAAGGCGCAGGAAATTGCTGTTGACGCTGCTGATCTGCGCCGAGCTTGAGAGCAGGATGTTGTCAAAGGAAGGCGTCTGGAAAACGCGGTCGTAGGCCGCATGCAGCACCAGGTTCTGCCCCTGGAACGCGCGCCCGATCGCGATGCGCGGGCTGAGCGCCTGCCGGTTGAGCAGAAGCTGGTAGTGATCCCAGCGGAGGCCCAGGCTGACGGTCCAGTCCTGCAGGTGGATGAGATCCTCGATGAATGCCGACTGTTCGAGATCGGGCCGCGAGTCCGCGAAGTTCAGCGACTGCAGCGTGCCGGGATCGAACTGGCTGCGGATCGGTAATCGTGTAGCGGAAGTTCTCGTGGAGGAACGCCGCATCGGACTCAACGCCGGCCTTCCACTCGTTTCTGCCTCGGTGCAGGGAGTAAGTCCCCTTGAAATAGCCTTCAGTGAACCGGTTGTGGAGGAAAGCCGCGATCGGTGTTGGATTTGGTATTCGAGTCCAGGTCCTTCGACGTGTCGCGGAGCATTCCGGACAAGACCATCAGGCTATCGGGCGACGCGATGCGCTGGAACTGCGCGGTTCCCAGCGTTTCGGCGTTGCCGCCATTCTGCAACTGGCCGGCCTGCTGCTGGATGAGTTCGTTCGGAATCAGGTAATGCGAAAGCTCGTGCCGGACCTGTGCGGTGAGCCTGTCCTTGCTGTCCATGTCGCGTTCATATCCCGCGCCGAAGTCTGCGGTTGTTCCGGTATTGGTGTAGTTTTCGGGAACGACAGGATTGAGGTAGTGATCGGTTCGCGATCCGGACGCTGACATTGATATAGAGTCCTTTTTGCGCGTCTCCTGCAGCCGCCCGTAGCCCGCAGCCGTGTCATAGCTTCCGCCAGAGGCGACGAATTCGCCATGCAGCCCTGGATCGGTCTGGCGGCGCGTATTCAGCTCGACGACGCCGCCCATCTTGCGGCCGTATTCCGCGGGAAATCCAGCGGTGTAGATGCTCATGGACTCGAGATCGTCGGCTTCAATCTCGGGCCCGAAGCTGGGCGAGCGGTTATCGGTCAGCGGGATTCCGTCGATCACAAACTGCGTGTCGTACTCCGAGCCGCGGGGATGCAGGACAGCGTTGCCCTCGTAGAGCCAGCCCGGCTGCGAGACGACGAGGTCCTGAATGGACCGTCCCGGAAGGGAGGAGAGACGCTCGCCGATCTGCTCCGAGCCGATTTGGTTGGCATTCGAAGCGGACTGAAGGTCGACGATCGTGTTCTGATCGGTGACTTTGATCTCGCTGGTAATGCCGGCAACGCCGAGATGGATGAGCTGCTCTTCGGGAATCGTGGAGTGCACATCGACGGAAGCGTGGAATGCGCCGAACCCGCTTCGTTCGACGGTCGCGTCGTAGATGCCGAAGGGAAGCAGGGCAAAGGTGAGGTGTCCGTTGGCATCGGTCTGCACGGAGCGATGGAAGTTGCTGGCCTGGGAATCAAGTGCGATTCTGGCCTGAAGGCCTGCGCCTGAAGGGTCGACAACGCTGAAGCGCAATTCTCCGCGATTGGCCTGAGCGCAGGCAGAGGCAGGAGCGCAGGCAGTTACCGCCGCGAATGCCAGAACTGCCAGAAGCGATCTCACCTCTTAGTTTTAGCGTAATCAAGGCGAGCATGGATATCCATGAAAGGCGAAGGTTGTGTGAATATCTTAACTTCAAGTTATTGAAATTATTATACTTAGTTAATATGCCGGGGCGAAGATCTGGATATCCCGCGCAATTTTTTTCTTGTGCTCCAAGTCCTTACCACCTGCGGCTAGCGACCCCTTCCCTCTCCGCTCGTGCACTGTTTCTGATGCAGATTGGACCGTCGCAAGGTGGTCGGAGACACTTCACCGCTCGTTCATGGGAACCTGAACGCAGTATGGGGCAGTCCGGGCCGGATGCATGTGCGGCCCGTCACGGTTGTGAGACCGAGGAGGCGGGTGCAGGGACGAATAGCGGAAGGGGCGGAGGGGGCGAGAATGGATAGAATTCCTTTCGTATCGCTCTTCAACATATGGACGCCAGTTCGTTGGACATTTCGGTTTCTGCGCAACCGATCGAGGTGCGGCCTGGCGACGGTGAGACCAAAGTCTTCTCGTCGGCGTTCCGCATTGGCCGAGTGACGACATGCGAGGTGTGCATCCCGAACGGATACGTGAGCCGCGTCCATGCCAAGGTGTCGCCGGAGGGGGCGGGCTGGCGCGTCACCGACTTGAACAGCAGCAACGGCATTTTCTGGCAGGGTAGCCGGGTGGAAAGTGTCTTCATTTCGTCCAGCGAGGTGGTGAGGCTGGGAGTGGAAGGGCCGGAGCTGACGTTTCGCGTCCAGGAAAAGCCGAAGCCGGTGGCGCCCCCGTTACAGGCGGTTGCGGCGCCGACGGGGAATGTGCAGCCCGGAGACATGGAAGCGTACGTAAACCGCTACTTTCGCGAACCCGCGGAAGGCGAAGCGGTGGGCGAGCATACGCGCTATATCCGAATGGCGTTTGCGCAGGTGCAGACGCAGCAGAAAAAACAGCACAGCCGGCAGAAGCGCATTTTGCTGGGGGCGATCGGCGGTCTTGCGCTGATTGGCTTGCTGATCGGCGGATACGCAATTCGTTTGCAACGCGAGGCCCGACATCAGCGCGAACTGGCGCGCAACCTGTTCTACGCCATGAAGTCGCTTGATGTGGAGATTGCGTCGGCCGAACAGGCGGCGATGACTGCCGATCCAGCCAAGGGGATGGCGACGGTAGCCAAATATGAGGGCCGCCGCAAAGAGATGCAGCAGAACTACGACCAGTTTCTGTCGACACTTCAGATATATGGCACCAAGAGCACGGAGCAGCACCGGTTGATTCTGCGCGTGGCGCGCATCTTTGGCGAGTGCGAGCTGGACATGCCTCCGGACTTCGAAAGCGAGGTAATGCGCTACATCAAGATGTGGCAATCGACGGGAAGATTTTCGCGGGACATTCAGACGGCTAAAGAAAAGGGCTACACGCGCACCATTCCCGACGCACTGCTTAATCGAGGACTGCCTGTGCAGTTCTTTTATCTGGCGATGCAGGAGAGCGATTTTGATCCGTATCGCAGCGGGCCGCTGACGCGGAAAGGTTATGCCAAAGGAATGTGGCAGTTCATTCCGGAGACGGCGGTGAAATACGGGCTTCACCTGGGGCCGCTGGTGGACCTGGGCCGGGCGGATCCCGGCGATGAGCGCAGACCACGCGGAGCAGGCGACGGACGCGGCAACGCGGTACATCCAGACGTTGTACAGCACCGATGCGCAGGCTTCAGGACTGTTGGTGATGGCCTGCTACAACTGGGGCGAGGGTCAGGTGCTGCCGCTGGTGAGGAGCATGCCGCAGAACCCGCGGGAGCGGAACTTCTGGAAGCTGCTGGCCAATCACCGCAACCAGATTCCGCAGGAGACTTACGATTACGTTTTCTACATCACGTCGGCCGCGGTGATTGGCGAGAATCCGCGGTTGTTCGGATTTGATTTTGACAATCCGCTGGAGAGTGCGCATTGAGGCCGGTTGTTCCGTCGGGTCGGCGGCAGAGATCCCACAGTAAGTCAGCGTCGCTTGGCGACTAGCGAGTCAGCAAGTCAGCGAGGGATCCCAGTTCTCGCGCAGATAATTGAGCCCTCGATCACCTACGCTTCGATTGTCTCGGTGACGGGAACATCGCGCGGTGCTGGGTTACGCGACGTAAACCAGGCGCAGGCGAGCAGAAAGAGCGCGCCGGCGAAGTAGGACAGAGCGAACTCTGGAGCCGCGCCCAGACCGATGCGGCCTTCGATGCCAGCATCGGTGAGACGCCATGCGTGGATGATGCCAATGGCGGCGAATACCGCCGAAGCGGCCATCCATGCGGATGCGCGAAGGAACCTGCGTTCGATGACAAGCGCCATGACGGCGGCCCACAACATGGAAGTCAGCAGCGCTCCCTGTCCGAGAGAGAGCAGGCCGACAAGGCGAGTTCGCCGTTCGGCGGCTCATGACCGTGTTGAGCGAACTGCCCGCGGCGCGGGCGACGGTAGTCGGCAATGCCTGCGGCCCATTGCGCAATGATGGGAATGAGTCCGAGTACGACGGCGATGGCCTGCCGGCGCGGCACTTCGATGAAGGCCTGACCCACGGTGACAAGGCCGAACCAGACGATGACTGGGCCTGCGACTTCAAGCGGGATGACGCGCAGAACGAGGGGAAGACAAGCCGGTGGTGCAGAGGATCAGCGTGATGAAGCCATTCAGCGCGGAGTATCCGGAGCGCGCGCCGTTGGCTTTGTGCGCGGCATGGCCCACGTAGAGCGTGGTGGGGAACGGGCTGCCGAGAAATGCGGCGACGAGCGTGCCGATGCCGTTCATCAGCAGGGAGGGCGTGGTGCGGTAGTCGTCGCCCGCCGATTTTGACGGCTTCGAGGATTTGCAGCGAGGCCAGGGTGTCGAGAGCGGCGAGCGGAAGATGACGGGCAGATAACTGAAGCGCTCGCGGTGCGTGAGGAGCAGCCAGAGCGTTGGCGGGATGGGGTAGATAAAATCCGGGAGCGACGATGGTGGGGAAGCGGACGCGTTGTAGATGATGGAGCGCGCGCAGCACTGCGACCAGAGCGGCGCCGATGGCCATGGCGAAGAGTCGCGGGAGGAATGCGGCCAGGGAAGTCGCAGCGCGCGACCGTAAAGGGTGAACAGAACGAGCATGGGAACAAGCGCGATCGATGGCCTGATCGAAGACTCCGAAGACGAAGCCCAGGCAAAGGTAAGCAAGCGCGAGTCCCGCCAGGGGACAAAGCAGAGCGGCGCGGGGCGTGTGGCGGCGGAGCCAGTCGGTGCAAAAGGCGCCAACGGTCTGGACGATGCCGCTGAGCAAGCTGGCGAAGATGCCGGCCTGCCACGCGGCGGATGCCGAATGCGTGCGCGTGTAGACGGGGCCCATGATGAGGAAGACATAGGCAAAGATGGTTGGCGTATTGACGCCGAAGGGAATCGCGGTGACGTCGTCGCGGCCGGTGCGTGCGCGAGGCGGCGAGCCTGCCACGCATAGAAGAGATTGCCTGCGAGCACGGAGATGGCGACGCCGGGCAGAATGCGGCGTGGTGACGAACTCCGACGAGAAGCCGCAGACGGGGGCGAGGCCGACGATCAGCAGGAGGTCAGGAAAGCCGGAGAAGAAGAGACCGAAGAAACCGTCGACGTCTCCCGGGGTGAACCATGGGACGGTGTGATGTGGGAGTCGTGAGCTGGCTGTGCCATAGCGTGAGTCCGATCTTGCGCAGCCATTTGCGATAGGCGATGGCCATGCGATCGGAGCGCAGATGCAGCTCGGCCTGCAGATCGAGCGGAAGCAACTCGGGCCGCTGCGATTCGACGACGACGCGGTCCTGCTCGGTGACGTGATCCTGGAAAGCGCGCAGTTCGGCAGTCGGGAAATTCGTAGCCGTAGTTCATGCTCATGATGAGGCGCGACTCGCAGTGATCGTCGTCGATGCGGCGCGACCTGGGCGAGGATGCCGAAGCGGCTGGGCGTCGTCTGCATCGTGCGATCCAAGCTTCTCGAAGGCCATGGTAAGGGGACCGCAGACCCAGTAGTGATAGGTGATCATGAGCGCGGCCTGACCGGTGCCGTCGGGGTCGGGCTGCCAGATGCGGATCTCTTTCGCTTCAGGTCCGAGCGGGGCTGTCTTCTACTACGTAGTCTTCAACTGCGACGGCTTCGGGATCGCCGAGCAGGCCAGCGTGCACGAAGCCGAGGTGCGCAACGTCGAAGCAGTTTTCAATGACACGCGGTCCAAGCGCGCGGAAGCGATATGGACCGGCGAGGACGGTGCGGAATCTGGTGCTTCGGCAAAGGGGAATTCTGGAGGGTCGCCTTGAGGCTCGCCAAGGCAGACCCAGACAGCGCCGTAGCGCTCGCAAACGCGGTAAGTCTCGGCGCGCGCTTTTTCTGGAGGAACGAGATCGGGATGTGCGGGGATGCGCACACACTCTCCTGATTCTGGCATACTCCCAGCCGTGATAGGGACAGACGAGGCAATCGCCGGCTTGATGACCCTTGGTGTTTTCGTGATGCGCGTGGATGACCCGAGAGAGAGCCGAGCGCCGCGATGGATGCAGAGGTCGAGCCAGCATTGCAGGGAGTGCTGGATCGCCAAAGAACGAGGTCGCGGCCAAGCAGGCGGCGGGCGACTAGCGTACCGCGCGGGATTTCGCTCGACCAGGCGAGGAGAAACCAATGGTGGAGAAGCAGCGGGTCGTCGAGGGATGAAACTTCCCCCGGGCGCTGGGTTGGTGAGAACAGGGCAGGCCGCCTCCAGCAAAGGAAAATGTCACGCGAATACGAGGAGTCTACACGAACACATTTCCGGGTGGAAGGAACGGGCCGCTATCGGTAGTTGAGTTTTGACGAAGTCTGCGATGCGGGCGAACCGGAGAGTTACCGGCTCTCCGGATCGAGTGTCAGGCAATGGGAACGAGAAGCTCGGTTTGGAGTTGTGCTTCCGGAGTGGTGCGCGGGTCGTTGAGGTAGTTTTCGATGCAGAACTCGGGCCGCAACGTGACCTTTGCCTCGGCCAACTGTTTGAAGATGCGATCGAAGGCCGGCCAGATTTGTGCGTAGGATCCGGTGAGGAGGAAGCGCGCATAATTGCCGCTTTTGATGGACTTGTGCTGTAACCCGGAGGGCAAAATGCGCGGCTCGGCGGCAAGCGCGACACCGGCCTGGTAGATCATGGCATCTTCGCCGGGGCGAGATTTGTCGACGCCGCTCACACCGAGATATTCACAGATCTGTTTTGCATCGAAGTGTTGGATGCTGGTTGTCAGCTCATCCCAGAGGGGCGGGGCAACTTCGGCGAACGGGCCGCGCTTTTCGAGGAAGACGTAGTGCGTGAGGGGGCGGGTTACGGTTTGAAATTCGGTGGTCAGATTCACGTGAACCTCCTTGAGCGTTCTTGGTTGACTCAGAGCGTATATCAACGCATTTTGCTCGTCTTTTCCAAGATTGCGAAAACCGCCGGGGGTCAGCTGGAGCATTTTGCGAACGGCTTTGTTGAAGGCGGGGGCGGTGTCGTAGCCGATGCTCAAGGCGACTTCAGTGATGCTGCCGTCGGGGTCGTCCTGAAGCAGGCGCAGAGCGGTGGCGATGCGGAGACGGCGGATGAATTCGAACGGAGTTTCTCCGACGTAGGCTTGAAAGAGGCGGGCGAAGTGATAGGAGGAGGAGCCTGCCTGGCGCGCGATCAGCGCCAGTGAGAGGGACTGCGTGAGATGGAGACGAATGAATCTTTGCGCCCGTCCGATTTGGGAACGGTGAAATTGTGTCTGGTGCGACTTCTTGTTCTGCATGCAGAATGGCCCCTTGGGGGAGTCTAGCTTGAAGGGCGAGCGGGGGCTTTTCCAGGATTGCGAAAAAAGGGGACGATCGCGATCGCATCCTGTTTCGTTGTTGAGAGAACTTTGGCGTGTCAGCTCTGTATCGCAGCAGTTTGCCGCACGACTCTGAGGCGGAGCGGGTTTGGTTATGAGAACCGGCGGAAACCGCCTACCATGGATTTGCATGAGCGGGCGCAAGATTGTGCACGTCGACATGGACGCGTTCTACGCATCCGTGGAGCAGAGGGACAGTCCCGAGCTCCGCGGGAAGCCTGTGGTCGTAGCCTGGCGGGGAAAGCGCTCCGTGGTGTGTGCGGCTTCGTACGAAGCGCGGCGGTTTGGTGTACGCTCGGCGATGGCCACGACGTACGCGGAGCGCCTTTGCCCGGAGGCTGTATTTGTTCCTCCGGACTTTACCCGATATCGTGCCGTGTCGCGTGCCGTGCGGGAGATCTTTCTCAGGCACACTGATCTGATTGAACCACTTTCGCTCGATGAGGCCTATCTCGACGTGACGGAAAACAAGACGGGCCTTGCCACAGCGACGAAGGTCGCAAGCACAATCCGCCAGCAGATTCGGGAGGAGCTCAGCCTCACTGCGTCTGCCGGTGTCGCTCCCAACAAGTTTCTCGCCAAGATTGCCTCCGACTGGCGCAAGCCAAATGGATTATTTGTCATTCAACCGGCCGAGGTGGAAGGGTTCCTGAACCCTTTGCCGGTGGGTAGGATTCCGGGAGTCGGCAAAGTAACCGACGAAAGACTATCGAGGCTGGGCATCCGAACGGTCGCGGAATTGCGCAGCCGTGCCCGGGAAGAACTGCAGAGCGCGTTTGGCAGATACGGACAGCGGCTCTACGAACTTGCCCGCGGGATCGACACGAGTGCGGTGGTTCCAAATCGCCCCACCAAGTCGATCTCCGCCGAGGACACGTTTGAGCAGGATGTTTTGCTCGCCGAGACGGTGCCCATGATCCGGAGTCTCGCGGAGAAGACGTGGATTGCTTCGCGCAAGGAATCGAGAGTGGCTCAAACGGTTGTGTTGAAGTTGAAGACTGCGGAGTTTCGCATCCTCACGCGCAGTTACACCCCGCCGTCCCCGCCGGGATCACCCGACGAGCTGATCGAGATTGCCACTTCGCTGCTGGAGCGGGTGGACGCAAATCCCAAGCAGCGATTCCGGCTTGTAGGAGTCGGGCTCGGCAACTTTCGCGATCCCGAGGAAACCTCTGAACCCATGCTCTTTCCCTCGCACATATGATTGACCTCGCGGATCCCAATGCCGCTCTGGCTCGCGCAGTCAGGCGCGCGATGCGTCGACTCGTGCCGTTTCTCGTGCTCGCTTACGTGGTCTCGTTTCTCGACCGGGCGAACGTTGCTTTTGCCAAGGAAGCGCTTGCAACATCGCGCGGCATCTCCGAACAGGCTTATGCGCTGGGCGCAGGCCTGTTCTTTCTGAGTTATTCCACCTGCGGGTTTCCGTCGAATCTTATCCTTCACCGGATAGGTGCGCGCAGATGGATATCCAGCCTGTTGATTGCGTGGGGCCTTGTGTCTGCGGCTACCACCTTAGTGACTGGCCCGATGTCGTTTTACGGGCTTCGCCTGTTACTCGGCGTGACGGAGGCGGGATTCTTTCCCGGAATCATTCTCTATCTGACTTTCTGGTTCCCCGGGCGCATACGGGGGCGCATTATGGGCCTCTTTTATCTTGCCGTGCCGATCGCGCTCATCATTGGGGGACCATTATCCGGCCTGTTGCTCGATGTGCGAACGGGGTTACAAGGCTGGCAGTGGATGTTCCTTGTGGAAGGCCTGCTCGCGGTGGTAGTTGGCATACTGGCGTTCGGTTTGCTGGTGGACTATCCCGCGCAGGCGCTGTGGCTTGCCGAAGATGAGAAGCGGGCGCTGATTGATGATTTGGCGCGCGAACAAGCGGAACGGCGGGCTACCGGTCCGGCTCGGATTCGATCCCTTTTTCGCGACTTCACCGTTCTGCGTTTTCTGGGCATTTATGTTCTGGTTCAGGTAGGCACTTATGGGGTGGTTTTTTATCTCCCGTCGGTGGTTGGAGCACTGCTGCACCGGTCTGCCGGCCTTGTTGTCGGTCTAGTCTCCGCCATCCCCTGGATTTTCGCCGTGGTTGCGGTGTTCGTTCTGCCGCGTGTGGCAGATCAACGGCGCAATCATCGCACCATGGCCTCGGTGATCATGGTCTTTGCGGGAGCTGCCAGCTTCATCTTTCCGAGCGCGGGGCCGGTGACCGGACTTATCGCTCTTTCAGTGGCCGCCGCGGGCTTGATTGCCGTTCAGCCGCTCTTTTGGACGCTTCCTACTAGTTATCTGGCAGACCGTGCCGCTGCCGCAGGTATCGCGCTCATCGGGGCAGGGAACCTAGGCGGCTTTCTGGCTCCCAACCTGAAGGTCTGGGCAGACGACCTATTCCACTCCCATCGCGCGGGGTTCTATCTTCTGGCCGCACTCACGCTGATTGACGCTGCTGTTATCGCCACAATTCGGCGGGAAAAGCGGGGAATTCAGGCCAATTTAGCTTGAGAAATGCGGGACAACCCATACTTAGGTAATGGGCAGGCGAGAGTAACTGAGAGCAAGAAATGTGCGAGGTGCCGATGGTCCGGGGTGCTGGCGGCGATCTCGACGGTTTTTTTGCAATTTGATAGCTTATCGAATAAGCATGCAACTTAAGTAACCCAAAAGCGGCATTGGTTACTTTAGGGTTTAGAGGCACAATAGAGCTACTACAAGCAGTGATTTTTTGGAATTAAGTGGCGCCCCGGCTCGGATTGTGGCACAATCCGCTCAGTCCAAGCCACATAGTTTCAGAATTTATAAGGCGAGGCGCTGGGTTTCACCCGTTATGCAGCGGGTGAGGCGCGAGGTTGGGTTCATTTATTACACCATTGCTGGCCGCCGACTGAATTTGATATTGGGCAAGTACCTAGGGAATAAAGTTCGGGCTCATCCACCTGATCGTCTGTTTTAGAAGCAGACAGTCATCCATGTAAAAAAAGTATGGTCGAAATCTGTATTTCTGTTCATCAGGTTGAGCTAACGCAAAATGATGCCACCCTCTTCCAGCGAATACTCCGAATCGGTAGCACCAGGCGCTACATACGGGAAAAATCCGCCCGGTGCATCGAGGAGGAAAGCATATGTCGAGCAGAATCGTTCAGATTCTCGTGCTGGCGGGATTGGGAGGAGCGGTGATGTCCGCATCAGCACAATCGTTCAGGGTCCAGTGCCCGACGAGCACAATTACACATCCTAATGCGGCGAGCAACAATGCGGAGCCGTCTTACACCGGAGCAACCACACTGACAGTTGGACCAAACGGCTACATGATTCCCACCGGACACGTTAACGGAGCCATCAAGTGCCAGCAGATCTCTGGTGGCGATGGTTATTCGACCATGGCCAATGGCACACAGACGTTTATGTTCTCGTTCGGACCGCTGTCGGGTCTGGCGGACATCGCCAAGGGACTGCCCGGTACGGAGTTTCCCAGCGCGTTCAATTCGACATACACGGCGGGTACGGGAATCTTGCTTCCCGGTGATCCGGCGACCACGGATGCGATCAACACGGGTGTTTCTCCGTATCCGTATGCTTCGAACACGTCGGCGGGCGGTGCGGCGCCTTTCAGCTGGAACGGCGCGGTAGGCCTGGCGCCCGATGCGGATGCGATCGCGGATGGCAAGTGCACGGCTCCCTGCATCGATGGTCACGTGGATCCGCGCCAGATCATGGACGTCGGCGTGATGAACGGCAACATTCCCGGCGCCGTTGATGGCGATCGATGAGGACGACGAGTTCTTCCTCACCCTGACCAACGTGGGCATGATCATGCGGCCCGACCTGTTCGAGCAGCACACGGTCCACTTCCACGGATATCCGAACGCTTCGTCGTTCTATGACGGCGTGCCGGACGCCTCGGTGGCGATCAACATCGGCGGCAGCTTCACTTACTACTACCTGGCGCCGGATGCCGGCACTTACTTCTGGCATTGCCACATCACGCCTCCCGAGCACCTGCAGATGGGCATGGTGGGCCAGATCTACGTGCGTCCGCGGCAGAACCGCGTGCCCGCCGGGAACAGCCTCTATGCGGCGCTGCAGGCAGCAGAACAGGATCTGCGCACGGCCTGCAATCCGGCAGCCGACATCCTCTGCACCAATCCGCTGCCGCCGGCGACTACGGCAGCGACCACCAGGCCGACGTCAGGAGCGGTACATCGGCACCGGCACAGCCGATGCGGACAGCCGTACAAGTATGCCTACAACGACGGCGACGGCTCGACCGCCTACGACGTCGAGTATCCGATGCAGATTCACGGCTTCGATCCGAATTTCCACTTTGTCGGGCATGACGTTCAACCCGGAAGGCTTCGCGGACATGAAGGACAAGTACTTCCTGCTGAACGGCCGCAGCTATCCGGACACGGTCACGCCGGGTCCGACTGCAGACGCGAGTCGTCGGATGGCAGGAGCCACTTCTCGCAGCCGCTGCCTTCGATCATCAACATTCCCGCGGGCGGCAAGGCGCTGCTGCGCATCTCCGATCTGGACGTGACCGAATATCAGACGCTGGCTTCGCTGGGCATTCCGATGCAGGTGATCGGCTACAACGCCAAGCTGCTGCGCGACCAGGCGGGCAACAACATGTACTACACCACCAACTCGATCACGCTGGGCGGCGGCGAGTCGCTGGACGTGATTCTGGATGCCAGCGACACCGCGCAGTATCCCAAGGGCAGCGTCTTCTACCTCTACACCCCCAATCTCGACCACCTGTCCAACGACGCCGAGAACTTCGGCGGGCTGATGACCGAAGTCCACATCAATTAGGAGAGCAACCGATGAAGCCGATGAATCTATGAAAAGCGCGATCGTGAATGACACGACTGCTTCTGGCTCGCACTGGCTGCAGCGGCGTCGCTATGCTGCGGCCACGGCTCACGCTGCTGCTCCGGGATCAGCATCACCGGGCACGCCGACCAAGTTCAACCTGACGGCGCAGCCGGCATACCTCAACCAGCCCGACGGCCAGCGGTTTATTCGTGGGGCTACGGCTGCATCGCAGCGCTACCACGCCGAGCTTTGCACCGCAGGCGATGCACGACAGCAGATTGCCCGCACGATGCAGGTTCCCGGTCCCACGCTCGATCGTCACAGAAGGACAGACCGTCACGGTGACCCTGACCAATAATCTGCCCGCCGCGGCCGGCAACACTTCGATTCTGTTTCCGGGATTCACGTGAGCGTCAACGCACCACTGGCGGCCGTGGCGGGTCTGCTGACGCAGGAAGCGGCTGCCGGGCGGCACGGTGACCTACACCTTCACCGCCTCCTCGCCGGGCACACACTCCTACTACAGCGGAACGCAGGGCGACCTGCAGGTCGAGATGGGCCTGTATGGCGCGGTCATCGTGCTGCCCGCCAATGTCCCGCAGCGCGTGCACCACCGGGCTGCACTCGGCCAACGTCCAGGTACGAAGCAGCGCGCATGGCGAATCGGATTTCCGGCTTGCCGCGGCGGCATACGATCACGCCAAGACTGCTACGACCGCGAATACCTGTTCCAGTTCTCCGAGATGGATCCCAACATCCACGCGCAGGCGCTGGCACAGGTCACAGCGCAAGGCGAGCTGCACGTGCCGGAGCCATGCCGGCTGCAGCCTCGAAGTGCCGACCGAGCCATATCACCCGACGTATTTCATGATCAATGGCCGTTCGATGCCCGATGACATGGACCCCAACTATGCGGCGGAGTATCCGCACCAGCCCTACAACGGCAATCCGCACATGCATCCGGGCGAACTGGTGCTGTTGCGCATCATCGGGCAGGGCCGCTGGCAGCATCCGTTCCACGAGCACGCCAACCACGTGCGCATTCTGGCGCGAGACGGCAACCTGATTCTGAGCCAGACCGAATCGCCGAAGACCTCGCCGGCGCCCGCGCTGTTCACCACCACCACCACTCCCGGCCAGACCATGGACGGAATCTTCTACTTCACCGGCCGAGGACTGAACTGGGACATGTATGGGCACAACTCGGGCTCCAGCGATCCGCGGACCCGCATGGCGAAGCTGCCTTGCGTCGCCGATGCGAACGGCTATAACACGGCGGCGACTCCGCCGGCTCCGGTGAGGCATCAATTATTACGAGTGGTGCCAGGATCACAACAAGCCGCTGGAGGTGGATCCGTTCGGCGATGTCGCCGGCGGCGGCCCCGCGACACTGCCCAACCCGAACATCTTTACCAACGGCGCATGGTACGGCGGCAGCCCTTATCTGGGACCGGATGCGACCGCGCGACGCGACCCGGTTCTGGCGCACGACTACCGGAGCTTGCCGACAGTAGCGACGGCGCCCCAAATTGCACTAGCTGCAGCCTTCGCAATACTCAGGCCAATCCCTCCAACGAGCGCGGCTTTGCGTTCATGTGGCACTCGCACAACGAGCGCGAGATCACGACCAACAACGTATTTCCCGGGCGGAATGATGATGATGATGCTTGTCGATTCCCGGGAATTCGTGATCGACGAATCGAACTAGCTAGGGAGAACAGAGATGCAGAACTAATTCTCAAGACAATTTATGAAAAGCGCGGTGCATGTTGCTACTGTTCTCCTGCTAGGAGCGGGATTCGCAACAGCCCAGGGCAGCAGATCAATCTGACTGCCGGGCCGACGAGCGCCTCTTTGCCTGACGGTAAATCTGTACCGATGTGGGGTTATACGTGCGGGTCTGTGCATCCGGCTCCACCGCAACCTGCGCCGCGGCTAAACCCGAACGCCGGTGGCGGCTGGTCTCCTGTCGTGATCACGGTGCCGACGGGATCCAGACCTGCAGATCAACCTGACGAACAACCTTTCGTTTGCCCATGGCAACAGCGTTCCGACATCGATGATGATCGTCGGCCAGCTGGGCGGCGGCTCGGATCGGTAGGTCAGCGCACCACGACGCCGAGCCCGGAACACTCCACGCAGACCGACGTAACGTGGTCCACGGCGGCAGCGGCCGCGCAATCGTTTACGCCGCCCACACAGGGACCGCGCGTTCAGTCATTCGGAACGGAAGTTGCGGCAGGAGCGAACGCAGTCTCTCTCACCTGGAATAACCTGCGGCCCGGCACCTACCTGCTGGAGTCCGGCACGCATCCGTCCATCCAGGTTCCGATGGGCCTGTACGGTATGCTAGTGGTCACCAACGCTGCCGGTAACAACGGCCGCAAACCACGAATACAGCCCGGGCACGGCTTATCCTGGGGTCAGCTACGATGCGGATGTTCCGCTGGTGTTGGGTGAGATCGACCCGGTGCAGAACAATGCCGTCAGCACCGCGGTCAACACGGCCGGCTTCAGCGAGACAACGGTGTGGTCGGGCCAGCCGGGAGGCTGCGGAAATCCTGCCTCCGCGACTTACATGACCTGTTATCCGCCGGTGGTGAACTATACGCCGCTGTATTACCTGATCAACGGCGTTGCGTTCAACCAGCAGCAACCCTGCTCGTTCTCTCTTCGACGCATACTCCCGCAGTGGCCGCTGACGCGCGGACTCAATGCTGGTGCGCTTCGTGAATGCGGGTTCGCGCATGCACGTTCCTTCGATCGTTGAACGCCCGGACATGGCGAAGCAGACCGGCGCACGGAAGAACGGCTCAGCGGCATGGCCCTGATCGCCGAAGATGGCAATCCTGTCCCGGGCGCTGACACGCGTGCAGAATGAAGTCTTCATGGCGGCGGGCAAGACCTTTGATGTATGATCAATGCGCCGGTCGCGCCGGCCTCCGCTCTTCCCGTTTACGACCGCGAACTCAGCCTCTCAGCCAATAAGATCAATCGCGATGCCGGCATGCTCGCGTACCTGGGTGCCAACAGCGTAGCCATTCCAACTCCGCTGGCGGCACCGCACGCCCACGGCGAACGCAGATACCTACAACTCCGTTGTTGCCGGACAGACCCTTACGGTCAATGATCCCGGCAAGGGCGTGATTGCAAACGATGTGAACATCTTCGGCGTAAAGGTCAAGACAGCTCCCACGAAGGGCACCTTGACGCTGAACGAAGATGGCACGTTCACTTACGTCGCCAACAGCAACTGGGCTACGTCCGACACGTTTGTGTATTGCGGTAACGGAGCTAGCTCCGGCGCTGCCTGCGCAACCGTGACGTTGGGTGCGGCGACGGTTGAGACGGCTTCAAACATCACGGTCAACGCGACCTCGTTCACGTCGGAACTCGCCACCTACATCAAGATCCCGGCGCCCGGCATTCTAAGAGGCGCAACAGATGCGGCCGGCTATCCATTGACGGTAGTATCCTCGACGGTGAACGGGCCGAGCTTTTCCAAGCTGATCCCGGATGCCAACGGAGGCTTTACCGCAACGGTGCCCGCGCATCCTGGCGCGCCGCTGGTTGCGACGTTCACCTTCAAGGCTCAGAACGCGCAAGGCGTACAAAGCAACCAGGCCACGGTGACGGTGACCTTCCCGGCACCCAACGGTCCGACGGTAACGGTGAAGGATCCCAAATCCGGCCAGGTTCTGAGTGACTACCGCTGGATCATTGAAGAAGATCGGACCTTCTATCAGGATCCGAACTGCACGCAAAATCCGCCCACCGGCAACTGCATTCTGAAGGGTGCCCCTGGCGGATACGGCGGCGTGGGCAATATCACACCGATCCTCGGCACCAACTTCCACACCAGCGACATGCCTTATGTGGCGCAGGGCTGCACGGGCACGCTGTCGTGCGAATCCGGGCAGATGATGGTCGACTCCAACCCCGCATCGCCGACCTATGGGCAGCACATCGTCGCGGTTTGCGACCAGGGCAACGGTATCTGCCACGCCGACACGAGCGGAAACGGAAAGACGCAGGTCACGCCGGACCAGATTGTTCTGGATCCGACCAAGCGTTACTACATTTCCATTCTGCCCGGTGATGCGGCCAATCCGTTCGTCACGGGCGACACCACCAATGATTGCGCCACGGGTCAGACGGGAAGCACCTGCGGACATAGCATGGGCGGTGCCCCGATTATCTTCCCAGCGAACTCACTCGCAGGGGCCACGCCCAACCCGGTAACGGTGTTGGTGGAACAGGCTCCGTTCCCGCCAGCGAAGCTGTCCGTCGATGTGTTCGAGGATGACTTTCCGCTGAACGGCGAGCAGGACACGGGTGGCGGCGTCGACGTTCTTTCGCCGCAGGAACCCGGCCTTGAGGGCTTCAACATCATTCTGTGGGACGATATGGGCGGCAGCGGCGACGTTACCGGCCAGATGACCTACGACATGTTCAACCAGCCGCTCTCGAACAGCCTCGATGGAACCATCGATCCTGCTTCGGGTAATAACGCCTGCCCGATTACGAAGCAAGGACAGACGAATCCCACCGGCATTACCGGTATGATCACCGTCTGCCCCAAGTATGAGTCGGACGGCGTCACGCTTTCGCCACTCGCTGGCCAGGCTGTGATTGCCAACCTCATGCCGGGCCGGTTCAGCGTCCAGGCAATTCCGGCCGCGGACCGCATTGCGCGAGGCGAACAGTGGCTCCAGACCAACACGCTGGACGGTCAGAAGGCACACGACTCATTCCTGCGCATTGGTGAGCCCTCTTACTTCCAGGAGTTCGGTCCTGCCGGGTATCACGTCCAGATCGGCTTTGCCAATCCGGCAATTATCAATGGCCGTTTGTACGGTGTTTGCCACTCGACCGACGTGAACGTCACTCTGCCGGCACCCAATTGCGTGAACGAGGTGAAGGGTAAAGTCACCATGGAGCGCATGAGCCGCACGCCGGATGAGCGGCTCTACAGCAGCGGTTCACACGACGCAATGGCGTGGACGCAATGCTACATCAGCGTCGGCGACCCCGACGGCGAAGATTTTGCGTTCACCTTCTGCGGTGCAGATGGCACCTTCGACATCAAGGGGCTTCCCACCGGTGATTGGCGCTTGACGGCCTTCGACGAGTGGAACGATTTGATCGTCGACGGTTTGTCAACGCCAATCGGCCTGCAGGCACCGACACAGGGTGCAAACCTTCCGTGCCCCGGCCCGACGACCAGCTCGACGGTTTGCGATATGGGCGACCTTCCCACGAACCAGTGGCAGGCCAATGTCTATACCCGCGCCTTTATTGATAAGTCGGGGACTGGTGTATCCAACTCCGATGATCCGGGAATCCCGCTGATCAACACCACGGTTCGTTATCGCGATGGCAGCCTGGCAAACAACCTGGCTACCGACTTTACCGGTACGGCCAACTTTAACGAGACGTTCCCGCTGTTCAACTGGTACGTGGTTGAAACCGACACCACCCGCTACAAGAACACCGGTACGCACACGGTGTACGACGCAGGCGGTCCGTCAGACGGCTCGGTGTCGTGCTTCAATCCTGCCAATCCGACCGTCAATGCCGGTTATCCGCAGTGCGGCAGTTCGGTGATCGGCAACCTGATGGCCAATACGTATGAGAACAACCCGCTTCCGGCCTTGTTGGCGGTACCGGGGTCGGTCTATTGCCCGACTGCTGACTGCAGTGGGCTATCGATTCGGAACGTTCCCACGTCTCGCGCCGGAACGACGCCAAACTCTACCGGCCGAATTGACAACCCGTGGTATGGCGGAGTGGAAGGCTGGCAGGGCTTCTCCGGACAGAGCAACTTCATCGAGTTCGGAAAGGAACCCTATGTTGCGGGCGAAAACGGCGGCATCAAGGGGCATGTGATCTACGCCTCGACCCGTCCGTTCGACGATCCTCAACAGCTTGTGCAGACGCAGTGGGAGCCGCTGGTTCCGCACGTAACCATGAACCTGTACAAGCAGGGCTTTGCGGCGGACGGTGTTACTCCGACGCTGACACTGGTCGATACCACACAGACCAGCAGTTGGGATGACTACGCGCAGGGCTTCCACCTGGGACCTGATCACACAAGCATGGTTCCCAACATGAACTGCCCTGGCCAAGGCACCGGCGACTTGTTCTTCTTCTCGCTGTACAACCAGCCTGAGTACCTTGATCTGTACGGCAACGTGGAGCACGGAGTCGCGGGTGCTCCAACCACGATGCCCAACAACTCCCAGTTCAAGTGCTACGACGGCATGCACAACTGGAACCAGCTCCAGCCGGCCGTGTACGACGGTATGTACGCGTTCCCGAGCGTGACTTCGCGCGATCCGATTTCCGGCAAGCCGAACGGAACCAACTGCACGATCTGCGTTCCGGATCCTGTGGCTGCTCCCGATCTGTATGCGGGAATCCCGATGCTGCCCACCGGCAAGTACGTGGTGGAAGTGGTGCCGCCTCCGGGCTATGAAATCGTCAAGGAAGAGGACAAGAACATCCTCATCGGCGACAACTTCATCGCTCCCAGCAGCCAGGAATTTGGTGCGATGGGCGACATCTTCATTCTCCCCGACCAGGCATCGGTCACCGCGCAGGGATACCCCGGACCTGGCTATAACCAGTTCAACGCACAGAACCAGACCCAGAGCCTGGGTGCCGGCCAGCAGAACGGAATCGTGCCCGGGTTCACGCCCGAGCCGACCTGGCCGTGCGCTGGCGAGTCGCGCACCGTGCCCGACTACATCAGCCTCTTCCCGCAGTCGAAGCAGGTCTCTCCGTTCGCCGGCGCGACCCGCAACCTCTGCGATCGCAAGCTGGTGACGCTGGACGATCAGGCCGGCGCCATCGCCAAGTTCTACATCTACACGTCGGTTCACAAGGCTTCGAAGTTCACAGGCGTGATCACCGACGACACCACGTCGGAGTTCGATCCGTTCTCGCCGCAGTTTGGCGAGAAATTCGCTCCGGCAAACATGCCAATCGCTCTGCGTGACTGGACCGGTGCAGAAATCGGCCGCGTTTACTCGGATTGGTGGGGCGACTACGACGGCATGGTGTACTCAACCTGGGAAGTCAATCCGCCGAACCCGACGGGTTACTCGCCCAACATGATGATCTTCTGCATGAACGACAAGGGGCCCATCGCGGGCAGTACGCCGAACACGCAGATGAGCGATCCCCTGTATCAGAGCCAGTACAGCCAGTTCTGCTATGAACTGCCGTACATGCCTGGTCAGACTCAGTACCTCGACACGCCGGTGGTTCCGACGGGCGCATTCTCGGCCGGCTACAACCATCCTGACTGCGAATATCCGACTGCCACTCCGGCCGTTGCCTATGTGAACGGCGATGGGGGCCAGGGCGGCCCATGGGCCAGCGCTCCGGGTAAAACCCTGTCGATCCACGCTCTGGGAGACCAGACCGTGAACAACTACGGCTACTCCGGACCCAATGCCACGTCGGCTCCGTTCAACCAGAAGACCATTACGCGTCACTATGGATTCGGCACCTGCGTGGTCTCGAATTCCGCTTGCACGAACGGCGCCAGTGTCACTATCGGTGGCGTAACCGCGAAGATCCAATCGTGGAGCGATACCGACATCCTGGTCACGGTGCCCTCGGGTATTCCGCAGTGCGCCATCCAACAGCAGTCGCAGTACGCGAATGACTCCAACTACGCAGGGGCGCACAACTACGGCGCTTCTTCTTGTGGTCAGCTGACCATCACGGCGATGAACGGCAGCACCCCGGTGCAGTCGATTGACACCGTGACTGTCACCATCGGCGGCAAGTCACCGATGTACGTCAGCGGCAACTCACCGCAGACGCCGACCGGCTTCGGGTCTATCCAGCAGGCGATCGATGCAGCCGACCCGGGCGATCTGGTGATCGTTCCTCCGGGAACCTATCAGGAAATGCTGATCATGTGGAAGCCCATCCGCCTGCAAGGCGTGGGTGCGCCCTCATCGATCATCGATGGCAACTCTCAACCCGCGGGCAAGATGGATCCGTGGCGCCGCCGCATGGATTGCCTTTTTGGCATGTCCCTGAATGGCGCGCCCATCAATCCAACCGCCAACAATCCGTACGATTCCACCGGAAGCGGTTACACCTGCCCTGCCACCATGCAGTCCCAGGTCGACCGTCTGCCTCTCGAGGCGGTAGTTGGTTGGGATGCAACGTTGAACGGCAACCTGGCTGAACTCCTGCAGGAGCCCACGCTGATGGGCGCCTACGAGGGAGCCGGCGTCACGGTTCTCGGCAAGGGCGTTGATTTCCATACGACCGATCCGACCGTGATCTGGGCTTCAGACACTTACCCGACGCAAACCACGTTGCTCACCGCGCAGACTTGCGGCAGCCAGGGCTCTAATCCCTTCCCGAGCAGCTTCCAGTGCAACCCGTCGAGCATTGACGGTTTGACCATCACGGACAGCTCGCAGGGCGGCGGCGGCATCTTCGCTCACGGCTGGAACCACAACCTGCAGATTGCAAACAACCGCATCTACGGCAACCTCGGCACGCTCACCGGCGGTATCAATATTGGTCAGGGAGAATTCCCGCCCCAATATGTTCAGAACAGCACCACGAATGCCGCTCCGGGTTCGTGCATGAACAGCCTCCCGAACAACGTGCAGCAGCCGTATTGCTTCAATCTCAACATCAATGTGCATAACAATGCGGTAACCGCGAACACGTCGATCGGCGACGAGCTGTTCTCGGGCACACCGGCCGGCGCAGGCGGCGTGAGCTTCTGCAGCGGTTCCGACTACTACAAGTTCAACTACAACTGGCTCTGCGGTAACTACAGCTCCGGTGATGGTGGTGGCCTTGCGCACCTCGGCTTCAGCTACAACGGCGACATCGAACACAACTCGATCCTGTTCAACCAGAGCTTGAACCCGACGATTCCAACCAACGGCGGCGGCATCATTGTCCAGGGCACGCCCGACTCCGATCCGGTTTGCGGATTGGCGCCGGACGGCGACTGCCCGCCGGGGCTCAGCGATGGTGTTGGACCCAACCTGGTCGTCAACGCCAACCTGATCCAGGGCAACGGTGCTGAAGCCGGCAGCGGCGGTGGATTGCGGCTGCAGGCGGTCAACGGAACCGAAATCACCAACTTCCCAGGCGATCCGACGAAGTGGTATTCGCCTCTGATCACCAACAACATCATTGTCGACAACGTTGCTGGATGGGACGGCGCCGGCATCTCGATTGAGGATGGTCTGGAAGTGCAGATCATCAACAACACGATTGCCAGCAACGACTCCACGGCGACCGCGGGTGTGCTTTTTAACACCATCGGCGCGCCGCTGGCCAGCACGCAGTCTCAGCCTGGTTTGTCACAACAGACATCCGGCAGCACCACGTCGGCGCCTCAACCCGCCGGACTGGTCACCGAGCAGCACAGTATTCCCATGGTGGCGGCCATCCAAAGCACCACCGGCCTGACCTGCCCGAAGGATACTAAGTATCCGGCGGCCTACCAGCACTGCGATCTGTTCTCCAATCCGTATCTTGCGAACAACATCTTCTGGCAGAACCGCTCGTTCTACATCGGCGTGGGTAAGCTGAGCAACACTTACCAGCAGAACATCGTGACGCTGTATAACTCGTTCACCGGCAGCTCGATCGTGACTCAGCCAAGCACGGCTGCGACCACGGTCAACGGTAACGGAACGGTCATCTCGGGTGGTACCGGCTCTTGCGTCAACGGTTCCAGCTACTGGGATCTCGGGGTGCGCGGCGATACCGGTCCAGGCAATCACTCGGTTGTGCTTGGCCCGATGCCGGGTGTAGCCCTGACGCTGGCCCCGGAGTATTCGGTGCTTACCATCAACAAGAATGGCTCGGCGCTCGAACAGGGCAACGGCTCCAACAACTTCACGACCAACCCGAGCTTCGTGAGCCAGTACTGCAATGGATCGCGTACGCCTCCCGAGTTCAAGACGTCCACCTTCAATGTTCCTCCGGGCATCTCGGATGCAACCGTGCCGAACCCGATCTTCAACCTGACTCCAGCCGCTACGGTGGACGAGGGCAACAACTGGATCAACATGACTTGGGGACCGCTGTCCCTGGTGAATCCGGTAACCAACGCGGTGCTTGCTAACTACACGCCCAGCCTTGGATCCCCGGTGATTCAGAAGATCCCGACGAGTGAAAGTGCATACGCGAACAATGCCTTGGTCCTGCAGTACGACTTCTTCGGCAACGGCAGGCCCGCATCTAACTCCACCAACCACCTGGATATCGGCGCGGTCGAAAGCCTCACGACAGCCGCACCGATCTTTGAACTGGCAGGCGGTACCTACACCACCGCGCAGAGCCTGGTCCTCATAGATTCAACGCCGGGTGCGGTGATCTGGTACACCACCAACGGCACTACGCCGACTTGCGCTGCACCGTCGATCAAGTACAACGTGGGCACGCCGATCTCCGTTCCGCCAGTTGGAACTACAACTCCTCTGACAGAACTGGTTGAAGCAATCGCGTGCGCTCCAGGCTACGGCACAAGCCAGCTCAGTTCCAAGTCGTACACGTTTGCGCCGCCGGCGACGGCTCCATTCTTTGGCCTGGCGGGCGGAACCTATGGTTCTCCGCAAACGTTGACGCTCTCTGATCCCACCATGACGGGCGATCCCGGTCTGACGATCTACTACACGACGAACGGGACGGCTCCAAGCACATCCTCAACCAAGTACACCGGACCCATTACGGTGTCGAATTCAGAAACGGTGGAAGCAGTCGCCATCGCAACTGGGTACTCGATCAGCGCGATCAGTTCCAAGACTTACGTGTTCCAGCCGCAGGCGACGATACCAACCTTCAGCCTGGCCGGTGGGACATACCTGACCCCGCAGACCTTGACTCTGACTGATCCAGGGTTCACGATCCTGTACACAACCAACGGAAGCACCCCCGCAACAACCGCGGGTGGCGCGACCCATACCTACACGGGCCCGCTCGCGATCAACACGATAGGGACAACAACCGTGACCGCGATTGGCGTTGCCACCGGGTACTACCCGAGCAATCCCGGCCAAAAGGTCTACGTTTACGCACCCAAGTTGGCCTCTCCGGTCTTCGACCTGGCTAGCGGAGCGTACCTGATTGGCACCACGCAGACCCTGCATCTGAGTGTCCCGAATGCACCTGCGGGCACGCAGATCTACTACACGACCAACGGGTCGATCCCCTCCACGTCAGTGACCGATTCCACGTTCCTGTATTCGGGTTCGGTATCGATCACCAGCACGACGGCAGGTGCGGTGGGCGTCAACGCTGTGGCGATTGCACCGGGATATACGGTGAGCAACATATCCTCAAAGGTGTACACCTTCGAGTATCAGTTGCCGGCACCGTCGTTCAACGTGGCAGGCGGACATGTTTCGGCTGGTACCTTGCTGACGCTGACCGTGCCGGCTCTGCCGGCAGGGGACCCTGCTCCAACCACCCTCACCGTGTACTACACAACGAACGCTTCGTTGCCGTACAGCCAGTGGATACCGTACACGGGACCGATCCAAATCAACGCTACGGAAACAATCACCGCCATCGCAACAGCCTCAAACTACGTCACGAGCGGGCAGTCGGCGAAGGCGTACACGGTCCCGTAGCAAGCAGCTGAATCCGAAGGACTCCAGGCATCGCCTGGAGTCCTCCCCGAACCGAGAGTCACAAATCCGATTGGGTTCGGTCCAAACAGGCCGGACCCAATAATTCCTATACGCAGGCGGCCATTACAGGCCTTTCCTGCACCCGTACACGTGTTCTATCTAAGAGGATCTCTCATGATCGCCAAGTCTCAGTTTCACCTCCCTCAATACCTGGGCGTAGGTCTCATTGCCGGCGCGATAGCGATCAGTACAGCGGCCTTCGGCCAAAGTTCGCAGCCTGCAACGTCCAATGCCAAAACGGCAGCTGGTCCGACACCGACCCGTTATATGCCTAACAGACCCCCCAAGCGCGAAGCCCAGTACTACACGGCTGTGTGGGGTGTTGACTCATTCGCCGTTAAGTCAGTGGAGTCCGGCGAATTGATTCGTTTCACCTACCGCGTAGTGGACGGCGAGCTAGCCAAGGCTCTGAACGACAAGAAGAACGAGGCATACCTGATCTCGCCGAAATCGCGGGTAAAGCTGGTGGTGCCATCCCTGGAAAAGGTGGGCCAACTGCGCCAGAGCAGCACTCCCGTCGAGGGAAACACCTACTGGATGGCCTTTTCCAACCCAGGGCGGCCCATTAAGCCGGGAGATCGGGTGGACATTGAGATTGGTCAATTTCATGTTCAGGGACTTCTGGTCCAATAGCTTGACTCCAGCCCACCGGAGGGAACGGCTCTGAATGTTCAGAGTGTGGCCAGGGCGCATTGTCTCGGGCATCAACTTTAGATTTCACGGAAATGAGGACTGAAATGCTGCGGAAGATTTTAGTGTCTGGGATGTTGTTTGGGATGTGTGGAATAGCGGTGTATGGGGCGGAGCAGAAGGTAGCCGCGGCCAAGGCGCCGACGGCGCCTGCGGCGAAGCTGACGGCAGCACAGATTGTGGAGAAGAACGTGGTGGCGCGGGGCGGCCTTCAGGCCTGGCGCGGGGTGCAGTCTTTGAAGGAGACGGGCAAGATGGCGGCCGGGGGCAACGATCGTTCGACGCAGCCGGTGGAGATTCCGGGGGCACATCGTCCGGGCAAGTCGATGCCGTTGCCGTCGAACCCGCGGCTGAAGGAGGAAGCACAGCTACCCTTCACGCTGGAGTTGGAGAGGCCGCGCAAGGTGCGGCTGGAGATTGAGTTTGCCGGCAAGACGGCTGTGCAGGTCTACGACGGGACGAACGGCTGGAAGCTGCGCCCGTATCTGAACCGGCTGGAAGTGGAGCCCTACACGGAGGACGAGCAGAAGCTTGCGGCCATGCAGACGGATCTGGACGGAGCGCTGATCGACTACGCGGCCAAGGGCAGCAAGGTGGAGTTGGAAGGCACCGAGAAGGTGGAGGATCGCGACGCCTACAAGCTGAAGGTGACGATGGCCAACGGCCACGAGACGCATGTATGGGTGGACGCGCAGACGTTCCTGGAAGCCAAGGTGGAAGGACAGCCGCGGCGCATGGACGGCAAGATTCACGCGGTGGAGGTTTACTACCGGGACTACCGGGCGGTGAACGGGTTGCAGATGCCGTTTTTGCTGGAGACGCATGTGGTTCCGTTGGGAACCGGGGCGGCGGCAGCGCGGGAGATCCACTATCAGCCGGAGAAGATTGCCCTCGACAAGATTGTTGTGAATCCGAAACTGAACGCTTCGGACTTTGCCAAGCCGCAGGTGCAGGTAGCGGCCACTCATCCGTAGTTGATGCACGTCATTTCTGATGGCGAGCATCCAATTGTTTTTTTTGAAGTAGGCAAGTCGGAAACAAATTAAAAGGTCTGGCTCAACCTGACCGTTGAGAAAGCCGGCAGGACCGGCGCCAGACCCAAGAGAAGCAGTTGGGTCTCGCCCAGAATGTCGATGCCGCCGATCTCGGTTCGGTAATGTGAATCCGTGCGGCATGATTCTGTGTCTTTTTTGTCGTGACCTGGGCGTTGCCTCTTCAGGCTGTCCGTCTGAAGAGGTTGAGTAGTTCCCGAAGGCTTTTCATTACGGGTGCGAAGGCGTCAGTCATGACCATCAATGAGTACTGGAATCAACCGCTGCCCAAAGGCGTGCCCGGCGCGCTCTCCGGAGCGCAACAAGACAGCGCGAACGCAGTCCGGTTTCAGCGTCCTGGCGTGGCTGCGGCGAATGAGCGGTCTTCCGACGCGCAGCCGGCAGATATGACGGTGATGCAGTTCGTGGCCGCGCGCTTTCTTCCCGACCACATTGCCATCAAGACCAGCCCTGGCCGTCGCCACTACCAGGCAATCCTGAAGCACGTGATCAAGCCTGAAGAGGTGGAGGCGATCTTCTGCGTCTCGACCGAGAGCAGTTCGCGGGCCAAGATGCAGCCCAAAGCCGAATGGCCCTACATCAGCGAAGTGCGGCTGCGCGAAGCCTGCCCGGAGCATGTCCAGCGGCTGATTACGGCGGCCCTCAACGGCGGCTACTCGTCGCAGACCATCCGCCACATCCGCAACGTGGTGGGCGCCATCTTCTCTCACGCCCTGCGCACCCGGCACTATGCCGGCGACAACCCGGCGGCGCTGGTGGTTCTTCCCGGCATGAAGCGGCGCGAGTCGCATGCGCTGAGCCTGGAACAGACCCTGAAGGTGCTGGAGCAGATGCAGTATCCGGAGCGCGAGGTGACGCTGTTTGCCATTCTCACCAGCATGAACATCGCCGAGATCTGCGGGCTGCAGTGGAAGTTCGTGAACCTGACCGAACATCATCTGAGCCGCGAAGGCCAGTCCATTCCGCCGCGCAGCATCCTGGTGCGCAACCAGTGGTACCGCGGCGAACTGTGCGCGGTGCCGGCAGGACGGCGCAAGTCGATTCCGATTCCGCAGTTGCTGTTCACCGTGCTGCACACGCTGAGCCGCACCAAGTCCAGCGGATGGAATGATTTTGTGCTGTCGACCAAGTCAGGCCGGCCCATCAACCAGATCAACCTGGCCGCCCGACGGCTCAAGCACATCGGCCGAGAGCTCGAAATGCCCTGGATCTCCTGGCAAGTGCTGCGCCGCACAAGAGCCGTGCTGGCCTACGAGTTCGGCACACAGATCCAGCACGAGCTCGCCAAAGCGCTGCCGCCCGCAAAACATCCGCAGGTACCGATAGTGCGGACTATTCTTCGTACGGGCTGAACAGTATCCGGATCGCCTCAGCCGGCGAATGTAGCTTGAGGTACTTCGGATTCCTGATGGTCGCCTGTGGCAATCCGGCGCAGGGTCTCTGCCCATCGCTCCGGTGTGTATTGCTCGGCAAGATGCCGGCTGGCATTTCCCATCTGCTCCAGGCTATGTTCATCCATGAGATGGAAGCGGAGCATGGCATTAGCGAGGGATTCCGCAGATCTCGCTTCAACAATGTACCCGTTGAATCCGCTCTGCACCAGGTGAACGTGAGAGCCGACGACCTCCGACACAATCATCGGCATTCCGGCAATGGCGGCCTCGTGTACAACCACGCCCCACGGTTCAAACAGAGATGGCAGAACGAACACTGATGCCTTCAGCATTTGTTCGGCGAGCAGTTCAGGCTGCAGAAATCCGGTCGCGATGACTCCCGGAGCCTCTGCCACCCTCTGCGATAACGGTCCGCTGCCCACGCAGGTCAGCGGCCATGGATCGGTACACATCGTTCGATATTGCGCGTAGGCCTGCAACAGCACTGTCAACCCTTTCACCGGGACCATTCTTCCAACGAAGAGGAAGGACTTCGGCCGGGTGGGCATCGCGGTTCGATGCCGGCTCACAGATCCGAACAGTTTGGAATCTCCGCTGAGATAGCCATCGATGATTTGCAGGCTGCGAAAGCCGACCCGCCGCGCGAAGTCGCGCTGCAGGTTTCCGGGAACCCATGCGTATTCGGCAAGCGAGCGGACAAGGATGGGCGAGGCAAGCGCACCCAGCCGCTGCTTCAGTGTGCCCTTCCAGACGTTGTCGAAGTACAAGACACGCCTTGTTGCGCCTTTCATTGCCTTGGCCACGCGGCGATATGCGCCCACATGCCAACCCAACGTCAGCAAGAGGTCGGGTTCGAACTCCCGGACCTTGCGCAGTAATACCTCGGCATCCGGTTTCGGATTCCACTCGTACTGCTCGTCGACCCAATTGAACATCCCGGGATCGAACGGAGTGTTGGGGTCGAGCGTGCTATGCGCGACAAATATCTTCACATCTCCCTGAGCATGAAGGGCCTTCAGGCACACGTTTGAATACCCGGTCAGAGAATGATGAAGAACGGCAAGACGCATACAGTCTGCACTCAACGAGATTGAACGAGTTCGAAGCGAGACGCTCGGGTTGATTCAGAAGCTTGCCGCAAGGCAATCGGTCCCGGCAGGGGGATGCCAAACGAGCGAGCGAGTGCCACGGCGAACGAAAGAAGCACGACGACAAAGAGCAAGCTTAGGTCGCGGACTTCACCGGGCATACAGAACAGAAAGAACAGAGGCAGGTTCATCGCCGCGGTGAGCAATCCATACTGACGGATCGCCGGCGGCAGATGCTTCCAGGAAGTCCAGATCATCCAGCCCATCAGCAGGGCAGGGAGGAGCGTGGCCATCTCCGGCAGGAACACTCCATAAGTCTTGCCGAATTTGAAGAGCCAGAAACCGGGGTGAGCCAGGTACGCAATTTGGTCCCGCAGATGGAATTCGACGGTGCCTCCGGGATTGCCTGCAAATCGGGTTCGATTGAACAGATAGACCGCGCCCGCCACCATTTCGAGCACGAATACCTGCATGATCGCATACCAATTGCTGGAGCGCTGTTTCAGCAAAGGCCACAAGGCCAGCAGCACAAGAATGAACGTCTCCTTGTTCATGGTTCCAACGAACGCAACCGGTACAAGCCAAAGCCAGTGTGCCTTGCGCGCCAGCAGCACTGCCAGGGCTAGGAGGGCCGCTTCCGGAAAGTCGTCATAGTATCCGCCGCCTCGCGTTTGAATATAAGGAATAAGGAGGATCATCAGCGTCGACGCGGCGAGCGAGACCGGGGCAGGGAAGCCTTCGGTACGGCATAGCAGGTAGTAGAGAAATGACGCCAGCACCGCGCCTGCAAAGACGACCAGATAGAAGACGAGATAGCGAAAGGCGTATGTAGGGTTCTGCGCTATGGGCGTTGAAAAGAGCGAGGAATAGAACCCGCGGCCATCGTCGCCGCGCAATGACGCAAGCTTTTGCCGGACACGTTCCGGGACGTATCGGTCGGCTAAGTTGGCGATGGAAGGAACAAGTTGTCGGTAGACATAGGGGCGGGCTGCCGAGCCATCGACAATTGTTGGAAATCCGCGAACGGCGTCGTCTTCGCGAAAGCCGATCTTGCTGTAATACCCGTTGAAGGAAGCGGCTGCGGCCAAGAATAGAATGGTTGCGGTGAGAATACGGCGGATTGCCGGCATTGATGTCACCGGGTCCAATTTTGCCGCTTGTAGGCCGCGCTCGGCATTACTGGTCATCAACCATTCATCCCTGCCGCCACTAAACAAGGTTGTCGACGCGCAACCACCGTTTGCTGTTCCTCTATTTAGTGCAGGCTCATCCTATTGCGGTTGTCGATTGCGCGTTGCCCGATGCGGTTCGGAGTTGCAGACAAGCCTATTAAACGCACCTCAGGGAGCGAACCCCGGATTCCCTTGGCAAATTTGGGGCAATCAATTACGCTACTATAGCATGTCGCGTTCCAGCCGTGGTAAGTTGCGCTTTGACCTATTCGTGTAATCGCACACACGGCGGGTTGATTGTACTGTTATACGGGGCGTTCTTATTTTGTTATGTTTGAGCCCGAATGACCGCAAAGCATCCGGGAAAGGAATCGATTTCCCAAACCTACTTGATTCGTGGATCGCGGCGTCTCGATCGCTTCGCTCCGAGATGACGGAAGGCGTGGTCCTGATGGCTTCTGAGAATCTCCAATTAATTAGGGACTCGCGGGGCTTTCTCGTCGGCGACATGGCGGGTGAATTCGTCCAAGCCTTTAGTCCAACCCAATTCCCCAAACGTGGCGGCGGGGCTTGAGCATGAACAAATCGCTGCGGATGTTTTCTCGAATGCGCGCTGTTGTTGATCATGCTGGGCTGCGAGATGGCTCGCGCTCGGACGTTGGAACATTAATTGCAGGCTCCAGCCAGCACAGGCAAATTCGTTGAAGAAGCTCGTCTTCGTTTGGGATAACTTCGGCCCCCTACATGTCGACCGTTGCGACGCGACCGCTGATTTGGTTGCGGATAGAAGGGAAGTTGTCGGCATAGAGTTGGCTGCCAACAGCAAGGTGTATGAGTGGGTGCCTGAAAACGGACAGAAGTTTCGCAAGATCACTTTGTTTCAGGGCCGAGCGATTGAAGATGTCCCATTCCTGTCGCGGTTTCTCCGCACCTTTCGAGCCTGCCTGTCCCAAGGGTCCGGCGCGTGCTACTTCCTGTGCCACTATGAACATCCGGCGACGCTGTTCACCGCGCTTCTGCTTCGGCTCTGTGGGAGGCGTGTCTTCGCGATGGGTTGTTCGAAATACGACGATTATCCAAGACACTTGTGGCGGGAGCTGTTGAAGAGCACCTTTTATCTGCCTTATTCCGGGGGACTTGCTTCGGGAACTCGTTCCATCGATTACATGCGCTTTCTGGGGCTGCCTTCCAATCGGATTCGACCCAATTACAACGCCGTATCGACCACTCGAATTCGGAGCCTTGCGGGTGCGCCACCCGCGCCCGAAGGCGTCCGCTACCGCGATCGCCATTTTGTCCTGGTAGCCCGCTTCGTGCCCAAGAAGAACGTCGGCATGGCACTCGAGGCATTCGCGATGTATGTTCGGCGGAGTCGTAATCCGAGACCGCTGCACCTGTGCGGGTCCGGCCCGTTAGAACGTGAACTCAGACACCAGGTCGGCGTGCTGGGCATCGAGTCGCTGGTACATTTCCGCGGATTTCTACAGACCGCTGAGGTGTGCCGGACCTTTGCATCGTCGCTTGCGTTGTTGCTGCCCAGCGTTGAGGAGCAGTTCGGGAATGTCGTTCCAGAGGCTCTTGCGATGGGAGTTCCTGTGATCCTGTCGGATAACTGTGGCGCGCGGGACCTTCTGGTTCGGAGCGGAGTGAACGGTTTCGTCGTCGAGCCCGATAATCCACGGGGCCTGGCGCTGTTCATGGAGATGCTGGCAGATGACGAAGAGATCTGGGAACGGATGTGCAGGGCGGCCATCGATTTCAGTAAGGAAGGGGACGCTGGGCGGTTTGCGGAATCGGCCAGTGCTCTGGCTGGTTTTGAATTAAAAGTTGAATGTGAAAGCGGAGTAGAAACTGAATTAGTCCATCGGGATTTATGATCGTGACTGAAGCTAATCTCTAGATTCAGATCACGCGCACGGACGTTTCCACGCGTTCGAACTACCGGCGCAGACCTACAGTAAGCAAGGATCAGGCATGGTTGATGCCTGGCTTGACCGCACGGCTCCTGGGGGGCGGTTTTTGTATTCCAACGGGCAGAATCCGGTCTTTGCCAGCGGTGGCGAAAACGTCCACGGAACGCGGCGCAACCGGCTGTTGCGGCTCGCGATGATGAGCAGCGGCCTGAGCAAGGGCTCCGCGATCGCTCTCCAGGGAGTTGCGATTCCGCTGGTATATCACGCGCTGGGCACGCATCAATATGCGCTCTATCTTCTTTTGTCCGCGGCTCTTGCCACTCTCTCTCTGCTCCAACTGGGAGCCGGCCCAGGGCTGACGCAAGCCATTGCCAAAGCGCATGCAACGGGAAACAGGGGCGAAGAAGCCGGCGCGCTGGCTTCAGCATTTGCATTTGTAGGAGGCACATCGCTGCTGGGCGCAACGGCGTGCCTGCTCCTGATGCGCATGGTTCCCGCAGGAACTCTATTCGGGCCATCCTTCGCAGCCGACCAGGCGCAGATGGTACAGGCGGCCAATGTTGCCGTTTTGATTGCACTTCTCTCCCTGGTGCTCGGAGTGGTCGACTCAGCCTGGGCGGGCTACCAGGAACAGGTTGTCACCAATCTCTCAATGTGTGTCTCCAACCTGTTGAGTACCGCGGCCCTGATTATCTTGTGCCGTTCCTTCCACCCTTCATTGATTCAGGTAATCCTGGTGATCTTTGGTGGGCCGCTCTTGTCCCGGATCGCGAATTGCATTCTTCTCTTCTCAAAGCGCTCCTATCTCCTCGCCGGTTTTGGACATATCAACAAGTCCAACCTGGCGCTCGTTGTTCATACCGGCCTCTCATTCTGGCTCATTCAGGCCACGGGCGTTCTGGAACAGCATGGCGGCACTTACCTTATGGCTCATCTCACCACGGCCCAGGATACCGACATCTTCGCCATCATTTACCGGGCGACCTGCCTGGCGAGCGCGACGGTGGGAATCTTCACGCAACCGCTGTGGCCTGCATTTACCGACGCGGTGGCCCGCCGCGACTCAGGCTGGGTCCATCGCACCGCTAACAAAATCCGCCGGGCCATTCTGCTGACCGCCGGGGCCCTGACAGTTGCCATGATCGCCGCGGGACCATGGTGCATTGAGCATCTGTGGCACATCGACGTTTCCGGGAAGCGGATAGTGGTAATTGTTCTCGCCCTATACCTGTTTTCAAACCTGTGGACCCATTTCCATTACATCGTTCTGATGGGGCTCGACCGTATCTGGACCGTCGCCTGTCTGGTCATCGTTGAAAACCTGTCGATGCTGCTCCTCGGCTGGCTGGCCATTCCCCATTTTGGCGCGTTCGGGATGGCGGCGGCGTATCTGGGGGCCAGTATTGCCATTCCCGCCTGGATGCTCCCGCGAATTCTGCGTAAGCGCCTGGCTCTCACGACCTCGACCGCGGGACAGCCAACTCCGATCGGAGCCACACTGTGACGGCTGGCCAGGGTGTGTCCTCGGTCATGCACGTCGTCCTGGAGCCTCGCTATTCCGGGGCGGAGATCCTGGTTCGAGACCTTGTCCAGGTCCACAATGGCGGGGGCCATCAAACGTCGATTGTGGCCTTCAGGCCTTCCCACCCGGATTTTGCCTCGGAAATGATGGCACTCGAAGACGTCGGATGCCGGCTCTTCATCCCCCCGAACAGTCTGGCCAAGTGGGCGCGCGTCCGATGGATCCGGGCGGCCGTCCGCCGATTTCAGCCGGACATTGTCTTCGCGCACTCGATTCTGCCCAGCCTGTACACACGTCTTGCCCTTCGATTTGCCAAACGTCCTTCCATCGTGACCGTTTTGCATACCGACGACGACCTGGCCGACCCCGCCCTGCTGCGTCTGGAGCGCCTTTTGTGGAAACGAAATGCGTGCGTGGTTGGGGTAAACGCCCGGTCGGTGGAGAACTACCAGCGCCGGATGACCACCCGGGTACCGGTCAGGGTAATCCGAAACGGGATCCGCCTTGATCGGTTCGGGCCGGCGAAAGGCACCGGCCGAGAGACCCGTACCCGCCTTTATGGATGCGGCCAGGAAGAAGTCATCGCTCTTCAGATTGGACGTATAGCCCTGCAAAAACAACAACATGTGTCTGTTGCGGCCCTCGCCAAACTCAGTTCCAGAGGCCTCGGTAATATCCGCTTGTTTCTGGTTGGGCCCGCCCAGGACAAGGAGTACGAAGCCCGGGTTCGCGCCAGCGCCGAACAAGGAGGCGTCGCCGACCGCGTCGTCTTTGCGGGACCCCAGGGAAATGTGGCCGAGTGGCTCGAGGGGGCAGATATCTTCCTGATGCCGTCGGGATGGGAAGCCCATAGCATCGCCGCCCTGGAGGGTATCGCCTCCGGTCTGCTTTGCGTCTTCTCAGGAATTGACGCCTTCGAGGAATGGCGTTCCTCCCCGGGAGTGTGCATCATAGGAGCACCCCCCTCCGCCGAGGAGCTTGCGGCGTGTCTTCAGACCGTCGTTGCGAGCAGAGCCTGGGAGTGTCGCTACTATCGGGACCTCAGCAGGTTTTCAATTCAAAGCTGCGCGGCGGAGTACTCAGAGTTGATCGGGGAGTTTGCTTCAGGCGCCTCGAAGATACGAGACCGGGCAGGCCGGTGACGACAAAGGGTCAAGTCTGGGGCAATTAGCGGTAATTTTTTAGCTTGCTCCGAAGCAAATCGAGAGATAATTATGCACAGATATAGCCGGAATGTTGAGTGTGAGTGAACTAGTGAAGGTCCAGGTATCCGTCCGCCAATTTCAAAGAAAGTAGAAGTCTAGTCGTAAATGATGCCTACGGAGAGTTTCAGATCAAAAACAAGCGATCTCCCGAATGTATCCCTTGTGGATGAAAGCGTCGGTTTCGAGCTCCAGAATGAACTAGATTCTGACACGTCCATGCTCTATGAGGCATGGGTCGTGCTTAGCCGCCGTCGATACTGGGCGCTTGGAGTGCTTGCGTTGTGTCTTGTTGGCTCGTTTTTCCTGGCCAAGTTTCAGTCGCCGTGGTTCGATTCCACTTCCGCAATTCGCATTCTGGAGAGCGACAGCGGCGACATCCGGTTCGGTGACAGTCCCGCGAGCCAACTGCTGGGCGGCAATTCCGAAACCAAGATCCAAACGGAGATGTCCGTACTTAAGAGCAAGACCTTGGCTCTGCGCGTCGCCGACGTACTTGACCTCTATCACAATCCGGCCTTCTCCCCAATTGGAAGTAAGGAAGGTTATCCCAGCCGCGCCAACAACACGTCGGTCTTTCGAATCCTCCAGGCAATGTCGAAGGCCGTGCGGGTAAGTGCCATTCCGCACACCGATAACATCCTCATCGCCGTCCGGACGCACTCTCCTGAGTTATCCCAAAAGATCGCCAATACCCTCGTGGACGAGTATGTCGACCGAGGGTACCAGGTGCGTTTCAAGTCCCAGGAAGGCATTTCCAACTGGCTGGCCAAGCAACTCGACGATCTGCGTCATCAGACTGAGACCGCGCAGAGCCGCGCGCTGGAGTATGGAAAGAAACTGGACCTGTTGAATATGAGCCTGGCAGCTCCCAGCAGCGCCAATGGAGCGGCCAGTGCGCCCGCTCCCGAGTCACTCGCCACACAGCGGCTCCTCGGGTTGCAGCAGGCTCTCACATCTGCGGAATCCGAGAGGCTCGTCAAAGAAGCGCAATATCAGGTTCTGGTGAACGGCGACACTTCCGCCGTACCACTTCAAAGTGATCCTGTCCTCACGGCATTGCTCACCGCGCGCGCCAACGCCAGTAACCTGTTGCAGCAATACAGCCAGAAGTACGGGCCCAATTACTCGCACATCAAAGAGCTAAAGGCGCAGATCGATGAACTGAATACGCAGATCGATGCGGAACTGGTTAACACCAAAAAGCACGCGCTGGGCGAGTTGACCGCGGCTCGCGATGCCGAGCAGAGTCTGCAAAAGGCGGTCGATGCCGACAAGGGCTCGATGCAACAACACCAGACTGATCTCATTCAATACACCATCGCTCAGCGCGACTTTGAATCTTCCTATGCGCTGTATCAGGGCCTGCTGCAGAAGCTCAAAGAGGCTGGGGTCCTTGCCGGCTTGCATGCAAACGACGTCGAAATCATTGATCGCGCCCTGTTGCCGATCACAAAATCCGCTCCCAAGCTTTCGCTCTATCTCCCTGTGGGTCTGGCGGTGGGCATCGTCGCGGGCATATTGCTCGCGTTTCTCATCGATTCACTCGACACGTCCATTCTCGACGTCGACGTGCTGGAGCAAACCACCGGTGTACCCAACATCGGCACCATTCCCAAGGCAAAGGCCGGCCAATCGGTGACCTTCAACACTGGCTCGGCCGAAACGGAAATGGATACTGCAACGCGCCGCATGATGGAATCGTATTGGGCCCTGCGGACGTCCCTGCTGCTCTCGCATGCGGGAGCGCCTCCGCGCACCATTGCCATTACCAGCGCCATTCCGTCGGAAGGAAAAACCACCACCGCGATCAATCTCGCACTCACGCTCGCCCAGGGAGAAGATCGGGTTTTGCTGATTGAATGCGATCTGCGTCGGCCCACGTTTGGCATGAGGATGCGCGTGGGGGGCGCCGGACTGACGCAGTATCTGGCTGGCATCAAGCCGCTCTCCGACTGCATCCGCACCATGCCCGATCAAAGTTACCTCGACGTGATCCCGGCGGGACTCACGCCTCCCAACCCCGCGCAGTTGCTCGGCTCGCGTCAATTCCGCAACCTGCTCGTCGATATGCGGGCAAAGTACAAGTTCATCATTCTGGATTCGCCGCCGATTGCCTCCGTTTCCGATGTTCAGATCATCGCCGCGGAGATGGACGGAGTTCTCCTCGTCGTACGTTCCGCAAGCACATCTCGACACATCGTGCAGCGTAGTTGCCGGATGCTTCGCCAGACCGGAGCTCGCCTGCTCGGCACCGTCCTGAATGGAATCGACTTCCGTTCCGACAAATATGGCTACTACGGATACTCCAACTACTATTCTTCGCGCGAGCACAGCCAATCTACGATGGAGGAGGAACACCATGAGATCACTAAGTAAGCTATCGGCCCGTGTCCTTCTCATGGCCATACTGGCAGTGGCGCCAGTTACAGCACGCGCCCAAGAGAGCTCCGACATATCTGTTTCGAACACCTCCGTGCCGGGAATGCAGCGGACCACAAATTACCGCAATATCAAGACCGGCGGCGAAGGCGCGGCATCGTCCATCACTCCGGCGGCGACCGGCCGCAACTATCCCGCTTCGGGTGACCTGCTGATCGGTGTGGGTGACCGCCTGCATATCTCCGTATACGAGACGCCTGAGTTCGATCAGGATGCGCGCGTCGATCCTTCTGGAACGATTGATGTGCCCGGCGTTGGCACGGTTCCCGCAACCAACCGTCATCTCCGGGAAGTCGCCGCAGATATTCAGCGCGGCTTTCGTGAAGGCGGCATCCTCCTCAATCCTCTGGTCACCGTCGAGATCACGGACTATATCTCGCATGGGGTGTCAATCGAGGGCGAGGTCAGAAACCCCGGCATCTATCCCATCATTGGGCAGCGGAGATTATCTGACCTGCTGACTGCCGGAGGCGGTCCCACCGAGTTGTCGGAAGGCACGGCTGAGGTCAGGCACGCTGCCACCGGCTCGACGGACCATATCCTCCTGGCGAAGGACGCGGAAAACTGCATCATCGTGCCGGGCGATACCATTGTGCTCGACCGCGCTCCACTCGTCTACATCATGGGCAATGTGCGCCGCGCGGGTGGATTCCCCCTGGTGCGCAATACCACTCTTACTGAGGGCCTGGCCCTGGCGCAAGGATTCACCGTATCAGCCAAGGACAAGAAGGCCTACCTGTTCCGTGACCAGGGAGACGGCAAGCGAACCGTCCTTGAGGTCAATTTGCATCAGATCCTGCGCGGTCAGCGCGCGGATATCGACATGAAACCGAACGACGTTCTTTTCGTTCCGAACAGCAGTGTTGCGGATGTGACCAAGGCAGCAGCTGCGGCGTTGCCGAGCCTTGGCGTCGCTGCAATCTATACGCACCCATAGCTCTAACATAAAGAGGCCAGTTGAACGCGGGATCCGAAGTCGGTGCAATGAGATTCGCGGCGCCAGGCGCCACGAAAAGAACCCGATACTCTTCCGAGAGTATCGGCCGCACTCTGTTTGGCTTGTATTGTCTTGACGCCGCCCTCGACTTTCACTCCTTCGAAAACGGCAGCAACACATTCCAGATTCTCCTGGGATTGTTTTCGTGCCTCATGTTTGCTCTCTTCGCGATGAATGCGCGAAGAACAAAATGCTCGTTGCCATTGCTCCGGCGGATTGCCTGGTTATGGTGGCTCTATCTTGCCACTACGCCGCTGATCGCCTATCTCCGCGGGTACGACTTCACCCATTATTTGCGCGTGGCGCTTCCCGAGTTGCTCATGGGCACGAGTCTCATGATGGGCTACATTCTGTTGAATGAGTCCAGGGCCAATGCGTCGCTCATCTTCAAGGGGCTCTTTTACTCCTCAGTTTGTTCAAGCGCCATCCATCTGGCTCGCGGCTTGACCGCGGGGCTCAGCCTCGAAGACGTGCGCTATTTCATTGCCAGTCCCTTGCTGATCGTCATGGTCTCGTTCGCAATGTATCGGCTGCTTTTCGAGGGTGCCCGATCAGGCCTTTTGAACCTCTTGGCATTGACGGGGGGGCTGTCGATCGTGTTCTTCACGGTTACGCGATCCTACTTCGTCAGCATTGCTTCGATTCTTCTGGGAATCGGCGTCATCCTCGTTCGATCGCCCGACTGGCTGAAGAGGCGCCTGCGTCGCAAGATCATTTGGAATCTCGTGCTGGTCTCGGGGGTCTTAGGAGTTGTCGGGGTCCTGATGGTGATGATGTTCCCGCAGGTCCTCTCTCACTGGACTGATCGATCTTCCAGCCTTGGAACGCAGGACCCCACCACATTGGTGCGAATCTCGGAGGCGGCAGGTGAATTTGAGGCGATGCGGGCCGACACAAGCCACCTGGTGCTCGGGTCTGGTATCGGGTCCGATCACAAATTCGACGAACGCTATCTGATTGGTGTTGCTGCGGCGGCGCACGAAGCTACCGAAAACAACTATGCTCCCGGCCACATTGGCTGGGTATATCAGTTTTACGCGTCCGGCTTATTGCTGGGTTGGGTTTATCTGTTTGTTTTCTTTGTAGCAATCTGGAAAGGTAATTCGCGCCAAACGCCCTATGTTGCCCGCATGGCAGGCATAGCGGTGATCGCAGTGTTCGTTACCTCTACCCTTGGCAACATGCTCGGCGAACGGAGTGGCGGGCTCGGAATGGGTCTGCTGATCGCTCTGTCGCTGTACGGTGTCAATTCTGCCGGGAAAACTACCACCGTTCGGCGATGGATCAAAAGGAGACTTCCTGTGCAGAGTCTCTCGTTCCCGGGGGAAAAGGAACTATCAGTCGGGAGTTAAATCTGTCGAAATCGGGCTCGGATAGACAAATGTCAACTATATTGATTCCAGAAATATCAGAATCGGGACACCACCCTGGTTACGTACGCCACATACTCGAGTCAGTCAATCGAGAATCCGATGACGTGTTGGTTGCGGGAACGCGCAACCTTGTTCTTCACTCCGAACTTGATTCGGTCAGGCATCGCTTCACGCCTTTCGAAATTGAGATATCGAAAAGTGAAGAGAAGCGGCTCAACGACTTCTCGAAGTTCGGGCTGATTCGCCGCCAATTCTGCGTGCGTCAAATCTATGCCAGGGTTTGGCGGGAGGTCAGCCAATCACGGCAAGTCGACATGGTCATCGTTCCCTTTGTTGATGACTGTCTGTACGCTTTCTCCATCAGCGGCTCGCCTTTCGAGCAGACGCCTTGGGTTGGCATCTCCATGCGAACTCAATTCCATCACCCTAAGGTGGGTGTCATTGCCGATAAGCGAGTCGGCGGTGGAATTAGTTCGGCGCTCTTTCGTCGCTTGCTGAGGCAGCCCCATCTCAAGGAACTTCTCACCATCGACCCCACCCTTGTGCATTTTGTGCGGTCGCAGAACAGAACAGAGTTCGCCAAGGTCAAGTATCTGCCCGACCCAAGTGAAACATTCGTTCCCGTGAACAAGTCCGAAGCTCGCAAATCGCTGGGTCTTCCGGCTGACTGCAAGCTGATTCTGGTTTATGGCCTGTTGAGTGAGCGAAAGGGCATCTTTCAACTCCTCAAGGCAATGAACCTGCCCGCTTGTCCGTCGGATATCCACGTGGTTCTTGCCGGTACACAGGACGCCGATGTAAGGGCATTTCTCGAGGCTCCGGCAGCTGCTTCGCTCATCGCCGCCAAACGCTTGCATACGATCCAGGGTTACATTCCGACGAGCCTTGTAGCTCACCTCATCTATGCCAGCGATGCCATGTGGATCGGATACATCGATTTTTACACGATGAGCGGAGTTCTCGTCTTAGCCGCACGGCATGGACTGCCCGCGATTACCTCGCAACAGGGATTGGTGGGATATCTCTCCCGACTTCACGGATGCGGAATGCCCGTCGATCCGCGATCAGAGGAATCAATTCTCGCCGTGCTGCAACGAATCTCGCGGGGAGATCCCGATCTTGCCTATGTCGCGGAAAACGCAATCGACGCCTTCTCCGCACATAGTTATGCTGAGTTCTACCGCATCTTTGGGAACTCGGTCCGGGCGGCAGAGAACAAGGGCCAAGCCTGAGCTGAAAAATCGCCCGTCTCGATGCTCTGAGATGCCGGCGTTGAGATTCCCCGAGCCGAGGTGAAATTCGTTCAAGACCCCGGCGGTCGAACTCCTTAAGGCAACTGTGGAGGGAAAGTACATGTTGAATTGCCTGTACCGCGGAATCTCGCCGTTGACGCGCTGTTTGGGATATGCCGCTCTGATCGCCGGCACAACCGTTCTTGCTCAGGCGCCCTCGGGCAATCCCGCGGCGGGAGCATTCGGTCTCAACGTAAGAAACTTCGGCGCCATCGGCGACTGCCACCACGACGACACGTCCGCCCTTCAGGCGGCGGTAAACCAGATCAATGGGCGCACTCTGCTTTTTCCCGCCGGTTGTTATCTGATCAGCCAGCCAATCAAGGTTCCGTTTGCGCAGGGCTTCAGAATTATGGGAGAAGGCCGGGTTGGGACCAAGATTCAGCAACAGACCGATAACACACCCATCCTGGTCTTCACACAAGATCTAACCCACAGTTGGGAAGTCAGTAATCTCGAGTTTTCGTGGGCCAGGAATCAATCGAGCGAGAACACCAACTCCGCTGCCATCATGTTTGCGGCGCCCGGCGGAAAGGGTGGTCTGTTTAACTTCATCATCTCTCACGTCACATTCGACAATGGTTTTCGCGGAATCTATCTCGCTCCCGGCACGAATGGTTCCTTGCCAGTTTGGGGATTTGTGCTCGAAGATATCATCGCCGGAAAACTAATGTCGGGCTCAACCATCAACCTCTCTCCCAATCCCGGCGTTGGCATGCCAAGGTGTGTTCTCCGCGACATTTACTCGAGCCAGCCGTCTGCTGAACCACAGATCAAGATGAATCACTGCTCCAGCGGCACGCTGGACGGCATCGAGGACAATAATGGAGTCGATACAAGCCTGGACCTAACCAGCAGCGATGCCATGAGTATCAGGGGTCTGCATATCGAACTGCATCACATGGCGCACGCGGGTAAGGCCGTCATTACAGCCGAGAATGGCAACCTTGACTTTGAAGGAATCACCGCAGATGTGTGGTCTGAAGTGCCGGGCCGCTACTACTTGGTCAGCAACGTTGCGGGAGGTGGAAGCCTGAGCTTGCGCAACGTTATCCTGCGCGGAACATCGCCGGCGAATGATCCACCGGGCCTGCATAACTCACCCAACGCGCAGACTTACCTCTTTCGTCTGAACGGGCCGGTCAAACTCAGCCAGGTCCAGGCCATTAATCTCATCCATGCCGAAATCAACAGCAGTGATGATGCTTCGACCGCGGCAAAGGTAAGTGGCTTGGGCAAGCCAATCCAATAGAGGCGCGGGCGGTCCTGCTCAGTTGCCTGTTCAGCTAACTCGTGCCCTCAATCAATCCGGCGTCGTCGCAGCAAGAAACCTCTTTCAGTTTGGCCTCCAGGAATCCGAGTACGCGCTCGCTTGACCAGCGCTTCGACGCATACTCCTGCGCATTTGCTCCATAGCGGCCCAGGTCTCCACGTCTCAGTTCATGAATTGCAGAAAGCAGTGCACCGGGATCCTCGGGTTCCACAACTAACCCGGCCCGCGAGTCCTCAATCGTTCTCGCCACTTCGCTACCCCGATTGACCGATGCAATCACTGGACAGCCCGCAGCAAGGTAAGTCACGGTCTTTGAAGGAAAAACCATGTCCGAGACTATCTTTTGTTGTGTCACCAGGCAGATATCGCTGGCGCTTAGAAAACCTCGGAACTCACCGGATTCAAGCAGGGGAAGAAAGACGACGTTGGACAGATTCATTTCCCGCGCGCGTTGTTGAATCTTGCCGCGAACAGCACCGTCTCCCACAATCAGAAACATCATCGACTCGTCGTTCCGGGCCAGCGCGGCGGCGTCCAGAATTACCCCCAGGCCCTGCTTCACACCCATGTTTCCGCTATGACTGACGAGGAACTTGCTTTCCAGTGAAAGCCTGGCTCGAAACGCCGCGCCCTCGCCCGATGCGATGCTGGCGAGGGAGGAGTCGCAGCGCGGTTCAAACAGGGTGGTCTTTTCTTCTGGTACGCCCTTTTCAATAATCCTGCGTCTCATCCCTGTTGTCAGCGTGCTCACCAGGGCGGCGTTGCGATACGCCATCCGCTCCACCTTGTACATCGCTTTCAGTACCGGCTTGGGCAGCATGCCCAGCTCTGCGGCTGCATCCGGCTGAAGATCTTCAACGTCGAATACGTACGGGATCCTCCACATGCGGCTCAGAACAACGGCATTCATCGCAAGGCCCAACGGCGGCGACACTACGAGCAGAACATCCGGCCGAGACTGAAAGAGTGCGCGAAGCAGCGACGAGAAAACAAAGCTTGCTTCATGCAGCACGCGTTTGGCCGACGATACGAAACGAGGAATATAGGCGTAGCTGCGGAGGATGCGTACTCCGTTTCGCGATTCGCTCGACATGAGCTTGCCTGCATACGCAACCGGCACCTTCCACTCTGGATAGTAGGGAAACGTCGTGCAGACGGTAACGTCATGCCCACGTGCCGCAAGGTATTCGGCGCGATAGGTCGTGAATGCCCCGATGCCCGTCTCCTCCGGCCAGTAGTTGATACTCAAGATCAGAATCCGCATCGTTCTCTCTTTAGAAACGCGTTCAATCTATCCTTCTTCTCGAAGCAGTTTTCTAGAAATCTCACGGGCTTGATATCAGTTTACCGACAGCTTGTGCCGTATCGCCAAGGCAATCTTGCGTGCAGCACCTTGTTGAACTCAGGTCGATATTCGTATGCGACCCGCATCGGGTGATGCCCCGTTTCGACTTTACTTCGATGGAGCGCGAGTTCGGCTGTTCAGTCTTACTGTGGTTCAAGAATTGCGAAAAGTCAGCTGTCACATGGTGTGTAAGCACCTGCTTGCACTTGTACTAAATTCTCTTATAACTTGGCGAACAAACAGCGAATTAAGCCACTGTTTTCCTCATCAGACCCGCTCAAGTGAGCAAATAAAATGAGCACCTGCTCACTCTTGCCTATGCTATTCTTAACCCACATTATCAGAACCGCAGGGTCAGGGCTCAGATCGTATTTTTTGCGATGAATGGGGTCCCCACTGAACCTTAGCTGTACGCGCTCCGAGACTTCTTCCCTGCAAGCGAAATGCCCTGCTGTCCTAAGTTGCAAATTGACTTTTCCGGGGCAAAGGCCCTGCTAAGTCAGTAGGGCGAAGCACGCCGCAATTCTCGTGTCCGAAGCGTTCTTCGCCATAACGAGTGATAACTTTCGCCAATAGTGATTAGGAACTTTTGAATGCAGACTGGTCTTACGGCCGAAAGGCACCTCCCCAAGGCTGAGGCTGACTCCCGGAACTGGTACGCGGTATTTACAGTTCCGCAGAACGAAAAATCAGTGGCAAAACATCTCCTCATGCGTCAGGTTGAGAATTTCCTTCCTACGTACGAGGAAGTTCGGACTTGGAAGAATCGTCAGCGAATCAAGGTCGTTCTGCCGCTCTTTCCAACTTATGTTTTTGCGCGCATCTCACCCTCGGAACGCGCGCGCGTTCTGGGCACGCCGGGGGTCCTCCGCATCGTCGGCACCAGCCGCGAACCCACCCCTCTGCCCGACGACGAGATCGAATTTCTACGCTCCGACGTTTGTCGCGCAAAAACCGAGCCATATCGCGAACTACTTGTCGGCCAGAAAGTGCGAGTCCGCGACGGCGTTATGAGAGGCGTCGAGGGGACTCTCGTTCGCAAGAACAATGGTTCCAAATTCGTCATCACGTTGGAATTGATCAATCTGCACGCCGCCATTGAATTGAGTGCCCAGGAACTGGAGCCGCTCTGCGCATAGTCTCTGCTCCCTTTTGGCGCGGCTCTCATCCGATCCGGTCGGTTGGAGAAGTCTATCTTGGTTACCAGACTCTCTGCGCACCCGGCGGGCTATGCGGCAAACTAAACCCTTTAGGAAGATGAATAAGAATGGGTCCGATACCAAAAAATACTGAACGTACCGACAGAATCATTGAGGCTGCCGCGCAACTGTTTGCGCGTCAGGGCTATCACGGCACGAGCACCCGCGAGATTCCACGGCTGGCCGACATCAGCGAAAACACGCTCTTTCGTCACTTCGAGCACAAAGAAGATGTTTTTTGGACTGCCCTTCAAACCTCTTTTAACAGTCTGCGTATTCGCAAAGACCTCCTCGAAGGCATCGTCGCATGCGAAGCGCCTGAGATTGTCCTGCCCCAGATCCTCAGCTTGCTCATCGAGACGGTCGCCTTCAGGCCCCAGCTGTTATGTCTCATCGCGGTTGCTCTCATTGAACTTCGTTGGAAAGCCGAATCCGTCTGCCATCAGCACCTTTCGCCAATCTTTTCTGCCTTTACCCAATATCTTGCGAAGAATATCGAAAACGGCAGGATACGCAATCTCGACCCCCGCATGATCACATCGGCAATGGCCATGACCATCATGGTGCATCCTGAACTGTCCAGGCTTATCAGTGGGACTCTGCCGCCGCACGCCGACAATCGCGATGCCATTCGCGCCTACACGAGTTTTTGGCTCGACGTCCTCACACCGCAACCCTCCATTCGTAGCTGGGATTCCACGGCAGTTGCCGAAACGTCAGGTTTGATTGTCGCGACGGAAGTAGGCGAATAATCTATGCGCGTTCTTGTAAGTGGTGCCGCTGGCTTTTTAGGATCTCATCTCGTTGACGCTTTGATCGCCGATGGGAATTCCGTCTTTGGGGTCGACAATCTTTGCACAGGCTCGCTTCGTAATATCGAGCATCTCAAACACGAGCCGGCATTCGAGTTTCTCGAACACGACATCTGTTGCCCGTTTGACCCGGGCCCCGTTGAATACATCTTCAATTTTGCCTCGCCGGCAAGCCCGGTCGATTACATGACGACTCGGGGTTGAGACGCTGATGGTCGGCTCGCTGGGAACGCGAACCATGCTGGAACTGGCCGTCCGGCACAACGCGCGGTTCCTTCACGCCTCGACCTCGGAATGCTATGGCGATCCCCTCGAGCACCCGCAGACCGAAGAGTACTGGGGCAACACCAATCCCATAGGGCCCCGCTCCGTTTACGACGAATCCAAGCGGTTCGCTGAAGCTCTGGTCATGGCATATCACCGCTACCATGGTGCCGATACCCGCCTCGTTCGCATCTTCAATACTTACGGTCCCAGGCTGCAGGGAACCGACGGCCGCGTCATCTCCAACTTCATGATGCAGGCCCTGCAAGGGGAAGACTTGACGGTCTATGGCGATGGCAGCCAGACGCGCAGCTTCTGCTACGTATCCGACGAAGTGGAGGGAATCCTAGCGGCTCTCGCGCACTGACGAACATCTTCCGGTCAATGTAGGGAACCCGTGTGAGTGGACGGTTCTCGACTGCGCGCAGGCCGTACTGGGGGTGACCGGATCCAAAAGCCGAATCGTGTTCCGGCCTCTGCCGCAAGACGACCCATCCCAGCGCCAGCCGGACATCTCAAAGGCGCGCCGTCTCTTCGGGTGGGAACCCAAGATTGATCTCGAAACTGGGTTGAAGTTGAGTCTCGATTACTTTCGTGAATGCGTCTCGCCGTCAGCCTGCCAGGAAGCAGAGAGCGGGGTCAGTGCTTCTCTTGCGGAACCGGGTGCTCAGTAAGGCCGGGTGCTCCGGCCCCTTTTGCAATCAGTCCAGTCGTCGAGAACCCCTCCACCGTCGGCACAATCTTCACCTGCCCGCCCCACGACATCACTTCCTCGCGCCCACCACCGTATCCACGTCGTAGTCGCCGCCCTTCACAATCACGTCCGGCCGCGTCGCCACAATCAACTCCAGCGGCGTCGGCTCGCCGAACACCACCACCGCATCCACCGCCGCCAGCGCCGCCAGCACCCGCGCCCGTTCCTTCTCGCCGACAATCGGCCGCGTCGGCCCCTTCAGTCCGCACACCGAAGCGTCGCTGTTGATCGCCACAATCAGCCGGTCGCCAAACCGCCGCGCCTGCTCCAGCACCGTGATATGCCCGATGTGCAGCAGGTCGAAGCAGCCGTTGGTGAACACCACGCGCTCGCCGTTGGCCTTCCACAGCGCAACGCGCCGCACCAGTTCCTCGCGCGTCACCACTTTGTCCTCGGCATGCAGCGCAATCTGCGGAGCCAGCGCCGCCAGCAACTCATGCTTCTCCACCGGCACCGTGCCCACCTTGCCCACCACGATCCCCGCCGCAATATTCGCCAGCTGCACCGCCGTCTCCGGCTTCAGCCCCGAAGCCAGGCACAGCGCCAGCACCGCAATCACCGTATCGCCCGCGCCCGAAACATCGAACACCTGCCGCGCCACCGCCGGCGCCACAAAGCGGTTCCCCGGCCGCATCAGCGCAATGCCCTTCTCGCCCAGCGTCGCGGTCAGAAACTCCAGATCGAACTCGCGTCACCATCTCCTCGGCCGCATCCAGCAGCGCCTTCATCTCCCGCGTATCGATTCCGGTGCGCCGCCGACAACTCGCCCAGGTTCGGGCAAATCGTCGTCGCGCCCGCGATAGCGCGCTGAAGTCCGCGCTCTTCGGATCCACCAGCACCGGGATGTCCCGCTCGCGCGCCGCCTGAATCACCGCCTGGCACACCTCGGGCGTCAGCACGCCCTTGGCATAATCCGACAGCACCACCGCATCGCAGCCCGGCAGCTGCTCCAGCACGCGATCCATCAGCCGCTCGTAATCGGCCTGCGGCCGCGCGCCGGCTCGTTCACTGTCCAGCCGCAGCATCTGCTGCCGCCCGCCCATAATCCGCTGCTTCGTGATCGTGGGAAAGCCGTCCGAGACCACCAAGTGCGACGCGATTCCATTCGACCGCAGGCACGCCGCCAGAGCTGTTCGTCGCTCTGATCGCCTCCGGCAAACCCGATCACCCGCATCTGCGCTCCCAGCTGCGCCAGGTTCATGGCCACGTTCGCCGCGCCGCCCGGCTGCTGGCTCTGATGTCGTCGCGCGCACCACCGGCACCGGAGCCTCGGGCGAGATGCGCCCCACTTCGCCCCAGATGTACTTGTCCAGCATCACATCGCCCACCACCAGCAGGCGCTTGTTCGCCCAGCCGTGCTCGATCTCTTGGATCACCTCGCGCCAGTTGCTCGATCACCTGGATACCCCGGCTTTAACTCGCGGATTCTTCCGCTGAGGCTTGTGTCGCAACCCAGTCCAATTCAACCCAGTCGCAAAGCATGTGGCCCGCCAGGATGTGCGCCTCCTGGATGCGCGCCGTGTCCCGCGATGCAACCGCCAACAGATGATCCGCCATGGCTGCCATGCTTGCCTCCGCCCGACCCCGGTAAATGCTACCGTCACCACGCCCCTTGCCCGGGCTGCTTCCAACGCGTTCACAACGTTCTTGCTGTTGCCGGAGGTCGAAATGCCCACCAGCAGATCGCCCGAATTGGCCCAGCGCCTCCACCTGGCGCGCGAACACCGCCTCGTACCCGTAATCGTTGGCCACCGAGGTGAGAATCGAGGTGTCCGTGGTCAGTGCGATGGAAGCAAGGCCTCGGCGCTCGCGGCGAAACCGCCCGACGATCTCCGCCGCCAGGTGCTGGAGTCCCTGCGCTGCCGCCGTTGCCGCACCACAGGATCTTGCCCCCAATCCTGCAGCGTTGCCGCCATGGATTGCGCAATCGCCTCCAGAACAGATTGCTGCTCCGCCACTTGGCGAATCACTTCAAGATGTTCGGCAATCGCTTTTTCGAAAACTGTTGCGGTGGTGGGGGGAACACTATCGCGCATAGAATCTCACTCGGTAATCAATCTCAATCTTTAACGGCGATGCCGGCCAGACTTGGGGGATGGAACGCTGTTCCTATCATAGCGGAGCGGTGATTATTCACAACAGGGAATCCTGAACCCATGCGCCAGTCGCCGCCTATCAAGGATCCGCATGTTAACCCTTGACACGCAGATCCCGGTAGCTCATCGCCTGAATTGCCGCTGCAAACATCTCATCCACCGTGATGGAGTTGATGCATATCTTGCCTCTTTCCACGCATACAGAAAGCCTGCAGTTGGAACACGGCACGTCGTGGTAAATGAGATGGTGGGCTTCCCCAATCGGAAACCATTTCCCTTTCAGGTCCAGCGACGCGAAAGGAATCACACATGGCACATCGAACGAAGCAGCCAGGTGCATTGGGCCGCTGTCCGGCCCCAAAAATAAACTCGCTCTCCGCAGTACCGCTGCGGATTCCCTGGGCGAGAGCATCCCGCAAAGGTTGATTTTGGGCCCACGCCATCCCGCGCCGGCGTATTCGCTTACCGCGTTGTCCTCGTGGGCTCCCACCAGCACCAGCCCGTGCTGCGGGAATTCCGCATTCAGTCGTCCGAGCAACTCACGCCACTTCTCCGCGCCCCAGTCCTTCGACTGCATCTTGGTGCCCGGTCCGCACGCGATCATCGGTCCTTCTCCGAACGGCGCCAGCACCCTGTCTGCTTTGTTCATCTCCGCATCCGTTAGCCTCAGATCCCAGTTGCGCAGATCGGATACGTCTTCATCCCCGAGCGCTCCAATGCAACGCAGCAGCCGCGAAGCCTCGCGTTCAAAGAGACCCGTTTCCGGATCGTGCCGGTTCGCCTCCATATCTCCCGCCGGCAGGCCAACTACCCGTGATATCCCACAAAGGCGAAAAAACAGAGCGTCTCGCTTTACCGCCTTTTCTCCGCGAAGAGGCATGACATAGACCAGCACGTCCGGCCCAAAGCGTCGGATCTGCCACATCAGCCGCAGCAGCTCCTTGAAACTGCGCGTCCCGATCGTATAGCGCATGTAGCCGTGAACCAGGTTTGATCCGTCCAGGACGGCGGCCGATGCAGGCGCCTTGGAATGTACAGGAAAATTGGAAAGCAAAACCCGTTTCGCGTTGGGGAAACTACGCGCAATGAGGTGAAAACACGGCAGCGCCACCACCGTGTCGCCCAGGCTGCCGAGCCGGTAAATCAACACCTTCCTTACTGACAAATCGGGTTGCAATGGGCTTCTCCGGGGGCAGGGAATCTCGGTTCCGCGCCGAATGGGGTCTAGAGGGCCAGGGCTCGTCGAGCGATAAATTTAAGCTGCCAAATCAGGAAAAAAGTTAAACGTGAGTGGTTCCTCTTCAGTATAGAGTCAATTGTGCCGTCCCGTTCTCGTTCTTCGTGGAACAACTTCAACATCGGCCCGGAACCAAGTTAGTCTCCGATCCGGCCTGCGATCGCTTATTGGCAGCCAATCACCCAATCCACTAGAATGGTTTCAGATAAAGTGTCTTTGTACCCACGTATCAAGCTGCCGGGCCAGCACGCCGGTCGGAACCCCGCAATCTACATTCGCTCGTAAAGTCACGGGTTTTTCGGCAAAAAATTGCCTCCCGCGGAGAAGATAGCGCATGCCCCTTGCCGCCGAACTTGAAACCACAAAGAAGCTGGGGCTTCCGCGCCGTGACTGGATCCTGCTGCCGCTACTCAGTCTCCTGACGGTCATACTCCTTTCTGCCTCGGCGGAACTGCTTTGTCGCCGCGTCTTCAGTGGCTCCAAAACCCTGCTTGCCGATTGCATGGTGCTCGACGACCCTGCTACCGGACCGCGTGTGATTCCCAACAGCGTTTGCCGCGAAAAAGCCCCAGAGAGCAAGATCGCTGAATATAGGTTTGATAGTTGTGGGTTTCGTGAAGGCGTAGCTTGCGGGCCCAAGAGTCCGGGCACTTACAGAATCGTAGTCGTCGGCTCGTCCAGCGTGTTGGGTGAGCATGTTCAGGGGCAGGAAACGTTTGCAAGCTTGTTGCCTCAGCAACTTGCCAGCCGCACCCACCTCAAAATTGATGGCTTCAACGCCGGTATGGGATGGGGGTTTCCGCCAACCGTTCCGATACGAATGAATCAGATTCTTTCTTCCAACCCCGATTTGATCCTTTGCGCAGTTTCTGCCGGAGATATCGAGGGAGCTGCAGTTGTAATCCAGGTAAGTCAGGCTGAAAAGCAGCAACAGGCGCAAAAATTCTCGGGCAAGGTGTGGATGCGGGTCAAGCAAGCCTTGGACTCAAGGTCACTCGGCGTTGCGCTGCCGGAACTCTTCGATCGAACCCGAACTTCGGTTGTCCTGCGCCACCTCTTGTTTCTTAGCCAGAGTCAGCATATAAGAGCAACACTCGCGGGAAGCGATCAAGATTTGGGCTTTCTAAAAGCTGATTTCAGTTCGCAATGGAAAGACCATCTCCGAGATTTCGATCGTGACTTCGCTACTGTATCCGATAAAGCCAAGAGCGCGGGAGTCCCTCTCATTGTTACGTTCACCCCCTACAGCACTCAGGCAGCCATGATCTCACTCGACGAATGGCCCGCTGCATACGATCCCTACAAGCTCGATAACGAAGTGCACCAGATCGTCGAGCGGCACGGCGGTACTTATGTCGACATACTTCCTTCTTATCGTATGATCCCTAATCCCGACCGGGGCTTTTATCCGGTCGATTCCCACGCAAACCCCGCTGGACACGCTCTCATTGCCCACTTCCTCGCGGACGCCCTTTCGGATGGTGCAGTGCCGGCACTCGACGCCGGAGAAAAGCCAGAAACTCCGCGGGAAGCGGCTGAAGACTGGCTGGCCCTTCAGCATAGCCGGAACTGAAACGCAGACCACCATGGACACAGCATCATTCCAATTCGTCTTCTTCGGCTTGGCCGCGGCAATCGTTTCTAACTTCAGCCGTTCGCCCGTCTGGCGGTCCATCGTAATGATGATTGCCAGCCTCGCCTTCCTCTGGGTGCTCGTGCAGAATCCCCTCGGCCTTCCTGCCTATGGCTGGGTTCCTGTTGCTGGGCTATGCAGGTCTTCAACTGCTCGCGCGCGGCTGGTCTAGAGCGCTGCCCTGGTGCGTTTTCGCCGTCATTCTCATTTACATATGGCTCAAGAAATACACCGTGCTTCCCGAGGCCGTGTTTTTGCACTCCGCCTACTTCACCCTGGGCCTCTCCTATATGTTCTTCCGCGTGCTCCATCTGCTCATTGAAACCGGGCAAAGCCGCGAAAAGAAAGCCGTAGGCATCGGCGCCTACCTGCTCTACATGCTGAACTTCACCACCTTCGTCTCTGGCCCTATCCAGCGCTATGACGAATTCGCCCAGGACCAGTTCGCCGCCGAACCTGCTCCCCTCGACGCGCGCATCGTTGGTCTGCAACTGGAGCGCATCATCCGCGGCTTCTTCAAGGTCAATGTGCTGGCCATGATCGTTCACGCCATACAGCAAGACGCCATCGCCCAGATGTACCAGCCTCTCTCTCCGGCCGATAAGATGTTCTCCGCCGCGCGATTGGCCCTTGCCTATCCCATCTTCCTGTATCTCAACTTCTCCGGCTACATCGACATCGTCATCGCCATCGCCCGCCTCATGCGCGTGCGTCTTCCCGGAGAACTTCGATCGCCCATTCTCCGCTTCATCTTTCCTCGACTTCTGGAACCGTTGGCACATCACCTTGTCCACTTGGCTGAAGACCTATGTCTATAACCCGCTGCTGATCGCGTTGATGAGACGGATCACCTCTTCAACCATCCAGCCCATCCTCGGCGTTTTGTGCTTTTTCGTAACCTTCTTCTTGATCGGTGTGTGGCACGGACGCACTTCGGAATTTATCTTTTTCGGCCTCCTGCAGGGTGGAGGAGTAGCAATTAACAAGCTCTGGCAGCTCGGGCCTGACGCGGCTCATGGGACGCAAGGGATACAAGACTCTGGGAGCCAATTCAGCCTATATCGCGTTCGGCCGAGGATTGACCTTCTCCTGGTTCGCGTTCACTTTGTTTTGGTTCTGGGGAACATGGAAAGAGATTAACCGCGTCTTCGGGTCCCTCTCTGTTGTCCGGTGGCTCGCCGTTTGGTTCGGAGCCTGGGTCGGCGCGACCATTGTCCTCGCGCTCTGGGAGTGGCTACGTGCCGCGCTCCTTTCCATAAAAACGACAGACGGACCGATACTCACCAGTCGTTATGCGCGGGTAGTTTATGCGTCTGCGCTCGGATTGGCGGCGGTCGTTATCACGGTATTGCTCAATCAACCCGCCCCAGGAATCGTTTACAAGGCATTCTAGGCAGAATTTTGGCTGCCGTGAGGACAACAACATTCATGGAGAAACGCGAAAAACACATCCCTGTTCTTGACGGGATTCGAGGATTGGCGATCACGATGGTGCTAGCTCACCATTGCGAGATGAAGATGCCAGCTCTTCCGAATACATTTCTCGGGAGGGCCATCACAGTCGTGGTCGGAAACGGCTGGGTTGGAGTCGATCTGTTCTTCGTGCTATCGGGTTTCCTGATTACGGGCATCCTTTACGACACAAGACAATCTAAGAATTACTTCCGGGCCTTTTACGCACGCCGCTTTCTTCGCATCTTTCCCTTGTATTACGGGGTGCTTTTCCTGCTCATGGCGCTGTCGGGCCCGCTGCAAATCGCGTGGGGAGGCCGGCAGTTCCTCTATCTTGCCTACTTGCAGAACGTGGGCATCACTCACCACATTACAACCGGATCTCTCTCGCCGATGATCGAAATCAGTCATTTTTGGTCTCTTGCGGTGGAGGAGCAATTCTATTTTCTTTGGCCCGCTGCGGTGTTTCTCCTGAAGGATCGGAAGAAGATCATGTCGATGGCTGTTATTCTGATCCTGTGTTCGATTGCCGTACGCGTTGTCTTGATCCATATGCATAAGCCCTACTGGATTTTCACACCTGCTCGGCTTGATTCGCTGATGCTGGGAGCGCTCCTAGTGTTAGCCCTCCGCTCCGGGAGCGATACACAAGTCAAATTGGCGCGCACGGCTTGGATAGTGTTTCCGTCGAGCGTTGCCCTGCTGGTTGGGCTCGCGTGGCATCACCAATCATCCGACTGGCACTTCAACGGGGCAGCCTCATTGTTGTACACAGTCATCGCTATCGCATGCGCCGCCCTAGTGACCTTGTCAATGGCAAGTCCCCTGTTCCGCCCGGTTTTCAACCAATCAGCGATGCGGATGCTGGGAAAGTAGAGTTATGGAATTTATGTCTTGCACTATCCGATGCTTGCATTGGCCCTATATCTTCGCTTGCCCGAACTCCTCGGGGGTGGCATATGGGGCTCTTTTCTCGCGCTCTCGACGGCGATAGTTCTGTCGATAGGAATGGCAATCTTGTCGTTTCAATTCTATGAGGCCCGTTTTCTGCGCTTTAAGAAGCACTTTAAGTACCGCTTTTCGGACGCGCTGGAACAGCCAGAAGAAGCTCCATGCGCGCCTCTCTCGCAATCAGGTGTATAACGCTTCTCATTGCATTCCGGAAGTTAAGGGCCCGCCGCCGTCCAGATTGGGTGTTTTGCAAGACAAATCCCACGACCTCCGGCGGTGCCTTCCCGTTCGAACGCGTTCGCTACCCCCTCCGGTATACTCAGAAACGATATGTACAAGCGGGTAGTTCTCAAGCTTTCCGGAGAGGCCCTTGCCGGCTCTCGCGGATTCGGCCTCGATGCGGAAAAAGTCGCCGAAACCGCCGCTGAAATCGCCGATGTCCATGCTCTCGGCGTCGAAATCGCCATCGTCGTCGGCGGCGGCAACATCTTTCGCGGCGTAGCCGAGCAGGCCCGCGAAATGGACCGCGTCTGCGCCGACAACATGGGCATGCTCTCCACCATCATCAACGCCATCGCCCTCCAGGACTCCCTCGAGCAGCATCAGGTCCAGTGCCGCGTGATGACCGCCGTCTTCATGAACCAGATCGCCGAGCCCTATATCCGCCGCCGCGCCGTCCGCCACCTCGAAAAAGGCCGCGTCGTCATCTTTGCCGCCGGCATCGGCAATCCCTTCTTCTCCACCGACACCGCCGCCAGCCTGCGCGCCATGGAGATCAAGGCCGACGTTTTGCTCAAAGGCACCAAGGTGGAGGGCGTTTACAACGCCGACCCCAAACTCGTCACCGACGCCGTCAAGTACGACGAGATCACCTACATGGAGATCCTCAGGCAGGGCCTTAAGGTCATGGACCTCACTGCCGTCAGCCTCTGCAAAGACAACAACCTGCCCATGATCATCTTCAACATGAACCAGCCCGGCAACATCAAACGGGTAGTGATGGGCGAAAAAGTTGGATCCCTCGTCACCGCCTGACGAGCGGTTCTCCAGCCCCAATCCGGACGGTATCCCCTGCAGCAAATCGCGTCACCGCCGCCCCCAGCCTCGTCTAACTCCGCAGTGGAGATACGCAAGCCAGACCGGCTGAACGCGCTGACCGGCCTGCGCACCTTCGCCGCCATCAACATCGTTCTCTTTCACTTCTCCAATCCCGACTGGTTCCATTTCAAAGCCCATTTCGCGCTGCCGCTCATCCACTGGTATCCCGAGCTCAACCTGGCACCCGTGGTCAACGCCGGATACGCCTCGGTCAGCTTCTTCATCCTGCTCTCCGGTTACGTGCTGGCCTACAACTACGGCAAGCGCGCCCGCGACGGCCAGCTTGGCACTGTCCGCTTCTGGAAGGCCCGCTTCACCCGCCTCTACCCCATCTACCTGCTCAGCCTCCTGCTGGCGTGGCGCAACCTTCCCGCTGAGCAGGCCGGCCACACCCACGCCATGTTCTGGACCGGCATTGTCCTGGCTCCGCTTCTGCTCCAGGGCTGGATACCTGAGATCGCCACCTTCCTCAACACCCCGGCGTGGACCATGTCCGCCGAATCCTTCTATTACTTCCTGTTTCCGTGGATCGTTCGGATCAAGCGCCCCGACCGCCGCACTCCTATCCTCTGGCGCCTGGCGCTCATCTGGGCCATCGGGCTGATTCCCGGAACCCTCTACATCCTCTTCAGCCCCGACGGCATTGCTCACCCCGACCGCTTCAGCTACGGCCCATGGCTGCAGGCGCTCAAGTTCACGCCGCTTCCGCACCTGGCCAGCTTCGTCTTCGGCGTCATGCTCGCCCAGTTGGACGAACTCATCCCCCGCCCGGGCGTCCTCCGCCTCTTTCTCGGCGTGTTTGGATTCGCCGCCATCTTTTTCCTTCTATGGCTGGGCTCCGGCGTCCCTTACGCCATCATTCACGACGGGCTGCTGATGCCGTTGTTTGGATGCGTCATCCTCGGGCTCTCCGGCGACAATCTCCTCGCCCGAGCGCTCGGTATCCGCCCGCTGGTTTTTGTGGGAGAAGCGAGCTACTGCCTTTACCTGCTGCACTTCAACTTCTGGAACCTGATTCACGACACCAAGGTTCTGGACCGGCTGGGGCTGGCGCGTTTCGATCCGTGGATCAGCTACGCCATTCTCATTGCGATGGCGCTCCTGGCTCTGCACTTCATCGAGAAGCCGGCGCAGCGCCAACTGCGGAAGTGGATGCACGCCTGAGGGCCGGACGGTGAGATAGATCACAACAAATGGCTAAAAAATAAAAACGAACATGTTCTTTGTTTCGTGATGGTTGCAGACAGTTTTTTCGCGAGTGTGATTTGGAACACAAAGACAAGTGGTCAGAGATCAGTGGACAGTGGTCAGAAGGACCAAGGCCGAAGGGCCGTGCTCGATGGAGTGAAAAATGAAGAAGTGAAAGAAACGGCGCGTGATCAAGTGATCGAGTGATTGAGTAATGTTTAGCGCTCGGCACAGCTTTCTCCTCCTTTCTGTTCGTGGTCAGTGGAATCCCAAACGAAAAGGCCCGCGCAAATTGCGGGCCTTTTCTACTGCTAATACCAGTATGACAGATTCGTCGAATTGCATACCAAATTCTCCCAAAAAATTTTTTATTTGCTTACAGATGCTTAGCGGTTTTTCCACAGGGTTAGGTCTTGACAAGTTTTCCACAGGGCGGTTTTGATCGTGCCGGATGCGAAATGAGTGCAGTGCCGGTGTGAGATGCATCACAAGAAACGCTGGACGGAATGGGCTGACGATGAAACGTCATGGTGACCGTCGAAAAGAAGACAATTTTGATCCAGTCTTGTCTTTTGCTCTTGCGCACGGGGCGGCTGACAGGGAGCTCGGCCCTCCACGTGTTATTTGCCCGGCGCCTCCATCCAGCGCGCCATAATGTCCTGCACGTCCACGCCCGTCGACTGGGAGATGATCTTCGGGATTTCCTCCACCTGCAGTGCGCGCTGATTGGTCGCGCTCCACGCCAGCAAGCCGCGAAACCCGTTGCGCAGGCTTTTCTTGCCCTGCGTTCGCTCCTGAATGCGATAGTCCATCTCGGCGGCCATCAGGTAGCCGCGGGCAAACAAATTCATGCCGGTGCGAAAATCCGTGCCATACAGAAACGATCCTTCCTGCGACAGCAGCGTCAGAGGCATGCGCTTGATGAAGGGCGGGGCAGCGTCCAGGACGCCGTGCATTCGCGCGATGGCTTGATTCTGGCGCGACTCGCGCTCCTGCTCCGGCATCCCTTGAAAAATCGCCTGCATCCCGGCATAGCGTCCAAAGCCCTCGTTAAACCAGATGGTCTCGATCACCGGGGTCATCTCCCAGTTGAACGGGCGATACCCCACTCCCCACACGCGTTTGGGCACCCAGCTATGCGCCATGTGGTGGGCATAATTGGCCAGGGTACGGTATCGCTCGATCTCCGGCGTATGCGCATTCGTCGCGTATTCCACGGAAAGGTCGAACGTGCCGCTGGTATCGTGTTCCTGGCTGAAGTTGTAGTCATGCCCTTCGCGCGGCTTCAACAATTCGAGCAGCACTGAATAAGCCGGGAACGGCGTATCGCCGAAGTACTCCTGCACGCGGTCCAGCGCCTCGCGCGCCAGCTTGCCTTCCGCATCCACATCCTCGTCGCCTTCCGAGTACACGGCCATCAGTAAATTGATCTTGCCTGGCGCCTCCCGGAACTGAATGCCAGGCCCCATGACCACCTGCGAGTCGGCCAGCCTGTCGTAGTTGGCGGCCTGCGCCTCAGCCCTGCCGTTTGCCGCAGGCTTGTGCGGATCGAGGGTGCTCAGCACGGGCCAATTTTCCGGTCCTTCCACGTGCAACGTAGCCGGAGCGTGTTCCAATCCGTCGACATAGCCGAAGACCGAATAGCCCAGAATTCCAACGTAGTCCTTGCGAATCTTCGACGACTCGGTAGCATCCCTGATCCGATCCTCCATGCGCTCCACGTTCACGCGATATTCAATGCGCGCAACCTTCTCATGCTCTTTCCCAATCGCCCACCGCGGCCCATCCTCATCCTTCTTGCATTCAATCGAAGCGCCGTCTGGCGAGAATGCGCGTACGTCTTCGACATAGTCGTCGTAGGTCACAATCGAGTACCCGCCTGGATAGGTCCTCGGAATCACCAGCGCCACGGGAGCAGCCAGCGGATGTTCCGGCGTAATCCGCACGCTCACGACAGCGTCGCCCCCGCCCGCATACCGCAACTCGTAGGCGATGGGTCCGACCGGCGGTGAAGGCGCACCCAGCCCTGCCTGGCTGCCGAAAATCGCGACAAACGATGTCCCGAATACCAGGACAGCTCGAGCGATTCCGAGACGATTTTGGCGCGTCACCTTCACAAGGATTCCTCCTGCAATCGCTGAAGAAGGAGCCCATTATCCCATATCCACTCGATGTCACTTGCCCCGCCGGCAGCCGGCGAACCTGGCCGGGAGACCCCCGCCTTTCGTGCTCTGACACGAAATGCTTCTTCCATGCACAATTTGTTTGACGTTGCACACTTTCTCAACTATGTTGGTGCGCCATGAACGCTTCCCCCGTGACCGCTGACTCAATCGCCATTACGGTCATCTACTCGACCCTCTTGCTTTGGGGCATGTGGGTGGGCGTTCGCCAGATCTACCAGGGGTTCTTTCGCCCGCAAGAACTTCTCAACCCCCTCTTTGGCAACCGCCAGGCCATCACCATCTTTACGTTCCACATCGCGGTGGTTTCGCTCGACCTGCTCGTCTGCGGGCCTCTGTCGCTGCACTTCAAGAGCCGCCTTTGGTACTGGGGCGGACGCATTGCGCTTCTCAGCTCTTCGCTGCCGGTGGCTTCGTACTTCAACCGCAATCCCCAATCCTTCGGGCACTTCATCGGATATTGGGTGCGGTTCCGCAACTACTTTGAGATCTCCCTGCACGTTCTGGTGGCGGCGCTGGCCGTCAACTGGTTCTACTATTACGGTCTCCTCTACTGGCTGGTGGCCTACCGCTATCTCGACGTGGGCCCGCGGCGCGCTCTGCAGAAGCTCTACAACACCCCGGAAAAGAAAGCGGCGCGTCCCTGGGCCCCGATCCTCAACTGGGTCGTCATCGTCACCATCTACGTATTGACCGCCGTCGCCGTATACCACCGCAAGATCATCTTCGCCGCGCCACCTGACCCCGCAATGCCGGAGCACATTGCCGCCCTGTGGGAGCAGCTGCTCGTCATTGCGATTAATGTGGGCATCGCCATCACCGCGTGGAACATGATGCGCAAATACACTGGTCCCGGTCCCGCCGAGGCACTCATCCCGGCGGGCGCGGAACCCTGATCCTGACCAAGCACGCCAGCCCTGGAAATACCCCCATTCGAGGACTTGACCATGCTTCCATACGACATTACGAAATCTCTCGACCCTCTCGAGACACTTCTTGCCAACACCACCAACGCGCGCCACCGCTACCTGCTCACGGCATACAAGCGCCATCTCTATCTCGAGATGTCGGGGCGGTATGACGAGGTGCTCGCCGACGATATGATGGTTGACGCCCCCGTTTACAATCTCAACGCCCTGGGCTTCAACACCACGATCAGCGGCAAAGACAACGTCCGCAACCTTTACAAGTTCTGGGCCGAAACCAACCAGTGCGTCTTTTATGGCGAGAACCTGCAGATCGCGGTGGCCGACAATTTCATCGCCCTTACGGTGGTGGCGCACCAGCAGGTCTGGGGCGGATCCATCCTCTCCTCCAAGGCATTGGGAATCCTGCCCAAGGGCCTCTCGACCGACATCCTGCTTGAGATGCTCCGGCTCAAGGGCGCCAAGGCCGAGCCCGACGCGATGTATCTCTACACCAATTTCGAGGAAACCATCTGGCCCTACGACGACCGCGGCCGTCTCTTGCGCGAGGACATCTTTGAGCCGAACCCCAAGACAGCGCAGATCACCAAGCTCGACCCCGCCGATGTGCTCACAACGGCGCAGGCCGCCGCTCTCCTGGCTCCGCTCGTCAAGCCGCTTCCCGACTTTGACGAGTACGTTCTGGGAAAAGTGGCTGTTTGAGGAGCAGCCTCCGCGACGAACGCTAGATTAGGATCATGACAACCTTCAAGGCGGTCATAAAAATCCGCGGAGTCAATCCTTTCGTCGAAGTCAGCGCGGCGCAGGCGTCCAAAGTCAAACCCGGCTGGCGCAAGCCACTTCCGGTTCTGGTGCGGGTCAATGGCGAACCCGAAGAGCCGCATCGCGTCAACATGATGCCCGCCGGTGATGGCGCCTTCTATCTCTACCTCAACGGCATCATCCGAAAGCAGGCGGGAGTATCCGTCGGCGACCGCGTCTCCGTCGAGATCGCGTTTGACCCGGGCTATCGCAACGGACCGCAGCACCCCATGCCGCGCTGGTTCAAAGCCGCACTCGACAGCAATCCTGATGCGCAGAGCAACTGGACGAAGCTCACGCCCAGCCGGAAGAAAGAAGTGCTGCGCTACTTTGCCAGCCTCAAGTCGCCTGAAGCCCGCGCCCGCAACCTCGACCGGGCCATCACCATGCTTACCGGCGCCACCGGCCGATTTATGGCCCGCACCTGGACAGACGGGAGCTAAGCGGGAGCTCGACAGAGAGCATCGGAGTGTCCGTCTTGATTCCCGGCGCGGCCCGCGAAGCCGGTTTTGCTTTCGGATCTAAGTGGAGCGCAGCGGGTGGGATCTCATTTTGGATCAGGCCGACGCCAGCGAGTAGGATGGGACCGGTTCTCCGTTATCCGAATGGCAGCGTGGAACAGCCATCATCAGGCTCATGAACAGAAAGGCAGGTTTGAATGACTTCGATCCTCATCAAGGACACGAGCGCCGCGGGTCGAATCCTGGCGGCTATCGCATGTATGTTGCTCTTCGGCGGAGCATGTTCCTGTGCGGTTGCCCAGGGGCCGGTGGATCGCATGGATCAGATCGTACGTTCGTACTCCGATAGCCACCAGTTCATGGGTTCGGTTCTGGTGGCGCGGGGCGACAAGATCGTCTTCGAAAAGAGCTATGGAGATGCGAACCTGGAGTGGAACATTCCCGACGATGCGTCGACCAAGTTTCGCATCGGCTCGATGACCAAGCAGTTCACCGCGGCTTCGATTCTGTTGCTGGAGGAGCGCGGAAAGCTGAGCACCGACGACACCGTGAAGAAGTACATGCCCGACGCCCCGGCGGCCTGGGACAAGGTCACCATCTACAACCTGTTGACCCACACTTCGGGAATTCCGAGTTTCACTTCTTTTCCCGATTACCACGCCAGCGAAGGGACACCGACGACACCGAAGGCGCTGGTCGACCGTTTTCGCGACAAGCCGCTGGAATTCCAGCCGGGCGAAAAATGGAACTACAGCAACTCAGGTTATGTGCTGCTCGGCTATTTGCTGGAGAAGATCAGCGGACAGAACTATGCAGATTTTGTGAAGGAGAACATTTTCAAGCCGGTGGGGATGAAGGACACGGGCTACGATTCGAACTCCGACGTCATTCCGCATCGCGCCACCGGTTACACGCCGGGACCGAGCGGACCGATGAACTCCGGCTACATCGACATGACTATACCCTTCTCGGCGGGAGCGCTGTATTCGACCGCGCGCGATCTGCTTCTGTGGGAGGAGGCTTTGTATGGCGGCAAGGTTCTCTCCGCGGCGTCGTTGAAGAAGATGACCACGCCTTACAAGGAGAACTACGGCTGCGGCTTGATGATCACCACCGCAAAAGGGCATTTGCAGTATGAGCATGGCGGCGGCATTGAGGGATTCAACACCGACATGGCGTACTACCCGGATGACAAGCTCACGGTGATTGTGCTGGCGAATCTGAATGGGGGAGCGCCGGGAGATATTGCGGGAAAGCTGGCTGCGGTGGCGCACGACGAGAAGGTGGTACTGCAATCGGAGCGCAAGGAGATCAAGGTGCCGCGCGAGATCCTTGAGAAGTATGTGGGGAGCTACGAACTGGCGCCGGGCATTTTCATCACGATGTCGCTGGATGGCGACAAGTTCATGACGCAACTGACGGGGCAGCCAAAGTTCGAGGTGTTTGGGCAAACCGAGAAAGACTTTTTCCTGAAAGTGGTGGACGCGCAGTTGACATTCGAAACGGACGCCCAGGGCAAAGCGGTCGACGTGATTCTGCATCAGAACGGCCGCGACCAGACGGCCAAGCGCAGCCAGAATGGTCCCAAGGAACACAAAGAAGTGGCGATCGATCCGAAGATTCTGGACAACTACGTGGGGTCGTACGAACTGGCTCCCGGATTCGTTCTGACCGTGACGCGCGAGGGAGATCACCTGTATACGCAGGCCACGGGACAGGGGAAGGTGGAAGTGTTTCCGGAGAGCGATCACGACTTTTTTCTGAAGGTGGTGGACGCGCAGATCACCTTTGAAACCGACAGCCAGGGGAAGGCTACCGGCCTGGTGTTGCACCAGGCTGGGGATCATCCTGGCAAGCTGATCCAGAAATAGAGGCGGGTAAGGCAGCAAGTTAGCGAGTCAGCGAGTTAGTGGGCCGCGATTGCGGCGGCGTTGTGAGATGAAAAAGCCCAGCCTGGCGGCTGGGCTTTGCTGTCGGAGGAGATGGGCGGTGCTTATTGAGCGGTGACCTGGGTGGAATGGTTGCCGTGGGGGATGCAGGCGACGGCGGTGGGCTTGTTGAGAGTGGGATAAGGTGTTGCCTGAGTTTGGCCGAGGTTGCCCGTGTTGGGATTGAGGCGGAAGCCCGAGATGGAGTCGCCGAGGTAATTGGCGGTGTAGACGAAACGGCCGAGGGCTGGATCGACGATGATGGCAACGGGCTCGCTGTCGGTGGTGTTGGTCTGACTGCCGGAGGTGTTGATGGCCAGGGATGGGATGCCGGTGGCCAGATCAATGGCGTAGGCGCTTACCTGGGAGTCGAGGGCGTCGGCAACGTAGAGGAAGCGACCGCGGGGGTCAATGGCGATGGCGATGGGCTCATTGGCGGTTTTATAAGGACCGCTGATGAGGAAGCTGAGCACATCGGTGGAGTTGATGGCGTAGCCGATGAGCTGATTGGAGGCGTAGTCGGTGACGTAGAGGAGGCGGTTGGTGGGATCGGCGATCAGGCTGCTGGGTTTGACGCCGGCGTGATAGGGGCTGTCGGCGATGGGGGTGAGGACGCCGCCCGAGCCGACGGTGAATCCGAAGAGCCAGCCGGGATTGGCGGCGCTGGAGATGGTGCCGCCGGGATTGTAGGCGGACTTGTCGTAAACGGTGGCGTAGACGCCGCTGTTGTTGGCCAGAGCCGTGACGCCGGTGGGTACCGGGGTGTCGCCAGGGAAGCCGGGGATGGTCAGGCTCTCGGTGGCGACCGCGCTGCCGATGGCGCCGGAGGTTATCTGATAGGCGGTAAGGGTGGCGGAGGTGGTGCCGGAGACGACGTAGAGATAGGAGTTCGCCTGGTTGATGGCGATGGCGACGGGCGAATCGGCCAGGGTGACGCTGTCCTTCTGAGTGAGGGCGCCGGTGGATGCGATGGCGAAGTGGACCACGGTATTGGTGTCGGAGTTGGCAACGTAGAGGTTGGCAAAGTCCGACGAGGTGGTCATGGCCACGGGCGAGTTGCCGCCAGTTTTGAAGGGGGTCTTGTCGGTTCCCGCGACAAAGCGGACCGCGCCGGACTGGGAGTCGACGGCGAAGACCTGGATGGCGCCGTAATTGGCATTGGTCCCGGCGAAGAATCCGGCGACGAACAGGTAGTCGATGGTTACCAGCTGGCAGCCCGAGAGGAGGACGGCTACGGCGAGGCCGACCGCGGAGGCCAGAAACAGCTGGCTGAGTTTGTTGAACTTCATGCGCTTCCTTCGTCGAGGGGCAATGGAAACAAAGCCCGAGATCCTGTTGGATTTACCCCATATTGTAAAAGCCGCGTATGGGGTGCTGCTTGTTGCCTGCGCCAGCCGCAAACGGCGGGCGCGTGAGTGGGCGCCTCGTTCTTAATTGAACGGGTGCGGAATGGCCGCCACGGCGGTAGGCTGGGCGTTGGCTGCGAACGGGGAGTTCTGTGAGTTCAACAGCGCCCCGGTAGTGGAGTTGATGTTGAATCCGGAGACGTTGCTGCCGAGGAAGTTCACGGTGTAGACATACTGGTTCAGATGGGGTTCGATACCTACGGCGACGGGCTGGGTGCCGGTAGCGTAGGAGGCGACACGGGTGAGGTTGCCGTTACTGATGCTGAAGCCGATGACGTTGGAGTCGCCGGAGTTGGTGACGTAGGCGAACTTGCCGGTGGCGTCGATGGCGATGGCGGAGGGATTGTTGCCTGCCAGGAATGGGCTAAGGCTGAGGGGTGTGAGGGTGCCGGAGCTTGTGGACCAGCCCAGGACCTGGGCGCCGCCCGAATCGGTGACGTAGAGATTGGTCCCGGTGGGATCGAGCGCGATGGCGGAGGGCTGCAGGCCGGCGGAGACAGGGACACCGCCATTCAGCGGAGAGAGCGAGCCGCCGGTCGTGGAGAAGGCGAAGACGAGGCCCCGGGGTGGCGTGGAACTGGTATCGATGGCGGCGACAAAGAGCGCGGAACTGCTGGCGGCCACGGCTACGGGAGTAACAACGTCGGTGGGGCTCGCGGGGAGAGTCAGCGGCCAGTAGCTGGCATTGATATTCGTGTTGGCGACCGGGTCGCACAGATTGCCGGGCGTGACAGAGGGCGGTCCGCCATTGGGGCAGGAGGTTCCGGTGGCGATGGGAAACGCGGCGACGGAGCCGGTGCACGGAGCTGCCGTGGAGCAGGATGGCAGCGGCTGATAGGTGTCGGCGACGTAGAGCATGCTGCCGGAAACCGCGGCCGACAGGGGGAAGATGCCGGGGGTGTTGACGGTCTGCGTGGGATAGAGCTTTCCGTCGCTGCCGATGACGAACTGGACGACAGTATTGTCGTCGCGATTGACCACGTAGAGATTCTTGGCGTCAGCGGAGGCGGCTTCGGCGACGGGATTGCGTCCACCGGATGGGAAGGGGGACGTAGGGATCTGGCGCATGGCTCCGGACTGCGAGTTGACTTCGAAGACGTCGACTTCGCCGTAGTTGTTGGCGCCGGCGCCCTTGGCGCTGGTGACGTAAACGAAGTCGGCGGTGAGGGTGCCGGTCAACTGATTGCAGGCGGACAGCAGGGAAGCCACTGTGAGTCCTGCGGCGGCGACCAGCAACAACTGGCCCGGTTTTTTCAACTTCATGCGCATCGTTCGTCCGACTGGAAGACCTGGTTAAGTTTCTCGTCTAAGGGACAATGTCGTCCGGCTAGACGGGGTGACTTGGAGTCACCGGGAAATTCGGCGGGGCAGGCGGAACAGAGCCCACCGCCCCGGAAGAGCAGCCGCCGTTCGCTAGCTGGTACGCCCATTTATGACGCAGTAGGTGGCAGGCCCCGGGAGGCTGTACGCCTTATTTGCATTGCCGTTGAGGTCCTTGAGCTGACCAAAGTTGTGGTCAAGCGTGTGGCCGGTCACCGTGGAGTCGTTGTAGTTGGCGGTGTAGATGAAGTTGTTGGAAGGATCTTCGACCAGGCAGCGCGGGCCGGCCCCGGTTCCGAAGGGACTTTGCGGCATATTGGTGAGCTGCCTGGTGGAGGTATCGACGTCGTATCCGGCGATGCTGCTCTGGGCCGTGGTGACACTGGAGTTGATGCCGAAGTTGGCGACATAGGCCCACTTGGCGCCCTGGCTTTGCTCAAACAGGATGAAGAGGGGATCGGTGCCGGCGCCGGTATCGGGAACAGGGCCGCCGGTCATTGCCTGAAGGGCGCCGGTGGCGGAGACGGTGAAGGGCAGGATCTGGGCGGCGTAGGTGCCTGACGTGAAGGGGCAACTGGTGGTGCAGGAAGGCACGGTGAGGCTATCGTCGTCGAGAACGTAGAGGTTGGTGCTGCCGCCGGACTGCACGGCCGTGGCGTTGCTGATGTTGAGCGGCTGCGAGGTGTTCTGGCCGATGGTAAGCTGACCGCTGCCCAGCGCATAGGTGTAGGGGAAGACGGAATCGCCGGTGGATGGTGTGCCGCTCAGCGTAAGGACGTTGCCATTGGCGAGCACAAAGTCGATGGGGTTGGCCGGAACGGGGAAATAGGGAAGCGGCGCGCCGGATGCGGAGGAAACCTGTGCGTTCTCGATGACACTGAGGCGCCCGGTGCTGGCATCGATGTTGTAGACGGTGATGTCGCCACAGGCTGTGACGCCGGAACCGAGGGCGAGCGAGCAGGAGGCGCTGGAGGGGGCGTCGTGATCGAGCACGAACAGATGCTGCCCGGTGGCATCGGCAAACATGCGGAATGAATTGTAGCCAGCGGGGTAGAAGGTTTCCTGCTGCGAGAGGCTGCCATTGCCGCCGACCGCGAACTGGACGATGTTGGCGCCCTGGGTGCACTGAGCGGCCTGGTCGGTGGTGCAGGTGCCGGTTCCCTTATTGAGCACGTAAAGGAAGCGGCTTCCGGAGGTGAGGACGGCGCGCTCGGGATTTGTTCCTCCGGAGCCAATCGGCAATCCATTAACGTTGGTGAGCTTCCCGGTATTGTGGTCGATTTTGAAACCGCTGATGAAACCGGTTCCGGGGTTGCTGGCGCCTGTCTGTAACCCGGTAACGTAGAGGAAACCGACGGTATAACTCTGGACGCAAGACGTAACGCTGAAGACAGCGCCGAGGGAGATGGCGCTCATCAGGAGGGCCTTGCCGAATTTCCTAAACTTCATGCGATTCCTTCATCCTGGCCGGGCGTGTGCCGCCAAGTGTGGTCGTTCCGCAGCAGAGCTGGGTTGGGATGGGTCCCTGCTGCATTGTAAAAGCCCGGGGTTGTTTGTGCCTAGTTTCCGAGTCACCTCTGGAAGAAGGTACCCGTTATGGACACACCCCGAGCGCGTCGCTGGCGCTGCGCAACTGCAAATGCTTTCTGGAAAATTGAGCCGCGCAGATGGCATTTGGACGGGTTTGGAGCGGCAAGGTCAACGAGCACAGGGGCCAGAGAATGGGGAATCAGGGGTCAGGGACTGGAGAAGCAGGGGCCCGGGACCACGGGCTAGGGAATAGGAGGGAGAAGGGACAAGGGACAGATGTAGGAGGCGAACGCTATTCGACGCCAGTCTGTTGGAATCGTCATTTTTGTTAAAGAGATTTAACAGAGCTGTGAATGCCTAGTCATAATTGGCGCCTAGATTGAGGGGCGGTATCCCCTTACCAACTTTCTGGTACCGGCAGTCGTGGTACCCCAGCATTCATCAGTACCCCCAACAATTTGGAGGCCTTTTCAAGTGACGAGTAAAAGTGTGACCAAGTGGCTTGCAGCCACGGCGGTATTTGTGTGCCTTGCGCTTTTGACAATGGGAACGAAGAGCTTGCAGGCGCAAAGCGGCGGCTCGATCCAGGGAACGGTCGTGGACCCGCGCGGTCAGGCTGTGGCGGGTGCGAGCGTAGCGGTGGCAAGCCCGACAAAGGTGGTGGGCACCGCGGTGACCGGCGCGGACGGCAAGTTTGTGGTGAACGGCCTGGCTGCCGGGACCTACACGGTGGAGACGACGTCGACGGGATTTGGGACGGACGTGCGGCACAACGTGGTGGTGGCTGCCGGGCAGACGGCGAGCCTTGCGGTAGCGCTGACGGTGGCCTCCGTTTCAGAGGAAGTGACGGTGGAGGCCGAAGCGGACTCGTCGATTGCGGTGCAGAATGCGCCGGTGAAGGCGCTTCTGGATGCGGCCTCGGCGCGCACCGAGATCACCAGCGGGTATATTCGCGACTTTACTTCGCCGGTGACGGACTTCAGCGATATTACGCAGGCGGCTCCGGGCACGGTGACGTGGAGCGTGAACGGGATTGGAAACGGGCAGGCGAAGACGTACTATCGCGGATTTGCCGATGGCAACTACACGATGACATGGGATGGAGTGCCGTTCCAGGATTCCAACGATCCGACGCACCACTCGTGGGCGTATGTGCCGGCGCCGGCCATCAGCTATGTCGATTTCGATCGCAGCCCGGGTACGGCGTCGGACATTGGGCCGGCGAACTTCGGAGGATCGATTCATATGTTCTCGCCGAAGCTGGGGGACGCGCCGCTGCTCAAGGGCTCGGAGTCGTACGGGTCATTCAACACGAACGAGTTTCTGGGCGATATCAACTTTGGAGCGTTCGCGAACGGGAAGGCGCACTTCTGGCTCGAGGGGCACCACATGACCTCGGATGGATACCAGACGAACAACTTCCAGGTGCGCACGGCGGGAACGGCGAAGTTCGATTACAAGTTCTCAGACCAGACGTATCTGACGCTGGTGGGGACCAATGTGATTGTGGACAGCAACACGCCGAACAACGACGCGACCCGCGCACAATTGGCCGCGCATGGAGATAACTTCCTGATGGAATCGAACGCGACCAATGCGGATGGGTCGCCGAACGCGCTCTTCTATCGCTTCTACACCTACCACGTGCCGACCAACTTCGAGGTGTTTACGCTGTCGTCGGATCTGGGCAAGGGCTGGAAGATCGAGTTCAAGCCGTACACCTATTCGTACTCGAACCATCAGCATTACCAGAACGATCAGTCGAGCGAGACGGCGACCGTGAACTCCACCAGCGGCATCGACAAGCTGAACCAGTACAACCGGGTTGGCGGAATCACGAGCGTGAGCGCCGCGAGCAAGTATGGCGTGTTTCGGACGGGCTTCTGGTATGAGTACACGAACACCAATCGGTACCAGCAGGGCAGCGACCCGCGGACGTGGGTGGATTCGCCGCTGCTGTCGAAGCTGAAGTTCCACGAGCATTTCCGTACGCAGTCGGTGCAGCCGTATGTGGAGTATCAGTTGGTTGCGATTCCGAAGTGGACGGTGACGGTGGGAGTGAAGGACGCGTTCTACCAGATGATCCTGAAGCAGTTCGCGGATGGGAAGACGGTGGGGAACCTGGGGTGCAAGGGGACGAACATTGCGGACTGCCCGAACTTTGTGACGCATGGAGCAGACTACAACAACTGGCTGCCTTCGTTTGAGGCGAATTACCGAATCCGCGACAACTGGTCGGCGTACGCGCAGTATGGGCGCGGCAGCGTGATTCCACCGTCGAGCGTGTTCGACGTGAAGGGCGCGCAGGTGGCGGTGACGCCGAAGCCGATTATCGCCTCGACGTACCAGGGCGGCTCGGTGGTGAAGCTGAACCGGGTAAGCTTCGATGCCGATTATTACTATATCCACTACCAGAACTCGTACTCGAGCTTTACGCCGAGCTCGGGGCCGGATGCAGGATTCACCTACTACTATCAGAACCCCGCTTCGAACACGCAGGGCGTGGAGGGCGAGGGCAATTTTGCCATCACCAATGCGCTGAGCTTCTTTGTGAACGGGACGTACGGGCAGGCGAAGTACGAGTCGGCGGCGGCGGTGGCGGCGACGGGCACCACGCCGGCGGTGGCGGCCAGCACGTCGGCTTGGGTGGCGAACACGCCCAACTACACGGCGACCGAAGGATTGACGTATCGCGACAAGCGGTTTGACGTGGGCATGTTCAACAAGACGGTGGGCGACCGGTGGAACGACGACGGCCCGTATCACCAGACGGTGCCGCTGAATCCGTTCACGATGACCAACTTCTTCTTCAACTACACGGTGCGCAGCGGATCGATCTTCGATCAGTCGCGGATCAAGTTCAGCGTGAACAACCTGCTGGATAACCACAACCAGGTTTCGATTTCGCCTGCGAACAGCGTGACCGCGAATGGAGTGCTTTATACGCAGAATGCGGCGGACACGATTCAGCTGCTGCCGGGACGGAGCTTCATGGTGACGTTCCAGATGGGGTTTGCGCCGAAGGAACGGTAACGGAATAGCGGCGAGCGCAGAGGGCCTTCCGGCGGATGCCGGGAGGCCCTCTGCATTGGGCGCGGAGCGATAGGCTGAGGATGTGGAGATGGCGGCGGGAAATTACGCCGGGGCGCTGCGCGCGGAGTTGGCGGCGCGGAATCGTGCGTGGGCGCGGGGGTGGGCGCATGCGGAGAGCTATGGCGGTGATCAGGTGGTGTATGAGCCGGAGATTGTTGAGGGTGGGGAACTGCGGCACGGGAACTTCTACGATGCGGCGTATGCGGCGATTATGAGCAGGCCGGAGTGGGCGAAGCGACTGGAGAAGTCGCATACGGGAAGAAAGAATCTGCCGCGCCCAGAGTCGGGGCGGAAGTGGCGCGAGCTGGACTCGTGCATGAGCTCGGATGCGCTGCTGATGAATGTGTTTTGTACTCCGGGTCTGGCGGAGGCGCCGGCGGTGTGGCACACGCTAGGGGTTCATGGCGGGGATGCGCCGCGCTTCGGATGGAAGGCGAAGGTACCGTTGAAGTCCGGGTTGTTCGACCGCACCGAGGTGGATATGCGCTGGGGCGACCTGCTGGTCGAGGCGAAATTGACGGAGGGGGATTTTCAGACGCGAGCGGCGACGGTGGTGGAGGGGTATCGCGACTTTGAGTTGGTGTTTGAGCCGGAAATGCTGCCGCGGGTTGAGGTGATGACGGCGAGGCGACCACACGCTCCAGAGCTGGTGGAGGCGTATTCGCAGGAGTGGGAGGATACGGCGGGCGTGGCGCCGGAGGAAGCAGGGGCGATTGCGGCGGAGTACCAGGCCGGGCTGGTGGCCGAGGCAGAAGCGCATGCGCCGCGGGAGTTACGGTACCGGAGCTATCAGCTGATTCGCAATGTGCTGGCGGCTCATGCGGAGGGGGCGCGGTTTTGCGTGATCGCCGATGAACGCCGGCCGGATCTGAAGGAGGCGTGGTTTCGGGTGATGGCGGCGGTGCGCGGTGCGGAGATGCGGACGCGATGCCTGATGCTCACATGGCAGGAACTGGCGGCGGTGGCGCCGGAGGGGTTGCGGGAGTTTTTGGCCGTGAAGTATGGGATTGTGGCGGGGAGCTAGAGCCGGCGCCGGGGATGTATTTGTATTCGATGTGGTCGGGGCGCTTGACGGGATCGCCGGTCAGGTCGTGAGTGTGCCAGACAACACTTTCGGCGGCGACTTCAGGGTGCTTTCCCAAGAACTCCAGCGCGTACTCAGAGGCGTTGGGATCGTCCTTCTGATCGGCGAACTTGGCGGACTCTAGGGCGGCCTTGTCCTTTTCGCCGAGGCGGCGGTAGAGGATGGCGAGCTGGTAGTGGGCGGCGAGGTCGTCGGGATCGACTGCCTGCAACTTCTCGTAGGCGTCACGCGAGGCGGGATAGTCGTGCTTCTGGAAGAGCGAGAAGCCGAGCTCGCGGAGGGCGTCGCGGGAGCGCGGGTAGGCGGCGACGACGGCCTGGAGGTCGGTGATGGCGTCGTCGGGCTGGCCGGCGTTGCGTTCGACGATGGCGCGGTAGTAGAGGGCGCGGGGATCGCCGGGAAGAAGGGCCAGCGCCTTGGCGAGATGGCCCTTGGCGTCGTCGTAGCGCTCCCAGGAGATTTCCACGATGGCCATGTTGGTGAAGGCGTCGGCGTAGTCGGGGCGCAGGGCGGCAACGTGCTGGAAGGCCTGCACAGAGGATTCGTACTGCTGGGCGTCGAGCAGCGCGATGCCGTAGTTATTCCACCGCATCCATTCGAGATTTTCGCCGGGGCCGGGCGCGGCGGGGGCGTTGCTGCCGATGATAAGTGTGCGAGAGTTCGATGCCATGTCGACGATGGACATGGGGTAGTGCTTGTCGACGGGCTGGTCCATCCCGTAGTCGATGAAGTGCTGGTTGAAGCGGCGGTAGCGGACGGTGGCGGTGATGGTGAGCGAGCCCTTGGCGTCCTTGGGGACGCGGAAGCGGTAGCGCGCCAGCTGCGATCGGCCTGACTGGATGGTGTTGTTATAGGCCAGGACGCGGTTGTGCCAGATCTGGTGAAGATCGTTGAGCTCGCCCTTGGTGTTGATGAGGCGGTTGGTAAAGGAATGCGCGGAGGGATCGAGCGAACCGTCGGGGCGGATGAAGCCGCTCTCGGCGAGTGTTTTTCCGGAGGCGTCCTTGACAGTGAAGTCGACCCAGGACTCGTAGAAGTCGCGCTGCTCCGGGATGAAGGAGTGGGCGATGCCCTTGTTCTGGATGACGACATCGGCGGTGAGAGCTTCGCCCGGGGTGACGTTAAAGGGCGTGAGGCCGAGCGGGGCGATGAGCTTGGCGTTGGCGGGACTGGAACTGTCGGCTGAGGCCGTTTCGCTGGCCGGGGAGTCGGGCTCGAGGGCGAAGATGTCGACGTTGAAGACGCCTTTGCCGTCGGAGCCGCCCTTCAGGAACTGAACGAGCTTCTCGGCCTGCTCGGGGTAGTTGTAGTACTGCGGCACGAGGGTGTTGCCGCCCAGCCAGCGGTGCGAGGCCAGCTTGCCCTCTTTGGCTCCCGGGTCGTCGGCGTCGCCGGTGAGGGCTTCGCGCGGCATGTGGCAGGTCTGGCAGGTGGAGACCGTGTCTTTGCGATAGAAGGGAAGCGGGGACTGTTTGGTGAAGCTGGCTCCCTGCCACTCGTCGTAGAGGGAGATGGCGCGGAGGAACTTGTAGTCGTCGAGGCTGGCAGGGATGGCGGCTTTGTGGCACGCGGCACAGAACTCGGCGGTCTTGTAGAGCGGGCGCATTACAGCTTTGCTGTGGCGATCGAGGTGGGCCAGGATCTCGGCGTCGGTGACGGGACGGGTGATGGCGGCGCCGTTTTCATCGACCATGACGGCCGGAATGCCCATGACGTAGCTGCCGGTGCCGGTGGCGTCAGTCGATTGGATGGAGTGGCAGGTGGAGCAGGTGACGCCCTCTTCCTCGAAGGGGCGCTTCTTGGGCATGCCCTGGGAGAGGTCTCCGGAGAACAGCGCGACCGGGTTGTGGCAACCTTCGCAATGGCGGGAGAACTGGACGCCCTTCTCAGCGATGAGGAGGTTCACGTTCTTCAAGTACCACGGGGCGCGGAAGCTATTGGAATGAACGGACTGGCGCCACTGGTGGTAGGCCTCCTTGTGGCAGTGGCCACAGTAATCGGCGGTGTAGAAGGCCTTGGGGCTGAGGAACTGGCCATTTACCGTCATGGCGTTGGACGGGAGGAAGGGCGCGTCCTTGCCGAAGGCGTAGTTGTAACGGGCGGCGACGGAGTCGTGGAAAGACGTGGTGGGGCCGGTGATGTGGATGGTGGCGGTGTAGGATGCCGGCACGTTGCCAGACGCCGGCACGTTGCCGGTGTTTGGATTGGGTGCTGGCGATGCGGGATCGGTCGCGGCCCGGGCGATGGATAGGGAGATGGCCGAGACGACGGCGATCGAGAGCCATAGGCGCGGCATATTCCGGAGCATCTTGTAATCCATCTCCCCAGGCAATTTTCGGGCTCCCTGCGGAGGGTGGCAAGGGGAAGCCGCGGGGACACTAAGAAGGTATCAGCGTGGGGTGGGGAGCCGTCTCCACCGAAAGATGGAACGCGTGACGGGCCACACCGGCGCGGTGGGTGGGTCGCAGCGAACGGTTCATAAAGTGGGATGAACGGGGAAAAGCGCGGCTTGTGATGTGCGTTGGAGCACATCGGCTTGGCCAAAGGCAGCCCCAAACTGGTAGCTTGGAAGGGAAGGATCACGCAACAACAGATGGTCTCAAGTCCTTATTTTTCTCTGGCGATATTGTTCTTTGCGGCCCTGGGATTTGGATTGGCTCCCCTGGGGCTGGCGTGGCTGTGGGGACGGGTGTTTTCGCCGGCCAAGCCTAACGCGGTGAAGAACGCGATTTACGAGTGCGGGCTTGAATCCAAAGGCGATGCGTGGGTGCAATTCCGGTCGGCCTACTACCTCTATGCCATCATCTTTCTGATTTTCGACGTGGAAGCCGTGTTTTTGCTCCCGTTTGCGGTGGCATTTACAGGACTGGGCGCGGCTGCATGCGCGGCCATGCTGGTGTTCGTCCTGCTGCTGGTGGAAGGGCTGGCCTGGGCATGGGCGAAGGGTGTGCTGACGTGGGCATGAAAAGCAGTGGTCAGTGATCAGAAAGCAGTGATCAGTGATCCGATGACGCGGCCTATGGCTGGACCTTGGAGCGGAGACTCTGACAAAGTTTTCGGTCTGTGCGAGCAGAGCGTTTTATGAAGAAGCAAACTGGACACTGATCACTGAACACTGATCACTGTTCCGGAGCGAAGCGAAGGAATGGCAGTGGAAAACGAGCTGAAGATCGAACTGGGCAAGCAGGGCGTCTTCGTTACGACCATCGAGGAACTGTACAACTGGGGGCGCAAGAGCTCGGTGTGGCCCATGCAGTTCGGGTTGGCGTGCTGCGCCATCGAGATGATTGCGACGACGATGGCGCGCTACGATCTGGCGCGCTTCGGCGCGGAGGTGTTTCGTCCGTCGCCGCGGCAGGCGGATCTGATGATCATCTCCGGCACGGTGACCAAGAAGATGGCCCCGCAGGTGGTACGGCTCTACAACCAGATGGCCGAACCCAAGTATGTGATTGCGATGGGGGCGTGCGCGATTTCGGGCGGCCCGTTCAAGCAGGGTTACAACGTGCTGAAGGGAATCGACCGCTACATTCCGGTGGATGTGCACATCCCGGGATGTCCGCCGCGGCCGGAGGCACTGCTGCAGGCGTTCATTACGTTGCAGAAGAAGATTGGCGGGCAGAGTTTGACTGGCGAAGATCGGCCGCGACATCTGGACGCAGAGGCGGCCGGCGAGTTTCCTGTGCCGGTGCAGGGAGAGCACGATCTGGAGCCGCCGGCGAACCGGCTGGTGTGGCCGTTGCCGATGAAGCAGGGATCAGAGATCAGGGATCAGGGACCAGGAAAACAGTGAAGACGGTTGAGGAGATCAAGGCGGCGATTTTGGCGGCGGTGCCGGGAGCAGGGGTGGAGATTGTCTCCAACCCCAGCCCGAGCGCGCAGCATTCGTTGCTGCTGAACCCGGCGCATGCGATGGCCGTGGCGAAGTTCCTGCGCGATGACGCGGAGCTGGCGCTCGACTTCCTGTCGAATGTGACGGGCGTGGACTGGCTGGATAAGGAACTTGTCGAGAAGGTGAAGGTCACCAGGCAGGTCCCCAAGACAGTTGACGGCGTTGAGCAGATCGTTGACGAGACCGTCGAGGAGACGCGCAAGCACGTCGAGCCGGGGTATCTCGAAGCGGTGTATCACCTCTTCTCCATGCGCAAGAAGCACGGGCCGGTGGTGCTGCGGATGCGCACGGCCAATCGCACCGATAAGGTGGAACTGCCATCGCTGACGCCGGTATGGCGGTCGGCGGAGTTTCAGGAGCGCGAGGTCTTCGATCTCTACGGGATCGTGTTCACGGGCCACCCGGATTTGCGGCGGCTGTTGATGTGGCCGGAGTTCAAAGACTATCCCATGCGCAAGGATTACGTGGAGCCCGATGACTTTGAGTACGAGCCCACGGCGCACGACAAGGTGCTGGAGCGGGCCAAGGCACACCAAAGCAGGGAACAGGGAACAGGTGCCAGAGATCAGGCCCCGGCCGGGGAGGCGCGATGAAAGAGACGACTCCCGGTTTCGCGGTTGAGCAGGCGCCGCAGGTGGAAGGATGGAACCGGCCTCCGGTGATTGAGTCGGATGGCGAAGGCGAGTTGCTGGAAGTGTCGATGGGGCCGCATCATCCCTCGACACACGGTGTCTTCCGCATGGACGTGGCGCTGGACGGCGAGCGCGTGGTGAGGCTGAAGCCGGTGTTTGGCTACCTGCACCGCAATCACGAGCAGATTGCGGAGACGGCCAGCTACCTGGGGATGATGCCGTACACGGATCGGCTGGACTACTTCTGCTCGCTCTCAAACAATTGGGCGTATGCGCTGGCGGTGGAAAAGCTGGTGGGGCAGGCGGTGCCGGAGCGCGCCGAGTACATTCGCGTGATTTTGGCGGAGCTGACGAGGGTGCAGAACCACGCCTCGGCAATCGGGTTTTTGATCCAGGAAATGGGCGCCAGCGGGACTCCGTTGATGTATGCGTTCAAAGAGCGCGAAAAGATTCTCGATCTGTTCGAGAGCCTGACGGGATCGCGCATGATGTGCAACTACATGCGCTTTGGCGGCTGCAGGGTGGATGTGTCGGCGGCTTGGCTGGATGCGACGCGTAAGGTGGTGGCGGGGCTGCCGGGATTTATCGACGAGTATGAAGCGCTGCTGACCGGCAACGAGATTCTGATGGCGCGGTGCCAGGGAATTGGCGTGCTGAAACCGGAGCTGGCGGTGAATGCCGGCATCACGGGGCCGATGCTGCGGGCATCCGGCGTGAACTACGACATTCGCAAGGTGGATCATTACGGGATCTACGACCGCTTCAAGTTTCGCGTACCGCTCGGCGATCATGGCGATATTTACGATCGCTACATGGTGCGCGTTCTGGAGATGCGGGAGTCGATTGAGATTCTCAACCAGGCGCTGAAAGAGGTTCCGCCGGGGCCGGTGATGGATGCGAAGGCGAAGATTCGAGGATTCAAGCCCAAGCCCGGCGAGGCGTATGGACGCATTGAAGCCCCGAAGGGCGAGCTTGGTTTTTACTTGATCAGTACGGGGGCAGCGGAGCCGTATCGATACCGCGTGCGGCCGCCGAGTTTGATCAATCTGACGGTTCTTGAAGACATGTGCCTGGGGTCTAACGTGGCCGATGTGGTGCTGATCTTCGGAAGCGTGGATATTGTTTTAGGGGAAGTGGACAGGTAGCTTTCAGCGGGACTAAGGGACTAAGGGACTAAGGGACTAAGGGACTAAGGGACTAAGGGACTAAGGGACTAAGGGACTAAGGGCTAGGAGCTTGCGTTGCTGGGTGAAGGCATACTGAAGGGGCTGGCGGAGACGGCAAAGAATTTTGCCGGTAGCTTTGTCGACAAGGAACGGCTGACGACCGTGGAGTATCCGGAGGAGCGCGTAACGCTGCCGGAGGCTTCGCGGAATTTTCCGTTCCTGGTGTACGACGGGCCCGATTGGCAGGCGGGGCTGCGCTGCGTGGCGTGCCAGATCTGCGAGAAAGAGTGTCCGCCGAAGTGCATCTACATTGAGAAAAGCAAGGATAAGAAACCTGACTTCGTGGGCAAGCTGCAGATCTATCCGGCGAAGTTCGATATCGACATTTCCGTCTGCATGAGCTGCCAGATCTGCGTGGAAGTGTGTCCCTTCGAAGCCATCAAGATGGACACGGAGTACGAGCTGGCGACGGACGATCGCTTCGGCGGCCTGCTGCTCGACCGGCACCAGCTGGCGAGGTCGAACGAGTACTACCACAAGATTCATCCCACCGAAGCGTCCGAGGTAGACGCGCGTCTGGCGGAGGAGAAGGCCAAGGCCGAAGCGAAGGCGAAGGCTGCCGCCGCTGCCCCACCCAGGCCCGCAGCTCCGCTGCCGCTGCAGGCGCCGCGAGCGCTACGGCTCCTGCTGCGGTTCCCAAACCCGCCGCGCCAGTACCGGCCGCGAAGAAGGAAGACGTGTCCTCGGTATCGCCGGCACCTCCGAAAGAAGGAGAGGCCAGCTAGACAATGATCAATACGCTCGATCAGATCTTTGTCCTTCTCAAACATTGGGTAATGGGACTTTTGCCTGAAGTGCTGCAGCCGTTCGTGGGCGTGCTGCTCAGCGTGGTGGCGATCATGTGCGTGTTTCCGGCGTTGTTCGCGCTGACCACGGTTTTGGAGCGCAAGGGCCTGGGACGCATGCAGAATCGCATCGGGCCGAATCGCACGGGGCCGTACGGAATTCTGCAGCCGGTTGCGGACGGCATCAAGTCGCTGACCAAGGAAGATATTGTGCCGGTGAGCGCGGATGCGGTGGTGCACTTTCTGGCGCCGCTGGTTCTGGTGGTTGTGGTGTTCATGGGCTTCTGCCGTGCTGCCCATGGGCCGCGGCATGCAGCTTGTGGATATGGACGCCGGGCTGCTGTTCTTCTTTGCCATTGGCGCATCGACCGAGCTATCGATCTTCATGGCGGGCTGGTCGAGCCGCAACAAGTATTCGCTGCTGGGCGCGATGCGCGCCGTGGCGCAGATGATCAGCTACGAAGTGCCGCTGCTGATGTCGAGCGTGGCCGTGGTGATGATCACCGGATCGCTTTCGCTGGTGAAAATTGTTGACGCGCAGAACCAGTACACGTGGGGGCTGCCGCACTGGTACGTCTTTACGCCGTGGGGTTTCGCGGCCTTTGTGATGTTTGCCGTTGCCGCAACGGCGGAGACGAATCGGTCGCCGTTCGATTTGCCTGAAGGCGAGTCGGAGCTGGTGGCGGGATATTTCACGGAATATTCCGGATTCAAGTTCGCGCTGTTTTTTCTGGGTGAGTACCTGGGCATGTTTTCGATGGCGGGGCTCGGCACGACGCTGTTTCTTGGCGGATGGTCGGCGCCGCTTGCGGTGCTGAACTTGGTGCCGTCGTGGATCTGGTTTTTCGCGAAGGTGATGCTCATCGATCTGCGTGTTGGATCTGGCTGCGCGGAACGCTGCCGCGGCTGCGTCAGGACCAGTTGATGAACTTCGCGTGGAAGTTTGTGCTGCCCATGTCGCTGCTGAATCTGCTGGTGGCGGCGCTGTGGCGATTTATGGGCGAGGGCTGGCTGCGGTGGGTGGTATGTTCGGCAATTCTGCTGGTGCGCGTATGTGCTGATGGGCCGCGTCGGGATGCAGCGCAGGCACTACGGGCCGAGGAGCTATCGTTATGCGGAGTAACTCGAGACGCGCAGCCGTGAAAGGAGCTTGCGGCGCAATGACGATCGTGTTCTGGATACTGTGCCGCGCTGACGGTGGCCGGCGCGCTGGCCGCCGTGCTGCTGAGGAACACGGTGCATTGCGCGCTGGCGGTGACCGTGGCGTTTGCGGGATTGGCGCTGCTATTTCTGCAGCTCGATGCGCAGTTCGCGGGTTTCGCGCAGATTCTTGTTTACATCGGCGCAGTGGCGATTCTGGTGGTGTTTGCGATTCTGCTGACGCGCGGGTCGGAGACGCCGGAGCACGGAGTATTCAGCCGCACATGGCTTGCGGGATTGGTGATCGCCGCGGCGGTGTTTGCGGTGCTGGGATGGGCGGTGTTGCAGCAGCGCGAACGCGATTGCCGCAGCAAGCGGCTGCGCCGCGGTTGAGCGTGAAAGAGATCGGCAACGCGCTGATGGGCCGCTACGTGCTGCCGCTGGAAATTGTGGCGTTGCTGCTTACCGCGGCGTTGATGGGCGCGGTGATTGTGGCCATGCATGAGAAGGGAGAGGAGCACCAAGTGACGCCGCTCGCGGGATATCTGCTGGTGGCGGCGCTGGTGTTTGCCATCGGTCTGGCCGGTGCGCTGACGCGGCGCAACGCCATCCTGGTGCTGATCGGCATCGAGCTGATGCTGAACGCGGCCAACCTGAATTTGATTGCGTTCTGGCGCTATGGGCCGCATCCCGAGGCGCTGACGGGGATGATGTTTGCGGTCTTTTCGATTGCCGTGGCGCGGCGGAGGCGGCGGTGGGACTGGGGCTGGTGATTTCGATCTATCGACATGCTCATACCACGGATCTGGACGAGATGAACAGGATGAAAGGGTGAGCCGGTGATGCAAGAGACGCATTATCAGTTCACTCCGCAGATCGCCTGCTTCCTCGATCGCGCAGATCCTGTGGCTGATTCCCGCGGTGCCGATGGTGGCTTCGGGCGTGATTGCGCTGCTCAAGCAGCCGCGACGCAAGGCCGCGGCCGCGCTCGCGATCGGCTCGCTGGCATTCTCGCTGCTGCTGGCGCTGGCGGCCTTTGGCCACGTGTTGGCGGGTTGGGCCAGCGGACATGCCGTGCGCGAGACCGTCAACTTCACCTGGTCGGGTTTGGCGCCGCGCACGGTGGACCTGGGCTGGGTGCTCGATCCGCTGGCGGCCGTGATGCTGGTGATGGTCACGTTTGTCGGCCTGCTCATCTTTATCTACTCCACCGGCTACATGGCGCACGACGAGAACTTCACGCGCTTCTTCTGCTTCCTGTCGCTGTTTGCCGGGGCGATGCTGGGCGTGGTCATCGCCAACAGCCTGCTGCTGCTGTTCATGTGCTGGGAGCTGGTGGGGCTTACTTCGTACTTGCTGATCGGGTTCTGGTATCAGAAGCCATCCGGCGGCGGCGGCGGCGAAGAAGGCGTTTCTCACCACGCGCATCGGCGATATCTTCTTTCTGCTCGGAATCGTCTGGCTCTTTGCGCAGACGGGCACGCTGCTGTTCTATAACAACGGCGCGGGTTCGATGGAACCGGCTGCGATCTGGCGGATTGCTGGCGGCAGCCGGCTGCATGGGGCCTGAGCGCGGCTACGGCGATTGCGCTGCTGATCTTCGCCGGAGCGGCGGGCAAGAGCGGCCAGTTCCGCTGCATGTCTGGCTGCCGGACGCGATGGAAGGTCCGACGCCGGTGTCGGCGCTGATTCATGCGGCGACCATGGTGGCCGCGGGCGTGTATCTGGTCGCGCGCGTGTATCCGCTGATGGAGGCAGGCGCGCCGCTGCCATGGTCGGCACTTCAGCACGACCGCGCTCGACAGTGGTCACGTGGGTGGGCGCCTCGACCGCGGTCTTTGCCGCGCTGATCGCCGTCGCGCAGAACGACATCAAGCGCATCCTGGCCTACTCGACGGTCTCGCAACTCGGCTACATGATGGCCGGCCTGGACATGGGCGGCGTAGCAGTGGGCATGTTCCACCTGATCACGCACGCGTTCTTCAAGGCGCTGCTCTTCATGGGCGCGGGCTCGGTGATTCACGGCTGCCACGAAGAGCAGGACATTCGCCACATGGGCGGACTGCGAAAGCAGATGCCGGTGACATTCCTGACTTATGCCGTCGGCATGCTGGCGCTGTGCGGGTTTCCGATCCTGTTCTCGGGCTTCTGGAGCAAGGATGCAATTCTGGAATCGGCGCAGGAGTGGCAGCCGTGCCAAAGGGCCGTTTTACATGCTGGTCTTCGGCGCGCTGCTCACTGCTTTTTACATGACGCGGCAGGTCAGCTACGTCTTCTTTGGCAACTATCGCGGGCACGGGCATGCGCATGAAAGCCCGCGGGTGATGACCGGTGCCGCTGGCGATCCTGGCATTCTTTGCGATGGCGCTGGGTGCTCGGCACGCCGGCGTGGCCGTGGTTCCGCGGCTTTCTCGCCGACCGTGCAGCTCCGTTCGAGTTCGCAGCCTTTAGCGAGCCAGGCATCCTGGCGTTGATGGTGACATCAACCGTGGTTGTGCTGGTTGGCCTGGTCCTCGGCTGGTGGCTTTACGGCAACAAGTCGCCCGCGCCGAAGAGCCGGATGCGCTGGAGAAGGCCGCGCCGCCGCTCTGGAGCTGGCTGCAGCAATCGGCTCTACATCGACGAGCTCTACGGCGCGACAGTGATTGCGTTCTATGCATGGTGGGCGCGCGTGGCCGACTGGCTCGACCGCCGCGTCTGGGGCGGCCTGGTTGCGCGCGTCACGTGGCTTCTTCGGCGCTGTGGGCGAAGTTCAATCGTTTTCTCGATACGTACTGGGTCGACGGAGCCTTCGACAAGGGCTGCGAAGAGCTGTCGAGTCCGGCGGCGGTCTGCTGGCGCGCGTGCAGATCGGGCGCGTGCAGACCTATCTGCGCTTGCTGGCTCTGGCGGTTGTGGTGCTGGCCGCGATCCTGATCTGGAGCAGCCGGCCATGAGCGGAATGCCGATACTCACGCTCCTGACTGCGCTGCCCGTTCTGGGTGCGGTCATCGCGCTGTTCGCCGGGCAAGCATGCGCGTGGCGTGGCGATGATCACGACGCTGATCCGCTGGCTCTCGCGCTGGTGGTGTGGATGCATATACCCGCCGACGGAAGCATCGGCCTGCTGGAGCAGCATCGCCTGGGCGCCTTCGCTCGGCATCGAGTATCACCTGGGCGTGGATGGGCTGGGCGCGCTGATGCTGGTGCTGTCCGGCGATCGTGACGCTGATGTCAGTGGACGCAGCGCATCGCGTGCACCGCCAGCCAGGACTGTACTTTGCGCTGGTGCTGCTGCTTGAGGCCGGGCTTTTCGGGACGTTCACCGCGTTGAATTTTTTTCACTGGTTTCTGTTCTGGGAGCTCAGCCTGATCCCGGCGTTCTTCCTCATCAAGCTGTGGGGCGGAGCGAAGCGCGGGCCGGCGGCGACGCAGTTCTTCGTCTACACGATGGCCGGATCTGTGGGTCTGCTGCTGGCGTTTCTGGCCGTGTTCCTTGCCACCGGCAGCATGGATTTCATCCACCTGGGACTGCTGGCCTCGACCGGCGAACTGGAGCAGATGGTCACCATCGCGCATCTTGGCCCGGTGATGCTATGGCTTGCGTAGGCGTGCTTGCAGGGTTCGCGGTGAAGGTGCCGCTGATGCCGTTCCACACCTGGCTGCCGGCTGCATATTCTGAAGCGCCATCGCCGGTGACGATGCTGCTGACCGGCACGATGTCGAAGATGGGCGTGTACGGATTGCTGCGGATCGCGATGCCGATGTTCGGACACGAGATTGCGCAGATGCGCACGCCGCTGCTGGTGCTTGCTGTGCTCACCGTGGTGATGGGCGCGTGGGCGGCGGCGGCGCAGAAGGATCTGAAGCGCGTCTTCGCATATTCGTCGGTCAATCACCTGGGCTATTGCCAACTCGGCATCTTCGCGCTGGCGATTCCGCGCAACGAGCGCGGCCATGCAGGCCAGCCAGGCCGCGGCGCTGAACGGCGTGATCCTGCAGATGTTCAATCACGGCATCACGGCGGCCGCGCTGTTCTGGTTCATCGCCATGATTGCAGCAGCGGAGCGGTGGGCTGCGCGGCATCGATGACTTTGGCGGGTTGCGCAAGCCTGCGCCGGTTTTTGCCGGACTGATGGGCTTCGCGCTGTTCTCGTCGCTCGGATTACCCGGGCTCAACGGATTCGTGGGCGAGTTTCTCATCTTCCGCGGCGTGTTTCCGCTGGCGTGGGTTGCGGCCACCGTGTCTGTGCTGGGATTGCTGATCACCGCGGCGGTGATCCTCACTGTGATTCAGAAGGTGTTCACCGGGCCCGTGCCGGAGCGGTGGGCCGCGTTTCCCGATATGCACCATGGCGAGCTGCTGGCGATGGCGCCCGTAATCGGGCTCATGATTCTCATCGGCATTTTGCCGCAACTGATAGTGGACAGCGTGAACCCCACGGTGGTGAACCTGCTGGCGCACTGGAGATTTTAATTGCTGGCCTGGACGATCTATCTCTCGTTTGCCGGAGCCCTCGCCGAGGTGCTGCTGCCCAAGGGCAGAGCGGGACTGGCGCGCGGACTTGCGCTAGCTGATCGCGCTGACTGGCCTGGTGATTGCCGTGGCGGGATTCGCAGCCGGCGCCGGTCAGGGCCGCATCCCCATTGTCGATGTGCCGTGGGTGGCATCCATGGGCATCCGCTATACGCTGGCCGCTGACGGCATCAGCCGCGTGCTGGTATTGCTGACGGGACTGGCCGCAGTGGCGGGTGTCCTCTTCAGCTGGAATATCGAACCTGCGTACGAATGAATTCTTCGCGTTCTTTCTTGCGCTCATCGGCGGAGTCTACGGCGTCTTCCTCAGCTTCGATTTTTTCCTGCTGTTTGTGTTTTACGAAATCGCGATCGTGCCCAAGTACTTCCTGATCGCCATCTGGGGTTCTACGCGGCGCGAATACGCTGCGATGAAGCTGGCGCTCTATTCCTTCGTGGGCTCGGCGATGGTGCTGATCGCGCTGCTGGCGGCATACGCCACGTCGGGCAGCCACTCCACGGGTCTCGTCGATCTGGCGCACGCGGGTCTGCCGGTCTCGTTTCAGATGTGGGCGTTCCCGCTCACGTTTGTCGGCTTCGCGATTCTTGCCGGCATGTGGCCCTTCCACACCTGGGCGCCCACCGGCCACGTGGCCGCGCCCACTGCTGCTTCCATGCTGCTGGCCGGCGTGGTGATGAAGCTGGGCGCGTACGGATGCCTGCGCGTGGCCATGTCGCTCTTCCCGCATGGCATGGACCCGTGGGGATTGTCATTTATCGGCATCGGATCGTGGCGCGATGTCTTCGCGGTGCTGGCCGTCATCGGCATCGTTTATGGCGCACTGGTGGCGCTGGTGCAAACCGATTTCAAGTTTGTCATCGGCTACTCCAGCGTGAGCCACATGGGCTTTGTGCTGCTGGGCCTGATGACGTTGAACCAGATTGGCGTGACCGGCGCGGTGCTGCAGATGTACTCGCACGGCGTGATCGCGGGCCTGCTGTTCGCCATTGTTGGCCGCATTGTTTACGAGCGCACCCATACGCGACAGCTCGCGGAACTCGAAGGGATGCACCTATCGCGGCGCATGCCGTTTGCAGCGTGGGCGTTCGTAATCGCCGGTATGGCGTCGATGGGATTGCCCGGATTCTCGGGGTTTGTCGCGGAGCTGCAGGTGCTGGCTGGATCGTGGTATGCCAGGCCGTGGTGGACCGCGGCGGCCGGTGTAGGCATCGTTGTTGGCGTGGCTTACACGTGGCGTGCTCTGCAGAAGGCATTCTTCAGCGACGCGCCTCATACGCATCATGCGCACGGCGAGCACAACGGGCACGCGTTCGAGGCCATCACCTGGCCTGAAGTCGCGGGCTTCAGCCTGCTGACCGTCGCGAGCCTGGCGATCGGCCTGTACCCGCGTCTTCTGCTCGACAGCATTGAACCGGCAGTGAAAGCGCTGCTTGCGGGAGGGGGACAATGAACTACGCCGATCTCTTCCGCGTCACGCTGCCGGAAACCGCGCTCGAAGTTGCGGCGCTGCTGGTGCTGATTGTTGATTTGGGTTTCCTGCGCAAGTCTGCGTTGGGCGTACGGACCGCATCGGCGACTGTGCTTGGCGTTCTGGGCTGCGTGGCTGCGCTCTGGCTGATGCAGGGGCAGGGAGGCATGAGCTTCACTGCCGATGGCACATCGGGCTCGCTGCTATTAGTCACCGGCGGATACACCGCGGTTGCGCAGGTTGCGGTGCTGGTGTTGACGGCGCTCACGCTCCTGCTTTTGATCGGCACCACGTTCACGCGCCACGTGGGGGAATTCGTCGCCGTCGTGCTGATGTCGGCGACAGGCGGCCTGTTGATATGCGGAGCGCAGGACCTGCTGGTGATCTTCACGGGCCTTGAATTGCTGAGCCTCGGTCTCTATATCCTTACTGCGTTTGCCAAGAGCTCCGGTAACAGCGCTGAGGCCGCGATGAAGTATTACCTGTTCGGCGGCATGTCGGCGGCGTTTCTGCTGTTCGGATTCTCGCTTTTGTACGGAGTCACCGGCTCCACCAACCTGCACCAGATTGCGCTCACGAGCATTGGGATGAGCGCAGCGGGAGCGGGGCCGCTGCTCTACGTCGCGCTGGTGATGGTGGCGGCCGGGTTGGGCTTCAAGGTGGCCGCGGTGCCATTCCAGTTGTGGGCTCCCGATACATACGAGGGCGCGCCGGCGCCGGCCGCGGCTTTCATCGCCTCGGTTTCGAAGGTGGCCAGTTTTGCGCTGCTCATCTCCGTGAGCACGGCTGTGGTCCATGTCTTCGGCAACGCGCGTCATGTGGCATTTGTGGTGGCCGGACCGGCTCCGTTCCCGCGCTACCTGGGAATTCAGGAGCCGTGGTCGCTGATTCTCGTAATCATGGCGGTGGCATCCATGCTGGCAGGCAATCTTGCGGCGCTTGCGCAGATCAGCGTACGCCGTCTGCTGGCTTATTCGGCAATTGCGCACGCCGGATACATACTGCTGGCGCTGGCATACTTCTCCCACTCCCAGCGCAGTGCGAACGCCGTTCTCTACTACATTCTCACCTACGGGCTCACCACCATCGGCGCCTTCGGCGTGATCGGGGTAGTGGAGCGCGCCGCGGGCAGCGATCGCATGGACGCGTTTCTGGGTCTGCACAAACGGAACCCCTTGTTGGCTGCAGTAATGCTCGTCCTGTTTCTGTCGCTGGCCGGCATCCCGCCGCTGGTTGGCTTCTGGGCAAAGTTCAATCTGTTTGCCGCGGTGCTTCGCGTATCCGCAGGCGTGGTGCCGTTCACGCTGGTGGCGCTGGCCGTGGGCATGAGCGCCGTCTCGCTCTATTACTATCTGCAGGTGCTCAAGCGCGCGTACGTGATGCCGGCCGCGGACGAGGCTCCGATTCGCGTGCACCCGGTCACCGCGCTCGTCCTTATTGCAATCGCTGCAGGCGTGGTTGTGCTGGGCTGCTTCCCAGGTCTTCTGCAGGATTGGATCGCGAGCCTCAACCCAGCGCTCTGACCGCTGCTTCGACCGCAAATAAAACGGCGCAGCCCGCAAGCTGCGCCGTTCGGTTTTCAATTCCAACCAGGTCTAGAAAAGATTCCACAGCGACTGGTTGTAGACCTCGTGGTGGTACTGCACTTCCGAGGCTTTCACAAACGTTCCCAGCGCCCGCGGGCAGCGATCGGCTGCTGCCTGTTTCAGGTCGGCGAACCGGCCCTGCACATCGGCGCCTAGGATCTCGGCGATCCAGCTCGAGCTCTTGAAATCTTCGATGGCCTGCTGAATGTTGTCGGGCAGGAATCGCTGCGCCTGGCGAAGGTTGTCGATCTGCGCCTTGGTGCCGTCGACGCCAGTCTTGAAGATCGAATACAGCGCCAGGTACGGATTCGCATCGGGAGCGACCGAGCGGACCTCGACGCGCATCGACCGCGAGTTCCCGATGGGCACGCGCACCATTGATCCGCGATCCGTGGCCGACGCCTTGATTTGATTAGGGGCCTCGAAGTGCGGATCGAGACGGCGATAAGCATTCACGCTCGGGTTCAGGATGAGGCAGATATCCAGAGCATGGCTGAGGATGCGGTCGATGAAGTCCCAGCCAAAAGGCGAGAGCTGCTCCTGTCCCTTCTGGTCCCACATCAGGTTGACCTTATCTTTGGAGACGGAGACGTTGGTATGCATGCCGCTGCCGTTAACGCCGACCACGGGCTTTGGCAGGAAACAGGCCGTGTAGCCCATGTTGTTGGCGATCTGGCGGGTCAGCAGCTTGTACAACTGGATCTGATCAGCAGCCGCCACAACTTCGCCGTAGCTGTAGTTGATTTCGAACTGGCTGGGCGCAACCTCGGGGTGATCCTTCTCGTTCTGGAATCCCATGGCGCGCTGGACTTCAGCGGAGGTGTCAATGAACTGCCGAAGAGGATCGAGCGGCAGCACGTGATAGTAGCCGCCGGTGTTGATGAAATCGAACTTGCTTGTCTCGTGAAAACGCCGCTCGGCATCTTTACCGGCAAACAGAAAACCTTCAATCTCGTTGGCGGCGTTCAGCGTGTAGCCCTTCTCCTTGTAGAGCTTGTCGGAGTAGGTCTTCAGGACGCCGCGCAGATCGCCGGAATAGGGTGTGCCATCCTTGTCGATCACCGTGCCGAACACCAGCACCTTGCCGTTGCCGAACACGTCGGCCGGCACCCAGTAAAACGCGCTCCAGTCGATGCCGAGACGAAGATCGCTTTCCTTCTGCGCGGTGAACCCGCGAATCGACGATCCATCAAAGGTGAGGTTTTCGTACGCGCCCAGGAGAAACTTCTTGTCGTAGTCCAGCAGATGCAGCCGGCCTTCGAGATCGCTGAACAGTACTGTAACCGCCTTGATCCGCTTCTCGTCCGTCAGGTACTTCAGCCGCTCCTCGCGAATCTTGTCAGCGGCTACGCGACTGACGCGGTCGGCCTTGGCTTTCAGGTTGAGCTCTTCCAACTCATCATAAGGCAGCGCCAGAAAATTCCGGTACTCTGTCGACATTTCTCTCCTTCAAACGGGTTCCGTGGCGGCGATGTGAGATTTCGCCGCTAGCGCGTTTTGGGCGTCAGAAACCTTAGAACCAAAATAGGGCATGGGGCGGGGTTGCGCAAGGCGCGTCCCCATTTTGCCCCATGCCCGCTGGTACTCATGTAAGTGACTCCGCCCCATTAGGAGCGTGGAATGCGCCAGGCTTGCGTCCGGCGCATTCGCCGTGCTCTACACGCCGGCCAGTTCTTCCACCGCTTCCGAAGTTTCAACGGTGTCGATGGTCTTGATGATCTGCGAGACAATCTGGTAGGGATCGGCCTCGGAGTTCGGACGGCGATCTTCCAGATAGCCCTTGTAGCCGTTCTTGATGAAGTTCACAGGCAGCCGGACTGAAGCGCCGCGATCCGAAAGCCCGTAGCGGAACTGATCGATGGGAGCCGTCTCGTGCAGACCCGTCAGGCGCAGGTGGTTATCCGGACCATAGACTGCGATGTGCGCCTCACGATTATCGGCGAAGGCGTTCATCAATGCTTCGAAGTAGGGTTTGCCGCCGATGTCGCGCAGGTGCCTGTTGGAGAAGTTGGTATGCATGCCCGAGCCGTTCCAGTCGCCGCGAATCGGTTTGCAATGCCACTGCACATCCACTTCGTACCTCTCGCACAGGCGCATCATCAGGTAGCGGGCAACCCACAGATCGTCCGCGGCCTTGTGCGAGCCCTTTCCGAAGATCTGGAACTCCCACTGACCCTTCGCCACTTCGGCGTTGATGCCTTCGTGGTTGATGCCGGCGGCGAGGCAGAGTTCAAGATGCTCTTCCACGATCGTCCTGGCGACGCTGCCCATGTACTTGTAGCCCACGCCGCAATAGTAGGGTCCCTGGGGACCGGGGTAGCCACTCTCAGGGAAGCCGAGCGGACGGCCTTCCTTGAACAGGAAGTACTCCTGCTCGAAGCCGAACCAGAGATCCGGATCATCCGGCGCGGTGGCGCGCATATTGGTCGAGTGCGGCGTGCCATCGGGATGCATGACTTCGCTAAGAACGATGTAGCCATTTTTGCGCGCGGCGTCTGGGTACAGGGCGACCGGCTTGAGGATGCAGTCGGAGCTGTGCCCTTGAGCCTGCATGGTTGAGCTGCCGTCGAAGCCCCACAAGGGCAGGTCGGCAAGAGTGGGCGGCGCAGCGAACTCCTTGATCGTCGTCTTGCCGCGCAGCTCCGGAATCGGTGTCTTACCATCGAGCCAGATGTACTCCAGTTTGTACTTTGCCATGGGTCTCCTTCAGGGTAGGAAATGTGTGAATGATCAATAAAATGCTAGAGCCCCATGCATAAAGACGCCGTGAAGAAGCCCGCCGCCGCAGCTATCGATGATGCGCCAGCAACATCATGATCAGCAGCAGCACAACCGGAATAAGCGCCAACCCCCCGAAGTAGAGAATCTTGCGCAGCCCGTGGCTTTTGCGCTTCTTCCATTCCCGCAATTCGATACGCTGTTCATCCACGCCGACCTGGTCGAGATGCTGCAGATCCGTTGCAAACTCGTGCGCATGGCCGTACCGGTTTTTGGGATCGCGTTCGATGGCGCGATAGATAACTTCCTGCAACTGTGGCGAGATGGATGGCTCCAGTTCGCGCGGCGGCGTAGGGTAGTTCAGCAGCCGGTCGTTGATCACTTCCATCGGCGATGAGCCTTTGAACGGCAGCTTGCCCGTGAGCATCTCGTACAGGATCACGCCCATGGCATAAATGTCAGAGCGGCCATCGCCGCGCTTGCCCTTCACCTGTTCGGGCGAAATGTAGTTGGGCGTGCCCAGAGCCGCAGTGAGATTCGCATATGTCAGGCGCTTGGCGGCCGTATCGCCGGCAATGCCGAAATCGATCAGCTTGATGTTGTCCCCGGCATCGACCATGATGTTTTCCGGCTTCAGGTCGCGATGCACCACGCCGTTCTGGTGGATGTACTCGAGCGCTTCGAGCACTTCGACCGCGATGCGAAGCGCGCGCTGCGGGTCAATGCGGCCTTCGTCCAGGATTGTGCGAAGCAGGCGGCCCTCGCACCACTCCATCACCATGTACACGCGCGAGCGTTTTTCGCCGCCGAAGACGCCCATCACATGAGGATGACTGAGCTTTTCTCCGATAGCGGACTCGCGCTGAAATCGGTCGAAGAGTACGGGGTCTGCTTCCAGATCGGGATGCGGAATCTTCAACGCTACGGTCTGGCCATTCCGGGTGTCCGTGGCGCGGTAGATTGAAGCCATTCCGCTGCGGGCAACCGGCGCCTCAATGCGATACGAATCGATCGTTGCGCCCGGTTCAAGGGGATCAAAAAAGCCCATCTGTGCGCGGTTCTCCTGGCTGGATCGTTACCTTTACTTTACCCGGAATACACCTGCCGTAGATAAGGAAACCGTAAGCACGGCAGGCCGCGCTAGATGCCCAGGACCGGCAATCAGGAGGGAAGCCGGTAAGGCCGTCCGCGATACATGCCCACTTTCTCAACCGAACGGATGCGAATCACCTGCGCGGTGGTGTTATCGTTGCCGTCAATCTCCACGGCGCGCGCCACAAGTTCCTGTGCGATTGCGTTCAGGTCCTTGCCGGGTTGCGAAACAATGCTGGCCATCTCGCGGTCGGGCAACTCGTCGTGAAGACCGTCGGTGCATAGCACCAGGGTGTCGCCGGGCAGCACGGTGATCGTGCTGGTCTCGGGAGCGACAAACATCTCCGGGCCCAGCGATTTGATCAGCACATGGCGCGAATCGGATTCTTTGATGTCCTCGGCGGAGATCAAACCCAGCTTGCGCTGCTGATTTACCAGGGTATGGTCATCGGTGATCGAGCGGGCCTGGTTGTCGCGAACCAGGTAGCAGCGCGAGTCGCCTACATGCGATACCACCGCCAGATCGTGCCGCAGAGCGCAGGTCACCAGCGTTGTCGCCATGGTCTTGCCGCGATATTGCGGCTGCAGGCGGCAATCGTGCACAGCGGCATTGGCATGCTGCACCAGTCGCGGTATAAGCCCGTTCAGCAGCGTGCCTTCCTGGGCCTGGGCAAATTCCTTGGTGATGACACTCACCGCTGTGGCCGATGCCACTTCGCCCAGGTCTGTTCCCCCCACGCCATCGGCGACAGCAAAAAGGTATCCCAGCCCGCGCGCCTGCTGGCGCGATGCGGGGATAAAAGAGCCCATGAAATCCTCGTTGAGGGTGCGAACCTTACCCGGATCGCTCGCCTCACCGAATTGAATGTCCAGCATGGACGATGCCACCTGAAAATATCTTGCCCGATTCTCTTCAAAATTTCGAATCAGCATAGGTCAAAAAAAATACCACCGGGTGGCTCCCCACTGCCGCCTTTCGACGGAAGAAAGGAACCACCCGATGTGAAGCAAAGTGTTGAGTTACTGTGTGACGGCCGTCTTGTTCATCAGGATGGACTTGCCCTTCTTCTTCGAGCTCTTCACGAAGTACCAGGCCCCGTAGAGGCCCCACAACGCCGAGATGCCCAGCGCTGTCAGCGGTTCCATCTTCGTGCCCAGATTGAAGAACGGCCCGATGATGTAGAAGGCCATACAGATGAGGTTGGCCAGCAGACCGAAGCCTGGGATAAGCGTGTGCAGCAGGAAGTTATGGTCGGGCCGATTGTGGTAGGCCACCATGCATAGGAAGCAACTCAAGGCGTAGAGGATGAACGTGCCGAAGTTCGAAGTGAGTGTTATCGACAGCAGCGAGTTGGGCAGCTTGGCCATGGTGTCATGGGGCAAGTAGCCGAAGTTGGAGAAGATGTTGTGAGGAAGCGCGGCGATCGTAGCATCGGTCGGAGCGCCGGCGTCGCCGAAGACCAGAGACACAGCGACGACACCGATCACGGCCGAGATGACAGCCAGGGTCCAGATGGCGCGGCGCGGGCTGAGCGATTCGGCGTGAAGCATGCCGAAGTGCTCGGGAGCCTCGTCGTCCTTGCCCATCGCGTAGGTCACGCGGGCGCCGGTGTTCATGCAACTCAGCGTCGTTCCGATGAGAGCCAGAAACACGGTGAATGCCTCGGCCAGCATAAAGTACTTGCCGTTGCCGTGTCCGAGCAGGCCATCGCCCACAATGATCATCATGTCACCGATGGGAGCCGCGGAGCCCGAAGCGCTTTGCATACTGTATCCGGAGTTCAGGAAGTAGTTGGCTGCGAAATACTCGAACAGATAACACAGCACCCCCTGAATCAGCAGCGAAGCGATGACGGCAATCGGTATGTGTTTGGTGGGATTCTTGGCCTCGCCACCCATCGCCGTCACCGATTCGAAGCCGACCAGAATGAGAATGGCGACCGTGGCCTGGATGAACACATAACTGAGTTTGTGAACGCCGAGTACGGAGGCTGCTTTGGGGTGGCTCAGGAAGTTGCCGCTCGCATCCTTCTCCGGATAATCAATCGTGAACGGGACCGGCTTGCCGGCTGCATCAAGCAGGGCAACGGGCGCTCCGCTCGCGTCGCGTATCGTCGATCCGTCTTTGGCGGTGGCGAACTGGTAGGTGTAGGTTGCCAGCGTTTGCGAGTCGTATTGGAACGCGGGAGCTCCGGCGGGATGGCTGGAACGATAGCCAAGCGCCAGAACACTGAAAAGAACCAGGGCTGAGATCTGCACGATGTTGATGGCAAGGTTCACAGCGGTGGAGGCGCCGGCGCCTTTGGAAGCGATCCAGGCCACAAAGAAAGAGAACACAATAGCAACCAATGCCATAAACAGCGGTCCGGGGTTGGAGCCGCTCAGGAAAGATGGAAACAGAAAGCCCACCACGTAGCCGACGAAGATGCCGGTAGTGGCCACCATCACTCCGGGGTAGACCCAGTAGTAAAGATGCGAGCCCCAGCCGACGATGAACTTGGCGACGCGGGCGTACTTGAAGGAGGCGTCCTTGGAAAGCATGGCTTGTTCAGCGTAGTAGTAGCTGGAGCCAGTGCCCGGATAAAGTTTGGAAATCTCGGCGTAGGCCACGGCGGTTGCCAGGCAGAGGAGCAGCGCGGCGACGATGCCCAGCCACATGGTGGGCGCGGTGGAAGGCTGTCCCGCGACTCCGGTGTTGGCCTGAATTTGGAACGTGAGCCACAAGAACGCGCCGGGAGCAATAAGAGCCATCGCGTTGCTGGTCAACCCGGTCAGACCCAGTGTGGCCTGCATTTGCGGTGCTTTTGATTCTGCCATTTGAGGATTCTCCTGGAGTATTGAATGGGGTAGCGACCTCCGGATTTCGATCTCCGGATTAATTGGTTTCTCGCCCGACTCTCTTGCCAAGGCGCTTAGCGTTCGTGTGCTCTTCGAATGGTAGGTTCGCGGGAATAAGGATGAAATGAAGGACGCCGAATTCCCGCGCGCCGGTCAGCGTCAACGACTAGGGGCAATGATGGCGATAAGCCCGATCGTCAGCGTGTTCTGGTTGCCCGTCACGCCGTTCGCTCCCCGGTGGAACGCCGGCACATTTGACCAGTCGCCGCGGTATTCGGCGCGGCTCACCAGCCCCACCTTCCAGTGGTATTCGTAGGTCGCCGTCGCCTCCTTCAACTGCTGCGTCGTCCCCGTGGCGTACCCGTCAATATCGTCGAAGTACTCGAACCGGCCCGCCACCGCATTGCGCGCGGTTATTATCTGCTGGTGCGCAGCCAGTGCGATGCCAGCCCAGTGCGACTTGGTGTCGTCGCCGAGGCCCTTGCTGAGGTGGTCGTTGTTCTGCCCGTAGTCAAAGTTCAGATATGCATTGAACTTGGTATTGGGCGTCAGCAGCACCGTCGTGTCAAGAAGGTTGCGATACGCGTTCTGTCCCGGGGTGTTCGAAGGTCCGGTGTACACGTTCGCGCTCCAGGTGTACTTCGGCAACACAAGGGAGTTCGTCAGTCCAACGGTCACGCCGCCCGTATCGTGGATGATGTTGTTCCATCCATTCACCAGCTGCACGCCCACCGTATCGGTCTTGCTCACAGGCATCGACGTGCGCAGGCCCATGTGCCAGTAGGGAATTGCCCACGCAAAGAGCAGGGAGCGGGAGTAGTTCCAGTTGTCCTTGGCCTCGATCGTCTCCGCGCCCGCCGATGTCACAAACTTGCCGGCATCCAGCTCAAACCCTTTGGCCTTGGGCGGCTTCACGCTCACATACGCCTGCTCAACCCACTCCAGCTGGTTCTTCGCGTTGATCAGCTTGTTGGTGTCGCCGTAGATGAAATCAAAATGCGCACCCACCGGCGCCGGATCGTGATTGAGCGTAAGCTTCACCGCGCTCAGGCTCGGCTGGTTGGCATTGAAATCGAAGTTGTACAGGTCATTCGATTCGCCGTTGTTGGCGCCCGTAGGGTGATTGTCGTTGAACGAGTAATAGCCGTCGACAAATCCCGTCAAATCGAACCCGCCCACACGCCAGGGCTTGGGTGTAGCAGCCGCTGGATCGGGTGCTGCCGCGGGAGCCGGGGTCGCCGCGGGCGCCGGTGTCGGAGCCGCGGGAGGTGTTTGCGTCTGGGCGGCTGCCGCCATCGGTAACAATGCCGCCATGCTGGCCATCATGGCATTTGCGATCAACATATTGCGGATGCTTGATCTGGAATCCGTCAAGAGACACGCACTTTCTCCACCGCCGCGTGCCGCGGTGGGGTCATGATTGGTTTTTGAGTAAAGGCTCCCCGTGCCCACTCTTTTTGAGCCGGCGGAGACACATTATGAAATTGCCTGCGCGTTACCACGACACCGCACGGGGAACGTGCGTTCTTTCTGTGATCAACTCGGCCATGCTGCGGAAAGCACGCGCACAGCGCATGAAAGGTCCACCGGCTAAGTCCAGTCGTTCAGGCACTTATCCGGAATGGATTGCGATTGGTTCGAGTTGACCAACTTCGACGTAAGGAAGCAATGAAGAACCCCCACTCAAAACCCCATGCCCCGTAAGGACCGAATAAAGAATCTGTTAAAATCGGAGGCAAGATCGTTTCCACACATCTCGGCCTTTTCTTTAGGCCTTTCTTGAACTTTGGGTTCCGAGTGAGTCGCAACTTACTGCAGGCGGCTCAAGAAGGCGCAAACGCAACATCAACAACCTGGGTCCGCAGACTGCCCCTCTCCGGCAGTTCGCAAACGCACACATGCAAGGGACTTAACACAAGCCCCACGCAACCAGTGCATCTGCCTGACCCAGGGCCCCCGCGAACAGGTCTTCGTTCGCGGGGTGGTGATCCGGGGCCCCCGCGAACAGGTCTTCGTTCGCGGGGTGGTGATCCGGGGCTTCCGTGAACGGGTCGTTGTTTTCGGGGTGGATGAAAGGCTGGTGACGGTTTGGCGGGATTGCATCCAATCAAGGGCATCATGGGCGCCTTTCGCGCGCGCACCATTCCGCCTGTGTTGCGGCGCGCCCTCTATGCCTCCCGTCGTTCCGGCCGTGAACGCTCCGCCGCCACCCAGATGGCGAACGTTCTGGAATTCACCCGCCGCACCCTGCAGATGAACCTCAGCGAAAGACCCGGCGACAAGCTCGCCGAGCACATTCACCGCCTGTTTGGCGTTGAAGGCGTGGCCATCTTCGACGCCGACCTCCACGAAATCTATAAGGCGGGCAAGTGGAACGTCGACCCGGACGAACTGGTGCAGAACGTCTTCCACTTCGAAACGTCCAGCGACGATCCCGGTACGGGCGTGAGCCGCCGCGTCATCCGCCTCGGCGCCGTTCCCATCGGCAGCCTCGTGCTCCGCGGCGGCACCGGCCCGCTCACCAACAGCCTGCTCGCATCGGTCATCGCCATCACCTTCGACCGCTATCGCGCCACCGCCAACGAATCGCGGATCGAGGCCGACCGCCAGGCCGAGCAGATGCGCGCCGCTGTTCTTGACAACCTGGCCCATGCCTACAAGACGCCTCTCACCGCCATCCGCGCCGCCAGCAGCGGCCTGAAGGAGATGGGCCGCCTCTCCCCTGCTCAAGCAGACCTCGTGAGCCTCATCGACGAGCAGGCCAGCCTGCTCAATGAACTCACCACCAAGCTCCTCACCACGGCGCGCCTTGAGTCGGGCCCCGGCAATCAATCCATCGCCGCGGTGCATCCGGAACCCGTGGCCGCCGCGCCGCTTCTCGATGAAGTGATCGGCAGCATGGGTGGCCGCGCAGCCGACGCCAACATTCGCATCGAACTTCCCGACGATCGCCTCTCGCTGTTCTGCGACCGCAGCCTGCTCACCATGCTGCTCACCCAGTACATCGATAACGCCTGCAAATACTCCGACGCCGGTTCAAAAATCACAGTCCGCGCGGCGCGCGCCGGCAGCGAGATCCTCTTCTCCGTTCACAGCTTCGGTCCGGTCATCCCGCTCGCTGACCGCGAACGCATCTTCGACCGCTACTACCGCTCGGGCGGCTCGGAATCGCGGGCAGCAGGCACCGGCATCGGGCTCTCCATCGCCAAGCGTGCAGCGCTGGCCCACAACGGCTCGGTCTGGGTCTCAAGCGACGAGTCCGACGGCACCACCTTCTTCGCAACCATTCCCGATCTCCCCAACTCCCGCCAAGGCTACAACGCATCAGAAATTCAAAGGAGCGCCTCATGACGCAATCGAACCTTCGAGTCCTCGTAGTTGACGATGAACCGGCGATCCGCCGCGCTCTTCGCCCACCGCTGGTCGAGTTGGGATTTGAAGTCATCGAGGTGTCGCGCGGCGAGATGGCGCTCGACGTTTTGCGGACAGAATCCTTCGACGCCGTGCTGCTCGACGTGAATATGCCCGGCATCGGCGGCATTGAGACGCTCCGCCGTATCCGCGCGTCATCGCCCCGGCTGCCCGTGCTCATGCTCACCGTACGCGATGGCGAAAATGAAAAGGTGCAGGCGCTGGAGATGGGCGCAGACGACTATATCACCAAGCCATTCGGCATGCGCGAGCTCGTGGCTCGTATTCGCGCCTCGGTTCGCCGCGCCCACGCTCCCGCGCGCGCTGAAGATGCGCCCATCGAAATCGGCGAGATCCGCCTCATCCCCTCGCGCCGCAGCGTCACCCGGCGCGGCGAACTCATCCACCTCACGCGCAAGGAATTCGACATTCTGCACTGTCTCATGAGCCGCGCCGGCCGCGTGGTAACGTATGCGCGTTTACTCACCGCCGTTTGGGGAGCCGAATGTCGCGAAGAAGTCGAGTATCTGCGCACCTTCGTTCGCCAGTTGCGCAAGAAGATTGAAGACGATCCCGCCCACCCCATCTATCTGCTGACCGACCTGTACGTCGGCTATCGCTTCGCCGACCCCCAGATGCTGGAGGAGCGCAACGCGAACGATGTTCCGTTGCTTCCCAACGGCCACGATGGAGCCGAGCACTCCTCCGCCGCCAGCGGCGGCTGCTAGCACCGCCTTTCCAACGATAGGTGCCCCGTCCTTGCGACGCGCATTTGGCCGCAAGGGCGGGATACCACAACCGATCGCACAAGCACACACACCGCTACAGCCGAAGCCGCTCGAACTTCATCTACCCACAGAGTTGTCATCCCGCACCCTGAGCGAAGTCGAAGGGGGAGGGATCTGCAGTTGTTCTTGCCTTTCGCCGGTGCAGCCACAAAAGCCCCGTGCCCCGTCCATGCGACAAGCCTTTGGTCGCATGGGCGGGAAACCAACACCGATCACGTACCGGACTCCTGTTACAACTCGCGCTAAACGCGAAAGTGTCACATCAGCCACGTCGACCGCGCATCTCCCGTTGCTACCATTGAACCTGTAAACGCGATGCGCGAACACCTGGCCACCCTCGTTGACGATTTCCGCCGCTGCCCACGCGAAATCGCGGTCGTTCGCTACAAAGGCGTCCGCCGCCGCGTATCCACCTACGGAGAGATCGCCCGCCTCGCCGGCCGTTTCGCAGCTTTCCTTGAAGCACAGAACATCGGCCAGGGCGATCGCGTCGTTCTCTGGGGAGAGAACAGCGCCGAGTGGATTGCAGCGTTTCACGGCTGCATCCTGCGCGGCGTGCTGGTCGTCCCCCTCGATGCCTACGGCAGCGCCGGCTTCGCCGCACGCGTGGCCGCCGACGTGAGACCGAAGCTCGCCGTCGGCGATGCCCTCCTGCTGCGACAACTGCGCAACGATGCGAGCCTCGCATTTCCGCACGTCGAGTTCGAGGACTGGGAGACCGATCTTCCCCAGCGCGAGGCCGGCCCCGTCGCGGGCCTTGGCCGCGACACGCCCCTGCAGATCCTCTTCACCTCCGGCACGACCGGCGATCCCAAGGGCATCGTGCATACGCATGGCAACGTGCTCGCGAGCGTTGGCCCCATCGAGACCGCCGCGCAAAAATACCTGCGCTACGAGAAGTACGTCCACCCGCTGCGGTTTCTGCACACTTTACCGCTGAGCCATGTCTTCGGCCAGACCATGGGCCTGTGGATTCCGCCCATCTTCCGCGCCGAGGTTCACTTCGAAAGCCGTCTCGTGGCGCCGCGCCTCATGGAGACCATCAAACGCGAGCGCATCTCCGTGCTGGCCGCCGTGCCGCGCGTCTTTGCGCTACTCAAAACCCATCTTGAATCCACGCGGCCGGGCCTCGCTGAAGCGATCGCGCAGGCGCACGGCATCTCGGCGGGCAAGAAGTGGTGGCGCTTTCGGGGGGTCCACCATGCCTTCGGCTTCAAGTTCTGGGCGCTCATCTCCGGCGGCGGGGCGCTGCCGCCGGCCGTCGAACAGTTCTGGAACGCGCTGGGTTTCGTTGTCGTGCAGGGCTATGGCATGACCGAAACCACCGCGCTCATCACGCTCAATCATCCCTTCCACGTGGCGAGCGGCACCATCGGCAAGCCGCTGCCGGGCCGCGAGGTCAAGATCGGCCCCGACGGCGAGGTGCTGGTGCGCGGGCCCATGATCTCGACGGCCACCTGGTCGGGCGGTGAACTGCGCACGCGCGAGGACGAGTGGCTGGCCACCGGCGACCTGGCCGAGGCGCAGAGCACCGGCGAGCTACGCTTCCTGGGCCGCAAAAGCGAAGTCATCGTTACCGCGTCGGGCGTGAATATTCACCCTGAAGATCTCGAAGCAGCCATCGAAGAGCAGCCCGGCGTTGCGGCCGCTGCCGTGGTGGCCATGGAGACGCCCACAGGGCCGGCGCCCTTTGCGGTGCTGGCCATGCGCGGCTCAGCTGATCAGGCAGCGCAGGCTATCGATGCTGCCAATGCACGCCTCGCCGAGTTCCAGCGCGTGAGTCGCTGGGCGGTATGGCCCGAGCCCGATCTGCCCCGCACATCCACCGGCAAGGTGCGCCGCAAGGCTGTGGCCGAGTGGCTGGCGAGCTCGCAGAACGGGCACTCTCGCGCTGCGGCGGGTGCGTTCGCGCCCTCGTCCGACTGGCTGCTGGCAACGATCGCGCAGGTGAGCGGCGAGACACCGCCGGGGTCCGGCGATGAGCTGCGCCTGGCCGAAGACCTGCACCTCGACAGCCTGGGCCGCGTGCAGCTTGCGGCCGCCATCGAGCAGAAGCTGGGCATGCCGCCCGAGAGCGGCCTGCTCGAGCAGGCAAAGACGCTGGGCGATGTGCGCCGTCTGGCCGGCGGTGATCAGCATCCGCCGGCCCGCGCCGCGTTGCCTCAGGCTGTGCGACAGACACCCGCCGAGGCCAAGGTTCCTCGCGCAGAGCCGGTTGCCGAGCCGGTCTCGGTGGCGGCGGCTGCCGCGAGCCAGCAGCCGCCGGTGTTCGAGCCGCAACAGCGGGCATACGTCTATCCGCGCTGGCCGTGGATGGCGCCGGTGCGCTGGTTTCGGACTGCGTTCCTCGAGCTGATTGCGCGGCCTCTCACAAGGTTTCTGGCGGCGCCGCGCGTCTGGCGGGCGAGCGCGGAGGCTTTGTCCCGCGTTGCCGAGCCCATGCTCATCATCGCCAACCACGTGACGGCCTACGACGGCCCGCTGGTTGAATATGCGCTGCCTGCCCGCATTCGGACACGCGTGGCTGTGGCCATGTCCGGGGAGATGCTGGACGACTACCGCCATTTCCGCAATCCCGAAAATGGACGCTTCTTTCTGTTCGGGCCGATTGCTTACTTTCTGATTACGGCGCTCTACAACGTGTTTCCGCTGCCGCGCAGCCGGGACTTTCAGCGCAGTTTCTCCCATGCCGGCGAGGCGCTCGATGGCGGCTATCACGTGATGGTCTTTCCCGAAGGCACCCGTTCCGAGGGCGCGCTGGCGCGCTTCCGGCCGGGGATCGGGCTGTTGGTGAAGCAGGCCAACGCGGCGGTGCTCCCGGTGGCGATCCGCGGCATGGGCGAGCTGAAGCAGCAGGGAAGCGGCTGGTTCCGTTCGGGCAAGATCGAGGTGCGCGTGGGTGAGCCGGTCCGGTTCGGGATCGAGGAGAGCGAGGCGGCCATCACCGAGCGGCTGCACCGCGAGGTGGAGTTGCTGCTAAAGGGCTAAGGTTTTGCTTTTTGTGAGTCAGGTCACATTAGGAGTGCAAAATAAAAAAACGGGGATGTGCTCTGGTTTGAGCGAGTTGCAGGCCGTTTTTTCGCGAGTGTGATTTGGAACACCAAAGAACAGTGGACAGGCAAGACGAGTGAAGAGTGAAAAGTGAAAAGTGAAGAAGTGAAGAGAAAAGACGCGTGATCAAGTGATCGAGTGACTGAGTAATGTCTAGCGCTCGGCATGGCTTTCTCCTCCTTTCTGTTCGTGGTCAGTTGAATCCCAAACGAAAAGGCCTGCCGATGGGGGCAGGCCTTTTCTACTGCTGATATTAGTATGGCACATCTGCATGGGCTTTATACCAATTGCAACCAAAAAATTTAACGCTTATTTTGTGTTGATTAGTAAATTTTCCACAGGTTTTGGTCTTGACAGGATTTTGGAGAGTTTTACTCCGAACGCGATTTTGCAGCCGGGACGGCCATAAATATCTGTTGCAGATATATCCGAATCGGATATAGTGGATGCGTGACAGACATCCAGCCATCGACGCCGCTTACTCCGGCCGTGCTTGCCATCCTTCTCGGGCTGGCGGACGGCGACAAGCACGGCTACGCCATCATGAAGGACGCGCGCACTCCCCAGGGGGGCGGCGTTCAGATGGGGCCGGGAACGCTTTACGGTACGCTCGACCGGCTCATCCGCGACGGCCTGGTGGAGGAGTCCGGCATCTCCGACGACGAGCGCCGCCGTTACTACCGCCTGACTGCCCCGGGCCGCACCACCCTCGCCATGGAACTGGAGCGGCTGGATGCGGCCATCGCCTCGGCGCGCTCTTTGGGGCTGCTGCCCACCCGGGGGCGGTCATGAGCACGATTTCCGACAGCCGTCCCGATGCCCGAATGGCCCGGATCTACGGGCTCGCCTTGCGACTCTATCCCAGGCGCTTCCGCGCGGAGTATGCCGCGCCCATGCAGCAGGCTCTGCGCGACGCGCTTGCGGACCGCACGGTTCCGCGCCGCTCCCTGCTGGCCATCGTCACCCGCGACCTCGTCACCTCAATCGTCAAGGAGCACGTTGCCATGTTGCGTTCCACCTACGGTCGTCCAGCCCTGCTGTTCAATGCTGTGATCCTGGCCGGCATCGCCACCGGTGTCGCCTTGGCGCTGTATGCCATTCCGCAACAGGTTCTGCGGACGGGCGCCGACGATCCCCAGATCCAGATGGCCAGCGACCTGGCGGCCCGGCTTGATCAGGTGGGGGTCGACGACGGGCTGCGCCAGGGAGTTCTTTTCAACAGCGGCGGCATCGTGGATATGACACGAAGCCTGTCGCCGTTCCTGATCGTCTACGACGACCAGGGAAGAGCGCTTGGTTCCAATGCGCAACTCGACGGCGCGACGCCCGTGCCACCGATCGGCGTGTTCGATTATGTGCGGACTCACGGCGAAGAGCGCGTGAGCTGGCAGCCGGTTCGGGGGTCGCATGGTGTGCGCATTGCAGCTGTGGTGGAGCGTGTTAACGGCCCTCAGCCGGGATTTGTGCTTGCCGGCCGGTCGATGCGCGAAGTGGAGGCCCGGATCGAGCAGGTGAAGAACATGGCCGGCCTCACCTGGATCGGCATGCTGGGCCTGATCCTTGTGGGCACGCTGGTGTATGGACAATTGAGCCGGCGGCAGAATGCCTATGAGGGACTAGGGACTAGGGGCTAGGGACTAGGGAGGGACCAAGGGACTGAGGGTCTCCCGTGGGAAATGTATTCCGCTACCGGAGCGTGTGGCGCAGCGATTTTTCCGCAAACAGAGTGTGAGCGCTGCGTGCAATTCGCCTTCAGTTGCTGCGAACGCAGCCGAAGACTTCGTATGCCGTGGCCTGTTGTCCCTTGATCTTGCGAAGTACGCCGCCTGGCAACTGCTTGAGCGTGAGTTGCGATTCGATGCCGGCGACTGTTTCGGCTGTGGCGAGAATGACGTTTCGGTCACGGGGAGCACCGAGACAGAGGTTGCTGGACAGAATTACCGGTTCGCCGACGACGGTCAGGCTCTGGAATTGGGGGTGTCCCATGATCGCCTCGCGAACGGGGCCAGAAGCAATGCCGATTCGTGTGTAGAGCACGTTTGCCGGCATTCCTGCTTTGATCCAGCCGTCTTTCTGCACCTGGAACACGTCTCGCATGCTGACAGCGGCACGCAGTGCCTGCATACGCGAGTCCGGAATTTGATGGGGAACGTTGAAGCGGAACATGCCTCCATCGCCGAGGAGTTTGTCGATGGTCCCCCCGTGCTGCATTGTCACATCGCATGCCTTCTCTAAATAGGCGTTGATGAGGCTGATGGCAGAGGAGAAGTTCATCGCGTCGATCAGTAGCGACGATGCGGTGAGATCGCAGAAAACGATGGTGCCATCCTGATCGACTTCCGCGGGTGCGAAGCCGAGCAGCTCGAAGTTTGACGGATCGGCGACAAATTGGCTTACACGCTGCGCGAGCGGTTCGGCGAGCCGCTGCGCGAGCTGCAGATCCTGCTCAGTGAAACTGCCCTGTTCTTTGTTGAGAAACTGGAGGACTCCGATGGTGGCACCACCGATGATTACGGGAACGCAGAGAATGTCGCTGGTGGTATATGAGGAGAGAATGTCGACGCCTTTGAAGAACTCCTTGTCCTGGCGCGTGTCGAGCGCGAGATAGGGCCGCGAGGAGGTGAAGACGTAGGCGGCGATGCCTTTGGTAAGGGGGACAGTTGTTCGGCGCAAGCTGGGGGCCGCGGGTCCGAAGGCGGCGAGAAAAGTGAGATTTTGAGGGGTTTTGCCGGGCAGAGGGACCAGGATCGAGCTGGCTTTCGCATGGAGGGCTTTGGTCGCGAGCTCGAGCTGATTGTCGATTTCGCCTTTGAGAAGAAGGGCGGCCGAGCCGGACAGCTTGACTTTACCGATCATCTCGACGGCTTCTTTGTAGCGTAGATCGAGTTCGGTGTAGCGCTCCTCAACGCGTTTGAGGTCGCCCTCAAGCTGTTCCTTTTTGGCGAAGTACCGAATCGCAGCGAGCACGGCACCGGCCAGACCTACAACGCCGGTGGCAATGGCAACGATGTCCTTGGTGGGCAGGAGCATGGTTGCACAATTCTACTCCGGTCGCGTCTAGCGGAGACCCGTCGAGACGGAGTCGGCCATCATGTTCGTCGGCGATTACGCGTAACTGAATCTATGCAACCACGGGATCGGGGCGTGATGCGGCGACACTCCCGGCGGATTCGATTCGTCGTCTGTCTGCGCGGCTGGCGAGAAACTCGGCGAATATCCAGCATGCCCCGATAGCAGTCAGGTTGTATACAGCGGCACCCCATGTTGCCTGATTGTGCAGCCGGATAAAAACAGGTGGGATTTCCACGAGCCCTTCAAACAGCAACAGCATCAGCGCAAGCAGCCTGGCGGCCAGGACATCCATGATTCCTGAGCAGATTGCGCACCCTGCCACAAAGAAAGCGATTCCGGTGAGCACCGTCCAGAAAGATCCAAACCCCATCCAGTGTGGAACGATGCTCGCGAAGACGCGAATGCCGGCGACGTGGGTCAAGCCGAAGACGATGGGAGGCAAACCTAACATCCAGCGTGCCGCGATAGCGCCTCTCTCTTGCATCCGGGAATCAGAGGAGGCGGCGGACACGTACAGGATTGGGGCGGGAGCGACCAGCAATAACTGTTGAGCGAGCCCGAAAGAGGTGCCGAGCAAGACGTCGATCCGCCAGCCAAGCGCATGAATCCCGACATAGTACCGAAGGAGCCACATGGCCACAAACGTCAGGTATGCGATGGCCGATGCCGCTGCGCCAATTTTTGCGCTTCGCCGCCACAAGATTGCAAGACCGGCAGCGATCAGCCAGACGCCCGCGACGTAGGCCAGTATGTGTTGATCGGCAACATTTTTGCCCAGGGATTTGATGGGTTGATGGGAGGCATCGAAATCACCCCAGACGATATTCAGAATGCCGGTGAGAACGGTGGCGAGGGCATAGAACCAAACTCCAATCTTCATCTATGGGGGTCTCCTCTGAGTGGCTCCGCGGATGAGTGGCTCGGCGAGAAGCCAAAGCTCCATGACGGCGCCTGCGTTTCTTCGACTTCCAACCTGATACTATGGCCCCAGTGGTTCATCGAACAGGGCCATTTTCGCTAATTTTGTTGGACCATTCGAGATGCCAAAAGCCATCAGCTCGTTTGAGCTCACTCTCAAAAGCCGGTCGCGCCGTCAGACCCTCACCAACTGGTTGTACGGCGAGTTGCGCTCTGCCATTCTTGAAGGCCGGCTCGCGCCGGGCGCGAGGCTGCCGGCGTCCAGAGATTTCGCCCGGCAATACGAACTCTCCCGGGGCACAGTCGTCAGCGTTCTGGAGCGATTACAAGCCGAGGGGTATGTCACCTCCCGAGTCGGAATCGGTACGTGGGTGAATCGCGTTGAGGCGCCCCGGCGTGCCCGCCAGCCGATTACCACGCCGGCATATATTCGTCGCGTCATCTCGACAAATAAACTGCCGCAACCCTGGATTGACCTGGCTTTTGCTGACGGGATCCGCCCTTTTCGGATCGGGGTTCCAGACCTCCACGAATTCCCATCCGAGGTTTGGGGACGTATTGCCGCGTATCGGGCACGTCATTTCAAGTCATGGTTAAGAAAAAAGGCTGACCGGCGCGGGTATGGGCCATTGCGCGAGGCTATCGCCGAGTATTTGCGCACGTCACGCGGGGTGCGATGTACCGCGGAACAAATCGTCATCGTTTCCGGAATACAACAGGCGCTCGACCTGTTGGCACGGCTGCTCTTAAAAAAGAGCGACCCGATATGGATGGAGGATCCCGGGTATTTCGGAGCCAGAATCGCGTTTGACAATGTCGGAGCCAGGATTGTCGCCGTGCCCGTGAACGACGAAGGGCTGTCTGTCTCCGCCGGAATCAAGATCTGTCCGGATGCGAAGGGAGTTTACGTAACGCCGGCCCACCAATTCCCGCTGGGGGTAACGATGTCTCTAGAGCGGCGGATGGCCCTTCTAGGCTGGGCTTCGCGTGCCGGCGCGTTTGTTATTGAAGATGACTATGACAGCGAATACAGGTTTGAGGGGCCGCCTGTGCCTGCCCTGCAAAGCTTTGATAACCATTCAAGCGTGATCTTCGTTGGATCGTTCAGCAAGACACTATTCCCTGCGTTACGCGTGGGCTACGTGGTACTGCCTGCGCCGTTAATCGATTTCTTCCTGAGCTTTCGCTACCGAACCGACTTCCGGAATTCATCCTTTGACCAGGCGGTGCTTTGCGACTTTATCGTAGATGGGCATTTGGCACGTCATCTACGGAGGATGCGGAATCTGTATGCGGAACGCCTGGCAACGCTCATGGAGGGAGCCAGACAATATCTGGGTGGGCTGCTTGAGATCTCTAATGTAAGGGCAGGCCTCTACACGATCGGGTATCTCAAGAACGGAATGACTTCGCGACGGGCGGAAGAGCTGGCGGCGGAGCAGGGGATTGAGGTTCTGGCCGTCGATCGATGCACTCTGAGACGTCCTGATCCGAATGCGTTGCTGCTCGGCTTTGGCGGATTCAACGAGCTCACGATACGGCAGGGGCTGATTCGACTCGCGAAGGCACTGAGCTAGCGGGACGTGGGGCGGGCGAATTGTGACACCTTGCACTTCTACACATCCTCGTGTATATGTAGAAGTCATAGGCATGGCGATTCCTCCCAAATTCGATCTTCCACAGGGCACATTAGACCTGCTCATTCTTCGCGTGGTCGCGCTCGGACCGATTCACGGATATGCGATTGCGCAACGGATCCAGATGATCTCGAAGGAGGCGCTGCAGATACAGCAAGGCTCCCTGTATCCGGCTCTTCACCGCCTGGAAAACAAGGATTTTCTGGTCGCTGAATGGGGTCCGACCGAGACGGGCCGCGAGGCCAAGTTTTACCGGTTGACCGCAAAAGGCCGCACTCAACTGCGGGCCGAGACAGAGAGCTGGGAGCGTCTGACTGAAATCGTGACCACGATTCTGCAGAACCCACTTGGAGAAACCTCATGAACTGGTTTCAGCGGCTTTCAAAGATAGTTCGAATGGAGAAGGAACTCGATGCGGAGCTTCGCTTTCATTTCGAAACCCTGGTAGCGGCGAAGATTCAAGCGGGCTTGACTGAAGGCGAAGCGCGGCGGGCGGCCCGCCTTGAATTTGGAGGTCACGAGCAGGTGAAGGAAGACTGCCGCGAGAGCCGGGGAACGCTGTGGGTTGTGTCCATTGTGCAAGACCTGAGATTCGGTGCGCGAATCCTGGCGAAATCAACGGCGTTTTCCGTTACGGCAATCGTGGTCCTTGCGCTGGGCATCGGCGTCTGCACTCTGGCATTCAGCCTGTACGACATCGCGGCGCTCCAATTGCTTCCGGTGCGCGACCCCGCAACCGTGGTGAGCATTCAGCGGCGATCCCCGAGCGACATGACGCCGGGCATGCCGTATGCGTCGATTGTGTATTATCGCGACCACGCCCAATCGCTTTCGGCGGTGATGGAAACGCTGCATGGCGCACCCCTGGTGCTGAATCAGGATGAGAAGCGGATCAGCGCAACTTTTGTCAGCTCGAACTATTTCAGCGAACTGGGCGCCGCTGCGGCGACCGGACGGCTGTTGGATGCCGCACACGATGATGCTGCTTCCGCGCCGGTTTGTGTTTTGAGTTTTCGTCTCTGGCAAAGAAAGTTTGATGGCGATGCGTCGATCGTGGGCAAGTCGATTCGCCTGGGGGGAAGGCCAGCCACGGTTGTGGGCGTCGCTGCCGAGTCATTCGCCAGCCTTGGCGCCGACGATCCTGACCTCTGGCTCCCTATTTTGCAGCACCCCTATTTTGTGGAGGGCAGCAAACCTCTCGCGGATCCAAATTTCGACGGGTTGATCAAAATGTGGGGGCGCCTGGCCCCGGGGGTCAGCAGGACGGGTGCGGAACAGGAACTGCTTCCGCTCACGAACCAATTGCGCAAGATTTACCCGACCGTGATTTGGGACCATGAGTATATTGTCGTCACTCCTGGCGCTCATTTCCTGTCGTTTGAGGGCGGACCGCCAGTACTCGCTTTCGTGGGGCTATTGGTGTTTCTGATTCTCGCGATTGCCTGTGCCAATCTCGGCGGGTTGCTGCTGGCACGCGGCGCCGGCAGGCAGCGAGAGATTCAACTGCGATTCGACCTCGGCGCCCGCAAGTTGCGCGTCTTTCGCCAACTGCTCACAGAGAATCTGTTGCTGGGATTACTCGGATCGATTGCCGCATTGCCATTCAGTTACGGAGTTCTACGCGTTGTGCTGTTGTATACCAATGCGCCGGCCTGGATGAGTGCACTGCCCGACTGGCGAGTATTCGTATTCACCACCGCAATGGGTTTTGCCGCAGCACTCCTTTTCGGATTGTTGCCGACGATACAGATGGTGCGCCGGAAGAAGGGCCGCTCCCTCTGGCATCAGTTCGTGGTGTGTGCGCAGGTGGGAGCCAGTTGCGCGCTGCTCATCTTGTCTGGATTGCTGGTGCGCGCGACCTTGCACACATTGTATTCAGACCCTGGATTTCGTTATGAGCAAGTGTTGTCCATCGATCCAGGAATGAGCGAGCATGGATTCGCGTCGGCGCAGGCCCGCGCCTACCTCGATCAATTGCAGAACCGGCTGGGTACGGTTCCCGGCGTGACATCCGTTTCGATAGCGAGGATTCCTCCGTTGGTGAATGACGTAGTGATGAACACGAGCATTGACGTTGCCGGCAAGAGCATCTTGATCTATCCCAACTGGGTCAGCCCCGAGTTTTTCCAGACGATGCAGATTCCGTTGCTGCGTGGCCGCACATTCCGTGACGGCGAAAAGGACGCAGTCATCCTCAGCCAATCGCTGGCGCGCAAGCGCTGGCCAGGCGAAGACCCAATCGGAAAGCAATGGGAAAAGAGCAACAGCATCGTGGTTGGGGTTGTGGGCAACACGCGCGCCATGGAACTGAACAACACGGATGCAACGGAGATTTACTATCCTCCCGCGGCCGACACTATGCCCGAGATGTCGGTTCTGGTGAGAGCCGCCGGCGATCCAAAGACTCTAACGCCTGCCCTCAAGACGATTGCGGCTAGCATCGATAGCGGACTTCATCCAACGATCACTCCGCTTACCGCCGGGTTCCATAAGAACGTTGCGCAGGCGGAGCAGTTCGCGACGATCGTCAGCCTGCTTGGCAGCATTGCGATCTTCCTCGCAGTGGTAGGCCTTCTTGGTCTTGTCAGCTACGCCGTCTTGCAACGGACCAAAGAAATCTCGATCCGGCTCGCGCTCGGGGCCAATCGCATGGAGATATTCACCGCTGTGTTGCGGCGATTCGCTTTGCCTGTCCTTCTTGGACTGGTGGGCGGGGTGGCTATAACCGGCGCCCTATCGCAGATATTGCGTCGCGTGCTGTACGGCATCAGCGGTCTGGATCCGATCAGCTATGCGGGAGCGGTGACGATCCTGGTCGTCATCCTTGTTGCAGCGGCGTTGCTGCCAATCCGCCGAGCGTTTCAACTTGATATCGCAAGAATTCTGTATTCTGAATAATCAGTTCCTCTTCGCATCCCTCACGCGGCATGGTGCTGCAAATCGCGCATACCACAACGTGCATCACGGAGGATCGGGGCGGGGACCGGTTGTCGATTTTGTGAGAAGACGGTGAATTCCCGGTTCGGCGGCGCGGAGTCGGCGTCTAAAGATCTATGTCAAACCAAACGGTGACGCGTGCTGCCGAATCGGAGCTCGAGCCCGGAGCGAGTTACGCCATTCTTGCCGAAGCCGGCAACCTGCCGAAGTGGGCTCCCGTATTTGCCGATGCCGTGGAGCGCGTGGACGCGACGCACTTAAGGGTTACGAAGGGCGGCGACACGTTCAACGTGGAGCTGCTGTTGAACCGGGCCGCGGGAACGGTGGACTACATTCGCGAGATGTCGAACAACCGGCGCGGGGGCGCTTACATCCGCGTGACGCCGCGGCCGTTGGGCGGCAGCGCGGTGACGATGACGGTGCCGCTGGGACCGAATACGAGCGACGCCAAGGTGGGCAGGACCGTGGAGCAGGAGCTTGCCGACTTGATTGCGCTGGCGCGGCGGTGAGTACGCCGGGGGAAGAACGCCGGTCCCGTCTCAGAAGCGCGTGGTGAGATTCAGGAGCCAAACCGGGGAGTGATTGAGGAGCCATGCCTCGGCCTTCCTGTCGTTGCCGGAGATGGTGGCGAAGGCAATGAGCAGCATGGCGCAGCCGAGCGCGAGTTTGCCGGCTTTTCCCGCCTGGAGAAGGCTTCCGCGGACGCGCGTTATGGCGGAGTGCGAGAGATAGCCGAGCATGACGATGGGCAGGGCAGCGCCAAGCCCGAAGAGGCCCATAAGCGCTGCGGCACCGGCGAGGTGTCTTCCCTGGCTGGCCAGAACAATGGCTGCGCCGAGTGTTGGACCCACGCACGGGCTCCAGATGGCGCCGAGCACAAGGCCGACGACCAACTGCCCCGAAAGGCCGCTCAGGTTCATGCGCGAAAGCAACCGGTTTCCTGCGTTGCCGATGCCCGATGTTGCCGCGGCAAAGCGCAATTGAAGGCTGCTGGACAACAGGAGCAATGCGAAGAGTGACAGAAGTGTGGCACCCATGCGCCGCAGGAGTTCGGAGTTAAGTGCGAGCGCGGCGCCGGCCCAGGCGAGCGTGGTCCCGATGATGGCGTAGGAGATGGCCAGGCCGGCGGCGAGCGCGAGGGGAGCCCGGCGATGCGCGTTCATGGCCGTGCCGAGCAGGATGGGAACAATTGGCAGGACGCACGGCGACAAAGTCGACAGCAATCCCGCCAACAGTGCAAGGCTCAAAGAGCCGACGCCGAAGTGCATCTCAGTGCACCGCGATGTTGAGCAGATGTTCGATGTCTTCGCGGGTGGTGTCACCGATTGACCGGGCGTCTTCGTGTTTTCCGGTCAAGACGATCAGGGTGCTTTGAGAGGTGACGTTCCAGGCCTTCAGCAGAGCGGCCTCTTTGTCGACGTTGATGGTGAACGTGGTCAGATCCTTGTACTTGCTTTGTGCCATCAGATCCCGGATCACCGGCGCCTGGGCGGCGCAGGTGGCGCACCAGTCGGCGCGGAAGTCGAGGAGGATGGGTTTGCCGGCGGCGGCCAGCTTGTCGAATTCAGGCTGGCTATAGGGTTTGATTTCGCCGGCAAACATTGCCGGTGCGCAGATGGATAACAGAAACAGCGCAGCGAACTTGAAGGATTTCATGGATCGTCTCCTTTCCCAGGTTGTTTTTTGATGAGCGGGTTTTGGCGTGGGATCACTGTTGTCCGGGAAGCCCCAGCAACGCCCTCATCGGCATCAAGGGCCCGACGGGAATGTACTCGTGATCCATCAACTGTTGCTTGGCGAGTGGGAGAGTCTCCATCAAAGCTCGTGCGTCGTCCTCGGTCGTCACGTCGAGCAGGAAGATGACGCCCTTGCCATCGCCGCGGGAGTACCACTCGCGGATTTTGCCGTCGAGGTAGAGCTTGACGGTGGCGCGAATTTCGGCCGGGATGACCGCCATGACCTGTTGAACGGTTACGCCCTGCCTGGGAGTCTCGATGACCAGGACGGCGGTAGTTTTGGGGACCGCGATGCTGGGCATGCCGGTGTTGGTTTCGGACTGTGACTGCGCGGCAGCGCCCAGGGGCATCATCGCCATGAGCAGCGGGATAGTGAAATTCATGGATTGACCTCTCGATTCGGTTTGGAGTTGTGGGTAGTCTTACAAAGAGTACGATCGTACTCTTAACGGGCAAAAAAATTTATGGCTCGGCGAAGGATCTGATGAAGAAGTCTCTCGCTTCCCTTAACCGCTCCTCACGGTTCTGCGGGTCGGGAGTGAGACGGGCCATCATCAAGACACCCGCCATGCTGGGAAACAGGAGCCTGCACTTGGCAAGTTTTTCTTCTTTGGTCTGGCCGGGGATAAAGGGCAATAGCCGCTCGCGGTAGGCATCGAGCAGGGCCTCGATCCGTCTCCGCACGGGCAGCGGCTTTCGTGCGAGTTCCGGCCCGAGGGCGGAGAGCACGCAACCGACTCCTGGAGAATTGGCGTGGCGGGCGCTGAGATAGCGCTCGATGATGGCGCGCAAGGCTTGTCCTGGTGGCGCCGACCTGGCGGATTCCTCGGTGCCTGCTCCCATCTCGTCGAGAGCCTGTGCAATGGCTTCGATGAACAGGTCATCCTTGCTGTCGAAGTGCCGGTAGAATCCGCCCTTGGTGAGGCCAACCTTGTTCATGACTGTCCCGATGCCGCTGGTGTCGCCGCCGTGTTCGCGGAAGGAACGAGCGGCGACGGAGAGGATTTTCTCGTGGTTTCGGGCTTTGTGTTCCGGCGAGTACCGCATGGCAAAAGATTACGCGCGTCATCTTTCGGATGTCAAGATGGAGAGCCGTGCTATTCCGAATCGGTAAAGGACCGATGGAAGCAGCGCACCTACTGCGATGAGGCTTGAGGTTTGAGGACGGGGGCGCGGAGCGGGGTGGTTTCGATCTCGATGCGGGTGTCCCTGGGGAAGTCGACGTCGTGTCCGGGACGAAGGAAGTTCTCGTAGGTGGAGAGCGCAGCGGCATAGAAGCCGAGGCCCGCGGCGATGTTGCGGCTGCCGGCTGCGATGCCGGTGACGCGGCCGATGAGGCCGAAGCCGTTGGAGGAGACGCCGGTCTGGGCGGTGAGGTTGCCGTCGTTGTCGAGGGCGCGGCCGGCGAGCATGGTGAGCAGCAGCGGTGCGATGACGCTGGACGGATTCTTCGGGGTGATGGTTCCTTCGGCGTCGAGGGATAGGCCGGTATTGCTTTGCGGGGTGGCGCCGGAGAGCGCGCCTTCGACGGGGCGGCCCTCGGCGCTCATACCGGTGCCCGGGGGAAAGTTGACCTGCTGAAACGTGAAGCGGAGTTTGCCGTTGCGGCCGAGGGAGCGGGCGGATTTTGCCGTGGTGACTTTGCCAATGAGCGTGGAGCCCTGGGGAACGACGAGATTGCGGTCTTTGTCGTAGACGGGCTGGACGACGAGGGCCTGCACGGGATCGCCGGGTTTGGCGGTGGCGGAGGTGACGCGGCCGGTGAGGAGAGCATTCACGGACCAGACTTCAGGCTGGCCGGGAATGATGGTCGGTGCTTGAGGAGCGGCGGCCCGGTCGGTTGGCGGGAGGGTGAGCGGGCCGGCGAGTTCGACGGTCCAGGCGGTGTGGGCGGGGATGTGCTCGGGGTGGTAGGGGAGCTGCTGGTAGAGGAGTTGTAGGGCTCGTCCGCCCAAGCCAGGATCGGTGAAGAAGGCGACCTGCTGATGCACGCGCTGTTTGGCCATGGACCAGTACTTGCCGACGAGGGAGCGCTTGGGCGTGGCGCCGGGCGAGGCGAGATGTAGCACTGGCGCGCCGGTGACGGCGCCGGTGGTTTTGAGGCCGAGTGGACCGCTGGGCAGAGCGATCTGGTTGAACTCGACTTTTGGAATGTGGAAGGGGGTGAGGTCGCCGCGCAGGCGGCCGTGCCAGCGGGTTTTGCTGTCGGGGTCGAGTGCGACAACAGTGCCCTGGACGGTGGTATTGGCGGGGATGGCGAGAGCGCCATCGATGTAGAGCGGATAGACGAGGCGGCCTTCGAGCGGCTCGCCGGCCTTCATGGGGTAGTTGCGGGGAATCTCGACCTGGAGGACGGTGCCGGCGGGAAGAATAGGCTCGGCGGGTTTGGCAGATTCAGGCTTTGGCTGTGGTGCCGCGACGGGGTTGGTGGGGCGATGCTGCAGGGACTGTGCTGGCCCGGCGTGGGAGATGAGAAGAGCGGAAGCAACGAGCGCGAGTGGGAGATAGCGCTTGAGGAACGGCATGAATTAAGGCAAAACCTCTCAGATTAAGTCTATGCGTGAGACGGCGAGGACGGCGCGAGGCGATCATGAATTCCTCGTCATATGAGAGCGGAGTCCGGCGATCTCCTGTGCGAGAGCGTCGATGCGGGCCATGAGGGCGTCGTGGTTTCGTTCGGCTTTGGAAGGCTCGAAGATTCCATGTAGAAGCTGCCGTTGGGTTCGAGCTCGCAGTGGTGCGACCTGGTCGACGTGCTCAAAGCCCTGCCGGTGGATGGCCTCGAGGAGCTCCTCGCGGGTGAGCGATTCGTGCTTGATGGCCTTGCGGTCGATCTGGCCGTCGAGGACGAGAACGGCGGATCGGCCTTCGAGCATGCGGGTGAGGCGCGGCGAGCGGAAGAGGGCGCGCACGACGAGCCAGTTGATGGCGAGCAGGCCGAAGGCGCCGATGACGCCGCCGGTGACGGAGTTGTCGTCGCCGATGATGGCGTTCTGCACGGTGTTGGAGAGCGAGAGCAGGACGACGAGGTCGAAGGGGTTGAGCTGAGCCAGTTCGCGCTTGCCGAAGATGCGCAGCAGCACGACCAGAACCAGGTAGACGATGACGGGGCGGAGCAGCTTTTCGAGAATGGGAAGCGGCAGGTGGAACATGGTGGTCGAAGATGGGTCTGGAGCATGACACCGAGGATAACGGCTCATTGCCGCTTGCAGAGGCGGATGACCAGGTTCACGTCGTGGCGTTTCGGGGTCGGCGTGGACATCGTAAGAGGCCTTGACGCCGGCGAGGGTGCGCTGCAGGACGGGGTCGCTCTTCTGTGCGGCGAGCATGAAGCTTGAGACGTAGGTCTCGTCGAAAGGATCGCCCGGCATCATCTGCCAGTTGCGCATGAGGAGGCTGCGGAGGTCGTCGCTGACGTTGTCGAACTTGAGCAGGCCGAGGTGGTATTGCGGGCCGGGATTGCGTCGATGGTGTAGGTGACGACGCCCGCGGTTTCATCGATGGAGGCATGCGGGGTGACCTTGCAATCGAGGTAGCCCTTGGCTTTCATGCGCATGGTGACGAGGCCGACAGCGGTGCCGAGGTAGTGGGCGTCCTTGGGGTGGTCGCATGCGGTGCAGAGCTTCTCCACTTCGGCGGCCACGGGGAGGTTGGAATCGATTTGGACTTTGCCCAGCGTGTAGGCGCGGCCTTCGGTGACGGAGACGGCGAAGGGGACGCGGATGATGCCATTGACGAGGGCCGGCTTTCCGGCGGGGGCGGCCTGGACGCTGGCAGTGGCGTATCCGTTGAAGCGATAGACGGAGGCGATCTGGTCCTGGAGGTTGTTCTGCGACTGGGTGGTGACGAAGGATTCGGCGACGCGCTTGATGGCTTCGTTGACGGGAGCGAGAAGAGCGTCGGAGACGCCGGAGAGCTGGACATCGCCGATGGCGACGGCGGGCGAGTCGATGCGGAACTTGATGGAGGTGGCTTTTTTGTTGGGGTTGTCGCCGGCGGGGACGTAGATGACTTTCGCGGCGAGGCCCTGGTCTTTGATCATCTCCTGGAGCGCGGCCTGGACGTCGTCGAGGAGGGTGCCTTCGGAGGGCACGCGGCCGTGGTAGAGAGGGAACCGCTGGTGGAGGTGGGCATCGAAGTCGGCGGGGAGCGGGAGGTTGTCGATGACGACGGGGTATAGGTCGGAGCTCTCGCGGATGAGGTAGGTGAGATCGACGCCGTCGAACTTGAAGCCGACTTTCTCAAAGACGCCGGTACCCATGAGCTTTTGCGCGGTCTGATTGAGGAAGTCGGAGGTGTAGACCTGGCCCTTGGTGATGCCGACGACGGGGAGCAGCTCGTTGGGAGTGTATTCCTGGAGGCCCTCGAAACGGATGGATTGCGGCTTAAGGAGTTGCTGCTGCCCGCTGGCAGGCTGCTGCCCGCTGGCAGGCTGCTGCCCGCCGGCAGACTGCTGCTGCGTGAAGGCAGCGAGGGTGAGCAAGAGCGGCAGAAGCGCCAGCCGCGTACGGATCGATTTTCGATGCATGACAAGGCCAGCGTAGCAAAAATAACGAAAAAGCCAATCACCCAATTTGGGTGATTGTTTGCGGCAGACCGCATTGGTGCGGCCTGCCGCGACGTAGCTACCTGCCTGCGAACTGCTCGTAGTTCAAGTAAGAGACGAGAAACAAGGTGTGGCGGACGGAGTAGCGGGCGGCGTAGTTGTCGCCGTTGGGCACCACTTCGTTGAGTGTGATGGAGCGCACGGGGAGGATGATGGGCTTGCCGTCGACGACGACCTGGCCGTAGTCGATGCGCATGTCCTCCTGGTGGACGAAGTCGGTGGGCTTGAGCTCGGCCTGGGTGATGAGGCGGACAATGACGCCGGAATCGGGATCGACGTAGAACTCGCCATGGTAGCCGGCGACAGATTTGAAGTCTTTCCAGTCGGTGTTGTACTGGAGGTTCGCGCCCGTGCCTTCGTAGCCCATGCGGCCGGTGTCTTCGGTGACCGGGAAGCAGCAGTAGTGCACCTCGTAGTGGGACTTCTTTTTGGGAACGGCAAAGGAGAACACGGCGACCGGCTTGCCCTGAATGGTTTGCCAGCGGCGCCAGTTGAGCGTACCGGCGGCTGCTGCCTCCTGAAGGATGACGCTGAGCACCGGGCCGGGGCCACCCTCGGAGACCTGGCCGTTCCGTCCCCAGGGGGCTTTCTGCTTGACGGGCGGGATCAGCTCGACGCCTTTTTCGGACTCCACGCTGTCGGAGTGGGATCCGACCAGGCGTATGGTCATGTCGGGCAGTTCCCAGGAACGGCCGCCGTTGGGCATGTTGTTAGTCATGCCAGAGTTGGTGCGGATGCCTTCGACGCCGTCCTGATAGCGGGTGGTGGTGCGGGTAGCCACCAGATGCGGACTCTGCATGTAGACCTTGGTGACAAAGTCAACGGTCCTGGCGAGGATTGCTTTCTGCGTAGCCGTATCAGGCGCCGGGGTTGCGGGCAGTTCGGATCGCGGCGGGACGAGCATGGCGCTGCGGCCTTCGAGGATCTCGAGCTGTTCGGTGGCGAGAGGGCCGGGAAGGTATTCCTTCAGAGAGACCTTGGTTGAGACGGTTAGCTGTTCCCCGAGCTCAATCTCTTTCAGGCGAGTGGCAACGGCCTCATCGCTTTTGCCGTTAAGGGCGACGAGGGTTTGTTTGAGGTCGTCGATGGTGAACTTTTTTGCTGCGTAGGATGAGGCAGAGGCCGATAGCAGGATGAGTAAGATCGCAATTGGTTTCATCGTCCCGTTTTCTTTCTATTTTGAAATGCGCTGCGGCGGGGTGGGAGGACCAGCCGCAGCGGAATTCTTACTTCGAGGCGGTTGCGCCTGCGAGCTGTTGATTCTTGAACTCCGAAGTGAAGAGGGTGACGCGCGTATGGTATCCGCCGCCGCCGGACTCGCCGTAGGGCACCACTTCAGTGTCGACGACGGTCTTGAGAGGCAGGACCAGAGATTTGTCGCCGACGGTGGCAGGGCCGTAGTCGATGCGGGTATCCACCTGGTGCACCACATCAGAGGACTTGAGCTCGGCCTGGGTGATCATCCGGACGACCGTGCCGGTGTCAGGATCGACGAAAAACTCACCGTGATAGGGAGCGACGGTCTTGTAAAGCTCGTAATCGGTGTTGGTCTGGAAATTGCCCTTGGCGCCGCCGCCAGCTCCCAGACCGCCGCCGGGCATGCCCGCGCCGTTCTGCCCGCTGAAGTGGGCGGTGCCGGTCTGGTCGATCTTGGGGAAGCAACAGACGTTAAGGGCCATGTGGGTCTTCTTCTTGGGGACTTGGAAGGCGAATACCGCAGCCGGTTTGCCGTTGATGAGCTCCCAGCGAAGCCACTTCGCGCCGCCCGCATCCTTGGCTTCATTCCAAACCTGCGTGAGGCTGGGATCGGGCGTCATGAGGGCGATCATGCCATTGCCGCCCCAGCGGGTCTTGTCCTCGGGGAGCTTCTCATCGCCGCGGTCGATGCCGATGGTGGCATCGGAAGCGTTGATGTACTTGACGAACTGGTTGGGATTGACGAATCCCGAACCTACGGACACGTCGGTAGCGCTGCCGTGCATGCCGGAGCTGGCGGCCAGGGCCTCAACGTTGTCCTGGAAGCGCAGCGTGGTGCGCGTGGTGGTGAGAGCCGGAATCTGCGTGTAGGTCTTGGTGACGTAATCGTCGGCCTTGGTGAGGAGAGCCTGCTGGCCGGCGGCATCGGGTGCCGGCGTTTCGGGGATGTCGGTGGCCGGCGGAGCGAGCATGGCGCTGCGCGCCTCGAGCACGTAGATCTGCTCAGTGGACAACTGCCCGGGAACCGTGGGCACCAGGCTGTTCATCATGGCGCGCGTGAGTTCCTCAGTGAGCACCACCTGCTTGAGTGCGTTGGCGACGTCGGCGTCGCTCTTGGCTTGCTGGTGCATGGATTGCAGCATGTCCTTCAACTCGGCCACCGTGATTTTTTTAGCGGCCGACCAGGCCGGAGTGGTGGCGAGCAGCAAAAGGGCGATCCATCCCATTCGTTTCATCGTGTTAATCTCCCTTGACCGGAATGCGCATCTATTTTACCCCTCGGGTGCTAAAACGATTTGGCTTGCATGGGCGTGCGCATCAGTTGTGCCGCGGGGAGGGTGACGGAGCCCATCCTTCCCGAGTTTTCGTCGACGACAAGAACGCGGAGTGAGTCCAGTCCCGGACGCATTTCTACCGCGCGCTCGAAGGGAACGCCCAAGGAAAGCACGTTCTGGTAAGTGGAAGGTTTGAGGCGCAGGCCAAGGGTCTGGCCCTCCAGTTGCGAATGGATCCCGGCATCATCTCGCTGGATAAAGAAGATGTCGAGCTTGTCCATCCAGCGGCCGCCCGCCTGCTCCATGCCGAGGTCCCCGGCCGCGATATTGAGCTTTACGGAGACGCCGTTGCCGCTGGGCGCGACTTTGGCGTCGACGCCGATCTCGGTCACGTCAGTGGGGCGCCAGATGGCCTCGCGGAAGCGGTCTTTCAGGGTGGTGGGCTCTTTGGCGTAGAGGTATCCGTTGCGGTAGCGGATGGTGACGCCGTGATGGCCGTTGAGCTTGACGGTCAGCTTGTGGTACTGGTCGTCGGCCGGGCCATCGGGCGAGAAGCTGAGCTGGTAGGTGGCGTGGCCGTCGTCGATGATGCCAGAGAGAGCGGCGGCCAGATCGCCGGAGCGGCGAATGGGACGGCCGCCGGTTCCCGAAGCCAGATCGCGCACGGTTCCCTGGATGGGATGCAGGTCCTGGCTCATGGTGGCGGTGATGCGGCCCGCGCCGGTGTCGCGCTGGGTTGCCATGGTCATGGTGCCACTTCCGGGTGCTGAACCCGCCGTGGCCAGATTCTCCGCCGTAGCCGTGGCGAGCTGAACACTGGCGTGCTGGAGGTCGGCGCCGACGGATCCTGCTTCGAGTTGCGAGACGTCGAAGGGATAGACCGCGGCATGGGCTTCGTTCATGACTTCCTGCGCGCGCAGGGCGAAGGACTCATTCGATTTCGGACTCTTGTCGATGGCGACCTGCTGGTCCTGGAAATCGGCGAGCACGTTGTCGGTGGAGACCCAGACCAGGTTCTTGTGGCCGGGGATCGAAGCGAGGTGGCGGGCGACCTGGGCGAGGATGATCAACGAGGATCGAGCCGGATTGCTGCCCATGGTTAGCAACTGAGGATCGACTGGCTGCTCGGCGTCGGGCACGTCGCCGTGATTGCCGTTGACGGAGTTGAGGTCGGCGACGTTGTGGACGGTGTCGAAGGACTGGCGATTGCGAGTCTCTTCTTCCTGGGCCTGGGAGAGAGACTGCGCGGTGGGCATGAACTTTTTGAGGCGATCGATGAGGGCGGCGTGGTCGGTGGTGACCTCGACCAGGACGCGGAAGCCGAGGCCGTTCATGGTGTAGAGGCCGACGCGTTCGGCGGGGGCGAGGCCTGAGAGGAACTTGAGCATGTTGTTGCGGGCGTTCTGCATGTCGGGCCATGCGATGTGGCTTTCGTCGACTAACAGGACGGTACCCCCGGAGGGCTCGCTCGATTTGGGCGCGGGAGCGGCAGGATCGGAGGCGCGGTTGGAGAAGTCCTGCGGCTGTTCGGCTGCGGGCTGCGGCCCGGCTGCGGGCGCCGGCCCGGCGGCCGGCTGCGGCGGCGCGGGGGCCGCGGTCTCAGCGATCGCCGGCGGAGCGCTGAAGAAGCGGACATCGCGCTTGGTTTTGCCATCGTAGATCTCGAAGTCATCGGGCTTGAGGTCAGTGACAGGACGGCCTTTCTTGTCGATGGCGACAAGGCCGATGTCGACCAGGCGAGTGGTGACTTTGAGCGAGAATCCGGTGTCGGCGGCTTGCGCGGCGCCGGTGGGCAGGTCGGGTACGGCATCGGCGGAACCCAAGCTGATTTCGGGAATGACCGGCGCGGGCGGTGGCGCGGGAGGTGCGGCGGGAGCGGCGGCGACGGGCTCGGCGGGAGCGGGTTGGGCAGGTGTGGCCGCGAGGGATGGAGTTGGCGATACCGGCGCGGGCTGGGCTGCAGGATCGCTGGTGGAAGGCGGAGGCGAAACTGGCTTTACTTGGTCAGCGCCGGGAGCGTCCGCAACGATGCGCGCGGTTGAGCCAAGGCGGTGGTAGTCGGTGAAGGCGGTTTCGTTGAGGAGCAGGAGTTCGCGGGTACCGCTGGTTTTGAGCGTGGGCCAGGCGCCTCCGTTGGTGACGACTGAGCCCGCCACGGTAAAGGGGCCCGCCTCTTCGACAGAGATTGCAAGGCTGCGGACGGGGCAGACGAAGCGGCGGTCGCCGATGGAGACGGAGCCGTACTCGACGACGGTGGATGCGCGCGAGATGGGGCTCCCAGGCTTGAGATCGGCTTCGAGCGAGATGCGCATGACGGCACCGGTTGCCGGGTCGATGGAAATTTCACCGTGGTAGCCGGGCGTGGCGTTGAAGGGTACCGATTGCCGGATGGTGGGCTCACTGGAGTAGTTCGATGTGATGGCGGTCCGGCCTCGCGGGTTATAGATCACGGCACTGTTGGGACTAGTGATGGTGCAGCAGTAATGGACGGCGTAGTGCGACGAGGCGGGCGGGACCGCGTAACGGTAAACCGCGACCAGGCCGGTGGGCAGCTTTTCCCAGTGGAGGAACGACGAGGAGCCGTTGGCGAGGTCGGCGAGGATAACGGAGAGCTCGGGCCCGAATTCGCCCCAGGTGTGCAGGCCTAGTTCCTGGGCGGCGCTCGATTTGGTCGTATCCGCGTCGGCGACTTCCTTGCCGTCGCGGAAGGTGACGGTGCGGCTGATGCTTCCCACCGGGTGCAGGCCGGCGCGTACCGGCCAACCGCCCTGGTTGATGACCTGCGGGCTATCGTCGAAGCGATGGGTGGTGCGGGTGGCAAAGAAGTTGGGAAGCTTGGGAACCGTGGTGACGACCCAGCCCCGGGCGGCCACCAGCATGCGCGTTTGTTCGTTGGCGTCGGGTGGCTCGGTGGCGGGAAGCTCAGAAGCGGGCGGATCGAGAAAGGCCGATTGATCGGAGAGCAACTGCAGGGCAAGGGCGGTGCGGGGCTGCAGAGGAAGGCGAGCAGCGAGGCGATCGAGTGTAGCGGGGGTGAGGCGCTCGGAGAGATCGAATCCCGCGATCTGGCGGGCCAGGTCGGCGTCGGCGCGGTGTTCGGAGATGCCGGCGGAGAGAGCTTCTTCGAGTTGGGCGACGGTGGCGCGGCGCGCCGCCTGCGCGGTCAGCGCCAGAACACCGCCTAAAACGAGCAGAATGAGCTTGCGCATCGCACCGACACCCGGATTGCCTGCTGAATGGACGGCCAATTCGACCTCGTGGTTACTTGTGTTTCGCCCGGGAGGTTGGCAGGCGCGGCCCAATTTCGCGCTGGGATCCGCACAGCCACTGTACACATCAAAAACGACGGGGACAAACCGTGGCTGGGAGGCGATGGGAGCGGGTGCCTGTTCTCTGGTCCCGTTGTTATGCTTAGGCTCGTTTGCGGGAAGTCCGATCGGAGGTCGTGGAGTGAAGGAAGCGGTGATTGTTGCGGCGGTACGGACGCCGATCGGCAAGTTTCAGGGCGCGCTGCAGGGGTTTGCGGCGCCGAAGATTGGCGCGCTGGTGGTGCGGGAGGCGGTGCGGCGTGCCGGCATGGCTCCGGCGGATGTGGACGAATGCATTATGGGCTGCGTGCTGCAGGCCGGGCTGGGACAGAATCCGGCGCGGCAGGCGGCGATCCACGGCGGGCTTCCGCCTGAATCGGCGGCGCTTACGGTGAACCAGGTGTGCGGCTCGGGGCTGCGGGCGGCGGCGCTGGCGGCACAAGCGATTCAGACGGGCGATGCGGAGGTGATGGTGGCGGGAGGGATGGAGTCGATGAGTAATGCTCCCTATCTGCTGCCGCAGGCTCGGTCCGGTTATCGCATGGGCAATGGGACGCTGGTGGATGCCATGGTCCACGACGGTCTGTGGGAGGCGTACCGCGGCTTCCACATGGGAGTCGGCGCCGAGATGATTGCCGAGAAGTACGGGATTACGCGACAGGAGCAGGATGCGTTCGCGGTGGAGTCGCACCGCAAGGCGGCCAGGGCGACTGCCGAGGGGCTGTTCAAGGAGGAGATCCTGCCCGTCGAAATTCCTGCGGCGAAGAAGGGCGAGGCTCCTCGAGTTTTTGCTGCCGATGAGGCGATCAGGCCGGAGACGACCGTAGAGACCCTGTCGAAGCTTAAGCCGGTCTTCAAGGAAGGGGGAACGGTGACCGCGGGCAATGCTCCGGGTGTGAGCGACGGGGCGGCGGCGGTGGTGGTGATGAGTGCCGAGGGGGCTCGCGAACGGGGACTGAAACCGCTGGCCGCGGTGCGGGCGCAGGTGACGGCGGGTCGGGAGCCGGAGTGGTTCGGGTTGGCCCCTATCGATGCCGTCCGCAAGCTGATGCCCAAGGCAGGATGGAAGCTCGACGATGTGGACTTATTCGAGCTGAATGAGGCGTTTGCGGTGCAGGCGCTGGCGGTGAACCGGGAACTGGGGCTGGATCCGGCGCGGGTGAATGTGCATGGCGGCGCGGTGGCCCTGGGTCATCCCATCGGGGCCAGCGGGGCGGCAGTGCTGGTGAAGTTGCTTTCGGCCATGAGCCAGCAGCGCAAAAGGCGCGGTGTGGCAGCGCTGTGCCTGGGCGGAGGGAACGCTGTGGCGATGGCGGTGGAACGGCTCTGATTGCGTGCCAGACGGACGGCGAATTTGCAGCCCGGCAAGTGTTCGAAAACGGACACTCGGAATTGTCACCGGTCAGGAAGATTTCGATTGCGCACGAGGTGGGGGCAATCTAACCGCTAGCAAACACGTCTGATAGGAATAGCGTTTCTTTGGCAAGGGAAGTGCAGTTACCTTGGCGCAATGGATATCGCGCGCCCTGACATCAAGAAGAAAAAACGCCGCCAGCTTTACGTCTGGGTCGGTGTCGCAGTCATCGTTCTCGTAGCCGCTGGATTTGGAGTTTCCCGGCTGAAGCCTGCAGCGCCGAGCGTGGATGCCTCGGCTGTGTGGCCGGACACGGTCAAACGCGGAGACTTCACGCGGCAGGTACGCGGGTCGACCGGCACGCTGACCCCGCGCGAAGACAGCATTCAGCTCATTCCGGCCCTGACGGATGCAACGGTGGTGCGCATCCGGGTTCTGCCGGGCACCAAGGTGACGCCGGACACGATTCTTCTGGACATGTCGGATCCGGAGCTTGATCAGAAGCTGCTGAACGCCAAGCTTGGCCAGCAGCAGGCCGAGGCGGACTACAAGGCACTTCAGGCGTCGTTGCAGAGCACGCTGATGGACAAGAAGATCGTGGCCGCGCAGGTGAACGCCGATTATACGACCAACGATCTTCAAGCCAAGATCGACAAGCAGCTGCTGGACCTGGGCGTGATCGCGGGGACCCAGTACAACAAATCGAAAAACACGGCGGAGCAGTTCGATGCGCAGCACAAGCTGAGTCTCGAGCGGCTTGACGTGGATGAGAACAACATCAAAGTCCAGCTGGCATCGGCGCAGTCGAAGATCGACCAGGCGAAGACGCTGGTGGATCTATATCAAAAGCAGACTGCGGCACTTCAGGTGCGGGCGGGGATCTCAGGTCAGATGGCTGCGCTTCCCACCGCCGTGCAGGTTGGTACGCACGTTGCGGCGGGAACGCCGGTTGCCGAAGTGATTCAGCTGGACAAGCTGAAGGCGGCCCTGCAAATCGCCGAGACGCAGGCGCACGATATCCAGATAGGACAGCCGGCATCGATCGACACGCATAACGGCATCGTGCAGGGTCACGTTTCGCGCATCGATCCCACGGTATTGAACGGAACGCGCACCGTTGACGTACAGCTTGATGGGACCTTACCCCCAGGCGCAGTTCCGGGACTCAGCGTGGATGGAACGATCGACCTGGAGCACCTGCATGATGTGTTGTATGTCGGCCGGCCGGCGCTGGGCAACGAGAACTCGACACTGAGCCTGTTCAAGGAAGATCCGGACCACAAGGGTGCTGTGCGCGTGCCGGTGAAGGTGGGCAAGGCTTCAGTGCAGGTGATCCAGGTGATGGAAGGGTTGAAGGCAGGCGATACCGTAATCCTGTCGGACATGTCGCGGTACGACGGCGTGGATCGCATTCGGCTGGAGTAACGCCCGGGCCGGCAGCCGCGGGAACCGAACCACAGAGTGAAGGGGAAGAGATGACGCAGGCGATCGCTACAGCCGGGCACTACACCGCAGCCGCACAAGCTGCGAACCCGGCCGTGTCTGATCGCATTGCCTCCGTCGACTTCATGCGCGGGGTGGCGCTGGTGCTGATGGCGATCGATCACCTGCGCGATTTCCTCACGAATATCCCTGTCGAACCGGAAGATGTGGCGCACACCTGGCCGGCATTGTTCTTTACGCGCTGGATCACGCATTTTTGTGCGCCGCTGTTTTTCTTTCTGGCCGGTACGGGCGCGTATCTTTATCGGGCGCGGACCGGCTCCCTGGCTGCGGCATCGCGATTCTTATTCACACGCGGGCTGTGGCTGGTGGTGCTTGAGTTCACGATCATTGAGTACGCCTGGACGTTCGTGTTCTGGCGGATGGGCGGCGTGATCTGGTCGCTGGGATGCTCGATGATTTTGCTGGCCGTGCTGGTTTGGCTGCCGGAAAAGGTGATCCTGGCATTGGGCTTGGCGGTTGTTCTGCTGCACGATCTGTTTGACGCCGTGAAGCCGGCGCAGCTGGGCAGTTTCGACTGGCTATGGTCCGTGCTTCATCGCAAGGGCGTGGTGCCGCACACGCATTTCTTCGTGCTTTTCCCGATCCTGCCGCTGGCGGGCGTCATGATGCTGGGCTACGTCTTCGGCAAGCTGTTTGAGAAGCCAATTGCGGTGCGGTCGCGCATCACGTTGTGGATCGGAGCTGCGACAACGGCGGCGTTTATTATCCTGCGCGCGTTCAACGCATATGGGAATCCGGCCGCAGACATCGCACGCAACTCGCCCGGCGAGTGGCACGTTCAGGGCTCGTTCGCGATGACGGTGGTGAGCTTTCTCGATACCGAGAAGTATCCGGCATCGCTGCAGTATCTGCTGATGACGCTGGGTCCTGCATTGATTGTGCTGGCCCTGGTGGACCGCGCTGGCGGATCCGGTGTTATGCAGCGTTTGATCAAGCCGGTCGTGGTTTTCGGACGCGTGCCGCTTTTGTTTTACGTGCTCCACCTTTACGTCATTCATTTGATTGCCATCGTGCTGGCCTACCTTTCTCACCAGCCGGTGGGCTGGCTTTGGAAGGGAAGCTTCTGGATGAATGAGGTGCCGGCTGCGTACGGGCACGGACTGGGAATGGTGTACGCGATGTGGGTCTTGTTGCTAGTAGCTTTGTACTTTCCGTGCGCGTGGTTCGCCGAGTACCGGCGCCGCCATCGAGCGCAGTGGTGGTTGAGTTACCTGTAAGGGTTGACGGCAACGGCAATGCGGTGAACAGCAGCAGAGAATTCTGGATCACAGAGGAGATTGAGACGACATGAGTGACAAGCTGATTGAAATTGAAGACCTGATCAAAGTCTTCTACACAGACGAAGTGGAGACGCATGCTCTCTCCGGCATTCACCTGACGATTTCGCGTGGCGAGTATGTGGCCATGTCGGGGCCGTCGGGCTGCGGAAAGTCGACCCTTCTGTCGATCCTGGGGCTGCTGGACACGCCCACGGGCGGGAAGTATCTGCTGAACAACAAGCCCGTCGAGAACCTGAGCTTCAGCGAGCGCTCGCGCATTCGCAATCAGGAGATCGGGTTTATCTTCCAGAGCTTTAACCTGATCGGCGATCTCACGGTGGAAGAGAACGTGGAGCTGCCGCTGACGTATCGCGCGGGCATGCCCTCCGCGGAGCGCAAGAAGCGGGTGAAGGAAGCCCTGGAGCGCGTGAACATGGCGCATCGCATGCGGCACTATCCGGCGCAGCTCTCCGGCGGTCAGCAGCAGCGTGTTGCCGTAGCGCGTGCGCTCGCCGGGTCGCCCTCGATCCTGCTGGCCGACGAGCCTACCGGCAACCTGGACTCGAAGAACGGCGAGGCGGTGATGCACCTTCTGGCCGATCTGCATCGGGAAGGCTCGACGATCTGCATGGTGACGCACGATCCGCGTTTTGCCAAGCATGCCGAGCGCGAGGTTCACCTGTTCGACGGCAAGGTGGTTTCAGAGCAGGAACTGCAGAAACTGACCGCCGAAGTGGAAGCATCGTAGGACAGAACGCCGTCTTCGCCGTGCCTGCATTCAGCGGGATGCGGGCGACGGATCAAGGATGATTTAGCGGATTGCGCGCCGCAATCTTGGAGCTTGCGGTGACGTACTGCCGTCTCGCGTGGTTGCGCAGGGGCGAGGAGAAATGGCGTGCGCCCGCTGCGAGGTTATTTGAGCCGCTACAAGCTCTCGGCGCCGAAACAGGAGGTTCGGTTTCATGCAGACGTTTCTCCAGGATCTGCGCTACGCATTTCGCCAACTGCGCAAGTCTCCCGGCTTTGCCGCTACAGCCATCATCACGCTGGCCCTCGGTATCGGGGCCAACACGGCGATCTTTACGCTGGTGAAGGGGATTCTCCTGCGGTCGCTGCCGGTGGCCGATCCCGGAGATCTGTATCGCATTGGCGACACGGACAACTGCTGTGTAAACGGCGGGTTTGTGGAGCGCAATGGGGATTTCGATATCTTCTCCTACGACCTCTACCTGCATTTCAAGAAGTCGGCGCCGGAGTTTGAGCAACTGGCGGCCATGCAGGCCGGGCAGCCGCGCTTCAGTGTGAGGCGCGGAGAGGCCCAGGGTCGTGAAATGCGCGGCGAGTGGGTTTCGGGGAACTACTTCACGACGCTTGGCCTTGGTTCTTCGGTAGGCAGGGTGTTCGGCGAGACCGACGACCGCGAAGGCGCGGCGCCGGTGGTGGTGCTGAGCTATCGCGCGTGGCAGAACGAATTCGGCGCCGATCCGTCAATCATCGGCTCGCCGATATCGATCCAGGCGCGGCCGTTTACGGTCATCGGCGTGGCGCCGGCTCGCTTCTTCGGCGATCGCGTCACCGACACGCCTGCGGACTTCTGGATGCCGCTTGTTACCGAGCCTTATGTGCACGGCAACACAGCGTACCTGCATCATCCCGATACGCATTGGCTGTATCCTCTAGGGCGGGTGCGTCACGGCACCAGTATTCCGGCGCTTCAGGCCAAGCTTACCGCCGCGCTGCGGCAGTTCCTGTTTACGCGCGAGGCTTACACCAGGCAAGGTGGAGACAAGCTCATCCCCAAACAGTACGTGACGATTGTTCCCGGCGGAGGCGGCATTCAGAACCTGCAGCAGGAGACCGGCAAGGGTCTCAAGATGCTAATGATTCTGTCGTCGGTGGTGTTGCTGATTGCGTGCGCCAACATCGCCAACCTGGTGCTGGCGCGCAGTACGGGGCGGCGCGCCGAGATCGCGGTACGCATGGCCATGGGCGCGGCCCGCAAGCGCATCATCCGGCAGACCATGACGGAAAGCATTCTGCTGAGCTGCATGGGAGGAATCGCGGGGCTGGGTGTTGCGTATGCAGGCTCGCGCACAATTCTTGCGCTGGCCTTTCCTGACTCGCCCAACCTGCCCATCAGCGCGGCGCCTTCGTTGCTGGTGCTTTGTTTTGCGTTCGGGGTTTCGCTGCTCGTCGGCCTTCTGTTCGGGCTGGCGCCCGCGTGGCTGGCATTCCAGGCACAGCCGGCGGAGGTTCTGCGCGGAGTCAATCGCGCCACCAGGGATCACTCCGGCATTTCACAAAAAGCTCTGGTAGTGCTGCAGGCAGCGCTTTCAATTGTGCTGCTGGCCGGGGCTATTCTTTTGGGCCGCTCTCTCGCCAATCTTGAGAATCAGAACTTCGGGGTCCAAACTGCCAACCGTTATGTGCTGCACTTTGATCCGCAGGGCGCGGGGTACACGACAGATCGTCTGCCGGGCCTGTACCGGCAGATCGAATCGCGCTTCGCGGCTTTACCAGCCGTAGCTCACGTTTCGCTGGCGCTTTACAGCCCGCTTGAGGGTGACAATTGGGGTGATTGCGCGCTGCCGCAGGGACACCCAGTGCCGACCGCCGGGGAACGGTGCATGGCGACCTGGGATCGAGTGACTCCGCAGTTTCTGCAGTCGATCGGCGTGCCGATGTTGCGCGGGCGGGACCTTGGCGAGCAGGACACTGCGACGTCCCAGCCGGTGGCGGTGGTGAATCAAACATTTGTGAAGCGCTTTTTCCCTAACGAGGATCCCATCGGAAAACACTTTGGGGTTAGCGATCCCAAGTACTCCGGGGCGTTCGAGATCGTGGGCATCTTCCGCGATTTCAAGATGAATAATCCGCGTGAGCCGGTAAGGCCGGTGTTTCTTCGTCCCATGCCGCAGCAATACAAGGCATTTGCACCTCCCGACGATGCGGGAGAGACGGCATCGCTGTTCGCCAATTCGATTCTTATCGAGTTCAAATCGCCGCAGGAAAATATTGACGAACTGCTACGCCGCACTTTGGCATCGGTCGACCCCAACCTGACGGTTGTGGATCTGATGCCCTTCGAGCAGCAGGTCAACTCCAACTTCGTCCAGGACCTGCTGCTGGCGCGGCTCACCAGCCTGTTTGGCGCGCTGGCTCTCATCCTCGCTTCGGTTGGACTGTACGGGGTGATGTCGTACTTCGTTGTCCGGCGTACGAGCGAAATTGGCATCCGGATGGCCCTGGGCGCCACGCGTACCAACGTGATGGCCATCGTGTTGCGCGGCGCGGGCTGGCAGATTGGCCTGGGCCTGGTGATCGGAATCGCTTGTGCTTTGCTGGCGGGCCGCTTGATGGCCAGCCAACTCTATGCCGTCAGCGCGTACGACCCCATAGCGCTGGCGGGTGCGACGCTGGTGCTCGGATTCTGTGCCACGGTGGCTGGTCTTTTGCCGGCGCGGCGCGCAGCGTCAATCGAGCCCATGAAGGCGCTACGAACGGAATAGGAGATGAGGATGAGCGGACTGCTTCAAGACATTCGCTATGCACTGCGCCAGTTGCGCAAGTCGCCGGGATTCACCATCACGGTCGTGCTTACGCTGGCGCTCGGCATCGGTGCGAACACCTCCATCTTTACGCTGTTCGACCAGGTGCTTCTGCGCATGCTGCCGGTGGAGAAGCCGAAGGAGCTGGTGCGCTTTGAGTGGAGCGGTGGCTTTAACGGGAGCATGAGCAGCTTTGGCGGAGAGGACAACGACCGGCACAACATCTTCTCCTACCCGATGTACAAGGACCTGAGCGCGCAGAATCAGGTGTTCCAAGGCATTCTGGCCAGCGAAGAAGCGACGGCCGGCATCTCCTGGCACAACCAGGCAGAAGACCGAAATGCAGAGGTGGTGAGCGGCAACTATTTCCAACTGCTTGGCGTGAAGCCTGCTGCCGGCCGGCTCTTTAGTGAGCAGGATGAAACGGAGAAGAATGCAAATCCCGTAGCCGTCTTGAGCTACGACTACTGGAGAACGCGGTTCAACGCAGCGCGCGACATCGTTGGCCAAACGGTGCTGGTGAACGGTCATTCGTTCACCGTGATTGGCGTCGCGCCCAATCACTTCGACTCCGCGATCGGCGGCTACAAGCCGAGCATCTTTGTTCCTGTCACGATGGTCGAGCAAGCTATCCCGTGGCGGGCGCCGTTCGACGATCTGCACTACCGCAAATCGGCATGGCTGGTGCTGGTTGCGCGGCTCAAGCCGGGCGTTACGGTAGCACAAGCGCAGGCGAGTCTCGCACCGCTGTGGCACTCCTTGCGCGAATACGAATTCACGCTCCAAAAATCGAAGTCGGCGCGCTTCCACAGGGACTTCGTCGAGAACTCGCACCTGAAAGTGGTGGACGACTCCAAGGGCTTCAATCCCAATCGCAGTAGCCTGGAAAAGCCGCTGGTGATTCTGTTCAGCATGACAGGGCTGCTGGTGGCCATGTGCGCCATCAACGTGGCGACGCTGCTTTTGCTGCGTTCGGCAGCCCGCGCCCGCGAGATGTCAATGCGCTATGCGCTGGGCGCGCGGCGCAACCGCATCGTCTCGCAGTTGCTGGTGGAAGGCGGCATGCTTGGCGTGGCCGGAGCCGCGGCGGGCCTGGCGCTTGCCCCTGCCGTCTCCCGGCTCCTGGTGCATCTGATGACCACCGCCGATCCGGGCAGCGAGCCGTACTCTGCGGCAATCGATGCGCGGGTGCTGCTGTTCACGCTCAGTCTGTCAGTGGTGGCGAGCCTGCTGTTCAGCATCGCTCCTGTGCTGCACTTCATGCGCCCAAATCTGGTAGACGCCCTGCGGCAGAGTGCTGGAACGGCCTCGAAGAGCTCGCAGCGCTTTCGCAAATTTGCAGTCGGCTTGCAGATCGCGCTGAGCGTGATGCTGTTGAGCGGCGCCGGCCTCTTTGTACGCACTCTCGACAACCTTCGCGCGCAGCATCTGGGGTTCGAGACGAGCAATCTTGTGACATTCGGCTTCGATCCGACCAACTCCGGGTACGGTGAGGACCGGACTCCGCAGATCGTTACCAGTGCGCTTGAATCGCTTTCCCGCATTCCCGGCGTCCGATCGGTTTCGGCTACAACGGATCCGGAAATTGCCGGCAACAATTCGGGCAGCAATTACAGCATCCAGGGATACAAGCCCGGCGACGACGAGAGCATGAATTTTGAACAGTCGCGCATCACGGCGGGCTACTTTGCCACACTGCGCCAGCCGTTGCTGGCCGGCCGAGAGTTCAATGCGGGCGACGCCAAGGGCCAGCCCAAAGTTGCGGTGGTGAATCTCGCATTTGTAAAGCGCTTCCTTGGCACGCCGCAAAACGCTGTGGGCCATCTGATCCAGGAAGGACAAAGCGATCATCCCAACTACGACATCACGATCGTGGGAGTCGTTGGCGATATCAAGCATTCCGATCTGCGCACGCCGCTGGGGCCCGCGGTGTACGAGCCCTACTTCCAGGCGAAGCACCCGGCGGGGGTGACCATGTACCTGCGCACCTCCGGCCCGCCTGAAAGCATCGAAGGGGCGATTCGCGGCACGATCCAGCAACTCGACTCGACGCTGGTGGTGGACGGGCTGCGCACCATGGAGGAGCAGGTCGATCGCAGCGCCTCGGATGAACGCGCCCTGGCCTTTCTTGCCATCGGGTTCGCCGCGCTGGCCATGTTGCTGGCCGCCATCGGACTCTACGGCGTGCTGGCGTACTCCACGGAACAGCGTACCCGCGAGATCGGCGTGCGCCTGGCATTGGGAGCGCAGCGCTCGAGCGTGGTTCTGCTGGTATCCCGCGAGATGCTGCTCATCGCGTCGATCGCTACCATCATTGCGCTGCCTTCGGCCGCCGCCATCGCGCGGCTGTTCCGCAGCCAGCTTTACGGTGTAACCTCATTTGACCCAATCACGCTGGCCTCGGCGGTTGTGCTCACCGCGGCCATGGTGGTCCTGGCCTCGGCATTGCCCGCGCGGCGTGCTGCCAGCGTGCAACCCATGCGAGCCTTGCGCGTCGAATAGGCCGCTCAAGAACAGATTCTGAAGGAAGAAGATCATGATCGAACTCAAAAATGTCGAACGTAGTTACAAGACGGGGCACACCGAAACCTGGGTGCTGCGCCGTATCGGGCTCACCATCCGCGAGGGCGAGTTTGTCACCATCATGGGACCCAGCGGAGCAGGGAAGTCGTCGCTCCTGAACGTGCTGGCTCTGCTGGATGACAGCTGGCTGGGCGAGTACTGGTTTGGCGACACGGCCGTGCACGCGCTGAATCGCAAACAGCGCGCGGACCTGGCGCGCCAGCGCGTCGGCATGGTCTTTCAGAGCTATCACCTGCTCGATGACCTGACGGTGGCGGAAAACATTGACCTACCGCTCTCCTACAAGAACCTGCCCGCCAAGGTGCGCGCGGGCATGGTGGCCGATATCCTCGATCGCTTCCGCATCGTGGCCAAGAAGGACCTGTTTCCCAACCAGCTTTCCGGCGGACAACAGCAACTGGTGGGCATCGCGCGCGCCGTGGTGCATGCGCCGTCGCTGTTGCTGGCCGACGAGCCGACGGGCAATCTGCACTCCACGCAGGCCCGCGAAATCATGGAACTCTTCCGCGAGTTGAATCGCGCGGGGACGACCATCGTGCAGGTTACGCACTCCGATGAAAACGCGCGCTACGGTTCGCGCATTTTGGAACTGCATGACGGCTGGCTCACGCGCGACGCCGCCCTTCCGGCGCAGCCCGAGGAGGTCAAGGCCCAGTGACTTATTCCACGGTGCAAGTGAAGCAAGAATCGGGGAAGGCTCGACGCGCGGTTTCGCCGCGCACACGGGTGCAGGCCTGTGTTGCCATTCTTCTGATGCAGGCCAATCTGGCGTTCGCCGTCCAGGAGCCGTCGCAGCAACAGGCTCCGGCCACCCAGCAACCGACTGCTCCGCCCGAGGCTCCGGCGCCTCCGCCAAACGGACAGCCGGCCGCAACGCCCACGCTCGCGCAGCAGATGCAGCAAACGCAGCAGCAGGCGGTTGGCCCGCAACGGCCATTTCACGTGGAAATGCCGCGCGGCCACCACAATCCATTGGCCGCCTATCGGCCCAGTACTGCGCCGGAACTGGATCTCACCAATTCTCCGCGGTTGGAGAATCTCATCCGCGACGGAAAACTCTATATCTCGCTCAACGATGCCATCTCCCTGGCTATCGAGAACAACCTCGATATCGCCTACTTCCGCTATAACTTTCCCATTGCACAGACCGATATCCTACGCACCAAATCCGGCGCCTTCGCCAACGGTGTGAACACCGGCATTTCCCAGTTCTCCGGCATTGGGGCCTCCAGCGGCGGGGGCGGCGGCGGGGGCGGCGCCGGATCCTCAGCCGGCGCGGGCGGTATCGTGCAGTCGACGCTCGGCCAGGGAACCACGGTTCCGTCTTTTGATCCCTTCCTCACTTTCAAGGGCTACGTCGATCACACAACAACGCAGGAGGTCAACCAGTTTCAAGTCGGTACGCAGACTCTCAAATCCAACACCATCGAGGGACTGGCCAATTTCAGTCAGTCTTTTCCGTTGGGAACCAACATATTCGCTCAGTACCAGGGAGAGCGGCAGACCAATAACTCCCCGTACAGCAGCATCAATCCAACCCTGTATTCCAGTTTCGCGGTGGAGATCACGCAGCCATTCCTGGCGGGCTTTGGGACCGCCACCAACAACGGTACATCAAGATCGCCAAGCGCAACGCCCAGATCACCGACCTTGCGTTCAAGCAGCAGGTGATTGCCACAGTCACGCAGGTCGAGACCGTCTACTGGGACCTGGTAAATGCCTACCAGGACGAGCAAGTGAAATCGCGCTCGCTCGCCTTTGCGCAACAGACACTCGACGTGGACAAGAAGCAGCTTGCCCTCAACGCCATTCCAGCCTTGCAGGTAACAACGGACGAGTCCTTAGTGGCTACCAGTGAGGGCGACCTGACCGTTTCGCGCGCGACTCTCCGTCTGAACGAACTGCCATCAAGAACCTTCTCACCAAAACCGATGATCCGGCCATCGATGAAATGGCAGTCATTCCCCTCGATCTCAAAGGCGAACCGAATCCCAACGCTGCCAAACCCATCGACACCCTGATTGCCGAAGCCGAAAAGAACCGCCCCGAGGTCGCCATTTACCAGCTTGCGGCTGATATTCAGAAGCAGTCGCTGAAAGACATTAACAGTGAGCTGCTGCCAACCCTCAATGTGTATGGCCTCTATGTGGGCAACGGGACCGGCGGCCCGGAGAACCCATTTTGCACTCTCGGTGCCGAGTGCAAATCGGACCTGCCTACCGGCTTCTCGGGTATGTTCCAGAACATCTTCAATTACTCCGCGCCGGAATACCAGGTGGGCGTGACGCTGGCCATCAACCTGCGCAACCGCCAGCAAAAGGCAGATCAGTTCCGGGCCGTTCTGGATTATCGCAAAAGTCAGATCCAGTTCGAGCAGCAGCAGAAGGGCATCCGCTTCGACGTGCGCAACTCGCAGTTCGCTCTGCAGCAGGCCCAGGCCCGCGTGGATGCCGCACAGAAGGCCCGCGACCTGGCGCAGCAAACCTTTGACATCACCGAGCAGGAACAGAAACTCGGCGCCAAGTCCAGCTACGATACGCTGGTCGCACAAAACCAGCTGGCCATCGCCGAATCCGCTCTCTTTGCGGCGCAAGCACAGTTTGAGAAAGCCAAGGTCGATATCGACCGCGCGACTGGAGAAACTCTGGAACGCACGGGTGTTTCGATTGACGACGCGAAGTCGGGCGTGGTGACGCACGCACCGTAGAATCAGGAAAAGCGTGCATGTCTGAAACCGTTGCAGGGACCGGCGTCGTGGAGGCGATCATTCCGAGCAAGCAGGAAAAAATCCGGGTGCTGGTCGCCGACGATCAGCCCCACATTCTCGAAGCGGTGGAACTGCTTCTCACGCCGCATGGCATCGCCGTCGATTGCGTGCGCTCGCCGCAGGTGGCTCTTGAAGCCACTTGGCCAGAGCGAGTATGACGTGCATGCTGATGGACCTGAATTACACGCGCGACACAACGTCGGGCCAGGAGGGGCTCGACCTGCTGGCCCGCATCAGGAGATCGACTCGCGCGCTGCCGGTTATCGTGATGACGGCATGGGGCAATATCGATCTGGCCGTGGAGAGCATCAAGCGCGGGGCGCGCGACTTTATCCAGAAGCCGTGGGAGAACGAGCGCCTGCTTGCGCTGATTCGCGTGCACGCGGAGCTGCACCAGGCGCTGCGCCGGGCGCGCCAGCTGGAACTGGAAAACCGCCTGCTGCGCGCCGAAGGCATGCCGGATTTCGTGGCCGGTGCGCCTTCGATGCAGCCGGTGCTGGAACTGATTGCGCAGGTGGGCCCGTCGGACGCCAATGTGCTGATCACCGGGGAGCACGGCACCGGCAAGGAGATTGTGGCGAAGCTGCTGCATGCCGCGTCGCCGCGCAGCCGCATGGCGCTGGTGGCGGTGAATGCGGGCGGCCTGCCGGAAGGCACCTTCGAGAGCGAGATCTTCGGGCACGTGAAGGGCGCATTTACCGACGCGCGCACCGATCGCATTGGGCGATTCGAATTGGCCAACGGCGGCACGCTGTTTCTGGACGAGATTGCCAACGTGCCCATCCGCCAGCAGGCCAAGCTGCTGCGCGTGCTGGAAACCGGCGAACTGGAGCGGGTGGGCTCGTCGCAGACCCGTCGCGTGGATGTGCGGCGTTCTTTCCGCCACCAATGCGCAGCTGCATGAAGAGGCCGCCGCCGGCAACTTTCGCGAGGATCTGCTGTTCCGCATCAACACGGTGGAGATTCATCTGCCGGCGCTGCGCGACCGCCGCGAGGACATTCCGCTGCTGGCGCCGCATTTTCTCAACCGCAACCGGTCGCGCTATCGCAAGCAGGTGAAGGGTTTTCCCGGCCGCCATGCAGCAGATGATGCAGTATCCGTGGCCGGGCAATGTGCGCGAGCTGGAGCACACCGTGGAGCGCGCCGTGCTGCTGTGCCGCGGCGAAGAGATCGAGCCGGCGAACCTGGCCATCACCGCCGCGCGAGTCTTCCGCGCAGTCCATCTGAGAACATGAGCATCGACGAGGTCGAGGCTCTGCTGATCCGCAAGGTGCTGCGCCGCTGCGACGGCAATATCTCCCAGGCGGCCGAGGCTCTTGGGCTTAGCCGCGCCGCGCTCTATCGTCGTATCGAAAAGTATGGCCTATGAACGCACAGCGCGCCGCAGGCGCCGGCGCTCGGCGGTGCGCCGTGCCTGGCTTTACTGTCTCTGGCTGTTCGACTGCCGGCGTCTGATGTTTGCCGGAATTCCTGATCGCGCGGCGAAGGCATCACCTTCACGCCTGCGACTGCTGATCATCTGCTGCCTGCTTCTCTATCTGCTGCTGGTTGCCGCGGCCCTCATTGAGGGCTTCGATCCGGCCGATGCAGACGCTCTCCAACGTGGTGGCGTCGATGCGCGAGGGCGACTACTCGTTCCGGGCGCGCGGCGCCGAGCACGCGCGATGCGCTTGGCGAACTGGCGGCGGAGGTCAATGCGCTTGCCGATCTGCTGCAGAAGCAGCGCGTGCGTTCGCTTGAGGCCACGGCGCTGCTGGCCCGCATTCTCGAGGTGATGCACGCGCCGCTGTTTGCCTTCGACCGCGAGAACATGCTGCAACTGGTGAACAACGCCGGCTCGAAATTGCTGGACCTGCCGCATGCGCGTTGCTTTGGACATTCAGCGCGCGCGAGCTGGGACTCGAAGATCTGCTGAATGCGCGCTGACAGAAGCATCCACTCAGTTCGGCGGCGAAGCCGACGCGCTGGCTGCTGCGCAAGGCGGCGTTCCGCCAGGAGGGCGTGCCGCACACGCTGCTGCTGCTGGCGGACGTGAGCCTGCCGCTGCAGGAAGAGGAGCAGGCAGCGTGGAAGCGGCTGATCCGCGTGCTGGGGCACGAACTGTCGAATTCGCTGGCGCCGATCAAGTCCATCGCCGGCAGTCTGCTGGCGCGCGTGGATGCGATGGAGGGCGAAGAGGCAGACGATGCGCGATTTTCGCCGCGGGCTGGGCGTGGTGGAGAGCCGCGCGGACGCGCTGCATCGCTTTGTGCAGTCGTACCGGCTGCTGGCGCAGTTGCCGCCGCCGCAACTGCGGACGGTTTCGCTGGGGACGCTGCTGGAGCGAGATTGTGCTGCTCGAGCAGCGGCTGGCGAGTTGCAGCTGGATCCGGGGCCGGCGGTGACGCTCAACGCCGATCCGGATCAGCTGGAGCAGATGTTCATCAACCTGCTGGCCAATGCGGTGGATGCGTCGCTGGCCAATGGCGCCAGCCACGTGCGGGTAAGCTGGACGGCTGGCGGATTCGATCGCGCGCTGGTGAACATCGAGGATCGCGGACTTGGCATTGCCAATACCGAGAACCTGTTTGTGCCGTTCTACACGACCAAGCCGACGGGCAGCGGCGTGGGTCTGGCGCTGGCGCAGCAGATTGCGCGCGCCCACGGCGGCGAGATCCGGCTGGTGAACCGCGAGGACGGCGAAGGCGCGCGGGCCACGGTGCGGCTGCCGTTGAACTAAGAGCAGCTGTTAGTCATTAGCTTTTGGCGGTTTCGGGTGAGGCCGGTTTTTCTCCGAGGCGAATAAACGGCGACATTTGCTGTTTGTTTGCTTTTGTAGGTAAGTTTACTCATTTGTTTTCAATGGATTATAAATCTACATAGGCGATCAGATGGCGAATTTATCCAGATAATTTTTTTCCAACGGCTGAAGGGTGAGCAGGGCTGGTTGGTGCTCGCCCCATGGCACGATTGGATCCGGATGAGACGTGAGCAGGGGATGTTGCGGGATTGAGAGACACTTCCACAGCATGAGTATGACCGGATGTCTCCTAGAGAAATGTGCTGGCGGTCACGGCGATGTGTGAGGCGAGAATCGACGAACGGATGGGAGTGCGGCTGAGGGTGGGACGTTGCTTGGTTGGAGAGACGCACGCTCGTTGCATAATGAACCTCGTGCTTTCCCGGCGGGCTTTGGTTGTGCGGAGCCCCCTTCGCGCTGAGAGGTCGTCATGAGCTTTCGCACGCTTGTTGTTGCATGCCGGGTACTGGCCCGGAATCCCGTTTTCACAGCCGTGGCCATTCTTACCATCGCGCTGGGCGTGGGCACCAGCACGGCCATTTTCAGCGTGACCAATGGCGTACTGTTGCGGACCCTTCCTTATCGGGATCCCGGCAAGCTGGTCATCGCCGGGATGGAGCTGCGCCAGAGGCATGTGCTCAATCTGCCGTTTTCGAATGCTGATTTCATCGATCTCCGCGAACATACGAAAGACGCTTTCTCCGACATGGCCGGGGTATTCACCGGACGGCAGATTGTGCCACGTGCGGATGGGACTCCTGAGCAGATTCGCGTGGCCGTGGTGACTACGAACTTCTTCAGCCTGACAGGTGGAAAGATTCTGTACGGGCGCGACTTTAACGCGGAGGATGGCGCTCCGCAGGCGGCGCAGCCGGCAAATCCGGCGCCGGGGGCTGCGCCGGCCAATCTGCAGACGGCGATCCTCAGCTATGAGTACTTCCAGCGGCGATTCGGCGGCAACCAGTCGGTGATCGGGCAGACTATGCAGTTGGCCGGCCGGCCGGGTCCGGTGATCGCGGGTGTACTGGCGCCACGGTTTCATCTGTATTTTCCGCCGGATGCCGATGAAGAGGCGGCGCCCGACCTCTGGATGGCGAACCGCCTTGCCTACGATGCAGCGGAGCGCATGAGCTTCTCGATCAGGCCGATTGCGCGGCTCAAAGAAGGCGTCCCGCTGAAGCGCGCGCAGGAGAGAGCGGATATTGTGGCCGCCGATGGACGCAAGAACTTCCCCATCGATCAGACGGCCGGTTACTACATCGACCTTGAGCCGATGCAACAGCACTTGGTGGCCGCGGTGCGCCCGGCGATTCTGGCGCTGATGGGATCGGTGACCTTTCTCCTCCTGATTGCGTGCGCAAACGTGGCCAATCTTCTTCTCGTGAGGGCCTCGCTGCGCGAGCACGAGTTTGCCGTGCGCGCTTCGATGGGCGCCAGCCGATGGAGGCTGATCGAGCCGCTGCTCACCGAGGCGTGCCTGATTGCGGCCGCGGGTTCGTTGGTTGGTTTGGTGCTGGCGTGGGCGGGAATTCGCGAACTCCGGGTGCTGGCTCCGGCAGACCTGCCTCGGTTTGAATCGGTCGGTATCGATGGAGCGGTGCTCGGATTTGCGGCATTTGCGGGATTTGCCGCGGCCGCCCTGTTCGGGATTGTGCCCGCATTGCGCGCATCGCGTCCTGCGCTGATGAACGTACTGCGTGGAAGCAGTCGAATCTCGGGATTGGCGAGCGGAGTTGCGCTGAGAAACCTGGTGGTGATGGCGGAGGTGGCACTCTCGTTCGTGCTTCTCAGCGGTTCCGGCCTTATGTTTCGCAGCTTCGTGGAGCTGCAGCGTGTGGACCCTGGATTCGATGCCCACAATCTGCTGACCTTCAAGGTGCTGGGCCTGGGACTCAACAAGAAAGAAGCTGCGGAACGTGCCGTCGCGGTGCAACTGGTCGAGGAGCGGCTGCGTGCCATCCCGGGCGCGGTGGCGGTTACGGCATCATTTCCTTTTCCGTTGACGGGGAATTTCAGTCCCATCCGGTGGGGTACGGAAGAAGCGGTGCAGGATCAAAGCAAGTTTCAAGCGACCGATTTTCAGATCGTGGTGCCAGGCTACTTTGAAACTTTGCGAACGCCGCTTCTGGAGGGGAGGACATTCACGGCGGACGACAATCTGCCGGGGCGCACGAACGTGATTGTGGATCAGGCGCTCGCGCGCAAGGCCTTTCCAGGTGGATCCGCAGTTGGCAAACGAATCCTGATCCGCCTGCGGACTCCGCAGCCCGAGTGGGTTCAGATCGTCGGCGTGGTCGCGCATCAACACCAGGGCTCGTTGACGGATATGGGTAGAGAGCAGATCTACTTCACCGACGGCTTTCTGTCCTCGGGCGCCGTTCAGTCCTGGGCGGTGCGGACTGCGCTGGATCCAGCGCAGTACGAAAACCAGGTGCGCTCGATTCTCACCAGTTTCGACCGGAACCTTGTGATTACGGACATGGCTCCGGCTGACGAGATTGTGCGCGCCGCGCAGTCTGGCACGCGCTTCTCTCTGCTGCTGATTGCGGTGTTTGCTGTCGTGGCCGGGACCTTGGCGGGGGTGGGGCTTTATGGCGTGCTCTCAACGGCGGTACGCCAGCGAACACCGGAGATTGGAGTTCGCATGGCACTGGGAGCGGAGCGCGGCGATATCGTCAGGCTTGTGGTGTTCGCGGGAATGCGCCTGGCGGTGACCGGAATGCTGGTCGGCCTGCTGCTGGCAATCGGCCTCGGCCGGCTGATCACGGCCATGCTGGTGGGAGTAAAGCCGACTGATCCTGCAACGTTCACGGCAACATTTGTCCTGTTCCTGGTGATCGCTGCGATTGCGTCATGGATGCCGGCGTGGCGAGCCGCGGCGGTGGACCCGAAGACCGCGCTGCACGAACAGTGAACTCCCAACGCCATGAACCGAAGGCAGCTGCCCAAGGGTTCACGGAATCACGGAGGCGCGCATTAGTTTGTCGAGCTTTGGGAACTCACGGTCGAGATATGCGTTTCCCCCCGCAAACATGGCATCCTGATGCCCGGCTCGCATGCCGCCGCCGGATTGCTCTCCGTATTCGCCGTAGAGCTTGTCCACTGTGTCCATCCCTTCCACTACCTGGCCGAAGGGAGCGAAGCCGTTTTCCTTGTCGTTGCGCGTGTTGTCGCCGGTATTGATGTAGATCTGCGTGGAGCGGGTGTCGGGGCCGGTATTGGCGAAGGCAACAAAACCGCGTGTGTTGTGCTGGATGAGGGGGTCATCGGGAATCACGCGATGGCGCCATTGTGCCGCTTTTTGTGGATCGCCGCTGATGCCGAACTGCACCCAGCGTCCGGGAATCACGCGGAAGAAGCGCGAATTGTCGTAGTAGCCATCCTGTACAAGCTGGTAAAAGCGGTCGGCGCCGTGGGGCGACCAATCGCGGTGCGCTTCAATCACGAAGTTGCCGGCGGTGGTTTCGATCTTCACGCGAAACAGGTCGGGTGACTGGTGCGAGTGCGGGAGGAAAGACAGCAGCAGGTAGAGGAGGGGTATGCAATACGGGCGCATGGTGAGCCCTACCTTACCCGATCCGGAGGTTTCCGGGGAGCCGAGTGATGATGAGGTTGCAGGGGTCCATGGGTGATTGTTCGAGTGGGCGGTCACGGAGAGCCGGGGCGCAGAGTGTGCCGTTCCGCGCTGCAGACTCGCGGATCTTGTCGAGTGGTTCGCCGGACTTCATTCCGTGCGCAGGGCGCGAACCGGATCAAGCGATGCTGCCCGGAGGGCAGGGACGAGCGCGGCGGTGGCGGCACAAACGGCCAGAACTATGGACGCTGCTGCGAGAATCAATGGATTGTAGGCGCTGATGTGGAAGAGGAGGGTGGTCATGAGCCGGCCCATGAGCAGGCTGGCTGGGATGCCCAGCGCAAGTCCGACGGCGAGTTGCGCGAGTGCTCCTCGGATGATCAAACGCAGTATGAGGGCGCGCGAGGCACCGATGGCCATGCGGATTCCGATCTCGCTGGTGCGGCGCGTGACGAGGTACGACATCACTCCGTAAACACCGACGGAAGCGAGGATCAAGGAGATGACCCCGAATGCCGAGGTGAGGCGGGCAATGAGCCGCTCCTGGTTGAAATTGGAGGCTACCACCGCGTCGTAGGGAAGAAAGCGGAAGATGGGGAGTTTGGGATCGATCTCGGCCAGCGCCTTGCGTACTGACATTTGGACGCTGGTGGGAGAACCTGCAACGCGCAGGACAACGGAGTCGAGAAACATGGATGCTTTTTCAGCAGCATCGTCTTCCGGACTGGCGTAACCGGTGAATCGCTGGGTATTGGGAAGGAGAAACAGGGGACGAGATCCGGCGCGAGGGTCAGTTAGAACAAAGTCGGAAAAGACGCCAACGATCTCGTATTCGCTGGAGTATTTCGCATCTGTTCCAAAGTGTTTGCCGATGGGATCGGCGCCGGGGAACAGTTTTTTGGCAAAGGCCTGATTAACAATCGCCACGAACGGCGAAGACTGTTGATCGTGCGCGGTGAATCCGCGGCCGCGAACGATGGGCACGCCCACCGAATCGAGAAACGGCGCGCTCACGCGAATCCAGTCGGAGAAGCACTTGTCTTCCTGTCCTGAATCGGGCTGGCCTTGCAAGTGAACACAGGTGCCCCATTGGTTGCCGCCGAGGGGAATGTAGCGGGCGAAGCTGACCTGGGTGATGCCCGGCAATGCGCCCAGCCTGTCTTCCATCTGCCGGTACAGGCCGGCGACGCGGTCAGGAGTGTATCCGGCGCCTTCGAGATCGATCTGGAAGGTGTAGCGATTGGCAGTTTCGAAGCCGAAATTCTGATGCTCAAGATTCATGAGGGAGCGGGTCAACAAAAAGGTGCTGGAGAGCAGAACAACGGACATGGCGAGTTGCAGGATCACGAGCGTGCGCTGAGGGATCGATGTTCGCTCGCGGGCGGCGGCGTTGGTGGCGCGCAGGGCTTCAGAAGGCTGCGCGTGGGAGGACGTCCATGCGGGAGCCGCGCTGAACAGCGCACCGGTCACGAGCGATACGAGAAATGCGAATCCCAGGACGGGCCATGAGGGCTCGGCGTGGAGGGGCATATGGTGCGCCTCAGGGTAAGCGAGCGCGAGGATGGCGTGAGCGCCGAACCATGCGACGCCGAGGGCGGTGATGCCTCCGGCGATGCTGAGCAGCAGGCTCTCGATCATGATTTGGCGGATGATGCGGAAACGGGCTGCGCCCAGGGCCATGCGGACGGCGACATCAGTGCGCTGCGCGGTGGATCGCGCCAGCAGCAGGCTGGCGATGTTTGCGCACGCCATCAACAGCACGACGCAGGAGAGAAGCATCAAGAGGCGAAGGTGGCTGCCGGATTGTTGCTGAAGTTTCTGGATTCCTCTTCCTGCCGGGGCGAGCACCACGTGCTGGCGGGGAATGTTGGCGGCGCCTCCGTGATCGACGAACCTGGGCCACTCGTGCATCCACTGGCGCAGTACCGCCGACAACCTGGCCTGGAGCGCCGGCTTTTGGACGCCGGGCCGCAGCCTGCCAATGGAGTAGAGCCATGCGGTCAACGGTTGCGAAACGGCGGCATTTGCGCCTTCAAGGTAGATGTTGGTAGTGAGCGGAAGCCACAGGTCGGCGGGGATGGAGGCGATGCGGTCGCCAAAGAATGCCGGCGGCGCGACACCGACGACCGTGAACGGATGTTGCTGGACGTAGACAGTGGCGCCGACGATGGATGGATCGCGGGCGAATTCGGTTTCCCAGGCGGCGTAGCTAAGCACCACGACAGGCGGAGCGCCGGGGCGGTCGTCGCTGGCTGTGAAGGGGCGGCCGAGGTATGCGCCGACTCCGAGGGTGTTGAAGTAGTTGCCGGAGACAAACTCGGTGCGCAGGGGGCGTGGCGCGCCGGAGAGGTATTGGACGGTGTATCCGCTGCCGCCGGCCTCGACTGCCGCAAGCTGTTCGAACTCCGGAGCGGACTGCTGGAAGCGGCGATACAGGTCGTAGGAGAAGAGGTCGAAGTCGCCGTCGGGCGATTCAAAGTTGCCGTAGTAGCAGCAGGTGTTGCGATCGCCGATGCGGTAGAGGGTTGCGGGATCGGCGACGGGGAGAGACCTGAGCAACATTCCCTCGACCAGCGTGAAGACGGCGGTGTTGGCGCCGATGCCGAGTGCGAGCGTAGCGATGACGACGAACGTATAGCCGGGCGAAGTGCGGAGGCGGCGCGCTGCGTAGAGGAGGTCGCGGCCCAGCGACGTGACGAAGGGGAAGCCGCTGCGGGAGCGGTAGGATTCCTTGATTTGCGTGACTCCGCCGAAGGCGCGCAGGGCGGCCGTGCGGGCCTGATCGGGAGACATGCCGCGGCGGATGTTGTCGTGGATCGCCGATTCCAGATGGGATTGGAACTCCTGATCCATTTCCTCGTTGAGCCTGCGCCGGTTCAGGAACGATGTGCAGCGGCTGAACATTTCGCGAAGCCAATCCATGAGTCACTCCGGTTGCGCAGGTGAGGATGCGCGCGATGTTTCGCTGGCGCGCCTTCCTGTAGAAATTCAACATATGGTTATTTGTGGATAGGTAGAGTGTCAACAGGAATGTGACGGAGGAGCGAGGAGTCGCAGATGCAAGCGCTGCGGGGCTGAGGTGGAGCCGGTAAGGGGGGAGGGAGATGCGAAGGCTTCAGAGAGGGGTGCGAACCGTTACGCGGGTGTCACGTTCAGTCGCCGCAGGCCAGGGCAGGGTCGAATCCGCTGAAGAGGGCCGGCTGCGTGGGTTCTTCCATAGGAGCACCGCCCTCGATTGACCCTTGCTCGAGCTGGCGGGTGAAGAAGGCGTCGACCTGGGCGAGAACGGCGGCGCCGGTTTTTTCCTGATAGATGGCGGCGCGCAGGCGGGCTCCGCCGGGGACACCGTGGGTGAACCAGGAGGCGAACTGCTTCATTTTGCCGGCGGTCTCCCGGCCTGAGGACGAGGACCTGTCCTTGGCGGACTGATGGGGGAGACCTTCGGTGGACGGGGCTTCGGATCCCATGTCTCCAACGACGGGAGACATGGGGCACCCACCGGTTTCTTCGAGGAGCATCTGGAAGTAGCTACGGATCATGCGGTAGCGGTCTTCTGTGGTGGGCTGTTCGTAGGCGCCGGTGGCGGTGTACTGGGCAATCTGGCGGAAGATCCAGGGATTGCCGGGGGCGGCGCGGCCGATCATCACCGCGTCGCAGCCGGTTTTGGCGATCATGGCGGCGGCGTCTTCGGGGGTGCGGATGTCGCCGTTGCCGATGACGGGGATGTTGACCGCCTGCTTGATGGCGGCGATCCACTCCCAGCGGGCCTGGCCGGTGTATCCCTGCTCGCGGGTGCGGGCGTGGAGGGCGACGGCGTTGAGGCCTTCGCCTTCAGCGATTTTGGCCAGTTCGACGCAGACGATCTGGGAGTCGTTCCAGCCGAGACGGAACTTGACGGTGAAGGGGATGGTGACGGCGCTGCGGACTGCCTGGAAGATTTCGCGCGATTTTGGGCAGGTCGCGGAGGAGGCCGGAGCCGCCGTTGCATCCCACGACGCGCTTGGCCGGGCAGCCCAGATTGAGGTCGACGGTGTCGAAGCCGGTGTCCTGAACGATGCGGGCTGCTTCGGCAGGGTTTCGGGGTTGGAGCCGAAGAGCTGGGCGGCGATGGGATGCTCATCCTCATAGAAGGTGAGGTAGCGCTTTCGCTTGGATTCGCGCATGCGCGAGAGGCCGTCGGCGGAGGTGAACTCGGTCATCAGGAGGCCGCAGCCGGACTGGAAGTTAGTGATGGCGGAGTCGATTTCTTGAGTCTTGATTTCCCCGGTCCCCAAATGCGAGGGACCGGGGCATCCCCGGGATGGTGGGGTGTGGTGAAGAGGCTGGAGTGGCGGATAAAGCGGCGGAAGACGGTGTCGGTGACGCCAGCCATGGGGGCGAGGACGGTGGCGGGCGGACGGCGACGGACCGATGCGCACCTCGGCCGGCACCCGGACCTCGGCGGGCATGGCGTGTTCAACCGGATTGTCCCAGTTTTTCTTCACGGTAAATCCGCGTTGGGTCACAGATACAGCCTTTAACTATCGGCTTTAGCTCGCGCTTCCGGGAATTCGCCTTGTCATTGGCTTGCGAAGCCTCGCTCCCGGACACGACAAGGGCCTCCGCCACGGCGGAGGCTCGCAAGGTATTGCAAATGGGTAACTTACTTGGTTGCCGCCGCCGCTTTCGCGGTGTCCGACTTGGCGTACTTCCGGCGGAAGCGCTCCACGCGACCAGCAGTGTCGACCAGGCGCTGCTTGCCGGTAAAGAAGGGATGGCAAACCGAGCAGATTTCCACATGGATGTCGCCCTTGTGGGTCGAACGTGTTTCAAAGTTGTTGCCGCATGCGCAGAGTACACGGACAGCGGCATAATGCGGATGAATTTTTTCCTTCGGCATTGGTTAAAACGGACCTTTCCTGCAATCACTTTATTGTAAAGCGAAGGTTCCCTCTCTGGCAATTCCGCAAATCACGCGTGATGGAGCGCACACTGGCCTATAATGGGTCCCGAAAAAATTAACCAGCTGCTCGATGCCATTTCCTCGACACCGGCAACTGAGGAGACCATCATGCGCAAACCCCTGCTGCTCCTTCCTGCTCTGCTTCTGGTGGGATACGCTGTTTCAGCCCAGGCCCAGGCCAAGCCCGGCGAAATCCCAGCCCATGTGAAGACCATTTACAAGGTTGACTGCGCCCTTTGCCATGGCGACAACGGGAATGGAAAGACCGACCTGGCCACGGGGATGGGCCTGACGCTGTCGGACTTTACCGATCCCCGGACCCTGCAGGCCAAGACCGACCAGGAGCTGTTCGACCTGATCCGGAAGGGCAAGGACAAGATGCCGCCGGAGGAGGACAGCCGGGCCAAGGACGCCGAGGTGAAGAGTCTGATTCTGTTCGTCCGGAACTTGTCGAAGGGGCAGCCCGTGCCGGCCGAGACACCGGCGGCAACTCCGGCGCCTGCTCCGGCTCCTACGACGGCGCCCAGCTCAAATTAGGACCCAGCGGTGGTGGTATCCCATGTCTCCAAAACCGGGAGACATGGGGCACCCAGTTTAGCTACTGGGCAAGCGCCTTGGCGATCCCCGCCTCCGCCAGCGGGGCCATGATGGCGTAGCCGGCGGCATTGGGGTGGACTCCGTCCTTGCTGAGGTTGGCGGGCAGGCCGTTGCGGTCATCTTTCATGGCCGTGTGATAGTCCACATACACGTATCCCTTGTCGGCGGCGAAGGACTTCATCCACGCATTCACCGTGAGGATCTTGGGCGCCGGCTCCAGTCCCGGCTGCCAGGGAAAGTCGAAGGCCGGAAGCACCGAGCACAGCACCACACGGATGTGATTGGCCGCGGCAATCTCGGCCATGTCGCTGATGTTGTCTTCGGTTTGCTCGACGGTCATGGGGCCGGTGTTGCCCGCGACGTCATTGGTGCCGGCGAGGATGACGACGACGGCCGGTTGCAGATCGACGACGTCCTGGCGGAAGCGGACGAGCATTTGCGGCGAGGTTTGGCCGCTGATGCCGCGGTTGATGTAAGGCTTGCCGGCAAAGGAGCCGTCGGGCTCGTTGAAGTGCCAGCCTTCGGTAATGGAGTCGCCCATGAAGACGACGCGTTTTTCATCGGGCTGCGGCTTGGGAAGCTGCGCGTCGGCGTCTTTGTAGCGGGCCAGCCATCCGAAGTCCGTCAGGAGCTGCTTGTCGTGCGCGGTCCAGTAGGAGTTCGCCGGGTGGCCTGACGGAGTAGTGGGGGGCGCTGGCGCGGGGGCGGCCGGTGTTGGAGCCGGCGAGGTTTGGGCCGGGGCGGTCTGTGGCGGCGCGGGTGTCTCGGGCTTGGTTGCGGGTTCCTGCGAACGAGAGACAAGGGTAAAGGACAGGAACATCGCCACGGCCATGATCAGAACGAGATTTCGTTTCAAAGCATTCTCCCCAGCGTTTGCAGTGAGTTGGTCGAGCACGGATTTGATTGTAGGGACAAAGGGACGGTGGGATAAAGGGACAAGAGGGACAAGAGGGACAAAGGGACGAGCGACTGAGGGGCTGAGGAACCAGGGAGAGATCCGGCAGATGCTTTTCCACATTGGGGAGCTGGAATGCACTGCGCGCGGGCGTAGCGGGTTGCGCTAGGCTGGAGGGAGTGATGAGCACGTGTTCCATCTGCGGCGGCGTGGGGTTGGTCCGCGTGATTTCGGAGTCGGGTCTGTGGGTGTCGCGTGCTTGCGAGTGCCAGGAGATTCAGCGCGAGGAACGAAGGACCGCGGCGGCGCGGATTCCGGAGCGGTACCGGCATTACGATCTCGACGGGTACGAACTTCTGCGCGGGGCCGATGCTTCGCTGGGACGCGCGCACATGACCGCGCGCAGCTTTGTGGAGGCCTATCCGGTGGACACGGCGGGCAAGGGACTGCTGTTCACGGGATCGATCGGGGTGGGAAAGACGCACCTGGCTGTGGGCGTTCTGCGCAGGCTGATTCGCGAACGCGGGGTGAAGGGGCTGTTCTGCGACTACCGCGAGCTGCTGAAGAGCATTCAGAACAGCTACAACCCGCAGGTGGCGACCACGGAGCTGGAACTGCTGCAACCAGTGTTTTCGGCGGAGGTACTGGTGCTGGACGATCTGGGCGCGCAGAAGCCAAACGAGTGGGTATGGGATACGGTCGCGCTGATCCTGAATACGCGCTACAACAACAAGCAGACCACGATCATCACCACGAATTATCCCGACATGCCGGCGGGCGGCGGCGCGCAGACCGACGCGGAACGCGCGGCGCGCGAGCAGACGCTGGGCGATCGCATTGGAGACCGCATGCGCTCGCGGCTGGCGGAGATGTGCGTGCGCGTGGAGATGAAGGGCGAGGACTTCCGGCAGTCGATCAAGCGCGCGCGGTTTGGGTGAAGGTTGCCGCCGGAGTTCCTGCCGGGTTCGTCTTCAGTCCATCAATTTCATCATCAGGTAGGTAAAGGTGGTGGCGGCGGTTTCGGCCTGTTGTTTGTGGTCGGCTCCGGCGCCGTGGCCGCCTTCGGTGATTTCGAAGTAGAAGAAGGGCTTGTGGTACTCCTCCATGAGCGCGGCGAACTTGCGCGCATGTTCGGGGCCGACGCGGTCATCCTTGGTAGTGGTGAAGATGAGGGGCTCAGGGTAGGTGACATCGGCCTTGAGCTGGTTGTAAGGCGAGATCGACGCCAGGAATGCGCGTTCTTCAGGGACGCTGACGGAGCCGTACTCGCCGACCCATGAGGCGCCGGCGGAGAGATGTTCGTAGGACAGCATGTCGAGCAAGGGGACCCGGATGACCACGGCCTTCCACATTTCGGGGTGCTGGGTGAACTCGACACCCATCAACAGGCCGCCGTTGGAAGCGCCCTCGATGCCGAGCCTGGACGGCGATGTGATCTTGCGGGCAACAAGGTCTTGTGCCACCGCGTAGAAGTCGTCGTAGATGCGCTGGCGGTGCGTCTTCAGGCCGGCTTCATGCCAGGCGGGGCCGAACTCCCCGCCGCCGCGAATGTTGGCGTCGACAAGGACGCCGCCGCGCTCGAGCCACAACTTCCCCGCTAACGGGTTGTAATCGGGCGTCTCGGATATCAAGAAGCCGCCGTAGGCTGTCATGAGGGTGGGATTGGCGCCATTGAGGGGCATGTTTTTGCGGTGGACGATGAAGTAGGGAACCCTGGTGCCGTCTTTGGATGTGGCTTCGAACTGCTCGACCACAAGGTTGGAGGCGTCGAACTGCGGGGCCTGCGACTTGGCTTGAACCAGCGATCCCTTTTCCGCGTCGCCCAGCCAGAGCGAGGCGGGGGCAATGTAGCCGGTGAGGTAGAGGAAGAAGCGGTCGCTCTTCTGGTTGGTGGCGCCGATGGAGACGGTCTGGTTATCGGGGACGGGCAACTGCTTGCGCGACCATGTGCCGTCGGCGTCGGCACTGTAGACGTAGGCGCGGCCCTGGACATGGTTCAGCGTGGTGAGAAGCAGGTGGGTGGCGGTGACCGCGCCGTCCTGCTGGAACTCCTGGGCGGTTGGTGTGAAGACCACGGCGGGCTTGAGATGAAGCGGGTCTTTTTCGACTTCGCGCAGGTTGAGGGCGATGACGGCTCCCTCGGGACATGCGGCAGACTGGCCATCGGGCGTCCAGGCCTGCTCGAGCGCGACGATGAGCCGTCCCTTGAGCAGGCCGAGGATTTCCGCGCGGGCAGGAAGGGCGAGTTTTTTGGCTTCACCATTTAGCAGGATCGCGAATTCGTGATTCTGGATATCGGGGCCGCGCAGCAGGATGACTGCGCGATTTCCCTGGGAGTCGACAGTGACCCTGGTGTAGACCCCGCCGTTGTCTGTGGTTTCGCCGCGATAGACTTCGCGAGCGCTCTCGAGGGGCTGGCCGCGTTTCCAGATGCGAAGGGTGATGGGGTAGCCGGAGTCGCTCATGGTGCCGGGGCCCCAATCGTGGCCGATGAGGACCGTGTCCTTGTCGATCCAGTCGAAGATTAGCTTGCCGTGGGGAACGGCGAAGCCCCCGGGAACGAAGGAGCCGGTGCGCAGGTTGAACTCACGAAGAGTCAAGGCGTCTTCGCCTCCCGAGGAAAGGAGGGCCATACAAACTTCGTCGTCCGGCCCGAGGCACGCGAATCCGTCGCCGACCCAGCTTTCGTGGTCGGATTTGGAGAGGACATCGTAGTCGAGGACCGTTTCCCAGTGAGGATCTTTCTGGAGATAGTCCTCCAGCGAGGTGCGGCGGTAGATGCCGCGTGGGTGCTGCGCGTCTTCCCACTTGTTGTAGATGTAGCCGGCATGGAACTCCGGGTCGGCGATGCGGTCGGGGGAATCGAGGACCTTGAGGGCTTCGGCCTGAAGCGTGGCGAAGTGGGGGTTTTTGTCGAGTATGGCGGTGGTTCGGTCGTTTTCGGCTTTGACCCAGGCCATTTGGCGCTCGCCGTGAACGTCTTCAAGCCAGGCGTACTTGTCGGGGCGCTGGATGGGACTGCCTTGAGCCTGGGTTTGAGCAACCCCGGTTGCCAACGTGAGAACCATCAGCACGCCAGCCAGTGGCGTGTTCGTCATCCGCGGATTGAAGGGGACCACACTTCCTCCTTGTGAAGCCCGAAGTTGACTTTCGCGCGCAGGCGGGAAACGAACTCCGGAGCGAGTCTGACCATCGATGGTGTTCCCCGGAGAGGGCGCGTTGCAGATTGAGTCGAACTTGGGAGGTTCCCGGCTGAGTCAGTCTTTAGTTTCGATTACCTGAGGAAGGCGGAGCCCGGCGGGGAGGCCATTATCTCAGAAGCGGCTGCGAGCCGGCAGCGGCCACGGGCCGGCAGCGGCCGCGAGCCGGCAGCGGCTGCCATGGCAGGCTGCGCCTGCGGCGGCGCGCGATGTATGGTTGAGGGAAACTCACGGAGGGATTGGTGCGCAGGAGCCTGGAATTGGTTGCGCTGTCTGCATTGGCAGCGCTATGGATCATGTCGGCGTATGCGCTGCTGGGTCCGATGCGGCTCCCCGACCGGATTCCGACGCATTTCGACCTGGCCGGCAAGGCCAACGGATGGGGTTCGCCACAGGTTTTGTGGCTGCTTCCCGGCTTTGGAACGGTTCTGTATGCGGGAATGACGACTCGTGGCGCGGTTTCCTGAGGCGTTCAACTACCCGGTGCGAGTGACGCCGAGGAATCGGCCTGCTCTCCAGGAACTGGCGCTGGGCATGATTGCGTGGCTGAAGGCGGAAGTGATGTGCCTGTTCGTGGGGATCCAGTTCGTAATCATCGAATCCGCGAGAAGGGGACGCGGAGCTTTGCCTCCGTTCACAATGGCGACCGCAATATTAGTGGTGTTTGGGACGGTAGGCTGGTACGTGATGGCGATGAGAAGGGCGGCGAGGACACGCTAAGGCTCGGGCCGGCATTTCAAGCCGGCGCGGAGAGACCGATCAGAAGATCCAGAGGCTGCCGAGCACCAGGAGGATGGCGCCCACCGTGACTACCTGGTAGACCATCTCTTCGACGCGATACGTCCGGGTGCCTTCGCGATTGGTCCGGGGCGATGCGGATGCTAGTTTAGGGGCCATTTCCATGGTGGGGCCTGCTTCCTTTGCGTTAGGCAATATCCAGGTGCTGAGATCTAACTAAATTCAGTACGGATTCACCCCGGAATTGGATTCCAGATAACTGCTTAGACGCCGATACCCGAGGCAAGATGCTACAAAATGCGATCAACTTTTTTTGAGAGCGTCCCGATATCTCTATCGTGCCCTCACACAAGATTGTGCACCCGTTTTCGAGTGAAAACTGAAGGCCGGGTATTCCTTTGGTAACGGGTGTAGAATCGCGCTCGTGAGCTCTGGTCCTGAACTGATTCGTCCCCCTGAAAAAAGCGATCGAAACTGGCTTCCCATGGCCATCGCGGCTGCTGTTGTCGTGGTGGTGCTGGTGGTGTTGGTGGTTGTCTTGGAGCGGCACAAGAGCACGGCGACCGTGGCTCCGGTTGCCGCAGCCGCGGACGCATATGCCGGGAATCTGCCGATTACAGCTGTCCAGATGAGCGAAGCGGCGAACCTGGCGGGCGGCAAAGTGACCTACCTCGACGGGCACATTGCCAACAAGGGAGACCGCACGGTGACCGGTATCTCCGTCCAGGTCCTGTTCCGCAATGCGGCCCAGGAGGTGGCGCAGAACGAGACCCAGCCGATGATGCTGATCCGCACCCGGGACCCGTACGTGGATTTGCAGCCGGTATCGGCTGCGCCATTGAAGCCTGGAGACGAGCGCGATTTCCGGCTGATCTTCGACGCGGTGACGCCGGATTGGGACGGAGCCTATCCCCAGTTACGGATCCTGCGCGTTCAGACGCAGTAATGTTGCGTTCCCTGGGCAGTCGCACGCGCCGCGGGGCAGATTAGCCTTCGCCGGTGAACGGATTGGTTTCTTGCGGCTTGATGGTGGTGGGGTCCCGAAGCGGCGGAGGCGGTTCGTGCTCCACAACCGGGGCGGCAGGCTGGCTCTGGTCGTTCCCTGAGATTGAGAAGGTATTAAATACCCGCATGGGATCGCCGGGCAGCATGTGGTGCTCCTCCAGGGCGATCCGGACCCGGCGCTGGAACTCGCGGACTGGGCCGTATTGCTGCGTGGCCTTGGTCTTGAACACCACCGGAAAAATGAGCTGGGAACCTTTCATGGCATCGACGCCCAGAACCTGCGGTTCGGCCACGAAGAGGTTTTTGAAAGCTGGCTGTTGCGTACGTCCATGGCGATCGGTGAGGATCTCGAGCACCTTGTCGGGATCGGCGGAGAAGTCGACGCTGACGTTGATGGTGGCCACGCAGAAGTCGATGCTCTGGTTGGCGACGGTGGTGATCTGCGAGTTGGGAACCATGTAGAGGGTGCCGTCGCCGTCGCGGATGGTGGTTTTGCGCAGGGTCATGGCTTCGACGGTGCCGGTAAGCCCGGCGAGGCGGACCACGTCGCCCACGTTGAACTGGTCCTCGATCAGGATCAGCGATGCCGTTGAGCACGTCTTTGACGATGGTTTGCGCGGCCAGGCCGATGGCTACGCCGGCGACTCCCGCCGAGGCCAGCAGCGGAGCGAGGTTGACGCCGACGGCGGACAGGAAGACCATGCTGACGATGCACCAGGATGATGGCAATGCCGGTGGTGCGGACCACGCCGGCCAGGGTTTTAACCTGGGAAAGGCGAACCTGACCGACGGCATGGCGCTCCGCAATGCGAGTCATGCGGCCGGTGATGAGTCCGCAGGATCGCATGAGCACGAAGGCGATGATGGCGACCATGACCAGGTGCGGCAGCCGGGTGCGCACGAATTCCTGGGTGTCGTTTACCCACTCGTCGAGCACCTTTCCCATGAACCGGCCTTCGGCGAAGAGTCCGGTTCGCACAGCGGAAAGAATCAAACCGTACATCTGTCTCTCCCTTTCTTTCTCTATCCATATTGTGCAGAGGCACGCGGGGCTGTGCGCAACCGGACCGTCTCATTATTCCTATCTGGCCGGAATTCTAAGATATTAGGGTAGTTAGGCGCGCGGCAATTGGGGAGCCAGCAGAATTGCGCATGCTGCCGGGTGTAAGGTCGTCTCATCCAGGCGGTCTTGCTGGACCGAGACTCAGGTTCACGGGCGGCGAGGAACTGGTTTCTGGTGGGCTGTGGCGTCACAGCGTCGCCGGCACGTTTGAACTCGAATTCGAGCCGCAGAAGTGGCAAAATGGCGGATGCGACTCCCTTTGGCTCGGGTTTGCTTCCTGCTCGGTCGTAAAAGGAGATCTTCCATGCAAATGAAAACAAGCAGATGCGCAGATTCCAGACCCGGCAAGGCCAGGCGCTGGGCTCGCTACGGCCTGGGTATGGGCGCGCTCACGGCTCTTATGGCTGTGGCCCAGCCGATGCAGCAACCGCCCAGTCCCAATCCTGACAAACCTTACCTGATACCGGAGGCCAACCGTCTGCCCGATAAAAACGCGCAGATGCAGATGCACGAGGACCAAACAAAGAAGACAAAATTCGAAGCGGCCAACGAAGAGCGCAAGCGCCAGATTGCCGACGACACTTCGAAGCTGCTGGAACTGGCTACGCAATTGAAGGCCGAGGTCGACAAGACCAGCAAAGACACGCTTTCGATCAACGTAATCAAGAAGGCGGAGTCGATTGAAAAGCTGGCCCACGGCGTGAAGGAGAAGATGAAGCTCACCGTGGGAGCAAGCTAATGCGTGGCTCCGTTTTGAAAGGCTATGCGTCATTGGCTCTGCTGGGTGTGTCGTTCCTCGCCTTTAGCCAATCTCAGCAGCCGAGACAGTCGATCCACGATCCCTCGCTTACGACCCCACCCGACAAGAACCAGCAGATGGGGATGCAGGAGGATCAGTCGAAGAAGCAGGGTTTCGAGAAGGCCAATGCCGAGCGCAAGCGGCAGATTGTCGACGATACCACCAAGCTTCTGGAACTGGCCACGCCAACTCAAATCCGAAGTCGACAAGACCAGCAAAGACACGCTTTCGATCGACGTGATCAAAAAGGCGGAGTCGATTGAGAAGCTGGCCCATGGGGTGAAAGAGAAGATGAAGCTCACGATTGGAGCAAGCTAGTCTTGAGGCTTTGGGTCACGGGAGGTTCGCATGCTGCATCGCTTCCGCGCTTGTGTTCGGCCTGGTCGCCCGGTATCTCAGGGCCGGTGTTGGAGAAGCTTTGTGTGCCTGGGGATTCTGGCGTGGAGCGCATCCCTGTTCGTTCATGCCCAGGCGACGCAAGGGCCGCCTAGCGCGGAGACTCAGCCCAAGCAGAGCCCCGACGCTGTTGATCCGTCAGCCAATCGGCCGCTGGATGCGAACCAGTTGATGAGGTTGAAGGACCAGCAGGCCAAACGGAAGAGTTATGACTCGGCCAATATGGAGCGCAAGCGTCAGCTCACGGAAGACAGCACGCTGCTGTTGAAGCTGGCCGGGGAACTGAGAGACGAGATGGCCAATGTTTCAAGCGACGCGGAAGGCGTCACGTTGATTCGCAAGATCGAGGAGATTGAGCGCATCGCTCATAACGTGCAGCAAAAGATGAAGCTGACCGTAGGCGCAAGTTAGTGGCTCCCGATCGCCAGTTAGCGGCACCGGTGAGAATCGAGGCGGGCATGCGGCAAAGTTGCAGTCCCAATTCGGCACCTGGTTGGCTGCGTGATTCTGTGCGCACAACCTGCAGCGGATGATGAAACTGATAGTGGGAGCCAACTGAAGGGGAGTCGTCGATTGGGGTGCAGCATGTGGGTACGGCGTTCGGCACGGATCGCAAGTGGCGGAACGACGGCGGAACGCTTGCCGGGGATCAGGAGACTGGCGTGGATTGGCGCGCGCAGCCTGGCAGCCGCACTTCTTGTTGGAATTCCGATTGGCGCGCAGTCTCCGGGGGTACCGGTGCCGCAGACGGGCCCGGACCACGGCCAGTCGCACTTTCCCTCACAGCCATCCTTCGATCAAAATGGGGATCCCGAGATGCAGGCGAAGCGCATCAAAGCTCTCAACCAGATGCGGCACAAGGCAATGGTGGACGACGCCGCCAAACTGCTGGTGCTGGCCAAGGAACTGAACGACGAGACGACGAATCTTTCATCGGCGGATCGTGTCCGCAAGGCGACGGAGATCGAGAAGCTGGCCAAGAGCGTAAAGGACAAGATGACTTACGCGGTGGGGAACGAACTGCGCGCGCCGGTGTACTCGGTTACTTCGCCCTAGGGCAGAGCAAGCCCAGGGTGCCTTCTGGTTGATACAATCTTTGAGGTTTTCCGGGCTCGAGGCCGGAACCGGAGTGACGGCAATGGACCTGGCAGTTTCCAGCGCTCGCGTGCTCGAGACGAATTCAGCCAAGGCAAGCTCAGCCCGCAGGCGCTCATTGAAATCTACCGGCTGATGTATCTCTCCCGCCGGGTCGACGACCGCGAGATTCTCCTCAAGCGCCAGCAGAAGATCTTCTTCCAGATTTCGGGCGCCGGGCATGAGGCGTTGCAGGTTGGCGCGGCGCCTGGCGCTCCGCCCCGGGTACGACTGGTTCTTCCCCTACTATCGCGATCGCGCTCTGTGCCTGGCACTGGGCGTCACGCCCACGACATGTTGTTGCAGGCCGTGGGCGCGGCGACCGATCCGGCCAGCGGCGGCCGGCAGATGCCGACGCACTGGAGCAGCCGCCCGCTGCACATCGTCAGCACCTCTTCGTCGACCACGACGCAGTTGCTTCATGCCGTGGGCTGCGCGGAGGCGGGCCGGTACTTCAGCCGCCATCCGGAAGCGGCCGCCAAGGTGCGAAGGCGACTACCGCGCCTTTCACGACGTGGAGTTTCACGGCGACGAAGTGGTGCTGACCTGCGTTGGCGAAGGATCGACGTCGCAGGGCGAGTTCTGGGAGGCGCTCAACACCGCTTCGAACCAGAAGCTGCCCGTCATCTTCTGCGTGGAAGACAACGGCTACGCCATCAGCGTGCCGGTGGAAGTGAACACGCCGGGCGGCAACATTTCGCGGCTGGTGGCCAACTTCCCCAACTTCCACTTTGCCGAGATGGACGGCACCGATCCCGTGGCTTGCCTGCGCGCATTTCAGGCGGCGGCGGCACATTGCCGCGCCGGGCGCGGGCCGGCGTTCGTGCATGGGCATTGCGTGCGGCCTTACTCCCACTCGCTGTCCGACGACGACAAGCTTTACCGTTCCGCAGCCGAGCGCGAGGCCGACGCGCATGCGCGATCCGCATCGCGCGCATGCAGATGCGTCTGCTGCGCGAGGGCATTCTGACGGCGCGAGCAGATCAAGGAGCTGGAGCAGTCGCTGGATCGCGAGGCGGCCGAAGCGGCCGAGCGTGCGCTGGAAGCGCCGCTGCCCGACTGGACAGCATCACGCGCCACGTCTACTCGGAGGATCTCGATCCGACGCAGCGCGGCCTTTGCTACCGAGAAGGCTGGCGGCCGGAACCGCTCCCGAGCGGCAAATGCAGGCAAAGGGACTGGCACCGCGCACCATGGCCGACCTGATCAACGCCTGCCTGCGTGACGAGATGCGCCGCGATCCGCGCATCGTCGTCTATGGCGAAGACGTGGCCGACGCCAGCCGCGAAGATGCTCTGGCTGAAGTGAAGGGCAAGGGCGGAGTTTTCAAGCTTACTGCGGGCCTGCAGACGGAGTTCGGTTCGGAGCGCGTCTTCAATTCGCCGCTGGCCGAGGCCAATATCGTGGGCCGCGCGGTGGGCTATGCGGTGCGCGGCATGAAGCCCGTGGTGGAGATTCAGTTCTTCGATTACATCTGGCCTGCCATGCACCAGATTCACAATGAGCTCGCGCTCATGCGCTGGCGTTCGAACGGCGCCTGGGGCGCGCCGGCGGTGATCCGCGTGCCTATCGGCGGCTATCTCACCGGCGGCGCCATCTATCACTCGCAGTCGGGCGAAAGCATCTTCACCCATATTCCGGGACTGCGCGTGGTGTTTCCGTCGAATGCGCTGGATGCCAACGGCCTGCTGCGCACCGCGATTCGCTGCGACGATCCGGTGCTGTTTCTCGAGCACAAGCGCCTGTACCGCGAAACCTACGGCCGTGCGGCTTATCCTGGGCCGGACTTCGCGATCCCGTTCGGCAAGGCACGCATTGTTCGCCCCGGCAGCCATCATCACGCTGGTGACGTATGGCGCGGTAGTTCCGCGCGCGATGCAGGCCGCGCAGACCGCGGAGCGCAACCACGGCATCGAGGTGGAGATCATTGATCTGCGCACGCTCAATCCCTACGACTGGGATGCGATTGCGACCTCGGTGCGCAAGACCAGCCGCGTGATCGTGGCCCACGAAGACATGCTCAGCTGGGGATATGGCGCGGAGATTGCCGCGCGCATTGCCGACGAGCTGTTTGAAGATCTGGACGCGCCGGTCAAGCGCATCGGCTCGATGGATACCTTCGTGGCCTATCAGCCGGTGCTGGAGGACGCCATCCTGCCGCAGCCCGACGACATCCTGAAGGCAATCGTGGACTTGAAGGCGTTCTAGCGCCGCCGGTCCAATTCATCCGGGTTCCACAACCAGATACAATATCCGGATGGAGCCCACACCGCAGACCGCTCGCGCCAGTAAGGCGGTTCCCGCCGCATGAAGCGATTCTTCGGCCTCCTGCGCTTTGGGCTACCCTACACGCTCTACTGGGTGCCGGGGGTTTTGCTTCTCGCCGCGGTCGGTTTTCTCGATGCCTTGCGGATGGCATTCTTTGTTCCCATCCTGGGCGTGGTTCTCAAGCCGGGTAATCCCTCCAGCGCGCTCCCGTTATTTCCTTTTGCCTCGTCGCGCTTGCAATTCGATATCCATGCGCTCTTCGCGCCAGCGCTGCACGTTCACAACGTCCTCACCGTTGTTGCCTTCGCCCTGGTTGGTTCCACCATTCTCAAGGGCATCTGCGATTACGCCGGCACGTACCTGGTGAACTACGCCGGCTTCGGCCTGGTGACCGACCTCCGCAACAAGCTGTACGAAGTCATCATGCGGCGGTCGGCAAGCTTTTTTCACGCCCACCCGACAGGAACAATCCTGTCCACCCTGATCAACGACGTCGACAAGGTGCAGACGTCGGTAAGCACGGTGCTGGGAGATTTCCTGCAGCAGTTCTTCACGTTTCTGTTCACGATTGCGCTGGTGATCATGCTGGGAGGCCGGCTCAGCTGGGTGCTGCTGCTGTTCGTTCCGGTGGTCATCACGTCGGCGCGCCGCATTGGCCGATCGGTACAGACCCGGACCCGCACGGGCCAGGACAAGCTTGCCGAGATTCAGAACATCCTGCACGAGACGGTCACCGGTCACCGCATTGTGAAGGCGTTCAGCAACGAAGTCTTTGAGATCACGCGTTTCCGGAATGCGGCCCGCCGCCTGTTCAGCGCCAACCTGCGTAGCGTCCGCATTCAGTCCATCAGCTCGCCGCTCATGGACACCATCGGCGCCATCGCGATTGCGTTTCTGCTTTGGGTGGGGCGCAACGAGATTCAGCACGGGCGCATGGACGCGGCGGTCTTTATCACCTTCATCATTGCGCTCTTCAAGCTCTACGATCCGGTCCGGCGCTTCGCGACGTACTACAACAACTTCCACCAGGCCATGGGCGCTTCGGTTTCGATCTTCAACTTCCTGGAACACAAGGACGAGGTGAAGGAAGCCCCGCGCGCCAAGCCTCTGCACGCCTTCAAGTCCTCGATTCGATTCGACAACGTCGGCTTCTCCTACTCCAACGAAGAGGGCGAGCACCAGATCCTGCACAATGTCGATCTCGAGGTCAGCGCTGGAGAGGTCCTCGCGCTGGTGGGTCCGAGCGGGGCAGGAAAGTCTACCCTGGTCAATCTGATCCCGCGATTCTTCGATGTCACCTCCGGCGGCATCCTCATCGACGGTCGCGATATTCGCGACGTCACGCTCTCTTCGTTGCGCAAGCAGATCGCGCAGGTGACGCAGGAGACGATCCTTTTCAACGACACGGTTCGCAACAACATTGCGTACGGCCAGCCCGACATCAAGCGCGAAGTCGTAGAGCAGGCGGCTCGCCATGCCCTCGCGCACGACTTTATCGAGCGGATGCCGCAGGGCTACGACACCGTGATCGGCGAGAAGGGCTTTAGGCTGTCCGGTGGTGAGCGTCAAAGGATTGCCATTGCCCGTGCCATCCTCAAGAACGCGCCTATCCTCATTCTCGATGAAGCCACGTCAGCCCTCGACTCCGAGAGCGAAGCGCTGGTGCAGGCTGCTCTCGCCAATCTCGTCCAGGGCCGCACCGGGCTGGTGATCGCGCATCGTCTCTCCACGGTGCGCCGCGCCAATCGCATTGCCGTACTCGAAGAAGGCCGCATCACCGCCATTGGCCCGCACGAAGAGCTGCTGAACAGCTCGCCCACCTATCGCCGTCTCTACCAGCTGCAGTTCATGAACATGGCCGATGCGCAGGAGCACGGCCTTGATCAACTCGAACCCGAAAACACATTATCCGACCAACTGCTGGAGCCCGCCTTTACTGAAGCAGCGCAGGCCGCGCTCTCCGGCGAGACAGAAGAGTAAGCATGCCGCTATATTCCATGACCGGCTTTGCCCGGGTTCAAGTTCGTGTAAACGATCAACTGGGTTACACCCTCAGCCTCAAGAGCGTGAATCACCGTTTTCTCGACGTGCAGCTGCGCCTGCCGTCGAGCCTGGACGCGCTGGAGATGGAACTGCGCCGCGCGCTCAAGGACCACCTTGTCCGCGGCCACGTTGAGCTAACTCTCTCTGTCGAGCGAACGTCGCAGCAGTCGGCCGGCTACAACCGCGAACTCGTCGCAGGGTATCTGGCGGCCTTCAGTGCGGCGCGCGAGGAGCACGCCCTCACCGGCCAGCCCGACCTGAACGCCATTCTTCGCCTGCCTGGCGCGCTGCAAAGCGATAACCGGGGCGCCAGCGACGAAGATACAACGGCGCTGACTGAAAGCGTACAGCGCGAGATCGTTCCTCTACTCACGCAGCTCAAGTTGATGCGCGCCCGCGAAGGCGAGTCGCTTGAGGCCATCCTCCATGCCTCGCTCGATCGCCTGACCGAGGCCGTGGACGGCGTGGCCGGGCTGCGCCCCGATATCGAACAGCGCTATCAGGAGCGGCTCACGCAGCGGCTGATCGCCGCCACCGGCAACGAGTTCAACCGCCAGCGGCTGCTCGAGGAAGTCGCCGTGCTCGTCGACCGCAGCGACATTTCTGAAGAACTGGCGCGCATGAACACGCACATCGGCCACTTCCGCGAGCTTCTTTCCGCGGGCGGCGAAGTCGGCAAAAAGCTCGACTTTCTGCTGCAGGAGATGAACCGCGAAGCGAACACTCTTTTGTCGAAGACGGGCGGCCTGGGCGGCAAAGGCACGCGCATTACCGAACTTGGTCTGGCCATGAAGGCCGAAATTGAAAAGGCTCGCGAACAGATTCAGAACGTGGAGTAAAAGAACAGCCACTACCTGTTAGCTTTTAGCCAAGACACCCTACCTGGGCGACAAAGGCTAAAAGCTAACAGCTAAAGGCCAAGAGCTATACAGCAAGGAGAACGATTGGCAGGGATACTTTTTATCATTTCGGCCCCATCCGGCTCCGGAAAGAGCACGCTCGTCAACGAACTGCGCAAGCAAGTCACCGGCGTCGACTTTTCTATCTCGTGGACCACCCGCCAGCCGCGCGGGTCTGAAGAACACGGCCGCGAATACTACTTCACCAATCGCGCCGAATTCCAGCGGATGGTCGCGGAGGGCGCGTTTCTTGAGCATGCTGAGGTGTTTGGCAATTATTACGGCACCGCGCGCCACTCGCTTGAAGAGGCGCGGCGCCTTGGCCACGACCTTCTTCTCGACATCGACGTGCAGGGCGCGGGGCAGGTGCGCAAGGCCATGCCGGAGGCGGTCAGCATCTTCGTGCTTCCGCCTAACCCCAAGGTTTTACGGACCCGGCTGCGCAATCGAAGCCGCGCCGAGGGCCAGGTCAACGAGGCCGAGCTCTATCGCCGCCTGAGCGAAGCAAGCAAGGAAATTGAGAATTATCGCGAGTACAGCTATATTCTCATCAACGACATCCTCGACCGGGCAGTGGCCCAGCTGGAAGCCATTGTCCTGGCTGAGCGATATTATCGAAATGGAGAACCCATCGCGTATCGTTCGCGCCGTGTGCTGGAAGTCGCAGCGGCTTGTCGCCAGTCCAACTCGCAGGAACGGCTAAAGCCCGTTCTCGAAGCGTTTGGGATCGGCAACTCCCCTGACCAGCAGCAGTTTAACTTCGACGAGGATCCCGATGACGATTGAAACTACGTTCGACTCAAATTATCGCAAGGTATTAGTCGCCGCCCGCCGCGCCCGCCAGATTCAGAGCGGATCCACCGCGCTGATTCCCACGCACTCCACCAAGGCCTGCAAAATCGCCCAGGACGAGATCGACGCCGGCAAGATTGCCTACGTCAAGAAGGATGTCCCCGTCGTCAAGCCGCTTGTCGAGGAATCCGGAACGCCCATCATCGTCCCGTAGAATCAAGGACACCCACGGCGCAGTGTTTGACCCGCACAGCCGTAGTGTGTATCCGCATTCCTCGGTTCCTCAGTCTCGCTCGTCGCTTCGTCAGTTGTTCACCGTTTACTGTCCACTGCCTTACAATCAATCCATGCGCGTAACCGTCGGCGTCACCGGTGGAATCGCGGCCTACAAGGCTGCTGAGCTTGTGCGCGCCCTGCAGCGACAAGCTCTTGAAGTCCACGTCGTCATGACGGAGGCCGCTTGCCGCTTCGTGCAGCCGCTCACTTTTGCGGCGCTGTCAGGCCATCAAGTCATCACCGGCCTCTGGGATGAAGCCGGAACCGATGAAGGGGCCTACGACTCCTCCATTGAGCACATCGGCGAGGCGCAAGCCACCGACGCCCTGGTGGTGGCGCCCGCAACAGCCAATACGCTGGCCAAATTTGCCCACGGCATCGCCGACGATTTTCTCACGACACTCTACCTGGCAACCACCGCGCCCGTTCTGGTTGCGCCGGCCATGAACGTGAACATGTGGGAGCATCCCGCCACCAAGGCGAACCTGGAAGTTCTTCGCCAGCGCGGAGTGCGCGTGGTTGAGCCCGGTACCGGGGAGCTTGCCTGCGGCATGATCGGAGCCGGGCGCATGGCGGAGCCGGATACCATAGCGGAAGCGGTGCTGAACGCTCTAGGTCATCGGCACGATCTCGCCGGCGAGGTGGTGCTTGTTACGGCCGGCGGCACGCGCGAGGCTCTCGATCCGGTACGCTTCCTCGGGAATCGCTCCAGCGGCAAAATGGGCTATGCGCTCGCAGAAGCCGCGCAGACACGCGGGGCGAAGGTCGTGCTCATCACCGGCCCATCATCGCTCTATCCGCCCTCGCATTGCGAAGTCGTGAAGGTCATCAGCGCCGACGAGATGCGCGAGGCGGTGCTGGAGCGCATGAAGGAGGCCACGCTGATTATCAAGGCTGCGGCCGTGGCCGATTATCGTCCCGTGAACGTCTCAGACCAGAAGCTCAAGCGCACGGGCCCGCTCATGCTTGAGCTTGCCCCGACCGACGATATTCTCGCCGAGGTTGTGCGCCGGCGCGGTCCCGGCCAGCTCATCATCGGCTTTGCCGCCGAGACAGAAAACCGAATGGAGAACGGCCGCGCCAAACTGCTGCGCAAAGGCGCCGACGCGATCGTCGTCAACGATGTCTCGGGGAGCCAGACCGGCATTGACTCAGACCTTAACGCCGCCACATTCCTCACGCCATCCACGGCCATCGAACTGCCGGCCATGACGAAGCGCAAACTGGCGGATCGCATCCTCGACGAGATCGCTACACTTCGCAGGCCCAAGACTCTCATGGTCGAAGTGGAAGGTGTGTCGCCTCAGAAAAAGGTGCTGCAGGAATCCGAGCCCGTCACGCCGCGCCGCCAGGTCATTGTGGAGTAGCGTGTGCCTGCACTGGATCCCGCAACCCGGCAAGCGTTAGCCGCGCGACTCCGCTTTTATCGGGAGCTTGGTCTCACCGAGTTCTATCGCCGTCCGGTCGATTTGTCATCTTCTGACACCTGGGATACGGAGTCAGCCTCATCACCACAGAACGAATCCGCTCAGGAGCCCACCATTCCGCCACGCAAGCCCATCTTCACGCCCTCTGCCGTTACCGCGGCCGTTCCCACGGCTGATCGCGTCTCCGCGTTGCGCATCATCCGGGAGGAGATTGGCGAGTGTACCCGCTGCGCTCTGCACAAGGGGCGAAACAAGATTGTCTTTGCCGATGGCTCGCCCGAGGCGCGACTGATGTTCGTGGGAGAAGGTCCGGGCGCCGACGAGGACGCGCAGGGCCTGCCCTTTGTCGGAAAAGCCGGACAGCTCCTTAACAACATGATCGGGGCCATGGGACTCAAGCGGGAAGAGGTCTACATCGCCAATATCGTCAAGTGTCGACCGCCGGGTAATCGCACCCCCGAGCCCGAGGAAGCCAACACCTGTGTGCCTTTCCTTTTTCAGCAGATAGAAGTTGTTTGCCCAGAAGTGATTGTTGCGCTCGGCGCGACTGCGTCCACTTATCTGCTCGGCCAGCGGCAGCCGCTTGCTGGCCTGCGCGGCCGCATTCATTCCTTCCGTGGCAGAAGGCTCATCGTTACCTATCACCCTGCATTTCTTCTTCGCGACCCGCGACAAAAGAAAGAAGCGTGGGCTGACCTGCAGATCGCCATGCGCGAACTGGGACTTAACGTTCCTTCACGCAGCTGAGCCCGCAATAATTCGGGATCATTACGCTGCAATCGTCACGACTCGATCCGAGCGCGCATGAGGCGCATCGATGAAGGATAGGAGTGACTAACTTCCCGTCTCTCAAAATTCGGGGAAGGTGTGAACGTTGCTTCGCCGATGAGCAGACATCTTCAAGCGGCCTGAATAAATTTACTTTCGTAAAGAGCTCTTGTCCTGTATTGTTGACTTCTCGCAAAAACTTCCCGGTCTGAACGCGCAAAACCCTGTCGCTGAGCGGAATAAGATGACAACAGACTCAGAAACTCGCACCTCTACCGAGACCTATGCGCGCTTGCTATCGCAGTTAGCAGGCGGAATGCTCGACGGCCTTCAATGTCCCGAGTGCGATCAGCGGTCAGTCTCTGTCTGTTTCACCCCCCATCACGCGAATGAATATCGGAGCTGGCTCATCTGCGCGAGCTGCGATTTTCGTTCCCGCACGCATAACAGGACAAAATCATTGCGTCCTGCCGTCGAACCCGCGGTGTTGACCTCCAGAAAAGACGTGCGTCCGCGCAGCTCGGCTATCTTCAAGCCGCAGCCGTAACGCCGCGCGAAAGTTCTCCCGACCGTCGATGGCATTCAGCCGGAGGCGCGGGAGAGGCTGCTGATTTCCTGACGCCTCCTTCCACAAAACCGGGACGATCGACTAACTCAGCTCCACGCGAGTTATCTATCTCGCGGCTAACTGTGCTTGCTCTCGAGCCTCAGGAGCAGTCTATCTAACTTCATTTTCACTCCCATCAACAATACCTTCACTGCTTCCAGGCAGTTCCTTCACCACCCCCTGATCAATCGATTTAGCTTGGCAGGCGTAGGTTATCTTGCGGATTTCCACATACTTCTCCAATTCTGTCTGGCTTCGGCCCAAGATGAACAAATTGTCACTTGACTATGCTTTCTGCTCACAAGAGAATTCCCACAATTCAGGTCGCTTGGATCGCATTTCGCGAGTGCAGGTGACGTGTAAGCATCGCCCATCTGCAACTTCGCCGCGCGACTTCCTCACCCACTCGAGCGCCGGCGGATCCACAGTGCGCGCATACCTGGCAAGTCCGGTTGCTGTTTTTTGTCTGTGGGAGATTTGGGATTTAGTGCAGACGCCTGGGCAGTCGTCCAGGTCACCAATCGGACGTTGAAAAGCATCGAAGAATTAAGAAAGCTACCAGAGCTCTCGGCCAGGATAACTTCATGCCCGAGGACCGGTTTTGTTTTCTCGTGCCGCCACTCTATGGGTGTCCCGAACTTGTGAAAGCGATGGAACAACAATGAGAATGACAGACGCACTGGATCGCGCGCTGCTGAGCGCGGTCGGCGATGATTTTGTAAGCCTTGAATCCATTGTCGAAAAGCTCAGTCGTCCCGGCGGTCCCGTCTTTGGCAGGCTCGATTCTGAAACCATCTACAGCAGGCTGCTCACGCTGGTGAGCGAAAAGCTCATTAATGCCTATCTGCTTCACGCCGACCCGCCCTACATCACCCCGGTGAGTGTGAACCTCGGTTGCCTGCCGACCAGCTGGTTCTACATTACGCAGCGCGGGCGTAAGTGCCTCGCCAAAGGCGAGCGGCAACGCACGGCTCTGCATCGCCGCGATTCCGATACTCCGGGTCAGGAGTACACGCCGGCCGTCAATTTCTGATTCAAAATGTAAACAGCGTAAACGGGTGCTCTTCGCCGCGTTCCCGCAGGATGGGCAGGGCCACGTTGTGTACGCGGACTCCGGCTTTGGACTCGCCGGCAAAGGTTCCGTGATGCGCGTGCCCGTGCAGTGCAAGCGTGGGCCTGTGCTTGTCGAGCGCTCGCTGCAGGCGCGAGCTTCCGAGGAAGGGAAAGATCGGTTCGGGCTCGCCTATCACCGTGTCCTTGATGGGCGCATAGTGCATGATGGCCACTTTGACCGCAGTCTTCAATTGCTCGAGCCCGTAATCGAGCTTGATGGCTTCGCGCTCGGCAATCTCGACGAAAGTCTTAATGCCGCCCTCGCCAAAGGGCATGAGTTCGTAAGGAGCAAACCCGCCGCAGAAGCCCTTGGTTCCGGCGAACCCAATGCCATCCACTTCGAAGCAGTGTCCGTCGAGCAGGTGCACGCCGGCCACGCGCAGCAGTCCCGCCAATTCATCCTGGTGGCCGCTCTCGTGGTCATGATTGCCGAGCACGCCGACGATCGGGATCCTTACGTGCTCCAGGACCGCCAGGCACGCGCGCATCTCCTCCGGCAGGCCGTGGTTGGTGAAGTCGCCGGCGATCACCAGGACGTCCGCCAACTCGTTCACGGCGGTGAAGGCACGGATGTTCTTTTCCTGGTTCTCCGATTTCAGATGAATATCGGCTACGGCTGCCAGCCTCATTCGTCGTTCTCCGTCATTTCGTTGATCCGCAATGGGCACGGATGGTTGGCGCAGAATTCCTGATAAAGATTGCGCTCGCCCCATTCCTCCACGTCGATGGCAAACATGCGCGGATCGACGAGCGAGCCGCGGAATGGGGCATCCTTGTCGGGCCGTCGAACGCGCTCGGTGAACCGCCGCGTCAGCTCGACCCACACCTCGACAGGCACCATGTCAGTGCGTGCCGGGTACACGTAGGCGTAGAGCACCAGCGACCAGTAGAGCAGCTCCCAGTGGCCATCCATCAACTGCAGAACCCGCGGCCAGTCCATCTGAATGCCGCACGCTTTGATCAGATGCACGACGTCAGCGCCGTCGAAGCGCTCGCGGAAGGCGACGAAGGTCTTGGAGGCGACGCATTCCTCCGGAGCGAGCACGGTGCAATCGATGCCCAGCACCACCTCGGGAAGGCCGCGGCCAATCCAATCGTCGGTGACGACCAGGCTAGCGTTTCCGACGCCGGTGATCAGGTCAACGAAGTAGCGGCCGCGGCGCGCCTTGGCCAGCCAGACCGGGTCTTCAATGCCGGTTTCGAAGCCGGCGCGCTGCAGCAGGTTAAAAGACTCAGGGATCCGGGCGGGAGTGAGGAAGATGTCCAGGTCCTTGGTGGGCCGCCAGACGCCGGTGTGGCGATGAACGGCAAAGGCTCCGCCGACGACGAAGGGAACACCGCCGTCGAGGAGCGCGCGCAGGGCATCCCGGTAGCAGGCCTCGGCCTCGCGCGTCCAGTCCGGCTCTTCGCTGGAGGTGATGGGCAGCTGCGGGTCCCAATGCGCCATGGATTGGTTTGACGCGGCGAGAAGGCGTTTTTGCCGTATGGGGCTCGAATTGCTGTAAAAAAATTCCTGATTCCCGGGGGTCGTTGAGTTTTGGGGCAAACGTCAGAAGAACTTCAGGATTAGTTCAGGGTGCTTCATGGGACGATTCCCGCAAGGTTCCCTTCTCCCCGAAAAGCCGGTTTTCATTCAGACGCCGCATCCCAAACGAATCGGCGGGCGATTGCCAAGAGGATGCCGCGATTCAACGCATTGCAGATGGGAATGGATCGCGCAGAGCGCAATGGAGCATGGGAGGACAGATGAGTCATGGGAAGGTGGGCCTGAGAGTGGCGGTTATCGATGATGAGAGGGTGATTGCGGATTCGCTCGCCGAGATCTTGAGGCTGCACGGGTACGATGCGAAGGCACATTACAGCGGCGAGTCGGCGACAGCCGATGCGGCGGAATTCTGTCCGCAGGTGGTTTTGAGCGACGTCCAGATGAATACGATGGATGGGGTCGAAACAGCCTTGCGCATTCGAGAATCGCAGCCGGAATGCAGAATCATTTTTGTTGCGGCTTCTGCCATGAGCGAGGCGCTTTATGAGGGGATCTGCGCTCTGGGATTCGAGTTCCTGCAGAAGCCCGTTCGTCCTGAGAAGATTCTGGCGGTGCTGCGGGACGCTTCCATCTGCCGAGTGGCTTGATTGATTTGGGACATTGGGAAGATGTGCGTCACGCCGCGGGCAAGCGAATGTTGAATGTTGACCCGCTGCCCGGAATGGAGTCGAGGAGGATTTTTCCGCCATGCGCTTCAATGGACCACTGGGCGATCGAGAGGCCTAATCCAGCGCCGCCTGTTTCGCGAGCGCGTGATTCGTCGAGCCGATAGAAGCGATCGAAGACGCGATCGGATTCGGCGACGGGTATTCCCGGTCCTTCATCCTTGATGGAAAGGTTGAGTTGCCGGGGTGCTTGAAGATCGCCATTAACGAGTTTCAATTGCACCTGGATTGAAGAGCCAGCGGGCGAGTACTTGACGGCGTTGTCGAGTAGGTTAATGACAGCCATTCTGAGGAACGCGCGGTCGGCAGTAACCATCAGGCCGGGTGCACCTCTGACCACGATGTTCTGCTTTTTCTCTTCGGCGAGAACGCCCACGATGGCGACCGATTCTTCGACCAGATCGAGGATGGGGAAGACGGTGCGATGCAACTGGATGGTGCCGGAATCGGCTTGGCTGATGGTCAAGAGGGTTTCAATCATGGAACTCAGGCGGGCGACCTCCTCGAGCATGCTTCCGATGATGTCGCGGTATTCTTCGGGGCTATGCCTCTGCTGAAGCCCAACCTCGCCAACGCTTCGGATCGAAGCCAGGGGCGTGCGCAGTTCATGAGATACGTCTGATGTGAACCTGTGCAGTTTTCGAAACGATTCCTCGAGGCGCTCCAGTAGTCCATTGAGCACTCGCGCCATGTGGCCGAATTCGTCATGGGGATTTTCGACGGGGACGCGGCTGTTCAAGCGAGTTGCGGTGATCTGCTCTGTCAAGGTGGCCATTGCGGAGAGGGGGTTGAGAGCCTTGCCTGCGAGCCGATATCCGGCGACGCCCGCGCTCACCAATGCCAATGGGAGGGCGAGGAGGAGAATGGCCAACATTTCAAAAACATCCAATCGCAGGGGCTCGGTGCTGTAGGCAATTCGGATGAGGAGACGCTTTCCATCGACGGGATGGAAGTGGCTAAGGGCCAGCGCGTGCGTGCCGTCGGCGAGCCGGAGGCGGCGGCCGAAGTGATTGATCGAGGTCTCCTGGGGCAAGGGCGCGCCGCCGATAGCCTGCCCACCCAGTTTGCGATTGCGAAAGAGCACGTTGCCCTGCGGATCAAGCACTTCCATGTAGCGATCGACCAACAGCCTGTCCTGGGGGCGGCTGTGATAGTCCTCATGCAGTTGAAGTTGACCGTGAGTATCGAAGTAGAGCAATCCTTCGACCGTCTCCATGTCCTGAACCTCGGCATGGTAGAGCTGTCCGTTTAGTTCCCAGTATTGAATGAAGCATGCTGCGATGACATACAGCCCGATGACGAGGCTGAAGATGCCGACATACCACAGAGTCAACCGCGTCCGGATAAAGTTGGGCCGCAGAGACAACTACGCCTCCTCCGGCGTCCTGAGCATGAAGCCGACTCCGCGGACGGTGTGAAGGAGTTTGACGGCGAAGGGATCGTCGATTTTGCGACGTATGCGCGCAATGTGAACGTCGATGACGTTATCCAGAGATGTGTAACGGACGATTGTCTTCCACACATCGCGTGCGATCATCTCGCGCGAGACCACGGCACTCCGATTGGCGAGCAGGTACTCGAGCAGTTCGAATTCGCGGTTGGTGAGATCGATTGCCGCATTACCGCGGTGGACGGTATGCCGCCTTGAATCCATTTTGAGATCGGCGAGTTGCAACAGCGATGGGGCATCGGGACTGGCGCGACGATGCAGAGCGCGCACGCGGGCGAGGAGTTCAGGAAACGCGAACGGTTTTGCCAGGTAGTCGTCGGCACCAGAATCGAGTCCGAGGACGCGGTCTTCGACAGAAGTTTTTGAGGTGAGAATCAAGACCGGGATTTTGAATGCACTGCGGCGAATTTCCCGCAATACCTCGAGCCCACCGACCTGAGGCAGCATTACGTCGAGAAGGATGAGATCGATGGCATGATCATGAACGTGCTTCAATCCCGCCTCGCCTGTGTGAGTCACGGCTACTTCGTAGCCGTTTCCTCGAAGGCCTCCGGCGATGGCATCGGCCAGCTTGCGCTCGTCTTCAATGAGAAGTATCTGCATGACGGAATAATCCAATGCCGCATTTCAATCGAGGATTCCAAGGTGATCCGGCGTCGTGGGAGAAGAACATCACGGCTGCACGATGGCCATATGTATAACTGCAGCGGGGAAAAAATGTTGTTACAAAGCTATCACACGATGGGTTCTGCTGCACATCATTTCAGAGGGTTGATTGCAAAGGAACTAAGCAAGCGAGAAAGTCAGGACAACTTCAGAATTTCTTAAGGTAATTCAGTGTTTATCCAGCGCAATAGTTGCTGGTTCGCAAGGACAGCAACGCCTGCGGAAGTGGGCTATTTATGGAGCGACCGACGTTTGGCCCAACGGGTCCGTCAGGAGCCGGCTGCACTGAACCCAATTACCGTATTACGCGAGCTATTTGAACTGCTAGAAGATTACGCTCCCACCTGGTGCAGCGAAGAGAGCCACCGCAGGGCCGAGGCGGTTATAAATGCCGGCCCGCAATGACGACAGCGAGAGCAACCGCATAACCTTTCCCTTCGCTTCGCACAGGGTTCGGGATGACAGCTTTACGAGGAAGCGAAGCTTTGTGACGAATTGCGGGCTGTTCCCCTTGACGTTCGACAAATGACAGTTTAGTCTCTTGTCGAGTATCGAGGGGAGAGTAATGCCGCCATCGACCGATCTTCTCCAGGGCACCCTGGACATGCTGATTCTTCGGGCTGTCGCGACAGAGCCGTTGCACGGGTGGGCAATTGCGCAGCGTATCCAGATGGTTTCAGAAAACGTGCTGCAGATTGGGCAGGGGTCGTTGTATCCGGCTCTGCACCGGCTGGAGTACAAGGGCTGGATTCGCGCGGAGTGGGGAGCGAGCGAGAACAACCGCAAGGCACGGTTTTATGCGCTAACCGCGGCCGGTCGGAAGCAACTGAATGCGGAGCTGGCGAACTGGAACCGGCTTGCGGGTGCGATCAACCTGGTACTGCAAGAGATTTGAGGAGGTTGCCATGGGGAGCAGTTGGATGTCGCGGGCATGGTTCTTCCTGAAGGGCAAGCGCCGCGCGGAGGTAGACGAGGAACTGCGCTTTCACATGGAACGCCAGGTTGAAGCGAACCTGACGGCGGGGATGTCGCGCGAAGAGGCGCGTCGGCAGGCGGCGATTGGATTTGGTGGGATGGAACGGGTGCGGGAGCATTGCCGTGAAGAACACCCGAGATGGAGTCTGGAACTGGTGTTGCGGGACCTGGGGTTCGCCCTGCGCGGGCTTTGGCGTAATCCGGGATTGACCGCTGTTGCCGTGCTGACGCTGGCGCTGGCGATTGGAGCGACGAGCACAATATTCAGCCTGCTGAACCAGGCGCTGTTTGCGACATTGCCGGTACACGATCCGCATGAGTTGGTGGTGTTGAGTTCGGCGGGAGGGCACCCGGGTCATTTGCACTCCGAGGGCGGCGACACGGATGGCCACGTGCATGAGTTCACGTATCCCATGTATCGGGATTTGCGCGAGCGGAATTCGGCGCTGAACGGATTGATTGCGGAGGCGCAGATCACGGTGGGCGCGACATGGAACGAGCACGCGGAGCCTGTTGCGGCGGAGATGGTGAGCGGAAACTATTTCGATGTCCTGGGGGTGCAGCCGGCGATGGGTCGGCTGCTCTCGCAGAATGATGAAACCGCGGCGGGCGCGAACCCGGTGGTGGTTCTGAGTTTTGAGTACTGGAAGACGCACCTTGCGGAAGCGCCGGTGGTGGGAAAGACGCTGCTGATCAACGGCACGCCGTTCACGGTGCTGGGCGTGTCGGCGCCGGGATTTCGAAGCATGGTGTGGGGGCACACGCCGGCATTGTACGTGCCGATTACGGAACAAATGGTTGTTGAGCCGGAGTGGAATTATCTCAACGATCGGAATTCGTATTGGCTGAATCTGGTAGGACGGCTGAGACCGGACATGACGGCGGCGCGTGCTGCCGCGGCGATGAATCCGCTGTACCGCGCCATTCGCGAGGAGGAGTTCAAAGGCCTTCCGCCGAATCGGACGGAGAAGACGTGGCGGTCGTTTGTGGAGAATGCTCATCTGAACCTGGAAGCGGGAGCGACGGGGTTTTCGCCGTTGCGCCAGGATGTGCGCACGCCGCTGACGATTGTGATGGGGATGGTGCTGCTGGTGACGGGGATGGCCCTGGTGAACGTGGCGAGCCTGCTGCTGGTGCGCGCGGCGAATCGTGTACGGGAGTTTAGCGTTCGTTACGCGTTGGGGGCAACGAGCGGACAGATTCTGCGTCAACTTTTGTGCGAAGGACTGCTGCTGGGTTTGCTGGGGGCCGCGGCAGGATTGGCGCTGGTGCCGGAGGCCGAACACCTTCTGGTGAACTGGATGCGCGCAGGGTCGGCTGATCCTCCCGCGTTTGCGGCGACGCTTGACTGGCGGGTGGTGCTGTTCACGCTGACGGTGGCTCTTGGGGGAAGCATATTTTTCAGCCTTGCGCCGGCCGCGCAGTTCTGGAATCCGCGACTGGCAGATGCGTTGAAGCAGCAGACTGGAACAGGCGCGGGCAGCAGATTGAGATTCCGGCGAACCTGCGTGATGTTGCAAGTGGGATTCAGCCTGTTGCTGATGGTGGGCGCGGGGATGTTCGTGCGAACGATTGCGAACCTGCGCAACGCCAATCCGGGGTTCGAGACGGAACATCTGCTCGCGTTCGGGTTGCGGCCCGCGCTGTCAGGGTATCCCGGCAGCGAGGTGGGCGCGGTGGAACAGCGGGTGTTGGAGAGGATTGCGCACATGCCCGGCGTGAGGGCCGCGGGCGGGACGAACGATGAGGACCTGACCGGAGAGGGCCGTGACGGGGACGTGAACGTGAGCGGGTACACGCCCAAGCCAGAAGAGGAGTTTGATATCGAACTGCCCTGGGTGAGCGATGGATATTTGCAGACCCTGGGCGTTCCTCTGATTGCGGGGCGGCTGTTCCAGAACTCGGACACGGCGACGTCGCAGAAGGTGGCGATTGTGAATGAGAGCTTTGTGCGGCACTACTTTGCGGGCCCACAGGCGGCGCTGGGACAGCATGTGAGCCGTCCGGACCGGCCGGCGACCGATGCGGTGATTGTGGGTGTGGTGGGAGATGTGAAGCACACGACGTTGCGCGAGAAACCGGGGCCGATGTGTTACACGCTGCTTTTGCAGGCGGAGCGGGCGTCGAACATTACGGTGTATGTGCGTACGTGGATCGCGCCGCAGACGGCGGCCAACGAGATTCGCGCCGTGACAGCGAGCGTCGATCCGAAGCTGATTGTGGATCGCGTGACGACGATGACGGAGCAGATTGACGAGAGCCTGCTGACGGAGCGCACCGTGGCATTGCTGGCGGGGATGTTTGGCATAGTGGCGGCCCTGCTTGCCGGCATTGGTTTGTACGGGGTTCTTGCTTACTCAACGACACAGCGGACGCGGGAGATTGGGATTCGCATGGCGCTGGGTGCGCGACGCGGCGCGGTGGTGGGGATGATTCTGCGCGAGACCCTGGTGCTGGCGGCGTGGGCCGTGGGAGCGACGATCCCGATAGCGCTGTTGGCCACGCGGGCGGTGCGAAGCCAGCTCTACGGCGTGTCGATTGCGGATCCCGCCGTGTACGGGGCAGGCATCGTGGCGATCTGTGTTGTGGCGTTGCTGGCCGGAGCGATTCCGGCGCGACGCGCGGCCCGTGTGGAGCCATCGCGTGCGCTGCGGACGGAGTGAGTGAATTGATGGCGAATCAATAGCTTCAATGACCCATTGACAGTGCGGAGACTGCGACCTAGGCTGCGAGTTGTTCAGGCTGCTCTCATTCCTACTCAGGCGGCTTCGCATGGCGAATGGAATCGACCGAAGGACATTTCTCAAGGCAGCGACCGCAGGATCCGCTGGGGTTCTTGTCTCACATCCGCTGGCTGCGCTTGCGGCAACCGGAGCGGATCTTGTGGCCATCACAACCCCGCTCACAACGTTTCCTTATGGCGCGGTGCAGTTGCACGACGGGCCGATGAAGCGGCAGTTCGAAGAGAATCACGAGCGCTTTTTGCACCTGGAGGACGATCGGCTGCTGAAGGTCTTTCGACAAGTGGCCGGATTGCCTGCGCCGGGAGAAGACATGGGCGGCTGGTACGACTTGACCGGCTTCAGCCTGGAGCACAACAGCTTTCATGGATTTATTGCCGGGCACTCGTTCGGGCAGTATCTCTCCGGCCTGGCGCGGGCGTATGCGGTGACGGGCGACGAGCCGACGCGCGCGAAGGTGAATCGCCTGGTGAAGGGATACGGCGAGACGCTGGATGACAAGGCAAAGTTCTTCGCGGGCTACCGGCTGCCGGCCTATACGTATGACAAGCTGTCGTGCGGGTTGATCGATGCGCACGAATATGTGCGTGACCCGCAGGCGATGGACATTCACGAGAAACTGACGCGCGCGATCCGCGCTTATCTGCCGGAGAAGGCGTTGTCGCGCTTCGAACAGCGGGAGCGCCCTCACAAGGACACGTCGTTCACATGGGATGAGACCTATACCTTGCCTGAGAACCTGTTCCTTGCCTACCAGCGCAGCGGGAAAGAACTCTACCGCGAGATGGCAAAGCAGTACCTGGAAGACGATACCTACTTCAATTCGCTGGCCGAAGGAAACAATGTGCTGCCGTTCGAGCATGCCTACAGCCACGTGAACGCATTCAGCTCGGCAATGCAGGCTTATATCACCCTCGGAAGTGAGAAACATTTGCGGGCGGCCAGGAATGGATTCGAGATGCTGGAGAAGACGCAGAGCTTCGCGACCGGAGGGTGGGGGCCGAACGAATCGTTTGGAGAGCCGGGGACGGGTCAGCTGGGCGACAGCCTGAGCACGACCCATGCCAGCTTTGAGACACCGTGCGGAGCCTATGGGCATTTCAAGATCACGCGCTACCTGCTGCGGGTGACGGAGGATGCGCGCTACGGCGACAGCATGGAGCGCATTCTGTACAACACCATCCTGGGTGCATGGCCGATTCAGGCAGATGGCACGTCGTTCTATTACTCCGACTACGCGAATGTCGGAAAGAAGGTGTGGTACGGGGAGAAGTGGCCATGCTGCTCGGGAACATTTCCGCAGCTTGCGGCCGACTATCACGTAAGCACCTATTTGCGATCACCGGACGGGGTTTATGTAAATCTGTACACGCCATCGAGGGTGGAGTGGACCGAAAGTGGCGCGAAGCTGGGGCTGCAGCAGGTGACGCGCTATCCATTCGACAACAAGATCGAGATCAGAGTTTCTGCATCGCAAGCAGCCGAGTATGTGCTGTATCTTCGTATTCCAGCCTGGGCCAGACCAGATCCCATGTTGATGGTGAATGGGCAGCGGGTCCCGAGCGATGTGCAGGCAGGGACGTTCACGGCTATTCGGCGCTCGTGGAAAGACGGGGATCGCGTCGAGATCGAGTTGCCGATGCCGCTGCGGCTGGAGGCGGTGGACGTGAACCATCCGAACCTGGTGGCGCTGATGCGTGGACCGCTGGTGCTGATGAGCGTTACAGAGGCGCAGCCGAGGTTCGATGAGAAGTCGCTGTCGCAGGCCAAGGCAGTGAAGAACGACGCAGGAGATTGGGTTGCGAACGATGCCGAAGGCAACCGCGTAACCATGCGTCCATTCATGAGCATCGACAAGGAAAGCTACAGCACCTACGCCCGGCTGAATTCCTGAGCAGACTGTTGCATCCTGTGTGGTGTTTCAAGGGGACTGGGCACCCCCTTCGACGAGCTTGAAGCGATACTGCTGACGTTCCTGTTGCACGGCCTGAGCACGCAGGGAAGCGAGCTTCTTGAGCAGCGCCGGGATCTCGTGATCGGGATCGTTGCGGCGCATCGCCTGGATCAGGTGATAAAGCGCGGTTTGATCCTTCGGATCAATCTCCAGCGCCTTGCGACATTGCGCTGCGGCATCGGCAAACTGACCGGACTGCAGATAGAGCTTGGCAAGCACGCTGTGAGCGGGACCCAGATCCGGCCGAAGCGCGACGGCCCTTTTGGCCGCGCGCATTGCCTTTTGAAATTCGGGTGAGCCGGGTTCAGCGCCTTCCTGCGTGAGGATGTCGGCCTGCACGTAGAGGAGCACGGGGTCATCGGGGTGGTGCGCCAGCTTCTCTTCAACGCCACTGAGGGCCTGTGGCAGATCGCTTTGCTGTGCCATTGCCAGCCCCTGGGCGGCCACGCTGAGCGACTGGCTGGGATCGAGTTCATAGGCTTTCTCGAAATCGGCCTGCGCCTTCTGGTAATCGGCAAGCTGCACGTAGAGCACGCCGCGCGCGAAGTAGAGAGGCGCCGCGTTGGGTTGCAGATTGATGCCGTCGTTGATGACGTCGATGCCAACCTGGAAGGATTGGTGCGTGGCGGAGAGCGCGGCGAAGTCGACGTAGAGGCTGACGTCGCGCGAGTCGAGCAGGATGGCCTGGCGCAGCGCGTCGACGGACTTCTCCGTCTCGTGAAGATCTTCGTAAGCCGAAGAGGCGAGCTCGAGCGTAAGCGCGTCCTGCTTTGCCGTGAGCAGTGGCTCGAGCGTGGTGAGAGCGGGATCGGGATGGTGCGCCATCAGCTGCACAGAAGCGAGGATCTGGCGTTCGCGGCGATCGCCGGGATCGAGAGTCAGACTCTTCTGGAAAATCTCTTCAGCGATGTCATAGCGCCGAAGCCTCACCAGGCACGTGCCCCAGGCATGCAACGCGGGCGCCTTCGATTCGAACAGCGCGGCTGCTCTTTGAAAATGGACCGTCGCCTGGGCGCAGTCTCCTTTTTGATACTGCAGCACGGCGAGCATGCCGTGCGATGTGAGATCGTCGGGATGCAGGCGCAGCAGGCGCTCGAGCAGCGGGATGCCATCGGGGCTTCCGGCATCGAATTCCAGTTGCGCAACCTTTTGGAGTGCGGGAATGTTATCGGGGGCGAGCTGGATGGCATGGCGAAAAGAAGATAACGCCTGCTCCGTGTCGCCCTGCCCCTCGTAGGCGACCCCTTGCATTGTCCAGAGCTGGGCGTTGGAGGGAGACTCTTTCAGGGCATCGCGAAGCATGCTGAGCGCTGAGCCGAACTGCTGAGCCCGGAGTGCGGCGGCGATTCGGTCCTGGCGGGTCTGCGCCAATGCTATCGAGACTAAAAGAAGCGGGAGCGCGATGAACCTGAGTTTTGGCTGCCAATGCATCCGCACCACACGTCGAGTTGGAATAATGCGATAACCGCCGGCTGGAAGAGATAACGGCGAGTTGATGTTAACTCGATCGGCGAGGAATGACGTCGGAAAAAAAGAGGAGACCGGCAAGAGTGAGTTGCCGGTCTCCGGAGGTTTTCGCATGGAAGCGGAAACCGTTAGAACGAGAGCCTGCCGCCGAGTTGCCAGAATCTTGGCTCGTGAGATCCGGTGGCTGCGCCGAAGCTTCCGTCAGGAAAATTGGTGTCGACATTGGCGTAGTTAGCACGGTTGAAGAGGTTGAAGAACTCGAAGCGTATCTGAAAATTGAGCCGTTCGGTCATGCGAATGTCTTTGTAGACGTTGGTATTGGTTTCAAAGAAGTTTGGCTGGCGGAACTGCATGGGCTTTTCATTGCCTTCGCTACCGAAAGCGGGAATCGCGAAGTCGCTCTTGGGGACGGCGCCTGTGAGCCAGCGACTTGTTGTCAGTCGACTGTTTGTAGCTCGTCGCGTCTGGATAGTCGAGATTGTTGCCGTCCGCGTTGTAATCGCCGCTATAAGGCTGATAGCCAACGGCGGGATTGGCGGGCGAAGGACATGCAGCCGCGGTGCTCGAGGTATCCTGGCACACCGGCGCGAACCCGTTGAAGTTTGACGCGGTGAAGGGATACCCCGACTGGAAGATGGTGGTGCCGCTCAAGCCCCATCCACCGGTGACGTTTCCAACGACCCCCTTCCCGCCGTTCAATCCTTTCAGCGAGTAATTCCAACTCAGTGAGAATCGATTGGGTACATCGAAGACAGAGGGCCCATAGTACTGGCCAGGATTATCCGAGGTGGGATAAGCCAGGCCGTCGTCTTTCGAACTGGAACGGGTGTAGGAGGCGTCGAGGAATCCACGCGAAAATCGTCCCTGCATGTCGAAGAAGACGCCGTTGTAGTTTCCGTACCGATCGTTGTCGGCATAGTTGATGGCTCCAAAGCTGGTATTCAGGCCGGTGCGCACCAGGCTCTCGTGCGCAATCAGGTCGCCGGGCACGACATTGATGTCGATGCCATAGGAGACATTGCCCGATGGAGTTGCCGTTTCCGACAATATTCCAGGAATGCGAGCCGCTATAGCCAACAGTGGCGGCGAGGCGTGTGGGAGATTCTGCGCTCCACGCTGAGAGACCAGATGTCGGACTACGGCGATTTGAGCAGCGGGTTGATGCCGCCGATGGGGAAGTTGCCGCCGGCGCGGCCGCCCTGCGAATCCAGGCCGCCTGGGAATGTCGGGAACGTGAAGCCAAACGGCGGCTTGTTGCTGTTTCCCAGGCCAAAAATTGGCGGTGTCGGGGTCCCGGCCGAGAACGACGCTTCGATCAGGCCCGGCGGGCTACCGCGGAACTCCTCCTGGACGTTCGCCGAGGTGAGCCAGTTGTTGTACAACCCCATCCGCCTCTGACAGCCCAGTCGCCATTGCCTGTGAGATCCCAGGCAACACCAAAACGAGGACTGTACAGATTGTCGACTGAGTGCAGAAGGGCATTTCGCGTGGGCTTAGCGTAGCCGTTAGCAATTTGCTCCTTCCTGGTGGTGCCGGTTCCGAGATAGAAGTTCCCGAAGACGGTAGCAGCGCTCTTGGACCAGGGATTGCCGCTGTCGTCGTAGCGCAGACCGAGCGTCAGCGTAAGGTTCTTCCCGCCTTCCAGTTGTCTTCCGCAAACAAGCCGAAGGTTCTGGATGCAGCATCCCAGTTCCACAACTGCTGCGGTCCCGGTTTGGGGTTGTACATGATGCCGTCTTCGTTGGGCGGAGCATCCTGGGCCAGTTTCAGCAGGTTGTCGAATCCAAATTTCGGCTGGACCACGGACCCTGGAAGGGCTCGACGTCATCACCATACCAGCCTTCGTAGCCAAACTTCAGGTGTGCGTGCCACGTACATGGGTCAGCACGTCGCGCCAATGCCAATTGTGCTGAATGAAGTCGCCCTGGGCGAACCCGACACCATAAGCCTGACCGCCATCGGCGTTGATGCCGTTCACCGAAATGGACGGGACCGTGTAATCCTTGGCGCCGCTGCCCATCACGCCTTCCACCCGGCTTTGTCCGGCGGTGACTTCGTTCAGGGTGTTGAGCGAGAAGGTGTGTGTCCAGGAGGCTTGTCCCGCGACCTGCCACGTGTTGTTCAACGCTGAAAACTGCGGCATGGGAGAAGCGGCGCCGGTCTGCAGAAGAGTGCGGAAGAGGCTGACGTAGATGCGCTCCTTCTTGAATGCCTGGTCGATGCGGGCAAAGTACTGTGTGCCGTTGCGGATTTGGGTTGCGCCGAACGCGCCCACGTCGATCATGGGCAGATCGCAGGGCACGCCGTTCTGTCCCGCGTGCCGCTCCCGCATGCCGAGGCGCCAAAGACCTCTGCCGCGGTTTGTTGGACGGAGGAGCCAGTGACGCCGGAGGGCACATAGGTGGTCAGGATGTGGGTTCCAACGGTATTGGATAGTTTGTCTGCGCCCAGGCGATGAACTGCGGATCAGCGAAGGTGACTGATCCGCCCGCGCTGGCCGAGGACCGCAAGGCTCCACGGCGAAATAGAAGAAGCTGTTGTGGTGAGGAACAATGGGACCGCCGACAGCGAAATCCATATTGTTGGAGTGGAACGGCTGGTACGGATAGCTGACGAAGTGTTGGCTGGCGAACATACCCTGGTAGTTAAACCAGTCCGAAGCCGATCCATGGAATTGGTCCGTTCCGGATTTCGTGGTGAAGATGGTCTGCGAGGCCTGCGGCGCGGCTGTGTTCGACTGAGAACGTGTTGACCTGGACGCTGGTTTCCTGGATGGATTCCGGCTGAGGGGTGAGATTCAACACGCCTTGGCGGATGCCGCTGGTGACGTCCAGGCCGTCAATGATGTATTGATTGTTGTTCTGGCCCTGGCCGTTGGCGCTGGCGTCAACCTGCTCTTCGGTGGAGTAATTGTCGACACCCGAGGCGGGGCTTCCAGAGGTGCTGGTGCCCAGGCCCGATACTCCTGGCGCCATGGTCACAAGCGTGACGAGATTGCGGCCCACGATGGGCAATTCCGCGACGCCTTCATTTTCAAGGGTGATTTCAGTGCGACTGTCTGCCGTGTCAACGATGGCGCCTGAGTGGTGACCACGACCGACTCGGTGGCCGAACCGACTTTGAGTGTGATGGGCAAATTGAGGTTCTGCTCGGTGAGCAGGCAAATGTCTGCCTCGGTCTTGGCAAATCCGGAGGCTTCGACCGATATCTTGTAGCTACCCGGAGCCAGACTGATGAACCGATAGTTGCCGGAAGCATCAGAAGTGGTTGTCTTCTGCACCCCGGTGGCTGTGTTCACGAGGAAGACTTGGGCTTTGGCTACTCCAGCCCCGGATGGGTCCTGAATGAGGCCCTGAATGTTCGCCGTGAATTGAGCGCGGGCGGGAACGATCCAGAGTGCAAAGAAGGAACCCATCAGGGCGGCGAGAGAGCCGCTCTGCGTAACGCCATCGACAACCTCCTGACAATCCTCTTGAGGGCACGTTTTTCGTGACGGTGTCGGAAAACGTTTCCCTGAACAGTAAGTTTATAGAACATCGGCGGAATCAGTGTCAATGGGTTCTTTGTCCTATTGAGGTACTGTCTGTGGAAGACTCGTGACTATGCTTTCCACCCTTTGTTCGCAACCATTCCCGTGCCCTCGCGGATGGTCACCAGTTGATTTGCCGCGATTTCTTGTAAAGCTCGTGAAGACCACTGGGCCAGAGAACTCAACTGTGGCCTTCGGTGAATCTCCCAGGCCAAAGTGAAGGCGGGGATCATTGCACGAGTAATAGCTGGATTGGCTGACGACCGCCTGGGCCTGGACCTTGCTGCCGTAACGGGCGACGACACGGGCCCCGATTGCGCTGCGATTGGACTTGACGCCTTCGAGCTTTACTTTGAGCCAGTTCTGGTTTGCCTTCGAGATCGTTACGGAGAAGGGAAGGCGGCTCGTTCATGTTGACGATGAGCACGTCGATGTCGCCGTCATTATCGAAGTCGCCAAAAGCACAGCCGCGGCTGCTGTGAGGCGTCGATGATTCCATCGCCGGCCTGCGTATCGAATTCCTCGAAGGTTCCATTGCCCAGATTGCGAAACAGAACGCGCGGCGTCTTGTAGGGATACTGTGGCAACTTTCGCTCCACTTCGGGATACACACTCCCGGTTACGAAAAACACATCGGGATAGCCGTCATTATCGAGGTCGACCATCCCGGCTCCCCAACTTATATAGCGCGTCTCGACGCCGACCTTGCGGCACGGGTCACTTCATCGAAGTTGCCCTTGCCGTCGTTTCGATAGAAGTCCGCACGTGTCGCCGATGAAGTGGGTCTTGAAGAGGTCGAGGTGGCCGTCAAGGTTGTAGTCGCCAATGCCGACGCCCATTCCGGCCTGCTCCATGCCGTCGTCGCTGAGGGCAACGCCGCGCGTGACGCCTTCTTCGCGGAAGGTGCCGTCATGATTGTTCATGAACAGCAGGCTGGGCGTGGAGTCGCACGCCACAAAGATATCGGGCCATCCATCTTCGTCGAAGTCGGCCGTAACCACCGTCATTCCGTAGCTCTCGGTGGCTACGTCGATTCCCGCCTGTTTGGTCACGTCAGTGAACGTTCCATCGCCGTTGTTCTTGTAGAGAGAGTGCCTGCCGGTCGGCAGCCCGCGCGGTCCGCAGTTAACCGGGACTCCTTTCCAATTGCAGGTGGAGTTCGCCCGGGCGCGGGAGCGTGCTCGAGGGAAAAGCGGATGTAGTTGGAAACGAACAGATCCAGATGGCCGTCGCGGTTGTAGTCGACAAACGCGCACCCCGCTCCCCAGCGCGCGGGCCTGCACTCCAGCAGGCCCGCCTCTTTCGTCACATCGGTAAATGTGCCGTTGCCGTTGTTGCGGTACAGGCGATTCTGGCCGAAATAGGTGCAAAAGATGTCGTCGAAGCCGTCGTTGTTGTAATCGCCGACACAAACGCCGTTTGCCCAGCCGGCCGCCTTCAGCCCGGCTTTTTCGGTGACATCGGTGAATGTGCCGTCGCGATTGTTCTTGTAGAGACGGTTGGTGGCTTCCGGCGGGATTGCCCTCAAGCCGCGTGCCGGACAGCAGAAAAATGTCCATCCAACCGTCATTGTCGTAGTCGATGAAGGCGCACCCGCATCCGTTGGCTTCGAGAATGTATTTCTTCGAATCGACCCCGCCATAGATTACCGGAGCATGCAGGCCGGCTTCTTTTGCGACGTCAGTAAACCGAGCGTTAAATGGACGGCCTGAGGGTGCCGGTTTCGGTTGCGCGGCGACATTGCGGGACGCGATGCCTTGCTGCTGTCCCACAAGGTGCCGGGCAGAGGCGCCCAGAGAGAGAAGAACGAAGGAACGCCTGCTGATCGTCATGAAGTTGGGTACCGATGCCTCCAACATTGTTGCTCGTGTGCCGCAAGCTTGAGCTTATCGCACCGCGCGTCTCGGGCAAACTACCGGGACGCTTCCGTTGGCGCCACAACCAGTTTGTACCGATTTCGTTCTCCTTCCTGCCGGGTTGCGTCTTGACGCGCTTTTGCCAACCGCTTCAGCAGATCAGGAATCTCGGCCTGGTCGTTGGTTTTGCGCAACGCCATCACAAGATGATAGAGAGCGCTCTGGTCAGACGGACTCTTCTCCAGCACGATTCGGCACTCCCTGGCCGCGGGCACATTCTGTCCGGAGTCAAGATAAAACTTTGCCAGCACATTGTGCGCGGCAGTAAGCGACGGTTGCAGTTCAACGGCCCGTTTTGCCGAGTCGAGACCTAGCTGAAACTCGGGCGAGCCCGATTCCGGCGACTTTTGCGACAGAATGGCGGCTTGCAGGTACCAGAGAAAGGCATCGCGCGGTTGCGCGGCAAGCTTGACTCGCACCGTTGCAAGCGCGCGGTCCGGATTGTCCTGATTCTGCTCTTCAGCCAGCATGCCCTGTGCGGCGGCGTTCATGCCCTGTTTCGGGTCAAGCTGCTCGGCTTTGTCAAAATCCGCCTCCGCCTTTTCGAAATCGGCAAGCTGGACATAGAGAACGCCTCGAGCCAGATATAGAGATGCGGCATTTGGTTTCAATTTCAGGCCGGCACTGATCATTTCGACGCCGGCCTGAAACGACTGGTGGTCCATGGCTATCTCGGCGAAGTCAATGTAAGTCGCAACCTGATGAGGATCCTGGATGATGGCGTCGCGGAGGATTTTCACTGCACGGGGAGTATCTTTGTCGGCCTCGTAAGCAGCGGCGGCAAGTCGCATGGTGCCCACGTCCGGACTCGCGTCTAACAAAGGCTTGAGCGTTCCCAGCGCATCCTTGGGCTTTCCCGCGGCGAGTTCAACCGCTGCCAGACCTCGACGCGCTTTCGGGTCATTGGACCGGTTAGTGACAAGCTGCTGAAAGACATCGATGGCCTTCGCTGTCTCATTCAATCTAAGAAGACACACGCCATACCCTTGTAAGGCATCCGGTTGCGAATTCAGCAGGGGGCCGCTCGCGGCGTAGTGCTCAATGGCGGTTGCGCAATCGCCATTCTTTTCAGCCAGCACCGCCAGCATGGCGTGGGATGTGGTTTCGCCCGGGTGCAAGCGGAGAATGTGCTGAAGCAGGGGGATGGCCTCGCTGTCGCCGGCCTCATATTCAATTTGCGCCGCACCTTCGAGGGCGGGAAGATATTCAGGCGAAACTTTGAGTGCGTGCTTATAGGAGGCGAGCGCCGCCTTGGAGTCGCGTTCGCCTGAATATGCAAGCCCCTGCAGCATCCATAACTGCGCGTCGTTCGGAGAGCCTTGAAGCGCTGGTTGCAGCAGCTGCAGCGCCTGATCGAATTGATGACTGTGGAGTGCGGAGGTAATGGACTGCACCTGATCGCTTGCGGTTTGCCCAGGCGCGCTTACTGAAAGAAGCGCGAGGAGCGGGAGCAACGCAATCTTGTAGGCGGAGGAATTCGGCCTGGTCACAGCTAACACGTCTGTTCCGTCGTCCTGAGCTGAAGACGCAAATGATCGTTCGCTGAGTAGTCTACATGCGCCGTATAATGACGCGAAAGTCTGGCCCGCAGGGAGAGCATGCGCTGTCGATCACATGGGACAAATGAACCATTCTCGCTGAATGCCCCTTTTGCGCGGCTGCGTCCAGGGTGGGAAGCGATCGTTGATTCAACGATACAGCGATGGGCTCCGGGGAGCCGTCACGCGATCTCGAATGCTGCGCTGGTGGGCGCGCTGGGGCTGCTCGCACTTTTCTGCGCGTCGTGCAAGCGGACGTCTCCAACAATAGCTGTGATTCCCCGCACATGCGGAACCGCGCTTTGGGAACCGGAGCATGCAGGCGCTGCCGTAGTCGCACGCTCGGTCGGACTTAATCTCTACTGGAACGCGCCGATGCGGGACGATGATATGCAGGCGCAGATTTCTCTGATCGAGAAATCCGTCGATCGAGGAATGGCCGGAATCATAGTCTCGCCAATCCAAACGCTCCCCATGAGAACGCCCATCCGCCGGGTCCTGGCGCAAGGCATTCCGGTGGTCGTGATCGACACCGAACTCGGCATCCCATCCGGACCCAAACTGGGTTACGTATTGAACGACGAAGCTGCAGGGGGACGGATCGCCGCGCGCAGAGTTGGATTGATCCTTCAAGGCAAAGGGAAATATCGCCATCGTCGGAATCCAGCCCGAACTCAACAGTAACACCGTGCGGGAACGGAGCTTCGAATCCACGCTCAACAGCGAATTCCCGGGAATCCGCATCGTCGCGCGCAGACTGGGCCTCTCCAGCGTGCCGCAGGAACAGCACAACGCGGAAGAACTTCTGGCCGGAGGCGAATCACTCGACGCAATTGTGGCACTCTCGCTCGCGGCAACCCGAGGAACATACTATGCGCTGGCAGAATTTGGCCAGGCACGAAAGATCAAGCTTGTCGGATTTGACCAGGACTTGATTCCGCCAATTCGAGACGGAGGCATCGACTCTGTTGTTGTGCAGAATACCTTCGCGATATGGGCCGGGTTGCGATGGAGCTTATGAATCGTGAGATCCACGATGCGTCCGGCCCTGCGAGAATACATGGCTGAACCAGTCCTGATGACGCGCGAAAATGTGGATTCTCCCGAGATCCGTCAGATCGAGACCATGTCATGGTGGCCGCCTCAATGAGCCACAAGGGTCGCGAAACGATATTTCCTTCTCGCTCTGCTTGGAGCAGAGGGATGGCCGTGCTCGCAATTGGCCGTGCTCACGTACCGATCGATCGAGAGCAGGGAACCCATGCAGCACCAGATCATCTCGCTTGAGAAGCAGGATGCCTGGCAAGCTTTTGGCGGCACCTGGCAGTTGGCTGATGGCGTGATGACCAATAACTCCGATGAGCGCGGGGCCAAGTTAATGACTGGCCCTGATGATTGGACCAACTATTCTGTTGAAGCCGACGTGCTTTTGCTCGGGCAATATGGCGATGCGGGCTTGATCATTCGTGCCAGCGACGAAGAAACAGGGGTAGATGCATATCACGGTTACATGGCTGGATTGCGTGACCTGGATAACACGCTGATGATGGGACGCGCCGATTATGGATGGAGAGAATATGCTGCGAAATCAGTGTCACAGCGCGTATTTGCAGCAGCAGTGGTATCACATCAAATTTCTGGCGTTTGGTTGCGATTTCGCGGTCAGCGCCACCTCGCAACAAGGGGAATCAACGACCATCGCAATTCGGGATCCCAGACTGCATCAAGTCTGGGCGATTCGGGTTGAAGTCGTATAACACCGGCGCTCAGTGGAGAAATGTCGAGATCGAGCCGGCGACCCAGGCCGACTTGCCGCCATGATCGGGGATCAGCAACCTCCATTGGCGGTGCCAAGCCAGCTTCCATCCGGAATGGAGCCCGCTCCCCTACGACCGCTTTCTTGAACCCATTGAACGTGACCTGAAGGCGCACCGTTCCTCCGTCGATGCGGAAGGCATCAGCAGTCTCCGCCTTCTTTCGCCGGAGGATCGAGCCACGTTACCGTGCAGGGCGTGGTGACGCTCACTTCTCCCATGCTCTACATTCAGGACTCGACCGGCGGGATCGCCGATCTCCAGCAGCCATCCGCATGCGCCATTGCAGATCGGGGACGAAATCGAAGCCAAGGGCGATGCCGACCTGCACGACTTCAGTTCGGAGATGCGCAATGCAGACATTCACTTGCTGTGGTCCCATACGCCCGTGTCTCCCGTTGACGTTGCGGCATCGCAGGCTGCGACTGGAACATTCGATGCCCAGTATGTAGAAGTACAAGGGAAGCTCGTAGGAAAACAGGACGACGGACATGGAACGGAAATACTGACACTGGAGGACGGAAGCCAGTCATTCCTGGCATTAGTGAATGGTGTGGGCCGTTCGCCCATCTGCAAGACCCTCAAAGAGAAAAGCCGATTGCAATTGCGGGGCATTTGCGTGACCGATTCAAAGTACACTCACGACCTGACCGCATTCGCGCTTCTTCTGCCATCCTCGGGCGATATCGAAATCGTGGAAGGACCGCCGTGGTGGAGTCCCGCGCACATTATTGAACTCATTATTTGCGTGCTTCTTCTCTCGATTGCGGGGATGACAGGATTCTTCCTGGTGGAGCGGTGGCGAATGCAGGCAGTGTTGGAAGAGCGACAACGCCTTGCCCATGAAATGCACGACACGCTTGCTCAGAGCTTCGCCGGCCTGAGCTTTCAACTGCAGGCAATTTGCGACGACCTGAGGGACGGAATTGACATAACTCCGCAACTGGAACTTGCGCAGGAATGGTCCGCGACAGTCATGAGGAGGCGCGCCGCAGCATCATGGCGCTGCGTCCAGAGCATCTGCAATCTATTGGGTTGTTGTCTGCGCTCGAGGCAGTGCCCGCCGCATGGTTTCTCAATGTTCCTCCGTGACAATTGCATCCGTTAGCGAGGGAACGGTTCAGAATATTCCGCTACGCGTTTCTGATACGCTCCTGCGAATCGGGTACGAGGCGATTGCGAATGCGATACACCATGCACGATGCTCGCGGCTGACCGTCTATCTTGTCTATCGACACTCCACAGTGGAGATGATCATTCAGGACGATGGGATAGGATTCGTTGTGTCCAGCGATTCTGCTGGCTTTGGCATTCGCGGCATGCACAAGCGAGCGGACAACATCTCGGCCCAGTTCAGAATCGACAGCACTCCCGGACAAGGAACCGCGGTTCACGTTCAGGCCCCATTGCCCCCATCCTTTTTCCGGGCGCTCTCCGATCGTTGGCTGATTCAAGCGAGGAAGGTTCATGGACTACGCGTCAGAGTATAGAACGCCCATTCGCGTTCTCATCGTAGACGACCACCCTGTGGTTCGTGCAGGATTGGCTTCGCTTCTTCGCAGGCAGGCCGGTCTAAAGGTTGCCGGAGCCGCGCATTCAGGGGAAGAGGCGATCGAATTGTTGGACCGCGCTCCCGTGGATGTGATGCTGCTGGATTTGCGAATGCCCAGCATTAACGGGATCCAGTTGCTGAATCTTTTGAGGAAGAACGACAACTGCCCCAGGGCAATTATCCTGTCCAGCTACGAGTACGAAGAAGAGATTTACCAGGCCGTCAAAGCTGGGGCGCGCGGATATCTTTCCAAGAACGCCTCGCGCGAAGAGATTGTCGCCGCCGTTGAAAGCGTCGTTGCGGGCGGCACCTATTTTCCTGATCGGATCAGACAATGGATCGAGGAGCGCGAGGCCCGATTGAGCCTGAGCGCCAGAGAGATTGAGATTCTGGAGATGGTCTCTCGAGGGCTTACCAATAAGGAGATCGCGTCGGCTCTGTACATCAGTCACTACACGGTGCGCAACCATCTCAACCACATCACGGCGAAGCTCCAGGTTGCGGATCGAACCGAGGCCGCCACAGTGGCTTTGCGCCAGGGCATCATTGGGGCATCCTAACGATCCGCGGCTAACCGCGGGCCAGTGCGGGAAGATTGGCGCTAACGGGCAGAAAAGAAATCAACAATGCGTGGGCAGGTCATCGTGGAAGGCAAGAGTGGCCTTGCATATCCGGGGAGTGGGTGCAGATGTTCTTCCTCAATCGTGCAAAAGCACTTTGCGCTTTGTCAGGCGTGATGTGCTTTGCGGGTTCGATGGCTGTGGCGACGTTCTCACACATTTCCGGCGCAACCACTTTGCAGAAAGTTGATGTCCAAGGTACTGATGACGAGGATGCCTGTATTCGCTGTCATGAGGAACAGGTCAAGAGCTTCGCCCGCTCCAAAATGGCCCACTCTATGCGGCTCCCGTCGCACGAACCCGAGGGGATTGTACGCACGCCGGAGGCAACTCTCCGAATGTCGTCTAACGGAGGAACGACGGTACAAACCTTGGAGAGCCACGGCGACACTCAAAGATATAGCGTCAGCTATGTGATCGGATCTGGAACGCACGCGAGTGGATATATTGTTTCCTTGGGTGATCATCTGTTTCAATCACCGGTTGCCTATTATCGGCGTCAGGCAGCCTATGGTCTGCGCGCCTGGCTATGAAGGCGATTCCGATCCCGATTTTACCCGCCCGATCAAGCCCGGCTGTCTGTTCTGTCATGCGGGTTCGTTCGCACCTGTCCCCGGAACTATTAATCAGTACGCCGCGCAACACTTCTCACACCTCGAGATTGGCTGCCGCCGGTGTCACGGTCCGCTGCGCGCCCATGTGGCTCATCCCGATCCATCGAATATCGTGAATCCCGCCACCCTCGATCCCGCCTCCCGAGACAGCGTCTGCGAACAGTGCCATCTGAAGGGCGTAGCGCGAGTTCTGAACCCAGGCAAGAATTTTACAGATTTTGTCGTCGGCCAACCGCTGGAGAAGACCTTCACCATCTATCGATATTCCATGCCCAATGGCGAGCAGCCCCCATTCAAGGTCATCAGCCACTCAGAGCAATTGGCTCTTAGCCGATGCAAACGCGTCAGTGGCGACCGAATGTGGTGCGGGACTTGCCACGATCCACACGACGAGCCGGCCGAAGCCATCCCGTACTACCGCTCGAAATGTCTTGGCTGCCACGCTCATTCGCAGCTTCCAGCGAATCACCCATCCCGGAACAGCAACTGTATTGGGTGCCATATGCCAAAGAGGGAAGCCAATGATGGTGGGCATACGGTGTTCACTGATCACAGGATTCAGCGGACGCCCGATCATAAACATGAAGGCGAACCTGCCGGAATCGTACCGTGGAGGGATCCCCCGGCAGAGCTGACTAAGCGCAACCTTGGGATTGCCTCGATCCAAGCTGGTATGGAAACGAAATCCTGGTCGCAGATTGTAGACGGATACCGCACTCTTGTTGAGGTCCAACATCAATTTCCGGATGATTGTGAGATGTACACGTCGATTGGCAATGCACTATCGATCGGCAGAAAATTCACAGAGGCTGCGTTTGCATTCGAAATGGCCGAGCGGTGTGATCCCAAGTCGTCTCCTGCGGAAGCCAACCTGGGTTCGGCGTATGCCGCATCAGGAAGGGATGAAGATGCCGAAGCCCACTTCAATCGGGCACTTCAACTCGATCCGATGAATCTCAATGCCGTCGAACAGTTGATTAGCCTGTATGAAAAAGATGGGCAGCCGACGAAAGCGGAAACCTTGAGGGGCAAAATCAGTAGTCTGTTTCGCTAAGGTCGGCATTCACCGCATCACCTGCACCTGAAGCGGCGTTGTTAACGATTCTTCGGTGGTGATCGTGTTTCGCAGCGGCCGGCCAAAATCCACAAACTGAATCTCTGTGACATCTCCAGACTGAAGGCGTACACCTTCGCTGAATGACAGGCAATCGGCGCCTAGAAAATGAATATGCACCGTGCCAGGCTGGCGATGAGCAGCAAATTTGAAATGGTGATGCTCGAGATTGGCAAGGCTGTGGCACATATTTTGCTCGCCGGTTCGAATCTGCTTCTCCCAGATCGATTCGCCGTTGCGAACGATCCGCACATGTCCAGTCACATCGCCGAACTTGGGGTCGACTACCAATTCAGGACCGATGCTGCACATGCGCAGTTTTGATCCGGCAAGGTTGAGATAGTTACGGCGCTCGAAGACGTGGTCGGAGAACTCGTTTCCCACTGCCATCCCGATTCGCCATGGAATTCCGTTGCCCGCGACCAGGTAAATCGCAGCGATCTCGGCTTCTTCTCCGCCGTCTTCGGCATGTCCTGGTACCCGCAGCGGTTGGGAAGGCGCCTGGATAATGGAGCCGTCACCTTTGTAGAACCACTCGGGCGCGATCCCAATCTCGCCGTGGGAAGGGCGCCCGCGTTGACGGCCCCATTCAAACATACGCATGCTGTCAGTCATCCCGGACTCGTCTTGCGGAGTTGCTGAGGCGTGCATCGCCTGGCGGCTTCTGGCGCTCCCCATGTGCGTCAACCCTGTCCCCGACACGTGAACGCGATGAGGATCGCCCGGGCAGTCGATCGGCGCCCGCAGTTTCCAATTCGACCTGCCCTCATAGACGTCGTCGTAACTTAGGGTTTTGCCCGTCATCAGCTGGCCGGCGACTTCCGAAAGCTCCCGCCCTTCTGACAGCGCTCTCTGTGCCAGTTCCAACGTTGAATTCACTTCGCGCAAGACGACAAGATCAGGCTCATGGACAACGGCCAGGCGCCGCTCGGTTTGGTTGTGAATCTGAACCAGGTGCATAGATCCCCTGTTCTACTCGATGATCTTGAACCGCTTCAGTGACTCTTCGTTGACGGTGAGGCCAAGGCCCGGCGTATTTTCGTCGAGATCGATGTGGCCGTCGCTCGGGCACCGGCTCGCCGTCGAAGATGTACCAGAAGAGTTCGTTGCCGACTTCGACGTCGACCTTGGGAAAGAACTCCGCGATTGGTGAGTTCAGGCTCGCCATAACCACGTGATAGTTGTGCATCTGGCCCGCATGCGGAACGACGGGCACCTGGAATGACTCGGCCAGCGCGAAATTTTGCGTGCCTGGCTGATGCCGCCCACGCGGTTGGTGTCGAACTGAATGTAGTCGAGTGCATTCTCTTCGAGCAGTCCCGAAATCCGAAGATGGTGAACTCGTGTTCGCCGCCCGCGATGGGGACGCGGCCGTAGCTCTTCAACTCGCTGATATCCGCGGGTGTCGTCGGGGATGACTGGCTCTTCAAGCCAACGGAGGCCAAACGGCTCCAGCAGCGGGAGCATGCGCTTGGCGTAATCGAGAGTCCAGCCCATGTATGCGTCGGTCATCAGGTCGATGCCCTCACCGATCACCTCGCGAACATTGCGCACGAGTTCGACGTTTTTCATCATGCCGTCGCGGCCATCCAGCGGTCCCCAGCCGAAACGCAGCTTCATGGCCGTGTATCCCTCGTCCACGTAGCGCTGGGCTTCGGTGCGAAGTTCATCAATTGGCAACGCATAGAGTCGGCTGGCGTAAACGGGAATCCGCTCCTTGGTACGGCCGCCAAGCAGCCGGTAGACCGGTTGACTGGCATCTTTGCCCATAACGTCCCACAACGCAATGTCCACCGCAGAGATGGCGGTCATGGCGACACCTTTGCGCCCGAATGCCATCGTGCGCCGATACATCTGCTGCCACAGATATTCTGTATCCCAGGGATCGCTGCCCAACAGGATCGGCTTCAGATAGGTATCAATCAGAGTCTTTGTCACCAGGGGTGAAAGTGCGGCATTCCCCAGGCCCACAAGCCCAGTATCCGTGAAGATCTCAACCAGCAACCATCCGTGAAAAGCAAAATTCCCCATCGAGGCCTGGCGATAGCTAACCAGGTCCATGGGATTGGTGCAGAAATGAGGAGGGAGGGGCACTGTCTTTCCCTCCCATTGAACAACGCGTGTGCGCACTTCAGTGATCTTCATATGCAGGCCTCGATTTCCCTGAGGTCATGATCGCTTAATGGTTGAATCCTGCCGCCAAATAGAACAATGGCGAGAAAGCCAATCAGATGAAAGCTGCCGACCAGTATAAAGAGCGTTTGATATCCGAAACCATGCTGGAGCAGGTACCCGGCCACGATGCCGAATACGGCTCCGCCCATCGCTCCCCCGAAACCGACGAAGCCTGAAACGGTCCCAACGGCGGAAAGAGGAAAGATATCCGCAGGCACGGTCATCACCAGGCCAGACCACGATTGCTGGCAAAAGAAAGCGACGCTGAACAGAGCAAATGCAAGTTGCACCGGTACGATCGGCACCAGCATCACCACCGGCATCAGTGCAGCGCTCAGTCCAAGCGCCGTTTTGCGCGCCCGGTCCAGGGACATGCCGCCGCCGAGAAGACGACTGGAAAAGAACCCGCCAAGGAAACTTCCGCAGCCGGAGGCGGCGTATGGAATCCATGCATAATAGCTGACCTGCTTGATATCAAAGTGTCGCGCGTCATACAGGTATTTGGGCAGCCAGAAGAGCATGAAATACCATGCTGAGTCGCTCATGAACTTGGCGAAGACGAGCACCTGGACACTCCGGATGGAAGCCAGCTTGCGGATGGGCGTGCGGCGAACCACCGCGCGAGTGTCCGGCTTGTTCAACGTTGCGGCCGGGGAACTGCCAATGTATGTAGTGATCCACCATAGCACCCAGGCAATACCAACTGCGCCCGACAGGAAGAAGACCATCTTCCATCCGCTGTGCAGCAAAACCAGCCCGATTAATGGGGGCGCCAGCACGGAACCCACCGCTGTGCCCGCATTGATAATGCCCACAGCCGTGGAACGATGTTCCGGAGAAATCCATTCGGCGACCACGCGTATTGCTGCCGGAAACCCTCCTCCTTCGCCCATGCCCAGCAGAAAGCGCGCGCACAGCAGAAGGCCGAACCCCGAAGCAAGTCCGTGGAGTGCGCAGGCGATCGACCACCACAGCATGATCAGCGTGAATCCGCGTCGCGTTCCGAGTACGTCGAGCAGGCGGCCGCCGCCGATGTACAGTCCTGCGTAGGAAAGCAGGAATGCCGTTTGCAGATACGAGAACTGCTCGTCGGAAATCGGTATGTTGTGCTGAATCGCCGCGATGGCAACGGGTAGCGTCTGACGGTCAAAATAGCTGATCGCAATCGCGACCGTTACGAGCGCGATGGGATACCAGCGATTCTGGCGGGTCTTGCCGGCTTTGAGGAGATTCATGCGATTTTGAATTTCATCAGACGGTGGCAAAGAACCGCAAACGGAGTGCAGTCGCGAGAGGCCAAGTCCTAAGGCTCGCCCCGTTCCTGAGCGGCCTTCAGCTTGCTCATAATGGTGTCGCTCTCTGCCTTGTGCAGATTGCGAGTCTTCTGAAACTCAAGATCGGCCTGTGCCTTGTTTCCCATGGTCTGATATAGGCGAGCCAGGCGCCAATGCGGGTTGGCATCATCAGGCATCAGCTGCGCGGCCTGTTTCAGTTCGCGGATGGCATCTTCTTTGCGTCCCCTGTCCGCGTAGAGGATTCCCTGATCGAGGTGCGCTAATCCAATCCGTGGATCGATCTTCAGTGCCTTCTGGATCAGAGGCTCCGCATCGGACGCCCGATTGTTTTGGATATCCGTGTCGGCCAGAAATACCAGCGCTTGAGCATGGTCGGGCACATTGGCGAGTTCGGCCTGAAATTCGTGAGCAGCCTCTTCAAACTGATTCTGCGTCCACAGCAAATAGCCCAGCCCGAAATGCACGTTGGGCTCCTTGGGATCGGCCTTCACCGCGGCGCGAAACTGTTCGATGGCGCCGGCATGTTCGTGCATCTCATCCAGAGCTTCGCCGGCGAGCATATCGGCCTCCGCCGATTCGGCATTCAGCGTCAGAATCTCGTGATACACGTCGAGAACACACTGGAACTGCGCGCAGCGAAGGCAACTGTGCGCGAGCAGAAGACGAAACTGCAGATTCTGCGGATCGCCGGCTGCGGCGGCTTTCAGATACAGGAACAGCTGCCTGCATATTCGCCTACTCCATAATGCGCGATACCGATCAATGCCACGGCACGCTGCGCTTCAGGCGAGCCCGCGGCTCGCTTTTGAGCAGAGCGGTCGAATGTCTGGATAGCCTCTTTGAGTTCGCCCCCTTTGAAGAGCGCGAGGCCAAGATTCATCCGCAGTCCAGGCATCGCGGGATTGAGGGCGAGCGCCTTGCGATAGAGAGGCACAGCCTGCTTGTAATGTTCCTGGCGCGCTTCAAGAAAACCGAGATGCGCGTAAGCCTCGGCGTCGGCGGGTGCGCCTTCAAGACGGCGCGCCAGGCCGCTTCGGCTTCGGCATTGTTGCCCTGTTGTTCCAGGGCAAATGCGGTCTCCCGCTCATTGCGTGCACGTGATGGGATTGGGCCGCGCAGATGGAAGCCGACAAGGCCAGACGTGATGGCCAAAGAGAATCTGGCTTGCGCGGCCGGCTTCACGTCGACTCTCCAAGTGGCATTCTCGCTTGCCGGAAGACAGCGCGCAAGCAGCACGCACAATCATGCAAAGAAAGGGCGCGGCAGGATGAAGCCTGCCGCGCCCGGAGAAGCAGTGGTCACGAATCTAGAAAACGAACTTTCCGCCCAGCTCCAGCAGACGGGGACCGTAGTCGCCGGTGACTGCGCCGAAGTTTCCGTCATGCGAGTTAGTATCCAGGTTTTGGAATTGAGTGTGGTTGAAAGTGTTGAAGGACTCGAAGCGCAGTTCGAACTTCGGCACCTTCGTGCCCGTGAAGGGGAATGGCCTTGAACAACGACAGATTCCAGTTGAAGAGCCCCGGTCCTACGACCGAATCTTTTCCGGCGCTGCCGAAGCCTTGATTCGGTCCGCCATTCCAGGGAGCAACCGGATCTGCAAACGAACTGGGCTGAACCATGCGCCCACCTTCTTGGGGTACGAGACGGATGCCACCTTGTTGGGACGGTTGGTAAGCCGCCGCCCAGGCCGAGCAATGTCGTGCCGGTATAGGTGATGAACTGCGGAAGTCCGGCTTCCGCTGCCGTGATGCCGGAGACTTCCCAGCTGCCGAGGACCTCGCGAGCCAGCGAGATTAGAACTCTTCGCGAAGAACGGCAGGGCATAGACGTAACTCACATTGAAGATGTGGCGCCGGTCAAACCCCGTGTCCGATCCGCGATCGTACTTGGCGTTGTACGGATTGGAGAGCCCACCCAGATCGTTGATTACCTCGCTGATGTTATGCGACCAGGTGTAGGACAACTGGGTGGTGAGTCCATGCCGGTTTTCGAGCGCGAATGCCTGCCTGGAGCGAGTGGTAGTTGAAATTGGTCTCGTTTTCTTCCTGGTTGATGTTGGCGAAGCCGGGGAAATTTCGACACAGGTTGGTGTTCGGTTGCGGCCCGTTGGCAACTTGCCTGCCGGTGGGTCAGATCGGCCAAGGGCAGCGTATTGATCTGCCGGTCATCGTTCTGGTCCCAACCGGTGGAACCCACGTACTGAATCACCGCCACGACCGAGGCGCCAGCTCTCGCTGCAATCCGAAGCTGAAATCGGCTGTCCCAGGAGGCGGATAGTTGTACTTGATATTGGTCAGCGTGGACGGGAAATGCTGTTGCGTTGTGGCCCCAGTCAGCGGCGCTGGTGTTGGGGTTGGAGAAGTAAACGTTGGTGGCGGAAGGCTGATAGGCAAACGGCGGATTCAAGGCCGCGTTGTAGACATCGTTGCCCTGGACGCGCTCAAAGAACATGCCAAAGCCCCCCCGCACCACCGTCTTTCCATTTCCCGTGAGGTTGTAGGCAAAGCCAATTCTCGGCTGCCAGGTCTTGTAGGTGTTCTGAACGTTGCCACGCGGGAACCCACCAACGTCCGCTTCCCTGATTCCATTCAGATAGAACTGCTCGCTGCCGGTCTGGCTGAATGTGGAGAGCGCGGACGGAAGTATAGTGCCGTCCGCCGGATTGAGAGGATAACCGGTTGCGAGGTGTCGTAGTCCGCCGGCACGAAATTCGCAAACAGGTTGTAGCGCTCAAAGGCATGCGGCAAGCCGTCAAACCGCAGTCCGAGGTTGAGAGTCAACCGCGGAGTGACATGCCAGTTGTCATTGCCGTAGAAGCCATAGTTGTTGTTGACCCAGTGCTTGCCTGCCAGAAACTGCAGTTGGGTAAAGCTGGAGGCATCGCCAAGCAGGAAATTGATATACGAGTCGCCGGAAAAATTGCTCGAGTTGAAGGCTGCGGTTCCCTGCGTGTTGGCCTGCAGTTGCTGGTTCTTGTAGTCGTGCAGCCAGCCGAAGCCAAACTTGAACTGGTGCCGGCCCTTGCGTCCAGGAGAGATCATCACGATAATCGAAGCCTTCGTAACCGTTCTTCCAGGGATAGTAGGATTCGGTCCAGGTCTGGTTCAGCGGGGTGCCCTGCAGATCGATCTCCGGCATGTCCTGACCGGCGTTGTCTGGCAACCGGGAAGAAGCTGGTTGCCGTCCACCCGCTGGGCAGCTTGAACGAGTTCCCCGCGCCGGCAATCGGCGTGAGGGTGATCTTGTTGCCGCTGTACAGGAAGGCGGTTTCGTTCAGCAGGTTGGGCGTGTAGGTCTGGGTGAGCTTGATGGCCGCCGTATACGACGGATTGGTCATGGCCGTGCCGACAGTTGGATAGTCGCCGCCCGGGCCCCACAACGGCGGGAAGAACGTCTTGGTCATGGCATCGTGAAGATAGTGACCCATCAACTGGTACTTGCTGTTGATGGCGTGGTCGATGCGCACCACATCTTCACGGATATTTTCCGGAGCCGGAATGGACGCGATGTACTGCGTCGCGCCATGATTCGGTTTCGGAAAAGTGCCCGCGTTCAATTCAAGAACCGCGTTCGGGTCGATCAGGTTGGCGGGAATCACATTGCCGGGAAACGCATTTCCCGGGGTCAGACCGTCCGCCGCGTAGAGCGCCAGTTTGGCCGGGTCGTCGTTTTCGGAACGCAGGGCGCCTGTACGCCTGCGTTGCATACCGAGTTGGTTGCGGCCTCATTGAAGGGCGTGTAGGCAAGACTCTGCCCGGCCGTCGGAAAGTTGCTGGCCGGGATCGTGTTGATCGGCGAAGGCGCGCTCCCCTGGATCAGCTTCCGCCATTCTTCATTCCAGAAGAAGAATGTCCGGTTGCGAGTGTCGTTGTAGACATGAGGAATCCAAAGGGGCCGCCGATATTGCCGCCCGGTTCGTTCAGCTTGAAGTGGGGCGGGGCTTCGGGTGCCGGTCTTGTTGAAGTAATCAGCGGCATCGTAGTCCGTATTGCGGTTGAACTCATAGAGTTCTCCGTGAAAGTTGCGGGTGCCGCACTTGAGCACCATCAGGATGGTTCCGCCGGAACCGACGCCGTAATCCGGACTGTAGTTGCTGTCGAGAGTCTGGAACTCGGCAATCGCATCCTGCGATGGCAGGTTCATGAAGCAGCCGCCGCAGCCGCGGTCGTTCTGTTCCGCTCTATCAATCATGTAGATGTTGTGAGTCTGCCGGGCTCCATTGAAGGTGATGGCGTTGGACGATGTCAGCGCATCGACGCCGCCATACTGCGGCAGATTGTTGGAGACTCCCATGCCCAGCGCCGCAAGGGAGGTGATATTGCGGCCGTTGGTTGAAAGCTCCGAAACCTGCTGGCCGCTGATCAGAGTGCTCACTTCGCTGGTTTCTGTCTGAACCTGCAGCGCGTCTGCTGCTACCGGACGGTTTGCGCCTGGCTCCCAACTGCCAGGGCGATGTTTTCTTCAAGAGTTGCGCGACGTTTACCACGATGTCGGTCTTGGTGTATTTCTGAAAGCCCGATGCGGTCGCACGAGCGTGTAGGTGCCGACACCGACGTTGGCGAAACCGATACGCACCGGCACTGTTCGAGACGGTTTCCCTCGTCTGCCCGGTGGAGGGATTGGTGAGCGTAAGCGCAGCGTTGGGAACCAGTGCGCCGCTGGCGTCGCTCACGGTCCCGTTGATGGTGGCGTTGTCCTGGCTCAACGCGCGAGGTGCAAGCGCGAGCAGCATGATGACGGTAAACGCCACCCATAGAGCCGTCAGTGTTCTCAGCCTGAAATTGGTCCGCTCCGCATCCCTCGCTTCGCATCTGGATGCGCACAGTGACATTTTGACTCCGAAGTCCAACATACTTTCGCCTCCTGAGAAAACGCTTACTCCGGCGGCCTCGCACTTCCCGGGCGCGGCCTTCACCGGTGCCCCCCGCAACCGCAGTACCTCCGTCGGCGCCGCACGGTTCAGGGTCGAGAGACTCCAATCATCCAATCGAACCAGTGGTGCATTCGGCAGGTTCCTGAAGTCCGCTAACAAAACTCGCCTTGCTTTTTTCGCCTCTGTACGATCGCCTGTCGATCGTATGTACCGTAGAATTAGCCACTTTCATCTGAGTGCGGTCGGGGAAGAACCGGGAAAAGTTCTCTCGCAACCCACTGAAGTGCCTTCAGCACAATCTGCTAGAGCAGAGAGGATCGCGTGGTCAACGAATCTGGGCACGCTTCGGAAGAGTCGGGGGCCCATCGCCACGTCAGACAACAGTTCTCAGATCCGGAACCTGAAAATCCGGAACTTCGAATCGGCCTGAATTCTCAACCAGCCAGACAATAATTGTCAACGTGAATGGGACGAAACTTCGCCGCGCAATAACGCCGTGCGCTGCCCTGAAAAATCAATTTACTCAGCTGTTCAGTGCGCCCCGGGGCGCGGACCAACACAAAGCAAAGACCGGCGATTCCGGCGGAGTAATCGATTTCTACCCTTCGCGCCGGGTTTCTCCGGCATCTCTGCCCCGGCTCTCAATGAGATGTCTTTGTCTCCAGCGCCGGTTTGGATGAGACCACTCCAACGCCCTCCCGAATTACGTAGAACCTGTCGGAAGCCAGGCTGGCCAGCCGTTCCACCGCTCCGTCAGGCCACAGGACCTCTACTCTGTCGACCAGTTGTCGATCACCCAGCCCGAAATGGATACGAAGGTCGTTTTGCGACAGGTAACTGCCGCCGCTGAGCACTTCACCCAGCTGAGTAAGCGACCCCGCGGTCGCTCGAACCCGTGCGTTCAAAGCCAGGCGGTTACACTTCACCCCTTCAAGCTGAAAGCTTATCCAGTGATTCGGAGCCCCGCCTTGTGGTTGAAGTACCATGGGCCGGCCCACCAGGTTCTCGACGACGGCTTCCTGACGGCCATCATTGAAGAGATCCCCAATCGCCATGCCCCTGCTCACCTGCGGAATCTGGATGGCGGGACCAACACGACTGCTGATGTCTTTGAAGGTGCCGTCGCGCTGGTTTTCCATCAGTACCTTGGGCTCTCGATACACTGGACCACCGGCAACGCTATCTACCTGCGGATACACATGCCCATTCACAATCAAGACATCCGGCCACCCCGAGTTGGCGAAGTCGACGAAGGCGTCTCCCCACCCCACCCATCCACGCGTACCTTTCGCCACGCCGGAAACAATCGAGGCATCGATGAAGTTCATTCGTCCTTCATTACGGTACAAAACGGCATACTCATTATCGAAATGTGAGATCAGAATCGACATGCGGCCGGTGTGCAGGTAGTCGCCCAACGCCAAACCCATGTTGGCTTGAGCCTTGCCGCTTTCGTTGTAAGCCACTCCTGAAGTAAACCCTTCATCGGTGAACTTTCCTGTTCCATCTCCCTTGTAGAGGTAGTTCGGCTGCCCGTCGTTCGCAACCAGCAGATCGAGCTTGCCATCGTTATCGAAGTCCGACCACAGCGCGGTGAGTCCATAGCGGTGTTCCGAGTCGCCGGCGCCGGATCGACTTGATACGTCGGTGAACGTCCCGTTGCCATTGTTGTGGTACAGAGTGTCCGGAGATCCTTTCATGCCGCGGGGCCCGCACTGCACGTCGATGCCAACATACTTGCATGTATCCTTCGATCCGAAAGCGGCCATCGCATGCAGATCGAATTCCACGTAGTGCGCAACAAACAGATCGGCCCAGCCGTCCCGGTCATAATCTCCGAAGGCCGCGCCCGTGGCCCACAAATGATCGCCACCCAGACCGGCCGCTGCGGTTAGGTCCGAGAAGGTGTTGTTTCCGTTGTTCCTGTAGAGGACGACGCCGCTCAAGCAGGTCACCAGCAAGTCCGGCCATCCATCGTTGTTGTAATCCCCCACAACAGCGCCCTGGGCCGAACAGGGATACCCCACCCCCGCGGAGTCCGTAACATCGGTAAACGTACCGTCGTGATTGTTATGGTAAAGAGCGCTCCTGGCCTTTTTCCCAGCCAATGCCATTTCCACGCTTTGCGCATTCGTGAAATAGATATCGGGCCAGCCGTCGCGGTCGTAGTCAATGAGCGCGACGCCCCCGCTCATCGATTCCGCAATGTACTTCTGTTCCGGGCTCGAACGATGCTCGAACGAAATTCCCGTCGAATCGGTGATATCAACCAGGTCCGGGTGCGTGGTCGATGCCGGCCTCGGGGCCGCTTGGTCCGCACGGCCCGCCTTTCCCGAACCGCCCTGCGCGTAAGCTGATTCGTGCCACGTTCCGAAAGCGAATAAGAGGACGGCCAAGAAAAGAAGAACGCGAGCGCTGGCCCCCGGCGCATTCAGGAGGCGTTGATCACGCTCCCATCCAGACAACATGCTCCCTCCGGCCTCTCGTCCTCAATTCGAAGATAGCGCAACGGATCAAGGCAGATATTCGCATAAATTTTTCACGCAAATCGGGCCATCGCGACACGAGTGTGGATCTGAAGCCATCAGCCGCTAGTTCGCGGCCATTCCCAACCCAACCAGGTTGGCGGCGGCAATAATCACACCCACTCCGGCTAACAGCAGACGAATCGAGCTCTTCTGAACGCCTGCCCATTCGCCCAACGCCAGCCCCACAATGCCTCCGCAAAGCACGTAGATGCTCATGTGCAGCATCCAGTTCACGTAAGAGAGGTGTGCCGGAATGTTCGCCGCTCCCCAGGCATAAAAGAAGAACTGCAGATACCACATGATTCCGCCGGCCGAAGCGAATGCAGCATTCTTCAACAGAATGCCACTGGGCTGCTTGATATCGTTGCGAAGCGACAGTCTAGGCAGCACTGCAAGCCGGATGAAGCAGTAAGCGAAGTTAACAAGGGCGCCCCCGCCCATGATGATCACGTAACTGGGAAGAGCCGCGTAAAGCGGATTCACGCCAATCGATTTCGCCGCCGCTTCCATAGGCTGCGCGGCATCGATAGCGAAAGACATGCCGGAGGAGAAAATCCCGCACAGAACAGCAAGCATCAATCCCAGTCCCACATTGAATTCTTCGAGATGTCCCTTGAGTTGCAGTTCCTTCTGGTGTCCGGCCCACGAAACGATCGCCACCCCAATCAGAGCGACCAGCACACCTGACATGGTGATAACGCCGCCGCGAGTGGTGAACAGCATGGCTGCCTGCCCGTGCATCAGCGGCGGCACCAGCGTGCCAACCACCAGCGTCACGCCGATCGCCACACCGATGCCCAGCGACATGCCAAGATAGCGCATCGTCAGTCCGTAACTCACGTTCCCCACGCCCCACATCGCCCCAAACGCCGCCACTCGAAGCAGCAGCGAGGTTCCCATCGCCCCGTAGAAACTATGAAAGCTGGGAAGCAGAATCAGGCTCACCCCGATCGGGAGCAGTATCCACGAAAACAGCCCGGCCAGCGCCCAGGTCGTCTCCCAGGACCATTTCTTCACACGCTCAATCGGCGCATAAAACGACGCCGCCATGCTCGCACCCACGATGTGCCATCCGATTCCAGCAATCACCGAAGTCATTCAGCTTCTCTCCTGCACATCGCCAATGAAAGCTACCAAGCTCGGATTGATGCTCAGGCCGGCCTCATCTCACTTCGCCGGCCAGGAAGTCATCCCCCCGCGGTGGTACGCCAGGTTTCCAATGTGGCCCGCCCTCGCTGCGGCGATTCCTGTCTCCACCGGCGCGTTCGGATCCTTGCGCGTCTTGATGCAGTCGAAGAAGTTCCGCATGTGCGTCGTCGTTCCGTCCTCGAAGCTCTCTTCCTTCAGAACCGGATTGCGATCGCCTTTCACACCCTCGTGAAAAACACTCATTCCCCCCCGAGTGATCTTCAGCGTCGCATCCGTGCCCCGAAACTCAAGCCCCCCATCGTCGATCGACGAGCTCATCATCCCTTCGTACACCACATCGAACCCGGGATAACGGAACGCTGCCTGAATCGTGTCCGGGCAGTCCCAATCGGTGAAGACGCGTTTGTCCCCCAGCATCATTGCCGTCGTTGGCGCGTCTGCCTTCATCGCCCATTGCGCCACGTCTATCCAGTGTGTGAACAAGTCCGTCATCGCTCCGCCGCCAAAGTTCCAGTACCAGCGCCAGCGGTTGTACTTCTCCAGCGTGAATGGCTGGTCGGGCGCTCCACCCAGCCACTGTTTCCAGTCAAGCTGGCTCTCGTCCACCGGCTTCGGCACCCAGTTCGAGCCATAGTTCTGCCACCAATACGTGCGCACCTGCGTCACTTGCCCCAGCGCGCCGCCCTGGATAAGGTCCACTGCGTTGCGAAAATGCGGCCAGCTCCTCTGCTGCATTCCACACTGCAAAATCTGCTTGCTCCCTCGAACGCTCTTTTGCAGAACCTCGCCCTCTTCGATGGTATGGGTCACCGGCTTCTCCAGGTACACGTCCTTGCCGGCGGCCAGCGCGGCCACCGCGATCCGCACATGCCAATGATCCGGAGTCGCAATAATCACGGCATCAATACTCTTGTCGTCCAGCACCTGGTTGTAGTCCCCGAATGTCGCCGCGCCCGCCGCATTCGTACGCGTCTTTACCTCGTCGCGCCGCGGCGTATACACATCGTTCACCGACACAATCTCGAAAGACGCCCCTGAGTTCTCGGCCGAGTTGAGCAGCCCCCGCATGCGCCCACCGGCTCCTATCACTCCGATCCGAAGTTTGTCGTTCGCTCCGAAGGCCCTCGTAGAGGCCAGCGCAGTCAGTCCTCCCGCGATCAGGAAGGTACGGCGATTGGGCATGTAGCTCATGACACTCCTGTGGAGCCGAACAATCTACTCCATCGGCCCATTCTCTTTTTCGGTACGTGGGAAATATAGCACCCGTGATGACCCCAACCGATCCAGGCGAGATTGGCACCTTCCCAACCCCGCCACAACTGCATAGAATTACCGCGTGCAATTGGGAGAACTGTTAGACTCGCTCCCTCTCACCCGCACGAGGTCAAACCATGGGTTTCACTCGCAAGCATCGCCTCGCAACCTGCCTGGCGATCGTTCCGGTTGCTGCAGCCATCTGGGTGCTCCTTACAGGATTTCGGTCCGGCCCCACCGCTCACGCCGATCAGGCCGCCTCGAGCATAAGAACGATCCATCTCGGTTCAGCGCTTGCCAACGCGGCTTATGCCGTTACCGTCACCGTCAAAGATCCCGCTCAGCTTCAAGGCCTCGACGCGATTCACGTAGTCCTCAGCGACTCTCAGGGTGAGGTTGAATCCAAATGGCTGCACAGCGCTGACCTCGACTTCTATCTCACGCTGCGGCCCCGTTCCTCCGGCCCCCTCACCGTCAAACTCACAGCTGCTGCGGGCGTTCGCATCCCTGAAATCACCGCCACCCTGAGCAGGATTCCCGAAGCGATAAAACCGGCGCAGGCTCCTCGCGGAGTCATCGCAGCCGCGCCCAACGATACCTGGCAAAGCGCGCAGCCCTTCGAACTGGGCCAGACCATCTTTGGCAGCGACGACGAACGTCCCTACGCTCCATCGAAGAGCGAAGATGCGCTACGCGGCCATGGTGAAAGGCTTCCAGTGGTTTCGCTTCACATTTCATGAGAGCACAGCCGCGGCTGGTTTATTTCGTCCTCAACGTTACCGATCGCGACGTGCCGCTCGACGTGGACATCTTTCAGCAGGGCAAAGACGCCGACGGAAAGCCGGATGCCGTTCCGTTCACGGACGGCGAATTTGTCTACAAGGTTGAGGCGACGCAGAATTATCCCGGGCTCTACAAATTCCGCACCCGCATCCTGCAGCCCGGGCAGCGAATATCTACGTGCGCGTCGCCGCCGATCATCCCGCCTAGCAGTTGCATACCTACCAATACAGCGTGCCGCCCAATAAGGATCCGCATGAGGCCGTGCGCGCCGGCATGGATTTCCTGGTCAACATGGGCGACACCTGGCTCTCCAATACGCCGCGCCGCGGCGCGGTCGCGCTGCGCACGGCCATGCAGCACTCTGAAACGCAGCTCTGCATCGCCTGCCATCCCGCGCAATTCACCACGCGCGGCTATCTGAAGGCGGTCCAGAACGGCTACGCTCCCACGCAACGCGCCGGGCTCGAGTTCCTCACCGACCGCATCTACAACAACGCCCGGCCTCTTTACGGCGAGCCCGACACCAACTGGGTGCGCATCATTTACACCGCCCGCACCGAGGCCAGCCGCCTGCCTCTGATCGCGCACGCGTTTGAGCAGAATGTGACGCACGATCCGCCGCGCAAAAAGTTTGACGTGCCCTACGCGACGTTTCTGAAGATTCACTACAAGGGCGTGACCGAACTGCCCGGCGACGAGGCTGACGGCTGCGAACCAGACGTCAGCCCGTTTGAAATCGCCACGCAGAGCTGGCAGACCTTCAACCTCGCTTACAACGAGACGCCACGACCCGAGTGGCTCGCCGAGCGCGATCATGTCGAGAAACTGGCCGTTCCCGACGAGCCGAAGAACGTGATCGATCTGAGCTGGAAGATCATGTTCTTCTCTGAGGTCAATCGCGAACAAATACGCTCCGCAAATCGACGACGCTCATCGACAAGCTCTACGAGTACGAGACTCCGGAAGGCGGCTGGCCGTATCCATTCGACAAGAAGGCCAAGCCTGCCGACTTCATCTCCTACAACGCCGTGCTGGCCCTGGCCGAAGCCGGCCGCCGCCCCGAGACCGACGAGCACCTGGCGCGCGCCGTCAAAGCCATGCTCGCCGCGCAACGGCCCGAGGGAAGTTGGGAAGGCGATCCGGTCTACCAGGGATTCAATACGCCCTTCCGCGCCACGCAGTTTGCGGTGATGGCCTTGTCCACGCTTTATCCCGGGACACGACAAAAGCAAAGAACTGGGATGCAGCCTATCCGGCGCCACCCGACCACGCTGGCTGCGAATGATCTCCCTCTGCTTCTCGAGCAACTCGATCAGTTCTGGGATCTGGCCTCCGAGCCGCAGCTCGTCAGATTCGCAAGGTGCTTGCCGACAGCGATCAGCCGCTGGCGCGTGAAGCCGCGGCCCGCGCGCTCGGACACATGGCCGATCCCGGCGCAATCGACGTGCTTATCAAGGGCCTCGGCGATCCCAGCAAGATGGTGCAGACTGCTTCGGCCTATGCGCTGCGCATGGTGCTGTCGCGCCGGCAGACCGCCGCCCGCGAGGGCCGCAAGCATCTGGCCGCCGCTTTGGCCTCGCCAGACGCGCGCACCCGCTGGGGCGCTGCTCGCGTCTTCAATCAGCATTTCCGCGACCTGACCGACGATCCGCAGTTGCTCGCCGCACTCGAAAAGCGATTTGAACGATCCGGTCCCCGCAGTCCGTTTCGAGGCCGCCGGCGGCGTGTGGCGCTGGTACTACTGGCAGGTCGACAAGCCGGAGACTGCGCCGCGGCACGCTCGAAGCGCTCGCCGTACGTCTCAATACCGAACAGGATCCGATGGTCCGCCGCGGCCTGAAGGAGAGCATCTACGACCTGCTCGACGAGAACACCGGCTATCTTTCCGCCTGGGTGCGCGCAAGCGCCAAAGACGAAGATAAGGACCGCATCAACGCCGGCTACGAGACCGTGGTGCGCGACCAGGCGCAGGTGCTCGCCAAGGTTCTGCGCGAGGGCAACGCCGCTGGGCCGCGAAGGCATCCTGAATGCGCTTTGGGATTTTCATATCCGCCACTACGCCTTGCCCGCGCTCAAGTCCGACACCGTATCCATCGGCCTGCCCGCGGTGCTGACCAAGTACGTTGACAGGCGTGCCCGATCTGCATCGCGCAGGCTATGAGTATCCGCCCTATCGCGAAGCGGTCGACTTCAAATACGACGTGCACAACAGCTTTTTTCAGACGCGCATCGGCAACGACAGCGACCTGATTCATTTCTTCAAGAGCTCCGGACCGGAGTTGGAAGAGGCGCTACTGGCCTGCCTCAAAGGCGCGGACGACGTCGATGAAGATCAAAGTGCTCAAGGCGGGCAGCACGCTGAGCGAAGCCGGCGATGCGCGATTTACGCTCGCCGCGCTCGACCTTTCTGAAGATCCAAATGCCGAAGTGCGCCAGACCGTCCGCTATGTCTACGAGGGCGGCCAGCGCGGAGTTCTCAATCTTGACACTCCATGCCGCGCCCGATCCAAAACTGGTGGACAAGGTCGTGGAGATTCTGAAGCATGGAAATCCCGACAGCCAGGCCGTAGTGCTGCCCATGCTCGCGGCGCTCTCCGACAAATCTCCATGGCAGCAGGAGGCGCAGGTCCAGGATGCGTTGCGGTCCATGCTCCAGGCGGACACCGCACTCCAAACTCTACGGTCAGGTGCTCGACGCCGCTTCTTCCTTCACAACCCTGATGCGCGAACCGGAGTTGCAGAAGAAGGTGCTGGCGGGGATGAACTCGTCCGACACCGATGTTCAGCGCGCGGCGGTGCGCATCTGCTTCGAGCACTTCCTGAACGACCCCGCAACGGAGCCAGCCGTAAAGGCCGCGTTTGCCGGCCTCGACGATTCCGCCCTGAAGGTCTTGATGCAGGAGGCGGGAAATCCGCAATTCCTCAAAGCGTCATTTGGGCGTATCAGGCGGCGCGGTCTCCCAGGACCAGGATTATCTGAACCGCGGCACTGGCGGCTAAACACATAAAGGAGCCGCTCGAGTATCCCATCGTGGTGAACACCGTGATTGCGGCATTGGTGAGACCCGACGCCAATGTCAGCGCCGCTGCCCTCGACACACTGCGCAAGGTAAAGGACGTGGAAAAGCGCGCCGACTTCCGCGCCGCGATGTCGCAACTGCAGAATTCCACCAATCCGCGCCTCAAACTGATCGCCACAAACGTACTGGAGCGGTAAGAAACTGAGTGACGCACTGCGTGACGTCCAACCCGGGTCGCTGCTCGACTTCCGCTACTTCGTCGCCACGCGTCGAGCCCATTCTCGCTACACCCGGAAGCGATGGCAAGGCCTGCGTCTTCTGCCACGCCAGCCACGTCATCTTCAAGCTCAAGCCTCCCAACGGAGATGGCGTCTTCTCCGATCAGGACAGCGAAGACAATTACAAATACGCCATGCGCGTCGTCAATATTGCCGAGCCGGAAAAGAGCCTGATCCTCATCAAGCCGACCCGTCCGACAGACAGCGCCGGCAATGTGGGCGACTACCTGGCCACCCATAACGGCGGCCAGCGCTGGCACGGCAACGAATCGAGCGACCAGTATCGGACCATCCTCGAGTGGATTCGAGGAGCGCGGGCGGAAGGGGCAAACAAATCCAGGTAAGCCTCGGCAGTTTCGCGTCCCGGCAACGAGTCGACAGCTTCTGGGATCAATTTCGCGGAGTCCGAAGCAATCAGCGAGGGATGCCGGAGAAATTTGGACAACAACTGTCCATCAACCCTGTCGGAGTGGCAAAAGAGCATTCCGACAATTTGACTCCAAAAAGCTGTCAAGACATAATCCTGTTGAAAAACGACTAAACCATTGCAAATAAATGCCAATTTTTTTTGACAGAATTGGTATTTAACTCCACGAATGTGCCATACTTATATCAGCAATAAAAAAAAGGTCGGCCGTCAGCGGTCGGCCTTTTCCGTTTTTAACGGGAATTTCGAGAGCAAAAGGAATCGCAAATGACAAGAAGACTGATCCCTGTCGACTGTCGTGGTGACACAAATCACACTCGATCATGCACCTATACCTAACCCTCTGAATCCTTGAGAGATGTTCGTTTTTTTTATTTCGCATTTGAATGTGACCTAAATCACGCATCCGGCATCAGTCCTGGCTATACGAGTTCGCGTACCTTGTCGTGCGCAGTTCGTCATTGCGATCTCCATGCGATTGGGTTCGCCGCGAACCAGCGCCTCGGCGAATTTGAGCGCCTGGGAAGCTTTGACCTTGGGCGGCATGGGCGGAGTGAACTGATCGACAACGGCCTCAATGAGGACCGGTCCGGGGCGGTTGACAACGCTCTCCAGTTGCGCGCCGCAGGTAGCAGGATCTTCAATTTGAATGGCGTCGATGCCCGCGCCGCGCGCAATGGTCACGAAATCCGCAGGATAGAGGTCGCAGGCGATACTCGGGGTTGCCGAGAAAGACCATCTGTTCCCATTTGATCTGGCCGAGAGTGTTGTTCTTGATGACGATGATTTTGATATTGAGCTGTACGCAGCCACGGTGATCAGTTCACCGATCAGCATGCTCAGGCCGCCATCGCCGATGATGCAATAGACCGGCCGATCGGGATAAGCAACCGCGGCCGCAATGGCATAAGGCAGGCCGCATGCCATGGTGGCGAGGTTTCCGGAGCAGCTATGCTTTCTGACCGCGCAGTGCGGGAACGTATCGCGCCCACCAGGTAGTGATGGTTCCGGAGTCAGAGGTAACGATGGCATTGGAAGGGATGCGCTTTCCCAACTCCCAGCCGACCACTTGAGGCTTCATCGGCTTGTCCGAGCGGGTGCCACGCTCCTCCATGAGCTTCTGCCACTCGGCTTTGCCTATCTGAGCCTTTTCAAGAAAACTCTTGTTGTGCTTGTCGATGAGGGGAAGAAGTTCGCGCGAAGGTATTCCTAGAGTCACCCACGAGGCCTACATCGGCAGGCTGGCGCAGACTGATCCGCTGAGGGTCGATATCGATCTGCACGCACTTGATCGTTCCCGGTTCGGGGAGAAATTCGATGTAGGGGAAAGAGGTTCCCACCATCAGAAGCGTGTCGCACGCCTTCCATGAGCGTCCTGCGACGGTTCGGTTCCGAGAAGGCCGATGCCTCCGGTGGTGTAGGGGCTGTCATCCGGCACGCAGGCTTTTCCGAGCAGAGGCTTTGACGATGGGCGCTCCGAGTTTTTCCGCCATCTCCTCCAGTTCCTCTGTGGCGTGCAGAGCGCCTTGTCCGGCCAGGATTACGATCTTCTTCCCTCGATTCAGGATGTCGGCGGCGTGCTCCAGTTCCACGCGCGCGGGGATCTGATCGAAATAGGCCGGAACCGCCGACGTATGATGCATCGGGTTGCGTTCCGAGCGGCCGTTCTTGACTCTCCTGCACCTGGACATCGACCGGAATCGTAATGTGCGCGACGCCGCGCTTGGCGAGCGCTGTCCGGATGGCCAGGTCTGCCACGCTTTCCATGTGCGCGCCGTTCATGACGCGCTCGTTGTAGACGGCAACGTCGATGAAGAGCTTGTCGAGGGCTACATCCTGCTGGGTAAACGTACCGATCAGATCGCTGTGCTGCATGCCGGTGATGGCGAGGACAGGAGCCTGATCCATCTTGGCGTCATAGAGGCCATTCAAGAGGTGAATGCCGCCCGGGCCCGGAGGTCGCAATGCAGACGCCGAGTCTGCCGGTGAACTTGGCGTAAGCGCAGGCCATGAAGGCCGCAGCCTCTTCATGCCGCACGTGAATAAACCGGATCCGCTCTTTTTGCTTTCGCAAGGCTTCGAAGACGCCGTTGATACCGTCTCCAGGAAGGCCAAAGATGGTGTCGACTCCCCACGCGAGCAGGCGTTCCACGAGCACATCGGATGCATTCATCAGATTTTTCTCCCCACTCAAAACCAAATGCTTGGACGCCCAATGCCGTCAGGGGGATTTCTCGGCCAAATCGATTCTGGCGTTGGGAAAACATCCTGTTCAGGTCGCGCGTAGGTATTCCGGCGAGTCCGCTGCATCCTCTTCAATGGATTGTTCGAGCAGCGCGCTCAACTCCTCGCGTTGCGGGAGGGCGAACTGGAAGGAGACCTGCCACTTGAGGTCACATCAAGATAACGTTGCGGGCAGCCATCCTCATTCAGACGCGGTTCTCAGGGTCTGGCGCGGCGCCTGTTTCGTCGTTCAGCTCAATTCCCATACCGAGGATGCGCGCCCTCAGGATTTGCAGCTTTTCGCGCAGGGCGGAACGCTCGTCGTCGGAGGGGGCGATTCTGGGCAACAGGCGCAGCACGGTTTGGTAGGCGGTGAGGGCGTGCTCCTGGTTGCGCTTGCGGGTATCCGCCGACTCAGTGACTTCCGCAACGTCGAGAAAGGTGTGGGCAACGTTCATATCGGTCAGCAAGAATTGCGCACAGATATGGTGAGCCTGTTGCAGGATGTCGAGGTTCGATTTGGTGTGCTGGTAGTTCACAGGTTATGTGGTGGCGTAGATGCAGATCTGGTGGCCGGGGATTAGTCTACTTCAAAAAAAGAGCATAGGTGTGAGCGGTCACCCGGTGATTTTGGGGTATATTCTCAGGAATTGATGGAGGATGGGTATCAGGTGGCGGGTTATGGCGCATCTGCGGGTGGTTTTCGGGCCTTCGGCCAGCTGCTGGAGAGAACTGCGCGGACTGAAGGCGCATCTATTTACAGCAGGAAGAGTTGTGCCACATCGCCGCACGGGAGTTGGATGATGTCGTACGCCAGCGGCTCCATCCGTGCATGGCTGGCGGGTGCGCTGGACGTTCAGTTTTCACCCGGGAATGGAACAACAAGGACGCTTCAACAGGAGTCGCATGCCTAAGCGAATTCTGCTTGCCGACGACCATGTGATGATGCTGGAGGGACTCACGCGCTTGCTTGCGACGGAGTTCCAGATCGTCGGCACGGCGGCGGACGGCCGCGCTTTAGTCACCATGGCCGAACAGCTCCAGCCTGATGTGATTGTGCTGGACATTGCCATGCCGGAGTTGAACGGTATCGAAGCCGCGCGCCAGCTGACCCGCATCGTGCCTTCGGCAAAGCTTGTTTTCGTCACCCAGCGGCTCGATCCTGCTTATGTGCACGCGGCGTTTGCTGCCGGCGCCAAGGCTTATGTGCCGAAGCAATCCGCATCGAAGGAACTGATCGACGCCATCCATGGGGCGTTACGCGATCACTTTTACGTCAGTCCGCTGGTGAGCGAGAGAGCTGTTGAGCTGGCCGAACTCGATCCCACCCAGAATCCGTCGGAGTATTTCGGAAGCAGGCTCACGCCGCGGCAGCGTGAAGTGCTGCAACTGGTGGCTGAGGGCAAAACGAGCAAGGAGATTTCCACGATTCTTCATATTTCGCCGAAGACGGTGGAGTTTCATCGCAACAGCCTGATGGATGAGCTTGGGGTGCGCACCACTGCGGAACTGACCCGCTATGCCATCTCACGCGGGATCGTCTCTTGAGATGAGCTTTCGGCTGAAATGACCTTTCAGCTTTCGGCGATCAGCTTGCTCGCTGAAGGCCGATCATTTCGCGGCATGGATTGCCGCCGAGAGCTGCCAGTAACCCAGCCCGCCGAGGGGGACGCGGGAGAGGCCGGGGCGTGGCGCGATCTGTCCTTTCAGGAACTCGAACACGTCTCGCACTACGTCGCGATTGTCGGCAAAGTAGCTGTGGCCCAGGGCATCGGCACTCAAGTGGGAGACGTCGACGGTGTCCATGTTGGGAAGCACGATGGAGTGGCTGCCGCCTTCGCCGGCCCGATACGCTTTGTGAAACAGAAGATGCGACGCTGCCAGTGCCTGGTCGTGGTCTGAGACGTAGAGGGTAATCTGGGTGCGGGGTTTGCGGATCTGGGCGACCGAACTGATAAACACGTCCGTATCGACGTCAGGCGCCGCGAAAACGATGGTGGAGAACTTGGCGTAGTTAGGAAAATGCGCATCGCCTGCGAGCTGAGAGAGCGCAGCCAGAGCGGCGCGGTTCCCCATGCTATGCGCAATTACATGAACAACCGAGGCGCCCGTGTTATTGGCGACATCCTGGAGAAAGTGCTTGAAACTGTCGGTGCTTTCCTCGATCGTCACCTCATCGGCAAGATAGCCGAGCAGACTCCCCCTGGACGGCCAGCTGTAGAGGATGGGCGCGCCTTTGAATCCGAAGTCGTAAGCCAACTGCGCGGTACGAATGGCTGCGTCTTCAAAGGTCACGTTGTAACCGTGGATGAAAACGAAGGCGTCCTTGTCGGGGGATGAAGAAACGGCAGTTGAGACTTGATCAAAAAAGGCGTCCCTGGACTCGGGCGTGATTTTCTGAAGGACCATGTGTTTTTCAGGGTCCGCGTGATATTCGAATTTCCAGACGGAAGGGCGCTCGATTTCAGCAAGAGTATGACTGGCGGGAATGCTTACATCGCAGGAGCCGTAGGAGAGTGAGTTCGTCTGGGAGCGGACTCCGATGTATTCGGGCGCTTGCTTGTCGCCCGCTTGCTTTCTATCGGTGGCGTAGAAGATACGGACCATGGTGTAGGCGGTGTTTGCGCCCCGGGTCTTGGCCGCAGGCTTCAGTTTCATGTCGAGGGAGAGACTGAGCGGCTCGGCTTTGACGTTGAAGGACTTCTCGTCGGCGTCGAATCCTACGCCGGAGGCATGAACAACGTATGATCCTGGGGGAAGCGGGATCGCGAGCAGAGCGAACTTGCCGTCGACGTCCGTGACCGTGTCTGCGAACACGTCGTCGCCCTCGGTAAAGTCGGGAGGCACGATGGCGACTCGACTGCCGGCTACCGGCCGCCCTTCAGGTCCCAATACAGTGCCCTGGATTGTGACAGACGTGGATTCGACAGGTGGCGGCGCTTCAGCAAAGGCCCGTGTGGCACCAAGCAGAACGAGGATAAGCAAAAATAGCCTATGGCTGGACATATCAATCCTGTGGATACCGTCAATTCTGATGAAGGACAACCCAACAAGGCCGTTGACCGGCAGGGGAGAAACAGCCGGAAGCCGAGACAAGTACTTGGAACTATCGTCGTCAAAGAGATATCTGTTGTCAAAGCCTGCAAGCAAATTAGATCTGTGAATGTTTGCTTTTTGTTGTGACGCGGCTTAGTCGCGGTGAAGGGTGAGCGTCGCAGAGGCGGATTTGTCTGATGCGCAACTTATGGATCCGATTGGGGTCATAACTATGCATCGAATCGGCTTTCTGCTCGCCTGCGACGGGGGACGAAGCAGGCAAGTTTGACTTTGGGCATTCACAGCTGGCTGGTTGGCTCCGAGAGTTAAGTTAGACGCTCCGGGCGTGGAACCGGGAAGGGCCTTGTGGATACTCGTTTCATGGCGGATCGGAAGTTTAATCATTTTGCGAAGGCTATGGCCGCGGTTTTGATTGCCGCTACGTTTATTGGCAGGCCGGTTCCATCCAACTCGCAAACACCTGATCACGGACAGGGCGTCCGGCGCGCTTTGCTTGTCGGCATCAATGTCTACCAGCCCGAAGGAACCAAGGCAAAGCATCCCGACGGATGCGTGGGCGGCCGTTGCGACTTGCCCGCGTTCGGCAACCTGGATGGATCGCTGAATGACGTAGCCGCGATGCGCGATCTCCTTAGCAGTCCCAAATTCGGCTTCGATGCGAGAAACATTGCGGTGCTGACCAATCCGGAGTTGCCGGCGACAGCGCTGCCTTATGTCACGCTGCAGGCTAACGAGACTGCGCACGACGATCTGTTAGCGGCGATGCAGAAATACCTGGTGGATGTGCCGCAACCGGGTGATTCGGTGGTCTTCTACTATGCCGGGCACGGATCACTGCGGGTGAATAGCCTTGGCACCAAGCTGGCAATGTTAGTGAACGGCCGCCCCAGCCATGCGGACAGCACCCTGGTGCCGTCTGATGCCTGGACGGGGAACTTCGATATTCGCGACCGCGAGATGACCCGAATCTTCAACGCTGCTCTGGACAAGGGAATCAAGCTGACTGTTCTGCTCGACAGTTGCCACAGTGGCGCCTTCACGCGCGGGGTGGAATTGGAAGGCGCCTTCAAAGAGCGATCGGTGGGATACGACCCACGCGACATCAAAGAGGGCCCGGAGATGCAGGCGGACAATACCCCGATGCCGGCTCCCTCGCAGCGTAAAGCCAACCCGGCGTTGATTTTCTCCGCGGCACAACAGGACCAGACGGCAAAAGAGCGGGAGTTCGGGGACACGCCCGCGTCCATCGTTCCGCACGGCGCGTTTACCGTTGCCTTGATCAAGGCTCTGCAGAGGCTGCCGGCGGATGCTCCGGCTGCGGTGGTTTACCGGCAGGTGCGCGCGAGTATGGAAGGGGAAGGCGTTGGCGACCAGACGCCCTCTATTGATGCCTCGAAGGAGCGGCTGAGCCAGCCGCTGTTTGGTGGCAGGAAATCGGATTTGGCGAAGACGCGCGCGGCCGTGATCGGAATCGACAATGAAGGTTCCGTGCTGCTGGACGCTGGACTGCTGTCGGGCATCCGGGTCGGGAATCAGTTCGCTTCGATGGGCGGGAATGAAACGGGAAAACGGACTACTTTGCAGGTCGACAGTCTGGACGGGATAACGCGCGCCAAAGCCAAGGTGGTTTCCCCGGCGGATGGGAAGGTCGATGTGGGACAGATCTTTGAGCTGACCAAATGGGTTCCCCACGAGTGGTCGCAGGATCAGATCCAGGTTCTGCACTTCTGGACATGGCCGGCCACGCTGGATCAGCCTTCGCTGGACAGTGCAGTCAATGCGATCAGGGCGTCGGGGGTCGCACTGGTCGAGGATCCGGTGGAACAGCCCTGGACCGACATGCTGGCGTGGAACGGCACGGTATGGCGCCTGTCGCACGCGGCGCGCTCGGCAGATACGCACATTGGGCCTTCATTGGATTCCCAGGCATTGACGGCTGTTGGAAAAGCGGATGCCCAGCTTTGCGTTAATGATGCCGTGAGCTCAACTGAAGAGGAGTTACTCAAATCGCTTCAGACTCCCGCGGTGCTATTCAATGCCAAGCTGGAGGGGTGCCACGCTCTTCTACAAAAGCAGAATGGCAATTGGGTTGTTCATCATATTGTGGAGGCATCCAGCAAAAACCTTGGCAATTCTCTTACCGCGGAGTCGTTGAAGCGTGAAGTGAGGCCCAATGCCAGGTTATGGGTAAATCTACCTCCTACGCGCGAACTATCTGCCAAACTGGCGCTGAAGGCGCAGGGCAGCCTGGTGCAGGGAGTGGCAAATATGAGGGATGCCGATTATCTCCTGGCAGGAACGCTGACCGCGAAAGGTCCACAGTGGGCATGGTTTCATAAGGCGGAGTACGCCCTGGGGCCGCACGAGATCATCAAGGACCACAGCCCCGGATGTTCGACGCATTCGCCGTATCCAGTAAGCAGCGACTGGGCACCTCTGGCTGATCTCACGGCTTTGCCCGGTGCGGCCGCAAAGCTGAATGAATACGCGTCGCGATTGGCCAAGATCAACGGATGGCTGAATCTTCCCGGCGATGAATCGGCATCAGAGTCCAACTATTACAAATTGATCTTCAAGCAGGTCGACAACAAGTCCGTTTTACCGGAAGGAGAAGCGGCACGGCAGGACCAGCGGTTGAAGATGTATCTGAGCTCCGACACTCGAGTCACGCAAAAGCGGTGGGTCTATGTGCTCGACATCGACTGTCATGGAAAGGGCACGCTGCTTTACCCGCTCGATACGGCTGAGAACCGCTTTCCGAACGATGCAGATACCCCGCGGGAATTTGAGCTTCCGGGTGCGCCGACGCTGCGGATCGGCGCGCCATTTGGCGTGGACACGGTGTTGCTGATCAGCACGCAGGAACCTTTGCCGGACCCCAACGCACTGAACTTTGAAGGCGTGGGCACGCGCAACGCGTTAACCCGCGGCGCGTACAATCCTTTGCAACAGCTCTTGTCGTCAACTTCCAGCGGAACTCGGGGCGCCATTCCAGATATTCCGTCCAACTGGAGTATCGAGGCGGTACCGCTTTTAAGCGCTCCTAAGAATTAGTGACTCTGCTTGCTGAAATTGCTGGCCAGCGAACATTAATCACCGTTTGATAGTTCCAGATCAAATACGAGGCTGTAAGGCTGCTATATAGGTTGCTGCAGCCGGCGTACCGGGGCCAGGGAATCCGAATGGAGGATTGAAAATCATGTCCGTATCTCGTCGCAACTTCGTGGGCAGCGCCGCCGCAATGGGCCTGCTGGCTACCATGGTTTCACCCCAGCAGATGAGCGCCCTGCAGGAGGCGCAGGACAAGGTGGTGCGGGACGCGAAGGACGACGGCCCGACGGAGGAAGAGCTTCCCCACGACTCTCCAGGTTTTTGGGGAGGATTCTACGACACGGTAAACCCCGCCAGCCCTGAGTTCGGACAGAAAGAAGGCACGCGCGGCAGCGCCAGCCTGGCAGATCCCAAGCTCGACGCCCAATACCTGCACTACAAGCAGGATGACAAGGCGCTGCGCTACGCGACCACGATCGAGAAAAGTGAGTTGCTCGACCACTCAGGCGACGTGTCCGTGAGCATCCTGCTGAACCAGTTTCGTCCGAGCGTGGACGACGCAAAGCGCAGGAGCGCGTCGCAGCTCAGGGTTGACGCCACGCAGAACAAGCCTTTTATGGGATTGATGTCGCCGCTCGCCTGGAGCTCGACCGCATCGCTGAGCCCGGATAAGTCAGGGTCAGTTCCATCGCTCGACAAGCTAGGATTTCAGTCTGACAGCGTGATCCGCTCCTCCAGCCACATACTGCTCACCAAGGGCGGGGGCAGAATGGCTGTCAATATCTCCCAGGCGGCGAAGAACTCGATGTTCATGAAGGTGCTTGGCGTGATGATTGAGGCCGGAAAGATGTTGGCGCCGGTGGTTTCGCTTCCGGCGGTAAGCGTCACCGCGATGGATGCGATGTCGCAGGCCTTCAGCTTTTGGGAAAACCGCACGCAATTCCTGATCAACGGCAACCTGGTGAACGCCTACGCCACTCGGCAGGCGATGGATGATCCGGAGATCAAGGCCCCTGCCATTGGGCTGGTCCCGGGCGACTATATTGTCGTTGCTAAGAAGGACACGGAGAAGTTGCAGGCGGCGCTGCCCAAGCTGCATATCTTCCAGGGATACCTTGTGCACCAGGATACGGACCTGAACCAGCCCATGTATAAGTTATTGACCGACAGCAGAATTCCCGACATCACATATGCCACTGTAAAAGTCGGGATCAAGCCGCTGAGCAGTTACATCGGAGGGTAGGAAGCGCAGAGTTCCTGGCGGCATTCTGCGTCGGCGGTGACGCTGTCACAATGGTTTGGGACTTACTCCCAATGTGCGTGAGCGTCCCCGCTGGCTCCGAGATCGACAGTGAGAGACTTCTGAGCGCAACTGTGCAGCGTTGAGAGCTGATATAGAGGCTCCTTCTGCAGCTTGTAGGGCGCGTCGTTCACTGAGAATTGCAGCAACATTTCGCCCTCCGGTGCTGAAAACTCTGAGATCCCGTCCTTCAGATGAATCGACTGATCGAGCCCGTTCACCAGAAGCAGATAGGTGTGCGATGCAGCATGCTTGTAGCTATAGGTGATGTGCACGCTGACCGCGCAGGAGGCCGGCGTTGTGGCTGAAACGGCCACAAGCTGTGCTGACGATTTGGCCAGGTTCAGGCTGGGAAGCTTGGCTTCGAGTGTTTCGCGGATCGACTTGGCAAGATGCGCAGTGGCTTTGCCCAGCGGTTGTTTTTCGAAGTCACGCGAGGGAGTGATCTTGTACGTGCCCTTCATCTGGCTGTAGCGGCCCTGGCTTCCTTGCTCCAGGATGACCTGGCCGTACTCAAGCAGCGCCTTATGGGAGCTGACTTCGGTCGAGACCGTCCACGTGGCCAGCGAATCCCCCGTGTGCGCGTTCAGCAGCACGCATTCGACAGGAATGATATATCGCTCTTTGCCAGGGTTTGTAACAGGCTTGAGAGTCACCACGAGCAGCGCGTCAATATCCGACCGGTCGTGTACATAGTCGACCAGCCAACTTGTGTCGAGCGGAGAGTAGACGCCGCCGGGACTGAGAAGCCACGGATGCGCCGCCGGGCTTTCGAGCAGATCCTGATAGGCAAAGAGCGTCAGGTGCTGCACAACAATGGGACCGAACTCCTCGCCCCCCGCGTCGAAAACCGGTGCGATCCCGATGGATACTTTCTGGGCCGCGGCGGTTGTAGCCGCAGCCCAGACGAGAAGGAATATCGCGCTTGCAAGGGCCCTGAGTCGCATCAGTTGCTGGCCTTCTTTGGCGCCTGACGGGTCTTCGAGACAGGCTGGACAGTCGGAGCGGGAGCAGCCGTTGTGGATGCGGGCGTGAGGGAAGCGCCGGTTGCGGCGGCAATCACTTCAGGACCCGTGAGCCCCGCGCTTGAACCGCTGCTGGTGCGAATGGCCTCAACGTTCTTGGTGGAGACGACCGCGGCCGGCGCGGCATACCAGTTGGGTTCGCCTACCAGCGTCAGGTAGTCGTAAAGGATGGGCATGTTGTTGGGCAAGGATCCGGCGTTCTGGCGCTGGTAGAGAGCGACGTACGACTCGATTTCCTTGCGAATCTCGCCCTTGTCGCCGTTCTCGCCGATCAGGTGGAGAGCATGTTCGAGGTGTGGATCAGGGTAGGCCCCGCGCTCTTCGTCGTACTGGATGGCCTTCATGAAATGCTGCTCGGCCTCCTGGCGCTCGTCGGCGTTGCGCGCAGTGAGCGAGATAATCTTGCCCAGGTAGAGCTGGGCGCGCGCGTCATTGGTACGCAGGTTCACGGCCTCTTCCAGGTTGTCCTTGGCCATGGCGAAGAGATCGTTGTCGATGGCGATGATGCCGTTGTCGCGCTTGAGCGTGGCCATGATCAGGTTGAACTCGCCGCTGGAGCCGGTCAAGCCGCCGGCAGCCTTCAGCTTGGCTTCGATCGTGGCTTTCAGCGTCCCCGATAGCGCTTCCTGCACCTTGGCATTGCGAGCTTTCATGCGCGAGGCCTGGGCTATAAAGCCCAATCCGATCCTGGGGTCATGGGCCGCTTCCGTCTCCATGCGGGCGTAAAGCTTAGGCGCCTCGCGGACGTCGTAGTTCTGGTCGAGGACGTAGCCGAGAGAAGCTTCGTCGGCGTCGTTCTCATAGACGTCGGGCCATTCTGTGACCGTGGTGCGGTCGCGGAAGATGATCCTGCTGAGAAACGCGCCCGATCCGAGCCCGGCTACTCCGCCAATCAAAGTACCTTTCAGCCCGTTTGCAGCTCCGGTGCCAAGGCCGGCCGTGGCGGCAGTGACCGCGACCGTGAATATGGCTCTTTTGCGGTCGGTGCTCTCCTGCTTCTCCTTGTTCAGTTCCGCCTCAATCACGCGCATGCGCGTTGCTTCGTAGAAATGGTTTCTCTCGACATGGGCGATTTCGTGGCCAAGCACATAGGCCAGTTGCGCTTCATTGTCGAGCATGGCAATCAAGCCTGTGCTTACCAGCACCGTGCCGGTGGAAAATGACTCGGCTTTCGGGATCGGATCGAGGAGAATCTTGAAGGAGTAGATGTTCGGGGAGTCCTTGGGGACCAGGCGCTGGCCAATGGCGTTCAGATAGCGCTGCAACATGGGATTGTTGTAGAGCTGGCCGTAATGCTCGCGGAAGGTGGCAAACTCGGGGCCCGACAAATCGGCAAAGTGGGCCGAGGAGTTCACGTTGTAGATGTAGTTGAGATCACGGCGGCGAACCTCGTCCCAGGCTGCCTGAATTTCGTCTTTGACTTCAGGCCGCTGCTCGATCTCGGCGATCTTCTTCTTGTCGGCGTCGCTGTATTGGGGAGCGACGGAAGAAGGTGCTGGTGATTGTGCGGACGCAGCAGGCGCTTGGGCAGCGGGTGTTTGGGCGGGCGCGCAAGCACTCAACAGACCGAGGAAAAAGGGTACAAGTGCCTTTTTGTGAAAGGCTTGCATAAGTCAACCTCCGTGTGGCAGGTTTCTGGGTGCTGAATGTGACGGGGTGGAGACCAAACTCCACGCTAAATCTTATTGCGTATTTGTCTCTGATATGGGTCAAGTACGGAAAGATTTTTTTGAATCATTCTGAATTATGAGGATTTCCGCCATCGCACTTGCCGGGTTGGCTCTCCTGCGCTTCGACGGGACAGGCGTTCAGGCCCCCGACGTCCACATTCCCTGGCTCGCTCTCCCCGAGATCGAAGGCCGCATCTCCGGGGATGGAACGGCGGAGTTCAGCAACCCTCCCGAGTCCGTCCAGGCCATGGTGATTCACATCCCCGCCGGTGGACCGCACGTCAATTACGGCACGATTCACACCAAGGTGAACACCGAGTCCGCCGATATTGCCACGAAAAGCTCAAGCGGCGCGGATGGGTTTGAGCTGAAGGTCGACCTCACGGCGGCGGGAGGATTCCGATTTCAGCCGGGCAGGAACTCGGTGGAACTGGAGTACCAGGACCAGTTCGGCCGGCAAAAGTACTTCAACTTCCTGATCACGTTTCAGGGAGGTCCCGCAGAGCGCGGAATCATCGTGGAGAGTCCAAGCAGGCCGCCGGAGAAGCGCGCCGCCAAGCTCTATGCGGTGGTGATTGGAATCTCGCACTACGACCAGTTCGGTTCCTCGATTCAAAATCTGAAATTCGCTGACAAGGATGCGATGGGATTTCTGGAATTCCTGAAATCCCCGGCCGGGGGCGGCCTGACCGACGACAGCATGACCGTGCTGCTGAATGAGAAGGCCACCACGGAGAATGTGCGTCATGCGCTGTTTACGTTTCTCACCGCGGCTCAGCCGCAGGACACGGTCGTCATCTATATCGCGGGACATGGTGCTCCCGATCCGCATGATCCAAGGAATCTCTATCTGCTGACCGCCGATTCAAAGCCCGACGACATGGGGGGCACCGCGTTCCCCATGTGGCAGATGCAGGACGTGTTCGAGAGGATATTGAAGGCGAAGCGGGTGATCACGATCGCCGACACGTGCCACAGCTTTGGCTTCAGCGGCGCACGAAGCGGAGAAAAGGGCGCGACAGGCAACAATCTCATCAACCAATACCTGCAGCACTACGCGGCCAAGGGCTCGCGCGCGGTCATCACCGCCAGCGATATCAGCGAGCCCTCGTTTGAGGACACGCAGTGGGGTGATGGGCACGGCGTCTTCACCTACTTCCTTTTAAAGGGCCTGAAGGGTGAGGCCGACAGGAACCACGACGGGATCGTCACGGCCGGCGAGCTCTTTTCCTATCTCCGCCGCGTTGTTCCGGAAGCAACCGGCGGCAAGCAGAATCCGCGCGCGATGGAAGGACTGGCCAGCTCTTTGCCGGTCAGCGTTCTGCACGGAACGCCGGGGGAAGGGCGCCCGAAGAGCTCGGTGAGCCACGGCATGGCCGAGTGATCGACGGCGACTGCGGTGTTGCTGAAATGCGCTGAGAGCCTGACTAGCCCCAGACCGCGCGGGCCGTGTCGACGATGAGTTGAAGCTTATCCCATTGCTGATCTTCGGTCAGGAGATTCCCCTCCATCGTCGAGGCGAATCCGCACTGGGGACTGATGGCGAGTTGTTCCAGTGGGATGTAGCGCGAAGCCTCATCGATGCGGCGAAGAAGATCGTCTTTGCTCTCCAGAGCTGGGCGTTTTGTGCTTACCAGGCCGAGGACCACGGTCTTGTTCTTTGGCACAAGACGGAGCGGCTCGAAGGTTCCGGATCTCTCGTCATCGTATTCCAGGAGGAAGCGATCCACGGAGAGCTCGTGAAAGAGACGCTCGGCAATCGCTTCATACCCGCCCTCGGCATACCAGTGGCTTCGATTATTGCCGCGGCAAAGATGGATGGCGAGAGTGACGCCGGGATGACGCGCAGCGGCGAGGCAGGCATTGTCGGCGTTGAGAGAGGCAGTGAGCATCTGTGCGGGGTCGACGCGCAGTTCCTTTTCCATCCAGGCGGTCCACTTGGGGTCCAGGTAGTAGCTGTATCGCGGCGCATCAATCTGGAGACAGGAGATGCCGCTTGTTGCGAGTGTGCGGATGTCGGAGGCCATGATCTGAGTAACCGCGCTTAGCAGGGCATAGGGATTGTGATAGACCCGGTCCGTGATTCCATACTTGAATGAGATGGCGGGGAACTGGGTCGCGCTGGGCAATGTGATCTTGATAGGACCAGGGGAATGCTCGCGCATAAAAGGAAGTTCGTGGCCGGTCAGGGGCTGGCGCTGGCGCAGCGCCGACGTCACGACGCCGTTGATGCTGCTGACACTAGTCTGAGGCTGAGGCGTCCTATCCGATTCGTCGGACCACTTGCGAGTGACAGCGTCGCCAAAGTCGAAGCCTTCGACGGCATCGGTAAAGTCGCTCATGAAGTTGGTGCGCCGGAATTCGCCGTCCGTCAAGACGGAGATGCCGATCTCCTTCTGTCGCTGAAGAACGCGGAGAATGTGGCGATCTTCGATGGCTCGAAGTTCCGCGGCGGACTTTCCCGCACGGCGGGCATCGAGCAATTCTGCGGGGCGGAGAAAGCTGCCGACATGTTCGGTGCGGATAGGTGACGACATCACTAGCTCCTTGTCATGCAGTCGGTGCGGCCGCCGGGATCAGATCAGGATGTTGCGAAGGGAACGGGCCCCCGCCTGCAGAGCGGGCAGGCACTGTCGGGCAAGCATGGTGCGATCGACCCGCGCGACATGCGTGCCGACGTTAATGGCGGCTACGACTTGCTGGTTGTGCGTGATAACGGGAACGGCGATAGAGCGCAGGCCTGCCTCGAGTTCCTCGTCCACAATAGCGTAACCATCCCTGCGAACCTGGAGGATGGCTTTTTTGATTTGAGGGACGCGGGTGATGGTTTTGGGCGTATAGGATCGGGGTTTGAGATCGCGGAGATAGCTGTTGAGCTTGTCATCCGGGAGGGACGCGAGAAGGACCCGCCCCATTGACGTGCAGTATGCAGGCAGGCGGCTTCCGACGGAGAGGCCTGCGGCCAGGATGCGGCTGGCGGCGCAACGAGCCACATAGACGATATGTCCCCCGTCAAGCATGCTCATCGATGACGATTCATGCAGCTGCTCCGCTATTCCCTCAAGAATGGGACGGGCGGCTTCCACCACGGATGACGATGACAGGAATGAGAAGCCGAGCCGAAGAACCTGTGACTTGAGCCGGTAAACCTGGCGGGAGTGCTCGACATAGCCGAGTACCTCGAGCGAGTACAGGATACGACGAATGGCTGCCCGGGAGAGTCCGCTGGAATGGGCGATTTCGACGATGCTTCGGCCGTCGCGGTATCCTTCAAAGCTTTCAATGACGCGCAAACCCCGGGCAAGGGAGAGGACGAAGTCCGGGTCCCCGGCGTATGATGCGAATTCGCCGGGGGAAACGTTGCTTGCGGGATGGTGTTTGGCGGCGAGCATCTCGGGCAGTTTTTTTGTGGGGCGATTATCGCACATATTGTACAGTGATGGCGATCCGCGTAATAATGCCGTTCATTCGGAGGTCGAATGGCGGAGTGGGTTAGCCTTGCCGAGGCCATTGCCGGGCATGTGCGCGATGGCGACAGCGTGGCCATGGAAGGGTTCACCCACCTGATCCCATTTGCGGCTGGACACGAGATCATACGGCAGGGGCGAAGGGGGCTCTCGCTCACTCGCATGACGCCTGACCTGATATACGACCAACTGATTGGCGCCGGATGCGCGAAGAAGCTCACGTTTTCCTGGGGAGGGAATCCAGGAGTGGGATCGCTGCACCGGTTTCGCGATGCAGTGGAGAATGGCTGGCCGGCGCCGCTGGAGATAGAAGAACGAAGCCACAGCGACCTGGCCAATGCTTACGTGGCCGGGGCGGCCAATCTGCCGTTCGCGGTGCTGCGCGGTTACACGGGGTCGGACTTTTTAAGAGTCAACGAAAGAATCCGCAGCATTACTTGCCCCTTTACCGGAGAGGTGCTCGCAGCCACTCCAGCGGTAAGACCCGATGTGACGGTGATTCATGCGCAAAAGGCCGACCGCAAAGGGAACGTGTTGCTGTGGGGAATCCTCGGCGTGCAGAAGGAGGCGGCGCTGGCGGCAAAACGCGTGATCGTGACCGTGGAGGAACGTGCCGGGCAACTCGATGCCGCCCCAAATGCCTGTATTCTGCCCGGCTGGGTTGTCAGCGCGGTCTGCGAAGTGCCGCGCGGAGCATCGCCCTCGTATGCGCACGGCTACTACGAGCGCGATAACGCGTTCTATCGTGCGTGGGACCGGATTTCGCGGGATCGCGAGACTTTCCAAGCCTGGATCGAGAGGCATGTTCTCAAGACGGAGAACTTCGCAGAGTATTTGCGAGTGTTGGCGGAGTCGCAGACTGGTGCGGTGGTTCAATGATTCTTGATTACACGCCAGATGAGATGATGACGGTGTCCGCGGCGCGCATGCTTCGCAACGGAGCCGTCTGTTTTGTGGGCATCGGCCTGCCGTCGACGGCGGCGAATCTGGCTCGGCTTACGCATGCGCCGGATGCGGTGCTGGTGTACGAGTCGGGCCCCATTGGCGCCAGGCCTCAAGTGCTGCCGCTCTCGATTGGTGATGGCAACTTGGCGGAGACGGCGGACACGGTCGTGTCCACGCCGGAGATATTCAGGTACTGGCTGCAAGCGGGGCGGATTGACGTTGGATTCCTGGGAGCGGCGCAACTCGATCGGTTTGCGAATATCAATACCACGGTTGTTGGGCCGTACGAAAAGCCGAAGGTGCGCTTGCCGGGCGCCGGAGGCGCACCGGAGATCAGCGCGTCGGCGAAAGAAGTGCTGATCGTGGTCAAACATTCGAAGAAGACGTTGGTTGAAAAGCTCGATTTCGTAACTTCGGTGGGATTTTTAACCGGAGGAGACTCGCGCGAACGTGCTGGCCTGACGGGAAAGGGGCCAGTAGCCGTAATCACGGATATGTGTATTCTGCGGCCGGATCCGGTTACTCGCGAACTGAAGGTCCATAGCGTTCATCCGGGAGTCGATCGGGAGGCGATTGCATCGAACACCGGCTGGCAGATTCAATTTGCTGAGAAGTGCGGCAACACAGACGTTCCGGGTGCGGAGGAACTGCGAGTCTTGAGGGATCTCAAGGCGCGAACGGCGGCGGCCCATGGATTTCCAGCGGAGGCCGCGTGAGGCCGGTGTTTCTGTGCGATGCGGTGCGAACGCCGATTGGCCGGTACGGAGGGGCATTGTCGAGCGTGCGAACCGACGATCTTGCTGCGGTGCCGATTGCTGAGCTGTTGCGGAGACATCCGGGCGTGGACTGGGGCGCGCTCGACGAAGTGATATTGGGATGCACGAACCAGGCTGGAGAAGATAACCGAAATGTGGCGCGAATGGCGTTGCTGCTGGCGGGGCTGCCGGAATCGGTTCCGGGGAGTACAGTGAACCGGCTTTGTGGTTCGGGCATGGATGCCGTGGGTACGGCGGCACGCGCGATCGCGTGTGGTGAGGCGGACTTTGTCATCGCAGGCGGCGTGGAGTCGATGTCGCGCGCCCCGTTTGTGCTCGGAAAAGCAGAGACGCCATTTCAGCGTTCCACAGATTTTTTCGACACTACGATCGGCTGGCGTTTTGTGAATCCGCGCATGCGCGAGAGATACGGCACGGACTCGATGCCCGAGACCGGTGAGAACGTGGCGCGCGAGTACCGTGTGGAGCGTGCCGCGCAGGATGCGTTTGCTCTTCGCAGCCAGATGCGAACCGCGCGCGCAACGAAGGAAGGATTCTTCGAAGAAGAGATTGTGCCGGTTTCGATCGCGGGAAAGAACAACAAAGAGATGGTGGCCAAAGACGAGCACCCGCGCCCGGACACGACGCTTGAAAAGCTAGCCGCTCTGAAGCCGCTTTTCGCGGGTGGCACGGTCACGGCGGGCAATGCTTCGGGCATAAACGACGGCGCCGCGGCAATGATAGTTGCTTCAGAGGACGCTTTCGCGAGGCATGATCTGCAGGCGCGTGCGCGCGTGCTGGGAATGGCGACCGCGGGTGTGGCGCCGCGCGTGATGGGAATGGGACCGGTTCCGGCAACCACAAAGCTTCTGGCGCGACTGGGGAAGGGAATTGCCGATTTCGACTGGATTCAGCTGAACGAGGCATTCGCCAGCCAATCCATTGCATGTCTCAGGCAATTGGGTCTGGCTGAAGATGCGGAACACGTGAATGCGACCGGCGGGGCAATCGCGCTGGGGCACCCGCTGGGAATGAGCGGCGCCCGCCTGGTGATGACCGCGGCGCATCAGCTGGAGAAGTTCGGCGGAAAGCTGGCGCTGGCAACAATGTGCATCGGCGTTGGCCAGGGGATCGCGATGGCGATCGAGCGTGTTTAGGAGAAAGATTGAGCGAACATCCCACAGTCGAGTTGGCCGTTGCCGGGACACAGCCGGAGTATTATTTCCCGCCCTACGTGTCGAGCATTGCGCGGTCGCCTCGCATGCCGCTGGTGATGTTGCCCAAAACTCGGACGGAGAGCACGGGTCCGGTGTTTGGGCCCGGCCTGATCCGGGAGCACGACAACGATCTCACCGCCCAGCACGAGGGCGAGCCGATCGGCGAGCGCATCTACGTGCATGGGCGCGTGCTGGACGAAGAGGGTCGGCCGGTGCGTGGCGCATTAGTGGAAGTGTGGCAGGCCAACGCAGCGGGGCGCTATCGTCACAAGGTAGATGGACATGATGCGCCTCTCGATCCGAACTTCAGCGGGGCGGGACGCATGCTGACGGATGAGAGTGGGCATTATCGTTTCAAGACGATCAAGCCCGGTCCCTATCCCTGGGGCAACCACCATAACGCATGGCGCCCGGCCCATATTCACTTTTCCCTCTTTGGCGCGGGCATTCTGTCGCGGCTGGTGACACAGATGTACTTTCCAGGAGATCCGTTGCAGTCGCTGGACCCGATCTTCAATAGCATTCCGGACCAGGCAGCACGCATGCGGCTGGTATCAAGCCTGGATATGGAGCAGGCGAAACCGGACTACGCGCTGGCCTATATGTTCGACATAGTCCTGCGCGGGCGCGAGGAAACACCATTTGAGGAGCGGCGTTGATGGAGAAACATATCCCATCGAGTTCGCAAACGGTAGGCCCATTTTTCACCATTGGGCTTAAATACCTGATCGATCGCGCTGCGGAGCTGGATGCGAGTCTCGACAACTCGATCGAGATTCGAGGACGCGTATTGGATCGAGATTCCTCGCCTGTTCCTGACGCGATGCTTGAGTTTTGGAGTCCCGACGATGCGCTCATTGAAGCTGCCGCAGGTTCGCAAGACAGCCAGATTCCCAATGGCTTCAGACGTGTGGCCACCGATCTTGATGGAAGCTTTGCGGTGAGGATCGCGCAGCCGCTTTCAAGCAGGCTGGAAGATGGAAGAGAGCAGGCCCCGCATTTCATGGTCCTGGTGTTCGCCCGCGGCCTCCAGCGGCATTTAATTTCGCGGATGTATTTGGAAGGGGAGCCAGGCAATGAGCACGACCCGGTGCTCCTGAGCGTTCCTGCGGAACGGCGCGGCACACTGATCGCCCGGGTTGATGGAACGGATTCCTATCGCTGGGATGTGATTCTGCAAGGGGACAATGAGTCTGTCTTCTTTGCATGGTAAAGAAATGCTACCGACATGAGTGACGAACTCAACTCGTTCTTGTTTTCGACGCCGGAGATGACGCGCGCGTTCTCTTCCGAAGAACAGCTGCGCGCGATGATGCGATTCGAATGGGCTCTGACCCGCGCGCTTGAGTCGCATAAGCTGGCGGAGGCTGGATCGGGAGCTGTGCTGGAAACGCTCATGGGCGCCGCTTTTGTTGATTTGGATCGGCTCAAGCGAGAGGCTCGTAATGATGGAAACATCGCAATTCCATTCGTGCGGCAACTGATTTCTGCCGTCAGAGCGAGGGATGAGCGAGCCTCTCGAGCGATTCATCTTGGAGCGACGAGTCAGGATGTTCTGGACACGGCCCTGGTGTTGCAGATGCGCGAGGGCCTGGTGCTTCTGGAAAGCGCGATCGCAACACTCGATCGTGCACTGGTGAAACAGGCACAAATCCATCGTGACACTGTGATGACTGGACGGACGTGGCTGCAGGCCGGGCCGCCGACGACCTTTGGTTTGAAGATAGCTGGAACGATTGCAGCCCTGAGGCGGCATCGCGATCGCCTCAAGGCCGCCGCCCAACGCGCATTGGTCTTGCAGTTCGGCGGCGCCGTGGGTACGCTTGCCGCGCTGCACGAGGCTGGCGGCAATGTGTCGGTGGAGCTTGCGCGCATGCTGCAACTGCCCGAGTCTGAAGTGCCGTGGCACTCGCAACAAGATCGCCTGGTGGAGATGGTCGAGGTGCTTGCCAATCTGACCGGTTCGCTGGCGAAGTTTGCCCGGGATATTGCGCTGTTGATGCAGCCGGAAGTGGGGGAGGCGTCGGAGGGGGGCAGTGGAAGCCGAGGCGGCTCCTCGACGATGCCCCACAAGCATAATCCGGTGGCATGCGCCGCGGTGATCGCCGCACATGAGAGGATGCCGGGGCTCGTGGTCACGATGTTGCACGCCATGCTCCAGGAACACGAACGGGGCCTCGGTCTGTGGCAGGCCGAATGGGAGACCGTGCCACAGGCCTTTCGTCTGACCGCGGCAGCGCTTGGATACGCGACCGAACTTGCAGAGAATCTGGTAGTCGACGCGGATCGCATGCGCGCGAATTTTGACGCGCTGCTCGGGACCAGCATGTCGGAGGCGGTCAGCGTGGCACTGGCCCCGATGGTGGGGAGATTGGTTGCACTCGATCTTTTGCGTGAGGCTTCACAGCGAGCCATACAGGAGAGGCGTCATCTCCGGGATGTTTTGAAGAGCCTGCCGGAGGTGACTGCACATTTGAGCGAGATGGAGATTGAGCGCCTGATGGATCCTCGCGCTTACCTGGGCAGCGCAGAGCGATTCATTGCCCGCGTTCTGGATGAGCAGGATGCGGACGGCTGAATTCAATGGGAGTGGCGTGTTGGAAACGATGGAGACCGCGATGGATGAACGAGAGAGGCACGCAACAGGGATGCGTGTGCGCAGGGAGGTTTTGGGCAACGCGCATGTGGATCGCGCGGAGGCGCAGAAGAGCGAGCTGGACGAAGAGTTCCAGGATTTGATCACGCGCTACGCGTGGGGAGAGATTTGGGCCCGGCCAGGACTATCGCGCCATGCACGAAGTCTGCTGACCATCGGTCTCATGGTGGCGCTGAACCGCGGAGAGGAGCTGAAGCTCCATCTTCGCGCTTCCCGGAAAAACGGCGTTACGGCCGATGAGATTCGCGAGGTGCTGCTGCACTGCGCGCTGTACTGCGGAGTGCCGGCTGCAAATGCCGCGTTCCATGCCGCGCGGGAGATTCTGAACGCAGAGGACGACGCGTAAGGTGGCTCGCTCAGAAACCCAGGTTGGGATTGTGGGCGCTGGCCCTGCGGGGCTGATGCTGTCACATCTCCTGCATCTGAGCGGCATCAGTTCCATTGTGTTGGAGGCGAAATCGCGAGCGTATTGCGAAGGGCGCGTTCGCGCGGGAGTGCTCGAACACCCGAGTGTACAGATGTTGCGAGAGGCTGGGGTAGCCGAGCGGCTCGATCGAGAAGGCCTTCGTCATGACGGGATTGAGCTGGGTGTCGACGGGGTTCGGTATCGCATTCCATTTGTGGAACTCACTGGCAAATGCGTCACAGTTTACGGCCAACAGGAAGTCGTGAAGGATCTGATCGTTCGAAGACAAGCTGATGGAGGCGATCTCCGATTCGAATGCGGCGATGTCTCGTTGCACGGCATTGATGGCGACAGTCCCTCGATCCGTGTGGAAGCCGATGGCGAGGTTGACGAGATATGCTGCGACTTCATAGCGGGATGCGATGGTTTCCACGGAATCTCCCGGTCGGCCTTCCCCGATAACGCACTCAGCGTCTACGACCGCGTCTATCCGTTTGCATGGCTCGGGGTCCTGGCCGAGGCCGCGCCCTCCCGCGATGAACTGCTATACATGCATCACGAGCGCGGCTTTGCCCTGTACAGCATGCGTTCCCCGCAGATTACGCGCCTGTACCTGCAATGTAAGCCGGATGAGGACATCAACGAGTGGAGTGATGACCGCATCTGGAGTGAACTGCAAACCAGGCTGGAGTGTTCGGATGGGTGGAGACCCACCACCGGGAAAATTCTGCAAAAGGGCATCACCGGAATGCGCAGTTTTGTAGTCGAGCCGATGCAGTTCGGGCGGCTGTTCCTGGCCGGAGACGCTGCGCATATCGTGCCACCGACGGGAGCGAAGGGGATGAACCTGGCGCTAGCTGACATACACCGCCTCGCGGCTGCATTTCAGGAGTGCTATCGAAATAGCGACGATTCAAGGTTGCGATCGTACTCGGAGACTTGTCTGGGGCGTGTGTGGAATGCGCAGAGGTTCTCCTGGTGGATGACCTCGCTGCTGCATCGGTTCGATGGTGAAACGGCCTTCGACCGCAAACGGCAGGTCGCCGAACTGCGGTATGTGACTAGTTCGCGCGCCGCGGCAACGTGCCTTGCAGAAAGCTATGTGGGGCTGCCATTGCTCGGCCACTAAGTTTTTGGTCGTCGTCCCGATGGCCGGTACCCCGAGCATACACTCCGGCGACGGCAATCGCACCTCCGCGCCATCATTCGGCGCATGGAGCGGTCAACCATAGATCCCAATTAAAGATCTAACTTAAAGGGGCTGTTTCAGATCCGCAATCCCAACGGCCCTGTAATCAATTTGCCTCATTCTTGCGACCCACATTGTAGTGAGTTCACAAAGCTCGACTCGCCCGCGCAGGTGTGCTTCCTTAGGGCGCTCCGCAATCCGGGCACGGTGAATTCGCTGTTGTTTCACGAAAACTAACTTGTTGCGTGTGAGGACTCGCATGCTCGTTGTTGACTCCCCTGTGTCCTACACTCTGGGCCTGCTTCCAGAACCGGAACGTCGTCCTGCCACTTTCTTTACCAGCGCGGCAGTCAACTTCCTGCTGCTCGGGATATTCGTACTTCTCGGCATGACAGCCAAACGCGTGGTCGAGCAGCGCCAGTACGAACAAACGGTCCTTATTTTTCCCACAACTCCGCCGCCACCGCTCAAGCTATCTGTGCCTCCGCCGCGGATTCATCCGCCTAAGCCTCTCGAGGTAAAGCTTGAACCTCCCAAAATTGCGTTGCCCAAGCTCGAGCCCAGGCCCGAGATCAAGCCGATACGCATGGAAGCCAAGATGGAAGTGCCCAGGCTGAAGGCCGTTCATCCTGCCATCGTCCTCGCGCCTCAGCCCAGGGCCGCACTCGCTGCTGCCGCTCCTGCTCAAACGCCGCAGCTCAAGCCCGCTGTCGGTGCCGTGCATATGGGCGAGGTCTTCGGCGTGACACCAAATCCAAGTGCGACGCGCCCCGCCACCGTCGCTGCCATCGGCAATCCCTACGGGGGAATGAACGGTTCCGCCGTGGCGCCGCGCGGGGTTGTCGGTTCCACCGGCATCGGCAATGGAACGGCATCCGGCTCGAACTACGGAGCCGCCGGACCAGCCGGCAGAGTTGCTCCCGCTGGCATTCCCGGCATGGTTGCCGCTTCTGCTGCTTCGACAGCACAGACCCCAGTACGCCCCGCCACCACAAGCTTGATGATCCTCTCCAAACCGCCGGCCCAATACACGTCGGAGGCGCGCCAGCTCAAGATCCAGGGCGACGTCGTTCTCCGGGTTACGTTCACGGCATCCGGTCAGGTGCAGGTGCACGGAGTCGTGCAGGGCCTCGGTCATGGACTCGACGAAGAGGCGCGAAGAGTCGCGCAACAGATCCAATTCCGGCCGGCCACCCGCGACGGGCAGGCAATGGACATGACCACCAACATCACCATTACGTTCCAGCTAGCTTAGGCGCATTCGGCGGAATCTCCGCCGGAGAGCCCGCCCGGGAAAAAATAGAACGTAAACCCCGAGGAGTCCTTTATGACCTTCCCCAAGTTGTCTCTCGCCTTGCTGATTTTGTCTCTCGCAACTGTAGGAGCGTATGCCAGGAAGCACCCGCAGTATGAGCAGATGCGGCAACTCACCCCAGATCAGGCCGCGATGGTTGAAAAGGCGCTCACCCGCGAAAAAGTCCTGCTGCGAAGCATTCAGCAGCGGGCTCCGTTGGTCGAAACCTATATTCAGGACACCCGTCCCGATCTCAAGCTCTACCAGGTACCGGTTGAGGATCACTACATGCTCAGCCGCGTCGACTTTGGGAAAACCTTCTTCAACAAGGCATACGACCCGCGCGGCGCATCAAAGCATGGCTTCTTCAAGGGATCCGCATCGGCGCTCGCCGAGTTGACGCACTTACTCGGCGTCAACGGGGGATTAACCTACGTTCCCCTGGGATTTTCCGAGATGATGTTCCTCGATCCGGCCGGCGCCGATCAACAGCACTACGCCTTCAGCTACGTGCGCCGCGAGTTCCTCGGCTCGGTGCGCACCTGGGTCTTCGACGTGCAGCCAAAGGTCTCGGGCATGGGGCGCTTTTACGGCCGCGTCTGGATTGAGGATGAGGAGGGCAACATCGTCCGTCTGAACGGAGCATTCACGCAGCCCGACGCCTATTCCACGAAGCACTTCTTTCACTTCGACAGTTGGCGCATGAATGTGCAGCCCGGCATCTGGTTGCCCGCCGCGGTCTATGTCGAAGAGACGCATCGCGTCGACGGCCACGACACCATCGGGCTCAAGGCGCAGACTCGCTTCTGGGGATACACCCTCAAGCTTCCCTCGCGCGAAAGCGATAACGTCAGCATCAAGGTTGAAGATGCCGTTGACAAAAGCGCAGATTCCCAGGACGTAGGCCCGCTTGAGGCGTCCCATATGTGGGTTTCGCAGGCAGAGAACAACGTGATTGATCGCCTGGAGCAAGCCGGACTGGTTGCGCCCACTACCCCCAACGGGTATGAAACCACGGTGCTCGATCAGATCGTGACCAACCTGGTGGTGCCCAACAATCTTGTGTTCACCAGTCCGGTCCACTGCCGGGTTCTGCTCACCACCACCGTTGAGACAACCACGGTGGGCAACACTATCCTTGTCAGCCGCGGCCTGCTCGATGCAATGCCCAGCGAGGAAGCAATCGCCTCGGTCATCGCCATGGAACTGGCGCACGTGGCGCTCGGCCATCACATCGACACACGCTACGCGTTTAATGACCGCCTGATGTTCCCCGATGAGTCGAGCTTCCAGCGCATCGACATGTACCACACCGACCGCGACAGCGAAGATGCAGCCAAACGGGCATCCGATTATCTGCACGCCTCCATGTACAACGACAAGCTGCCAAACGCCGGTCTGTTCTGGGCGCAACTTGCCGAGCGCGGAAAGGTTCTTAAGCAGCTCAACTCGCCCAAACTTGGAGATTCTCTCCTTCGCGCCGACGGCACTCCATGGATGGCGGATCTTGCCAAAGCCGCACCAAAGCTCAACTGGGACGATCTCGCCCAGGTTCCGGCTCTGCCCCTGGGAAGCTGGCTCAAGGTCGATCCCTGGGACGACCATGTTTCCATGTTGAATGCCAAGCGGTACGCGCCCATGAACCCAAGGGATAAAATGCCGCTCGAAGTCACGCCGGTCTACTTCAAGCTGCAACGCAAGACAGACCCCGCTCAGCAGGCGCAGGCCGATCCGTCCGCGCAGCCGCCGCAAGCGGCCAACGAGCCCGCAGCGGCCATTCCCCAGGTCCCCAGCCAGTCAACCGTGACCGATCAGCCGCAATCCATCCCGCAGGGACCGCAATAACCGGCATTCTCCGGCCGGGAGGGGAACTGGAGAACAGAGTCCCGGCCGCGCATTTGGCGGCAATGCCCAAATCAAGTTGTCCTGGGGGAACGGCTTCAGCACGCGGGTCGCGCTATACCCCCGCGCGCTGAAGCCGGCAAGGCACCCTCCGGTTTGACAGATCATCGAACAAGAGATTTTGATAGCAGAGACCCGCTAGAATCAGTAGCAGGGGGTGACTCGGTTGTCTGCTGTCGCGCGATGCATGGGCTCCTGCCTGATGCTTGTGGTCACCGCTGCGCAGGCGCAGGTTTCAGCCGCGCCGGCACAGAGCAACACGCCCGCACAATCCAAGACCGTCTCAATGGTCCAACGCGTTCCGGGCCTCGCCACGGTGTTCAGCGGCCTGAATTCCGGCGTATCTTTTTCCTCGGTGCACAATTCCGCAATCGGGTGGTACTCCGTGCTCACCCCGGCCATCAGCTATACGTTTTCCCCCCATTACTCGGCTGACGCCAGCACTTCCATCTATCTCCACCGTCGCGTATTGCAGGGAAACACGCCCAAGACCGAAAAGCTCGTTGTGCAGGAGGGGACCGCCGGCGACACGCTGATGGGCCTCCACGCAACTTACATGCCGGGCTCGCTGATTGACACGATGTCTGTATATCTTTCCGCTCCGACCGGCGATCAGTCCGCCGGCCTGAGTACCGGTAAAGTGACCTTCGACTTTTCAAACCATGTGGAGCGCTATCACAACCAGCTTGGCTTGCTTCTCGACCTGGGCGTCGGAAACTCATCGCTGGCTGCCAACAGCCTGTTGAACAGGAACTACAGCTCCGTTGGCGGCCTGGGAGATTTCCAGACAGGCGCGGTTTTTTGGCTGCCCAAACACTCCTACTTTGAGGCCATTGCGTACGAGCAGCTCCCCTTCGGCAGCCAGACGGTCTACACATCCGACGGAGAGCACGAACGTTACCCGCAACAGATCGTTACCGGCACCGGATTCGCCGAGGACAATGGCTTCGTCGCCTTTGCAGGGATTCCCATGGGAGAGCACTTTACGCTCTCCGGCTACTACAACCGCAGTCTGCGACGCAAAACCGACACGGTATCGTTCGGAATCACATGGGTGCTGAGAAGCCCGGCGCGAGAAAGTGAAGAAGATCTCATGATCGACCGCGCCATACGCGAAGCCGAAAAGGGCAATCCTCAGCATTAACTTCGAGTGACGCGCTCGCCTACTGGATATTCTCCAGCTTCGCAATCTGGTCGGGATGCATCTCGCCGCGGATCTGCATCAACATCGCCGACGTGGCCTTCTGCAGATCGCTGCGCGCATTATTCACCGCATCGATGGCTGCAAACACAGTGGTCTTGTCGACGCTGGTGTCTTTATTCACCTTGTTTAGATTCGACTGTGCCTTTAAAAAGTTCTTGTAGCTGGCCAGGATCGCCGGCTTGTTTGCATCGAAGATGGAATCCATCTTGATCTGCTGGTTCTTGCTCAGCCCCACCTGCTGCACGACGGAGTGGTCGTCCCACCAGCGCCCCACCGGGCCAAACTGCAAAGCATTGTGAGGCGGAGCACCGGCCGCATTCCGGGTCTGCCGATCCGCCCTGCGAGGCGTATGCAAATTTCCTGGTCCGCTGGGGCCGCCGTTAAATCCCGGGCCCCCGCCTCCTGGTCCTTCCGGCCCTTCGGGCTTACTCTGCTGCGCGTGTCCATGCTGCGCCCAAGACCTCAGACCAGGAACTGCAATGAAACAGGCGACCAAGCACATGATCCTCAGAGTTTTGTTTCGCATCTCTTCCTCATTTCGGGTATGCCTTGCCGTGCGTACCACGTCTCTTCGATAATCCAAACTCATCCAATGGCGATGCTTCCTGCGGCCCTATCGCTGCATTCACATCTTCCATCAGCTCGTTGTCCTGCGCGATCTGCGTCTGCGAGTCCTGAATCTGCGCCTCGTTGCTTGACCTGCTCTGCGGCGCCAGTCTGCTCTCATGATGGCCGACAGACAGCACCAGCGCGACCGCAAGACCAGCCGCAACCGTCGATCCCACCAGCGCGAACGGCATACGCCGCGCCGGAGTCAATTGTTTTGCTTCCAGCGGCCGCCGTGGCTGAGCCTCGCTCCAGGCCATCGAAGCCGCATTAAACAGCTGCATGTCTGCCCCGAACTGCTCAACCTTGGCGCGGCACTCCGGGCAGCGCGCCAGGTGAGTCTGCGACTCCGCAGACCCCATCCCGATCAGCACGTCATCCAGCGCTTCTTCCGGCAAATGCATCACGATATCGCGGGTCATAGGACTTCCCCCAGCCGGCCGCGAACGGCCTTGAGTGCCCGATGCAAATGGGTCCTCACCGTGTTGACCCCCATTCCGAGTATGTCACTGATTTCTTCCACAGACATCTCCTCGGAGAACTTCATCAGGAACACTGTGCGTTGATTCTGCGAAAGAGTTTCCAGCACCTGGTACAGGTTTTTGACCCGCTCCTCGGCCAGCATCCGCCGCTCCGGGCTTACCGCATCCGACGGCAGAAACGACGCCATCTCCTGGACGTCGACACCCTTCGATTGCACCTGCTTCCAGAACTTGAATCGGTTTGAGCGCAAATGATCCCGGATTACGTTGATCGCGATGCCCGTGAGCCAGGTGCTGATGCTGCAGTCACCCCGGAACTTCTCGCGTCCCCGATACGCCCGCAATAACGTATCCTGCGTGATGCTCTCCGCCAGATCGGGATCTCCGGTCGAGTACGTCGCAAAGCGACGGATTCGCGCCTGGTGCAGCTTGACCAATTCATGGATGTCGTCCAGCTCGCTGATCGCCCTGGTCCTCTCCGCACCCGCCCCCAACGATTCTATTCGCAGGGCGGCGTCTGAGCCCGCATCAAGCCGGCTCAGCGGGAGCGACCCCAGCGGATAAGTGGCCATTCGATCCCTCGTCTCTCCGGATTCGGAGCGATAGTGTGTTCCGCCATGCTCACGAATCTCTATGTACTAAGTCGCCAAAAGCAGCCATCTTGCTTACATGCCGCACGGCAAATTGACAACTCATGGGGCTCCTCGTAATTCAACCCTAACCCCCGTTAACCACGTAATCACTAGGCGCATTCCCCACGTCTCAAATCGCATAAGCAAGGCCCTCCCCCAATGTGGAACCAAAACGGGCCTAGATTAGAGCAGCGATTGGGCGCGGCAGTCCTCGAGCTGTCGCGCCCTTATTCGTTTTGCATGCCGTCAAATGTGATGGTGATCACACGGTTTCCCCAGACACGTGCTCTAAATTCCATCCCAGCCACGCCCCTCGGCTGAGGTGTCTCCCCATGTCCATTACGCTCCAGGTAAACCATCGTTCCCGTACCGTCGATGCGCCCCCCGATACGCCCCTTCTCTGGGTGCTTCGCGACCTGCTCGACCTGAAAGGCGCCAAGTACGGATGCGGCATTGGCGCCTGCGGAGCCTGCACCGTCCTGGTTGACGGCCATGCCGTCCGTTCCTGCATGACCCGCGTCGGCAGCCTGGCGAACCAGCAGATCCTCACCATCGAAGGACTGGCCGAGGCTGAGCGGCATCCTGTCATCGAGGCCTGGGAAGAAACCGACGTGCCGCAGTGCGGATACTGCCAGCCCGGCCAGATCATGTCGGCCGCGGCGCTGCTCAGCCGCAGCCCTCAGCCAACCGACGACGACATCGACAGCGCCATGAGCGGTAACCTCTGCCGTTGCGGAACCTACCCGCGCATTCGCCAGGCCATTCATCGCGCGGCGGAGTTGCAGGCCAAAGCAGGTGCCCGGTGAATGCTCTCGCCCTCAACCTCGATCGCCGCTCCTTCCTTAAGATGACCTCGCTGGCCGGCGGTGCCTTTGCCCTCGGCCTCTACCGGCAGCCGGTGGCATTTGCTCAGGGTCCTCCCGTCGCTCCGCTCGCCTTCGTGCGTATCGCACCTGATGGCATCGTCACCATCCTCGCCAAAAACCCCGAGATCGGCCAGGGCGTTCGCACCATGCTCCCCATGCTCATCGCCGAAGAACTCGACGTCGACTGGAAGGACGTCCGCGTCGAGCAGGCGCTTCTCGACGAGCACACCTTCGGCCCGCAGTTTGCCGGCGGCAGCATGTCCACGCCCATGAACTGGGAGCCGCTTCGCCGCGTGGGCTGCGCCTGGCGTCAAATGCTCATTACTGCTGCCTCGCAAACCTGGAATGTCTCACCGGCCGACTGCACCACGGAACTTGGACTGGTTCACCATAAGCTCACGGGCCGCCAGGCCTCATACGGCGAACTCGCCGCCAGGGCTGCCACCCTCACCCCGCCCGCCCTCGACTCCGTCAAGCTCAAAGATCCGGCTGACTTTCGCATCATCGGCAAGTCGCAGATTGGCCTGGACACTCGCGACATCATTACCGGCAAACCTGTCTTCGGCATCGACCTCACCCTCCCCAACATGCTGGTCGCCGTTATCGAGAAATCCCCCGTCTTCGGCGCCAAAGTAAAGTCAGCCAATCTCGCCGACATCGAGAAGCTTCCCGGCATCCGCAAGGTCCTCGTCATCGAGAGCACCATCCAAAGCGGCTTCGTTGACTCCGATCCCGGCATGGAATCGGGCGTCGCTATCCTCGCCGACACGTGGTGGCAGGCGCAAAGCGCGCGCAAAAGCCTCAAAATCGACTGGGACCTCGGCCCTGGAGCATCGCAGAACACCGCCGACTTCACCCGCCGCGCGGCCGAACTGCTCACGTCCCCGCCGGCAAACACCGTCCATAACTACGGCAACGTCGACACCGCCCTCAAGTCTGCCGCGAAGGTCGTCGAAGCGACGTATTCCTATCCATTTATCGCGCATGCCACGCTCGAGCCGCAGGGCACAACCGCCGCATTCAGCAACGGCAAGCTCGAAATGTGGACCGGCAGCCAGGCTCCCGGCGGAGGCAGGCGCATGGTCGCCCGGGCGCTCGGTATCCAGGAATCCGACATTACCGTGCACATGGTTCGCACGGGCGGCGGGTTCGGGCGCCGTCTCATGAACGACTACATGGTCGAGGCTGCATGGCTCGCACGCACCGCCGGCCGTCCCGTCAAGCTGCTGTGGTCGCGCGAAGACGACATGACCCATGACGCCTATCGTCCCGGCGGAACCATGGGCCTGAAGGCCGGCCTCGATGCGCAAGGCCGCCTTATCGCCTGGAGCCAGCATTTAGTCACCTTCGGAGAAGGGAAACGCGCGGTCTCCGGCGGTGGCATCGGCGGCGACGAGTTCCCGTCAGGCTACGTCCCAAACTTCAACCTCGGCACAACCTCGATGCCATTGTGGCTCCGCACCGGCCCTTTGCGCGCTCCCGGAGCCAACGCGTATTGCTTCGTGGGCCAGTCCTTCCTCGACGAGCTGGCGCACGCCGCCGGCCGCGATCCGCTCGACTTCCAACTCGAACTGCTCGGCTCAACCGCGCCCGCCCGCGTCAATCGGCCCAGCCCCGGACCCAGCGCTTTGAACCCGGATCGTCTTAAAGGAGTACTTGAACTTGTCGCCGAGAAGTCCAACTGGAGCAATCACAAGCGAGAGGCTGGACACGGCATGGGAATCGCCGGCTACTTCTGTCACTCCGGCTATTTTGCCGAGGTCGCCGACGTCAGCGTCGACAGCCAGAATCGGGTCAAGGTGAACCATGTATGGGCCGCCGGCGACGTGGGCAGCCAGATCATCAACCCAGGAGCGGCAGAGAACATGGGCTTCGGCGGGGTCATTGAAGGCCTCAGTCACTTGGGCCAGGTGATCACGTTGGCCAACGGCCGCGTCGAGCAGACCAACTACACCAACCATCCGCTGGCACGCATGCGCCAGGTTCCGCCCATCGACATCTTCTGGCGCAAGACAAACTTTGCGCCGACCGGGCTCGGCGAGCCAACGCTTCCGCCTATCCTTCCCGCTGTCACCAACGCCATTTTTGCCGCTACGGGCAAGCGGGTGCGCACCTTGCCGCTGAAGCGCAGCGGCTTCACCCTGGCGTGATCCGCGACTGCGGACAAGGAACCAAAGCCCGCTCCGTCCTCAAGCGATTGCCCGCTTGTCACAGTTACGAGTGACCGTCCGCACACCTCGTCCGCTCCAGGCTGTCCCATACTCCTACTCAGGTTCCCAGAACCAAAGGAAGAGGTGTCTCTAGGTAGGCCTTTGAGAAAAAAGAAAAGAAAAAAATTCTTTCATGGATATCCCGATCTTCGCCCTTATCCAAAATATAAGTTATTTATAATCATTATATTACGGCGTTCATATTCACACAACCTTCGCTTTTCATGGATATTCACTGAATCTGATCACTGAACCACTGATCACTGATCACTGATCACTGACCTCTCAATCTGGCTCAGGATCCTTCGGTCCTCGTCGCTTAAGGCGGCGCTCTCCAGCAGATCCGGCCGGTTGACCAGCGTCTTGCGCAATTGTTGCTCGCGGCGCCATTGGCGAATCTGCTGGTGGTCGCCATTCAGAAGGACCTCGGGCGCCTTTAAGCCCCCGAACTCGGCCGGGCGGGTGTAGTGGGGATAATCGAGCAGGCCGCCCGAGCCGTGCTGCGAGCGCGGCACACCCTCCTGATCGGTCGTAATAACGGAATCAGCGACCCCGAAGCTCTCGAACTCGCCCGATGCCTCGTTCCCCAGTACTCCGGGGATCAAGCGCATCGTGGCGTCGACGATGACAGCCGCGGCCAGCTCGCCGCCGCTGAGCACGTAATCGCCGATGGAGAGCTCGAGATCGCAGTAGAGCTCGTTGATCCGCTCGTCGATCCCCTCGTAGCGTCCGCAGATCAGCACCACACGATCGAGCCTCGCCAGTTCGCGGGCAGCGGCTTGCGTAAACGGCCGCCCCTGCGCGGAGGTGAGAACCACGCGCGTGCGCCCCTCCGACACGCGCTCTGTCTTGGGTGCAATCCCGAGCGACGCGAGCGCCTCCGCGAGCGGCTCCGGCTTGAGCACCATGCCTTCGCCGCCGCCGAAGGGCCGGTCGTCGACGGTGCGATGGCGATCGTGGGTGAAGGCGCGCAGATCATGAACACCGATCGTCACCAGCCCGTCAGCCTGCGCGCGGCGCACGATGCCGTGCTCGAAAAAGCCCGCGAAGAAGCCAGGAAAGATGGTGATGATATCGAAGCGCATTGAACTCATGATAAGGGCGAGCTGGCGGGAGACGACTGCTCTCGGCGCTCAAGCGTTGAGATCGACCAGGCCTTCGGGGAGCGCCATTTCGATGCGGTGCTCTGCAACATCGATCCTGCGCAGATAGCTTCTCGCGAACGGGATGAGCACTTCTCCGTGCTGGCTGCTGACGATGAGCAGAGGAGCGGGGCCCGCAGTGCGATCAACGTTCTCGATCTGCCCGACGAGCACAGGTTCGTCGCCGCTCACTTCGAAGACGGAGCAGCCAATCAGATCGGCGATGTGCACCTCGTCTTCTGGCAAGGCAATACGCTGCGCGCGAGGAATGGCGACAATGAGGCCGGCAAGCTTCTCGGCATCGGAGATCGAGTCGACTCCGGCGAAGTGGAGCACGATGCCGCCTTTGTGCAGCCAATGCGCCGCAAGATCGACCTCGCGCGACGCGGCATCGCCGGGCGCAGACGAAGCGTTGCTACCGAGCAACCAGAGCTTCTTGCGCTCAGAGAATTTTTCGGGAAAATCGGTGAGAATCTCGGCGAAGACTTCGCCCTTGCGGCCCTGAGGACGGCTGATACGTGCCAGCCAGACCCAGTCATCGGCGGATGTGCCGACTGCGCCGGGGCGATTCACCGGCGGCTCAGCCCTGTTCGTCTTCTTCAAGAATGTCGAGTGTGTAGCGGTGGTGGAGTTTCATGCTCACCGCTCCGAGGATGGTGCGCACCGAGCGCGCCGTCCGTCCCTGTTTTCCGATCACCTTGCCGACGTCCTGGGGAGCAACGCGCAGTTTGAGGACCGTATTCTCTTCCCGGTCTACCGACTGCACATCGACGGCGGTGGGTTCATCGACCAAGGCTCGCGCGATCTCACGAACCAACTGCTCAACTGCAACCATGTCTTGTTGGGTCATGCTCTTGCCCCTGACCGTTTCGCGTTTGATGATTTGGCGCTTCGGTTCTGTGCGCGAATAGTAACAGCAGACAGGCGCCGCCGTCAGCAAGTCTTCGCAGCAAACGGCGACTCTATTCTCTCAGGGGTGGGATTGCTCAGGCGGCTGCGGTTTCAGCGGGAGCCTTGGCGGGGAATTTCTCCACAATCTTGGCGACTGTAGGCGACAACTGTGCACCGACACCGCGCCAATATGCGATGCGCTCGTGCTTCAGGTCGACCGAGGCAGGATTAGTGCGCGGATTGTAAGTGCCGACGACCTCGATCGAACGGCCGTTGCGGGCGCGGTCCTTCTCGATGACCACGATACGGTAGTAAGGCTGCTTGCGGGCGCCAAAACGCGCCAAACGAATCATCACCACGGCGATACGGTTCCTTTCAAAATCCAGTGCTCTGTTGGTGCCTTTTGGAGCTTCCAGCGGCTTGCCCGGGACCAAATAACCCGCCCAAAGGAGCCACGGTTGGTGCGGAGAACGCAGGCCTTAGCCGCGATGACCCCGAAACTGAGCCAGACGGAGTGTCCGGCTGGTGCAAGACACAACACCTAAGTATCGCCGAAACAGGGGGAATGAGGCAAGGGGCGTCAGAGCCGTGGCCAGCGGGAGCGTACTGGGGCGGGCAAGCAGGGCGAGGACAAAGGGCTATGGCACGATTGCGAGCTTTCGAGGCAAAATCCGATCCGCGTTCCTCAAGTCTTGATCTGCAGCCTTTGCAGATTGCGGATCGAGACCTGCCAGAAAGGCTGTTCCGGCAAAGAGCATGGTGTCGAAGACATAATTCAGGCCTTCGACAGCTTTCGGAGTACGAAACTCCGTTGCCAGTATCGAACCGTAAAAGACGAACGCGAGCAGCAGGAGCACCAGGCCTGATCCGGCCGCGGCAATTCGCACGGTCCTGCGAAACAAGAGTGCCGGACCCGCAGCCAGCAGAATGATTCCGGTGAGATAGGCGATCAGTACGGGCGCCGGCATCCAGGCGGGGGTGATCTTTTCCAGCGGAACCCCAGGCACATTATGTGGGAACAGAAAGTGCTCAATGGCATAGAAGACGAAGATGGGCGCGAGGATCAAGCGGCCGATGCGCATGAGCGCTGCGCCTGTTGAACTACCCGCCCATACGCTGCCGGCAAGCACCATGGCGCCGGCGGCGAACGACGTCTCGCGAACGGTGAGGATCCAAAAGAAGCGGTCGTGCGCGTCCTTCGCCATGTTGGGCAGGTCGAGGGTGGCCACGATGATGAGAAAAAACAAAGCAAGGAGCGAGCCCGACCAGCGCACGCCACGCCGAATGATGAAGCTGACAGCGGCTGCCATCAGGCAAACGCCAAAAAAGTAGGTCCAGAAGAGCGGGCCGGGCAGCCAGCGAGGCACAATCTTCATGAGGTCGTGGGCATCGAGGAAGTGCTCCATGGCGAAGACCGCGAGCGGAGCGGCTTCGAAGACAGGCCCCAATGCAATCAGCTTGCCAGTACCTGAGACGCCGCGTAACCGCGGCCGCGCCAGCAGGAATCCGGCCGCCAACGCGGCCACACCTGCGCCGCTCATTCCCCACACCAATGCCGTCATGCATGTCTCCTGAGATCGGAAATCGCGGTGGGAGCAACGCGAAGGAGCATCAGGATAGCAGGACTATGGTGTTGCGGACCACGGCTCAGGAGCGAGGCGCTGCGTGAAGTGTATGAGACGGAGCAGGCGCGTTGCGAACGGGCGAGCAGGAGCGGGCGAGCAGGCGAGTTGTAAGGAGGGAGCGAGCAGAATCTTGTGCCAATGAGGTCAGCCGTATGCTGGTGACCATGATCGGCTCGCTCAAGCGAAGATAATCTGGCGAAGGGTCTTTCGCTCCTCGCCTGCTCGCAACTTGCCCGCTGGTCCTAAATCGGCTGGTGGGCGGTGTTGTGCGCGTCCGTTACATTGTCAGGGGTGTCGGAGAAGGACTTGCCGGCCGAGTACGCCGACTTTTGGAACTTGCTGCCGACCTTGCGCAGTGCGTCCATGGCGCCGTCGTCCCAGGTGATGTGCGCCTCGCCATTCACATACACCCACTTGCCGTGCACGTCGCCGATGGAGCGGAAGGCATCGCCGGATTCCTTCAGGGTGATGGTGAACGTGCCGCCGTTCCCATCGCCGGCCTCCCATTTGCCGAAGTAGCGTCCGCGGGGAGGCCACAGAGGGTTGTAAGGCTGGGTGTCCGCAGAGGCGGTCCCACTGCCGCCGGGGAATTCGACGCGATCGATGTCGGCGAGATTGAAGGCCTGCCTGTGGCCATCCTTGAAGACGATGACGATGGTGCCTGCGTTGCCCTTGGGCGTTGCGGCCGCGGCGTAGCTCGGTAGAGCAATCAGTAAAAGCAGTCCGGACAAACCGGCAACGACGATGGCTTTGCGCACGAGAGCCTCCTTGGGTTCGCAACTCGCAAGCGGCTGCTTATCAGTTCCATACGATAACAAGGCGTGTTCGGTTCCCGTGTCTGCAGAGGGGCTACTGCAAGGGCCGGTGTGCACAGCGCAAAGCCGGGATTTCGTCGAGGCGCAGGTAGACCGGCAGTCCGCGTTGGCGCGCCAGGCGCACATCCTGATCTGCGCCATTGGAGGCGCCGGGAATGCGCAGCACGGCATCGCAGCGCCGCAACAGGCGGTCGGCGACGGGATAGAGATACTGCTGGGAGATGGCGTCGCCCAGGCGCGCGGAACCAGCCTGCTTCATCAGGGGGAGAGCCACCCATTCGCCGATCATGGGGATGTGGCCGATGTCGTAGACCTGCGATGCGAAGGACTCGAGCCGGTCGAGGTTCTGGGCGATCAAGTGGGGGTCGTCGTTGGTGCCGGAGCGGTACGGGCCGGCGATGAGGATCATCATGGGTTGTGTCATTAGCGCCTCCAGAACCGATCCTATCCGATTCTTGTAGTTTCGTGCAATATCGTGCATAAACGTGCATAAAGACTTTTGAGCTGTGCGATAGTACTGGTGTGCTTACCTCTCAACGCAAGCAGCACATCCTCGGATTGCTCCGGCAGACGGGCCAGGTGATTGCGAAGGAACTGAGCCTGGATCTCGAGATATCGGAAGACACGATTCGCCGCGATCTGCGCGAGCTGGCTGCGGAGGGTCTGCTGCAGCGGGTGCATGGCGGCGCGCTTCCGGCTTCGCCGGCGATGGGAGATTTGTCAGTCCGATCGACGGTGGCAGCGGAAGAAAAGCGCATGATTGGGCGCGCCGCTGCGGGCATGGTGCATGCGGGGCAAGTGGTGATCCTCGACGGGGGAACGACGGCGGTGCAGATCGCTCGGCATCTTTCGCCCGCACTGAAGGCCACGGTGGTTACCCATAGTCCGACGATCGCGTCGGAACTGGGATCGCACCCGCTGATCGAAGTGATTCTTATTGGCGGAAGGTTGTTCAAGCACTCCATGGTTGCGGTGGGCGCGCCGGCCATTGAGGCGATAGGCAGAATCCGCGCCGATACGTACTTTATGGGAGTGACCGGGATTCATCCGGAGTTCGGCCTCACTACCGGAGACTTTGAAGAGGCGCATGTGAAGCGAGCGCTGAGTTCGAGCGCCGCGGAGACGATTGTGCTGGCGTCTCCGGAGAAGCTGAATGCGGTTTCGCCTTACTTGATTGCGCCGATCGGCGAGATTGCCGGAATGATTGTGGCGGCGTCGACGAAGCGGAAGATACTGGTTCCGTTTGAGCGCACGGGAGTCTCGATTTCAAAGGCGGGCGAATGAAGATCAAATGAAGACAGGGCGCAGCATAAGCCGCGCCCAATGTCTGTGCGGAGGTGGCGGACTATTTCTGGTCGGTCTTGTCGCCGGTGACGGGGTTGCCGTTAAGATCGCGCACCTCGATTGGGCCGAGGCCTGCGTCCTTCAGGCTGGACTCGATCTTGGAGCGATCGCCGGCGGTGACGATGATGAGCTGATCGGGGTGTAGGTAGGTCTTGGCGATGCGGGCCACGTCGTCCTGCGTCACCGCGTCATACTTGGCAGGCAATTTGGCGAAGTAGTCCAGGGGGCGGTTGTAGATAAAGATGCCCCTCATGGCGTCAGCGATGGCGCTATTTGTTTCGAACTCACCGGGCAGGGAGCGCATGGAGGATTCCTTGGCGGCGGCCAGTTCTTCGCTGGTTGAAGGCTTATCGGGGAAGTTTCGGATCTCCGACATCAGTTCCTTGGCAGACGGAGCGGTCACGTCGGTACGAACGAGGGCGCCGGCGAAGAAGCTGCCTCCCTCGCGATACTCCTGATAGCTGGAGAAGGCGCCGTAGGTATAGCCGTGAACTTCGCGAAGGTTCATATTGATTCGGCTGCCAAAGGAAGAGCCCAGTGTGTAGTCCATGATGTTGATGATGTCGGCGTCGGGCGAGCTTTGCGGAACGCCGAGGCCGAAGGCGAAGAGTGCGGTCTGCGGAGCCCCAGGCTTGTCGACGATGACGACGTGGGTGGAAGGCGGCGCAGGCGGGGCGGGAATGTTGGGTGCAGAGACCGCGTGACCGGTCCAGCCGCCGAAGTATTGCCTGGCAAACTTCTCGGCGTCGGGGCGTGTCACATCTCCAGCCATCACCAGTACAGAATCAGCCGGGCCGTAGTGATCGGTGTAGAAGCTTGAGATATCGGCCGCGGTCAGCGCCTTGATGCTCTCGACAGTTCCGTTGCGCGACATGCCGTAGGGCTGATCGCCGAAGACGAGCCTGGGGCCGACGCGCAGAGCCATGCTTTGCACGTTGTCGGTCTCCTGCGCGATACGCACCAGGCGCTGTTTGCGGCGGCGCTCTACGTCTTCGGAGCGAAATGCGGGGTGCAATGCCACATCGGCCAGCAGGTCCAGTCCCTCGCTCGCGTGCTGCGTCAACACGCTCAAAGTCACAGCGCTGAAGTCCATGCCCGCAGTGGTGCCGATGCGGGCACCGATGCGTTCCTGGTCCTGGGCCAGCTTCTCCAGGCTGCGCGACTGTGTTCCGTCGCCCATGATTTCGGACGCAAGTGTCGCCACGCCGCTCTTGCCCGGCTGCACATTCTCGCTGCCGGCACGGGAGACGAGTTCCGCTGTAAGAACCGGCAGCGCGTGTTCTTCGACCAGCAGCACCTTCAGGCCATTGTCGAGGCTGAACTCCGTGGGCACTGGAAGATGAATCGCGGGCGCGGGTCCGGCGGCCGGCTTGTCTTTGCGCCACTCCTGCGCCTTCTCAAACTCGGGCGTGTATGGATTGGTGATCTTGACATCGGCGTCGGTGTTTTCGGGGCTACGCGGTACGTCGTCCAGCACCTTCTTACCCGGCACGCAATACACCACGACCGCGGCGTCCTTCGACAGATACTTGGCTGCGGCGGCCTTGGTGTTAGCGACGTTGACCGAATCGATCATGCCAAGATCCTTGGCCAGAAAGCCGGGGTCACCCGTGTACTGGTTGTACTTGTCCAGTGTGTCGGCCACGCCGCCAAAACCACCCAGTCGCTGCAGCCCGTTGATCTTGCCGGTGAGTGCAAGCGCCTTGGACGCCTCCACCTCTTCTGCTGTGGGGCCCTGTTGCTGCAGCTTGTCGAGCTCCTTCCAGAAGGTGGCCTCCAGATCCTCAAGCTTTACGCCGGGCTTGGCGGTGATGTCGCATTCGGTCACGCCGGTCAGCTTCATGGTTTGCGCGCCGCATGTCACGCTTTGCGCGGTCTGCGATTTGTACACCAACTCGGTGTTCAGTCGACTTGCCTTTGCCCCACCTAAAGCGAACACGGCGGCGTTCAAAGTGTAGGAGTCGGGGGTGTATGCAGGCGGCGTGAGCCACGCAACCGTAAGCCGGGGCAGTTGCACGGTGTCGGTGACGGTCTCGCGCTTCTGCGAGGTGATGGGCGGCGTATCGACCTTGACGGGCTCGACAGGCGGCCCTTGCGGAATGGGACCAAAGTATTTGGTGAGCAGCGTCTTCAACCGCGCTGGATCGAAATCTCCGGCAACTGCGATGGACGCGTTATTGGGCGTGTAGAACTGCTGATGAAACTCGCGCACATCGGCAATGCGGGCTGATTCGATGTCGGCGTGGCTGCCGATGACAGAACCATAGTAGGGATGGCCCTTGGGGAAGAGCATGTGGAAAACCTGCTCATCGGCGACATCGTAGGGTTGTCCTTCGCCCTGGCGGCGCTCATTGCGTACCACGTCGCGCTGGTTGGTAAGTCTTACGCGGTCCAGCCCCTCCATCAGAAAACCCATGCGGTCGCTCTCCAGCCAGAGGGCTAGCTCTAGCTGATTGCTGGGCATGGTCTCGAAGTAGTTCGTGCGGTCAAAGTCGGTGGTTCCATTCACGTCGGTCGCGCCGGCCCCCTCCACATCCTTGATGTGTGCCTTCTCGCCGACGTGCTCGGAGCCCTCAAACATCATGTGCTCGAACAGATGCGCAAAGCCTGTGCGGCCGGGCCGTTCGTTTAGCGGCCCCACGTGATACCAAAGGTCGACAGCAACGAGCGGCAAGCGGTGATCCTCGTGCGTAAGAACTGTCAGCCCGTTGGGAAGCGTGAACTTGTCGTACTTGATTTCGGGCAGCTTGTGGGTGGCTTGCGCGGAAGCTGCCGTTACGCCGGCCAGAACCAGAACACCAAAGCAGGAGAGAGAGTTGCGAAGCAGGGTATACACAGGGGTCACCTCAAAACAACTGCGGATAAGTTGGGAGGATGATACCAAACGGAGCGGGTGCCACTCTCGGAGGAGAGATCGGCCTGGGATGCTGTTGTGTCTGCAGATACGTGGTAGGGAAACTATCGCCAGCGGAAGATGCGAAGCGCGACGAAGAAGGGAAGCACGAGCCACGCCATCAGCGTGAACACGGGAACGGCAAGCTGTGGCAGCGACATGCCCTGCAGCATGTTACCGCGCAGGGCGTCGATGGCCGCAGTCAACGGCAGAGCGCGCACGATGGGCTGCACGATATTGGGAAAGCGCGAAGCGGAAAAGAACACCCCCGACAGGATCCACATGGGGAGCATCACCAGGTTCATCAGGCCGGATGCGGCTTCCATGGTGCGGGCGCGCGAGGCTACGAGCAGGCCCAGCGCAGAGAAGGCGAGGGAAGCGAGAAGGCACAGCAGGGCCAGTTGTGCCAACGATCCGCGAAAGGGCACGCCGAAAGCGATCTTTGCGAATCCGAGAAAGACAACCAGCTCAACGACCAGCATCAAGAGTCGAGAGAGAAGGAACGACGCCAGATATTGCCAGCGCGGCATGGGTGAGGCCACCATGCGCTTGAGCAGTTTCTTCTGCCGCATCTCAACGATCGAGAAGCCGAGGCTCCAGATCGCCGAACCCATCAAGTTCATGCCCAGTAGTCCGGGCACGACAAAGTCGATATAGCGCGCGCCGGTTTCGTGAATCAGGCGATTTTGCGCGGAAACGGGATCGCGGCGGCCGGCGGCATCCTGAATGGCACGGTCGGCCAGCAGCCTTGCGATCCGTGCGTCGGGATTGGTGTCGTCGTATTTGTAATCGACGCCCTGAGGTGTCTGAATGGCGAGGAGCTGAATTGTGCCGTTGGCCAGCGCGCGAGTGCCGGCGCTCTCGTCCATCATGTCGGCCTTGAGGCCCTTGTTCGCTGCCAGCGCCTGGGTGAGCTGCGGGGTGGTGGCGGCCACCGGGAGCACATCGGCAGGCCGATTGCGAAAGGCGATGCCAAGCCCGATCGCAAGAATGATGGGAAAGATGAAGACCCAGAAGATGGCTTCGGGCTCGCGCAAAAACAGGCGGAAGCGCGTCGTGGTGAGCTGAAACAGCGAACTGTCGGTCAAGCTACTCATCGCGCAGATTCCTTCCCGTGAGAGCCACGAATACATCTTCAAGGGTGGCCGAGTGCGTACGAAACTCGGTGAGCTCCAGCCCCAACGCGTCGATGGCTGCAAAGATCTGCGGCACCGTGGTGTGCAGGTTGATGACCGAGAGCTGATGCAAGCCAGCGTCGACGCGATGCGACTGAACGCCGGGAATCGACGTCAGCAGTTTCGGATCGAGCGCGGTGTCTCCTGATACCGCGAACTCCACAATATGGTCGCCGCCCACGGAACCAATCAACTGCTGCGGCGTGCCCAGCGCGATAATGCGGCCGTGATCCATGATGGCGACGCGGTCGCAAAGGCGCTCGGCCTCATCCATGTAGTGCGTCGTCAGAATCACAGTGCGGCCCGACTTCTTAAGCTCGTCCACGAGGTCCCACAGATGCCGGCGCGCCTGCGGATCGAGGCCCGTCGTTGGCTCGTCGAGGAAGAGCAGCTCGGGGTCGCCAACCAGCGCCGTGGCCATGGCCAGGCGCTGCTTCTGCCCGCCGCTGAGCGTGCCCACGCGAGCTTTGCGCTTTTCTTCGAGCTGGGCGATGCGGATGGCCTCGTCAGCCGCGATGCCGCGAGAAAAGAAGCTGCGGAAGAGGCGCAGCACTTCTTCGACGGTGAGCTTCTCTGGAAATTGTGTCTCCTGCAGTTGGATGCCGATGCGGTGGCGTAGCTCCGTGGCGTTTTGTTTCCACTCCAGGCCGAGCAACTGGACTGTGCCGACGTCGGGTGGAGTCAAGCCTTCGCAAATCTCGATGGTGGTGGTTTTGCCCGCGCCGTTGGGTCCCAGGAGCCCGAAGCACTCGCCCTTGGCGACTTCGAGATCGATGCCGTCCACGGCTATTACGTCGCCGAAGGCCTTGCGCAGCCCACGCAGCAGCAGCGCGGACGTCCCTGTTTGCTTCGCGGTCGACACGGGTTCGATCAGCGGCTGGCTCACTGTTGAATCCTGAAAATGAGATTAAACGATGCGGCGTTGATTCGCCATGAATAGCGCCTAGACGGGGAACTGCGAGAGGCTAAGCAGATTGCCGTCGGGGTCCTTGAACCAGGCCACTTTCGCGCCGATTGGCGTCGTCCAGATGCCCAGCTCGTCCTGCTGCATGAATTCCCAGCGCTCGAAGGTCACTGCAGCGCTCGCAAGCTGCTGCACCGACTCTTGGATATTCGGCACGCGCCATCCGAGAACGGTGCCGGCGATCGGTTGAGCCTGGGGATTGATGGCCAGCCGCAACATCGTACCATCGGCGTCGAAGACCAGTGCGAATGGCAACTCCTCGGCAATGAGAGTTAGACCCAGCGTGTCACGATAGAACGCTTTGGCCCGCTCCGCATCGCGAATGTTAACAAACGCGACAATCGGGAACTGCGCCAGTCTGCCGATAGTGCTCATTCCGCCATGATGCGGGAGGGCGTGCATTCCGGCAAGGGAAATCTCACTGGCCGGACACCTGCGCAGCGGGAAACAGAAACTGCAGCATGGGCCGTACGCGCTGCGCCCAGCTGGTCTCGTCGTGGCCTCCGCCGGCCACGCGCTCAAAGTGCAGGTTTTCGCCCTCGGTCCAGCCGTTTGCTTTCAGCCGGCGCGCCAGTTGCTCGGTGTCGTGGAGTGTGCGCTTGCCTTCATGGTCGCCTACGTCCAGCCACATCTTCGGGCGATCCCACACGTGAGGAGCATGTTCATTCAGATAGCCGAGGATGCTCTTGTGGTTCCACCACACACTTGGCGACATGACGGCCAGCTTGCCGAAGCTGCGCGCGTGGCGGAGTCCGAGGTAAAGCGTCACGAGGCCACCGAGCGATGAGCCGCCGAGCCCAGTGGAGTGCCGGTCCGTGCGCACGCGATAGCGGCTCGCGATAAAGGGCAGCAGCTCCTCCGTCAGCAGCAAGCCGTACTTGGCCGCCTCACCGCCGCCACGCTGCCAGTCGCGCTCATGAGTGTATTCGGCCAGGCGGCGGTCGCCGGTGTTGTAGATGCCGACGATCACCAGCGGTTCCACTTCTCCTGCTTCAATGGCCGCATCGGCGTGCTCGCGCACTTGCCACGTCCGTCCGGGAATGAACGATGTGCGGGGATCGAAGAGATTCTGACCGTCGTGCAGGTAGAGCACGGGATAGTTGTGACCCGTGCGAATGTGATAGTCAGGCGGCAAATAGACAATCACATCGCGATCGTTGGGAAGATGGCGGCTGTGAAAGGCGCGATGCAGATGCAGGCGTGCGTGTGGCGGGTCAAGGATCGAGTCAGGCAGCGTGCCAGGATTTTGTTGACGCGGCTGCGGTTGAGCTTCCGGATTCAATGCGAAACGTTCCCTCCAGGGATTTCTTCATTTTGAGGCCGCGCGAAATCCCCCGGGAAGTGCGCCCCCCCGACTGTTACAGTATCAAGAAAATCCCGGTTCTCCAAAAAAGCCGGGAGCGCTGTGCCAATCTTGTCTTGAACTTGATTAACTGACGCAATAGGAATTGGGATGACGCGCCGCGCACACCAGCTTCAGGGAAGGCACGAACAATGAATCGCGAGTATCACAAGTGGTATTCTCCCCGCCTTGGCCGCGACATGGAACTGCTGGTTTTCGGCCATGCGGGACTGCCGGTTCTTGTCTTCCCCACCTCCGGCGGGCGTTTCTACGAGTTTGAAGACCGAAGCATGATCGCTGCGCTGAGCGGACGCATCGATGGCGGCCACCTGCAGGTGTACTGCGTCGACTCGGTCGACATGGAGAGCTGGTATAACCGCAATGTTCCGCCGCGCTGGCGTATCGGCCGACACTTGCAGTTTGACGACTATCTCATGCACGAAGTGGTGCCGCTCGTTCGCCGAAAAAATCAGAACCCGAAGTTCGTCTCGCTGGGATGCAGCTTTGGTGGCTATCACGCGCTGAACGCGGCCCTGCGCCATCCCGACGTCTTCACCGGCATGCTGTCGATGTCAGGCTCGTTCGATCTGTCAAATTTCCTGCACGGCTACCACGACCAGGACGTCTACTACAACCAGCCCACGCAGTTTTTGCCCAACCTGAGTGACCGGTGGTTCCTGGAACGCTATTGGCAGAACACGTGGGTGCTGGCTACCGGCTGGGATGACCAGTGCCTCGGACAGAATCAGCACATGGACCATCTGATGAACACCAAGGGCATTCCCCACAAGCTCTACGTGTGGGACACGTGGAACTCCCACGACTGGCCCACCTGGCAGCGCATGGTGCAAGAATATCTTTGAAGCAGCCGACGGAAGGCAGAGGTCGCGACCATGAGTTCATTGAATCCATACGAAAGCTTCTTGGATGGCAGGCCGGCGGAAGAGATCATCGCGGCGACGCCGGGCGAAATTGGCAAGCTGATCGATGCGATCGGCCCAGCGCGGGGATTTGAAGCGCCCGCGCCCGGCAAGTGGAGTGCCGGTGAGATCGTTGCTCACCTGGCCGACTGCGAACTGGTCTTCGGCTTCCGCCTGAGGCAGACGCTGGCCGAAGACTCGCCGACGATTCAGCCCTTCGACCAGGAGAAGTGGGCGAAGACCTACAGCGGCATCACGCCGGCTGAAGCGCTGCAGGCCTTCAGGGCCTTCCGTGACTGGAATCTGCTGCTGCTTGAGGATCTGCCGCCCAGCGCGCGGGCGCGCAAGGTCACGCATCCCGAGCGCGGCAGCATGACCTTCCAGACGATTGTGGAAACCATGGCCGGGCACGACCTCAACCACGTGGGGCAACTGCGCCGCATCGCCGGCGTGTCTGCTTAGCGCTTTCGGGCCAGGTCACACAACATGTCGGTGTGGATGTTGAGGCCGAGGTTCGTCATGTTGTAAAAGTGCTCACTGGCCACGAGCCACACCATGTCGCAGATGGCCCGCTCGGAGTAGTGCTTGAGCACAAGCTGGAACGTCGCCGAATCGACCTTTTTGTCGCGCGTGAGTTCGGTAACGTAGTCCAGCGCCGCGCGCTCTGCCTCACTGAAGAGCGGGCTGGTGCGATACTCGGCGAGGGCGTCGAACTTGGCTTCGTTCAGGTGCGCCTTGATCACGAAGTAGCGGCCGATATCGGTGCAAAAAGTGCACACGTTGATGTGGGCTACCTGCTCGCGGATAAGGTACGCGGTTTCCTGCGGCAGTTCGAGCTTTTTGTCCAGCTGGCCAATCTTTCCCACGAACATTCCGAAGGCGGTGGGCATGCGCGAGTAAACCACCTTCACCGGGGTGGGCACTTTGCCAAACTGCTTCCGCGACATGGCGTAGGCCAGCTTCTTCATCAGGCCTTTCGGTTTTTCTATGGGTTCCAGAAACGTATCAACGGGTGCGAGAACGGTGTCCATATCATGCGCCTCCCTTCCAGGTGGTAGATGTGGCTGTGCGGGCGATCGATTCCGGCAGTTTCCAGGAACCATTCTCATGGCGTCGGGGTCCAAGACAGTAGCATTGCTTTCTGCATTAAGGAGGGGAACCCCGTGCGTTGTGTGTTCATCCTGCTGTGCCTTGCCGTGCTCGCTCCACTCGCCATCTCTGAAACGCCTAAACCCGCATCGCCGGCCGCTGCGCCGACGTCTGATGCTGCCCCAGTGGGCGCGAAGGACCTACCGGTACGCAAGGTCGTGCTCTACAAAAATGGTGTAGGGTACTTTGAGCACTCCGGTTCCGTCAGCGGCAACCAGAGGGTCTCCATTGACTTCACGTCCGCGCAGTTGAATGATGTGCTGCAGTCGCTCACCGTGCTCGACGAGGGGGGCGGCCGCATCGGCGGCGTCAATTACAACTCCACGACGCCGCTGGCCGAGCAGCTCAAGACGCTGTCCCTCGGCATGACCGACGACCCTACCTCGACGGAACTCTTCACAGCCTTGCGCGGCCAGCGAGTTGAGGTTTCGGGAGCGCCCGGCGGATTGATCGCCGGCCGCCTTATGTCCATTGAGTCGCGCACTGAGAAGATTGGCAGCACCGACTCAACTGTCGACCACTTCTATCTCACGCTGGTGGGCAGCACTGGCGCCGTGCGCGTCATCGAACTCAGTCCAACGCTCAGCGTTCGCCCGCTTGACGCCGGGCTGCAGGGCCAACTCGACCGCTACCTCGAACTGCTAGGCTCCGCCCACGCCAATGGATTGCGGCACCTGACTCTGAATGCAATGGGCCAAGGCCAGCGCGAACTGCGCGTCAGCTACATCAGCGAAGTGCCGGTGTGGAAATCGACCTACCGCATCGTTTTTCCGCGCACGGATGCGGGCGAGGGATCGAGCGCGATCGTGCAGGGCTGGGCGGTGGTCGACAACACCGTGGGCGCGGACTGGGACAACGTTCAGCTGTCGTTGGTAGCCGGAGCGCCGCAAAGCTTTATCCAGCCACTGTCGCAGCCGTTGTACACGCGGAGGCCGGAGATCGCCATCAGCACCGCGGCGCAGACCACTCCCCAGACGCATGAAACGGCCATTTCCAGCGGTCCCAGCGGAATACTCTCCGGTATCGTGACCGATGTGAGTGGCGCGGTGGTTGGAGGCGCAAAGGTAACGGCAACCCAAGTGGGAACAAACGCAGAGGTCACGGTAGCGACGTCGTCTGACGGGCGGTATTCTCTCGGACCGCTGCCGCCGGGACAATACAGCCTCAAGGTGACATCGCAAGGCTTCAACACTTATTTGCAGCGAGTTTCTGTTGGGGGTCTGGCCAAGACAGTGAATGCCCGGCTGCAGGTCGGCTCCGCCGCCGAAACAGTCGAAGTGAGCGCCGACTCAGTCGAAGAAGAAACGCCGCCGCCGGCGCCCCCCCTTGCGCGGCATTGGCACCGGCTCCGGGGGCGGATTCGCCGGTAGCTCCGCCGGCATGATCGCCGGCATCTATCGCCCAAGCGACGCCCTCTCCGAGGGCGACGTCTCGACCAATGCCTTCGACGACTTCTTTGAATACTCGCTCGCCCAACCAGTCACCATCCACAAAAACGAGTCGGCCATGGTGCCCATTCTCCAGCAGGACCTCCCAGCCGAGCACGTCACGCTGTGGAGCAGTACGGAACCCAATCCGCTCCGTGCAGTCTGGCTCGAAAACAAGTCGAAGCTCACCCTCGACTCCGGCAGTTTTTCTGTTTTCGAGAGCGGCGAGTTTGCCGGCGAGGGCCTTCTCGATCCCATTCATCCGGGTGAAAAGCGCCTGCTCTCCTACGCCGTGGACCAGGCGGTCAAGGTCCGCCGCGGCGGCTTTTCCGACACGCGCACCCTGCATCACGTCGCCATGCATCGGGGCATCCTGGTTGAAACCACCAGCGAGGTTTCCGAGAGCACCTACACAGTGACCAACGGCGGCGACGAAGCACGAACTGTGATCGTGGAGCACCCTCGCAGGCCCAACGCCGAGCTCGATTCGCAACCCAAGCCTGAAGAGACCACGGCCACCGCATATCGCTTTCGCGTCGCCGTCAAGCCTCACGGGTCGGTTGACCTTAACGTGGGCGAGAAGGCCAACCTCTCTGAGGCGGTTTCCATCAATGCCAATCAGTTTCGCAGTGAATACCTGCTGAATATCACCAAGTACGCTCCTGACCTGGAACAAAAGCTGAAGCCGCTCATCGATGCTGAAACGGCGCTCAACGACCTTGAGCAACACATCGTCGCCCTGCAGCAAAAGGAGAAGCAGCTCAGCGACGATGAGGCCCGCGATCGCGAGAACCTGACCGCACTCAAGAACAATGATGCCGCCCGCCGCTTCGTCGACGAACTCAACCACGCCGAAGACGATCTGCAGGCCGCCCGCAGGGAGCGGGCCGGTGTCGAGAAGGATCGCGACGCCGCGCGGCAGCACCTCGACGATCTGATTGCGCAGGTCGCCTTCGACACCGACGTCTCCCCTGTTACCCAGACCACCGAGTCCGGGAACCAGCCTGGGCAGAACTGAAACGACTGCTGAATTTCGGTGCCGTACACTGGATGCGACCGGCGGCTGTAGCTTCACGGAGCGGCGCCGCCGACCATTTGCGGGTTCAAACGGGGAGGGTGACAAGCGGCATGAAAAAGATCGGCGTTCTGTTCGGCATGGAGAACAGCTTTCCGGGCGCGCTGGTGGAGCACATTAACGCGCGGAACATTGACGGCATCGAAGCCGAGTTCGTCGAAACCGGCGCCGTCATCATGAACAAGCCGCCCCGCTACGCGGCAATCGTCGACCGGATCTCGCACGACATCCCCTTTTACCGCGCCTTTCTGAAACACGCCGCGCTCAACGGCACCCTCATTATCAACAATCCCTTCTGGTGGTCTGCCGACGACAAGTTCTTCAACTACACTCTGGCCGAGAAGCTGGGCGTTGCCGTTCCGCCCACGGTGATCCTGCCGCACAAGAAGCACCCCGAGGGCACGACCGATCGTTCCATGCGCAATCTCGAGTACCCTCTCGACTGGGATGCCGTCTTCGCTTATGTGGGCGAGCACGGTTTCATGAAGCCCGTCGATGGCGGCGGCTGGCGCGATGTTTACCATATCCACAATCGCGAGGAATTCTTCCGTGCCTTCGACCAGTCGCGCGACCTGTGCATGCTCTACCAAAAGGCTGTCGACTTCAACGAGTACTTCCGTTGCTACGTTGTGGGTCAGAGGAAAGTGCACATCATGCCCTACGACCCTCGCCGACCGCACCACGAGCGCTATATTCAGAATCCACCCGCCTACGATCCCAAGCTGCTGAAGCGCGTGGAGCAGGATGCGCTCAAACTCTGCCAGGCGCTCGGCTACGATCTCAATACAGTTGAGTTCGCGGTGGAAGACGGCATCCCCTACGCCATCGATTTCATGAACCCGGCGCCTGACGCCGATTTGCATTCCGTAGGCGCGGGCAATTTTGAGTGGATCGTGCGCGAGGTTGCCGATCTGGCTATCGAGAAGGCCAAGGCCGCGCCGCAGCACCTGGATCTGAAGTGGGCGTCATTTCTGAATCCCCCGCCTGTGGCCAAAGCGGCGGGAAAGGCCTCGGCGCAAAAGGCTGCAACGACCAAAACGAGAAAAACAGCGGCGAAGAAAGCCGTTGCCACGAAGGCAAAGAAAGCCGCTGAATCGAATGTCGGGTAGCTCTTCCGGAATCACACCCCGAATGTCGACGATTTCCCCGGCATGACTCGGACGCCCAGCGCAAGCCCGCCGAAGAGGCGATTGCCAAGGCATGCGCCGACGGATCAGCTGTTCTTCGAGCGCAACAAGCGCCAATTGCGGCGCGACGCACTCTGCCCGAACGAGCAGCGCGAAGTTGCGTTCCGGCGCATGATCCTTTCCATCCCCGCAGGTAAGGTCAGCACCTACGGCGCCGTCGCAGCTTCAGCAGGGTATCCGCGGTACCATCGCGCCGTGGCTCGGCTGCTGCGCACTGATCCGCCCGACAGCCTGCCCTGGCATCGTGTGCTCGGCGCAGGTGGTGAGGTCAAGCTGCGCGGAGCAGCCGCACATGAGCAGCGCGCGCGGCTCAAACTTGAGGGCGTCGAGTTCGTTGCGGGACGTGTTGACATGAGACGGTTTGAACATAGGCTCAGGCCATGGGAAGTCTACCGGACGAACTGAATGCCCGCTCACGCCATGTCTGTCCATGCGGGGTTAGGAAGAAAAGCACCCGCGAAGAAGACCGGAAAGACCAGGGGCAAAGTCACGAATGCTCGTTCCAGTGCCGTTTAGCGAGTTGGCACTATTTCTCGGCGATAAACATCGTGTGCTGCGCGAACCACTTCACAATTGCCTTTGGATGCTCAAGCGGCAATTTGATATCGTGCCTGCCGGGGAACGGGAACGGATGGATCGCTCCGTCGACCGCTTCCAGGTGCAGGCCCGCCTTTGTTAGCCAGTAACGGGTCAACGGAGCGAGGAGAAACTGGTTGATTGGCTGCCCCACTTCAGTGAACCTCTTGCCACAAGCGCGCAGGTAGACCCGATAAAGCCCCATCAGGTTCATATAGTTTGGACACGTGAGAAAGAGGCGGCCACCTGGCCTCAAAACTCGAGCCAATTCGCGCAATGCCTGGGTTGGGTGCTTGACATGTTCGATCGTCTCGCACGACACGACGGTGTCGAAACTCTCTGACGGATGACTCAGATTCTGGATGTCCTGAACCTGCCACGTGACGTTTGTCACATTCGATTCAGAGGCGAAGGCTTCGGCCTTTTGAACTGCGATCGGAGAGAAATCAGCACCGACAACGATGGGCAGATTGCTCGAGCGAGTCGCCAGCCAACAGGAGAACCCGCCGCGTCCGCAACCTATTTCAAGAACCCTCTTACCGGCAAGGTCTCGATCGATCGATAATATCGTTTCAGTAGACGATGCCATGGAGCGTCTGATTCCGCGTCTACGCCCTTCCCAGCATGCCACTCATCATACGAGGCTTGAGATATAGTAGACCGCTCTGTCTCGGAAGATAATTTGTTGGCGTTCATCAATATCCGCCTTCCCGGGATTTTGACCCGAGTATAACATCCAGAAAATTGCCCATTGCCTTGCGGCGCAGGCTCAATTCCACGGTCAGCATGGGGAATCTGTACAATGCCCTCAAGCTGTCCAGGAGCCTTCATGCGCCCGTCTTTCTCGCTCGGTATCGAAGAGGAATACCAGGTCATCGATCCGGTCACCCGGGACCTGCGCTCGCACATTGAAACCGAGATGCTGGCCCAGGGCAAGCTTCGCCTGGAAGAGCGGGTCAAGGCCGAGATGCACACCTCGGTCATCGAAGTCGGCACGCGCGTGTGCAGAAACATCGCTGAGGCCCGCGAAGACATCTACGAGCTTCGCCGCGAGATGGTCAAGCTGGCGCGCGAGCACAACCTGGAGCTCGTAGCCGGGGCCACCCATCCCTTCGCCGACTGGCGGACGCAGCAAATCTACCCCGACCCGCGCTATCACCAGGTGGTCAAAGATCTGCAGCTAGTCGCGCGCGCCAACCTCATCTTCGGCCTCCACGTACACGTCGGCATTGAGGACCGCGAGGCGGCCATCCGCATCATGAACTCGATGCGCTATTTCCTGCCTCACATCATGGCTCTGGCCACCAACTCGCCCTTCTGGCTGGGACTGAACACCGGATACAAGGGCTACCGCGCCAAGGTCTTTGAAAACTTCCCGCGCACCGGCATTCCCGACGCCTTCTCGAGCTACACCGAGTTCGAAGCTTACGTCACCCTGCTGGTCAAGACCAACTGCATCGATAACGCCAAAAAAATCTGGTGGGACATCCGTCCACATCCGTTCTTTAACACAGTTGAAGTTCGCGCCTGCGACATCCCTCTGCGCGCCGAAGAGACGGTTGCCATTGCCGCGCTCATCCAGGCCACGGCCGCTTACCTCTACCGCCTGCATGCCTCCAACCAGGACTTCCGGCACTATGCACGCCCGCTGCTGATGGAAAACAAGTTTCGCGCCGTGCGCTATGGCCTCGACGGCAAGCTCATCGACTTCGGCCGTCAGGAAGAAGTCCCGGAGCGTGACTTAATCGAGGAGTACCTGGTCCTGGTCGATCGCGAGGTCGACGAGCTCGGGAGCCGCGATGCCATCGACGGTATCCGCACTATTCTGAAGAACGGCACCGGCGCCGACCGCCAGCTCAAAGTATTTGAAGAGACGAGCGGCGACCTGAAGGCTGTCGTCGATTACATGGCGAAGGAGACGACGGAGGGACTGTTCTAGGAATTGCCTAGCGCCTTTGTGCCTGGTCGAGCGCCAGATCGAAGACATGGGGCTCCGTGCAGACCCACATAGTGCCATTCAACCCAGCGAACCTGCGCACGAACTCGGCTGTGATTTGAATGAACTTGTTGCCGGTCAGCATCGTGATCGACTTGAACCGGTCCCGATTTGCGGTGAACCAGGCTGCCCAGTCGCTGCTCACGTCAATCGACGCGCCCCGCACGTCGCGTGCATCGATGAAAAACGCGATCGGCGCTGCATGGGCAAGCCATTCGTCCAGCGCCTTCATGGGCCGGTCGCGTAGCTCTCCCGTATCGGTTCCGCTCAGCTTCATCAGGATGATGGACTCCGAAAGCTGATCAAGCACCACGGCGCAGTGCGCCCCTTCGAAACTCACAGATTTCAATTTCGTAGCCATGACCTCACAATTCTTGCGTGACTTAGCCAAAGTCAGCAAATGGCATCTGCAGTCCGGCTGAATCTCGCCGGTGACAAAAAGCGTCACGCGGCACAAATTGGCATCCATTGGCTGTCTAATTTCAGCCCTCCGCCCGGTAAAATCGAGCTATATGGAGACTCCAGGCGGGCCGATCGCCGGCCCTGACACCATCCTAGACGGCACTCGCTTTGTCCGCGCCTGCCTGCGCCGCCCCGTCGACCGCACCCCGGTTTGGTTCCTGCGGCAGGCGGGCCGCTACATGCAGGAGTACCGCGATGTTCGCAAGCACCACTCGCTGGTGGAGATTTGCAAGCAGCCCGAACTCGCCGCCGAGGTTACCATCACCGCCGCGGAAAAGCTCGGCGTCGACGCGGCCATCATCTTTGCCGACCTGCTGCTACCCCTCGAGCCCATGGGCCTCGATTTCGAGTTCCAGGCCGGCGAAGGCCCGGTTGTCCATCACCCCCTCCGAACCGCTGAAGACGTGCGCGCCCTTCGCGTCGATCGCGCCGAAGATCTGACTTACGTTGCCCGTGCCATTCAAAAGGTCGCCGCGCACTTCAAAGACAGGCTCGGCGTGATTGGGTTCTGTGGCGCGCCGTACACCCTTGCCAGTTACATGATCGAGGGTGGTGGCTCGCGCAATTACATCGAAACCAAACGCATGATGTATCGCGACACGGCCACCTGGCGCCTTCTCCTCGACAAGATCGTCACCGTTCTTGAAGACTACTGCCGCCTGCAGGTGCTCGCCGGCGCCCACGTGATCCAGATCTTCGATAGCTGGGTTGGCTCGCTCTCGCTCTCTGACTATCGCGACTACGCATTCGAAGCCTCCAAGCGTCTTATCCGCGCCGTGCAGGCCATGGGAGTTCCGGTTATTTACTTCGGCGTCGAAACCGCAGGCCTCCTAAGCGAGATGGCCTCCACCGGCGCTGATGTCATCGGCCTCGACTGGAGGCAGCCTCTCGACGATGGCTGGCGAGCCGTGGGATATGGCCACGCGGTGCAGGGCAATCTCGATCCCATCACGCTCTTCGCGCCGCCGGAAATCATCGAGCATAGGGTGAAGGAGATTCTCCGCTCCGCCAACGGGCGGGCGGGGCACATCTTCAATCTCGGTCACGGTATCGTGCCCAACACGCCGGTTGAAAACGTGCAGGCCGTTGCCCGCATCGTGCGCGAATTTCGTCTGGAGCCGGCCAATGCCTAAGCAAGCCGTCCTGCTGCTCGCCCATGGCACGCCCGAAACCGTCGAGCAGATCCCTGAATATCTGCGCAACGTGACCAGCGGCCGGCCGGTGCCCGACCATGTGATCGAGGAGATTCAACACCGGTATGGCCTCATCGGCCACAGCCCACTCACCGAACTCACCATGCAGCAGGCGCGACTAGCTGAAGCCCAGCTTGCCTCGACCGGTCAGGAGGTTCGCGTTTATGTGGGCATGCGCAATTGGCGCCCCTACATTCCCGATGTCGTCAAACAGATGCGCGCCGACGGTGTGGAAGAAGCCGCTGTTCTTTGCCTGGCCCCGCAAAACTCGCGCACCAGCGTTGGGCTCTACCGCCGCGCCGCCCAGGCTGAAGCCGGTCCTCTTCGCATCGACTTTACCGACTCCTGGCCCCAGCACCCGCTGCTCATCGAAGCGTTTGCTGAACGCCTCCGTCCGGCGCTTGCCAGTCTTACCGCGCGGGCCGGTCATCCCGTTCCCGTGCTCTTTACTGCTCACAGCGTGCCTTGCCGCACCATCCAGACGCCGTCTGCCAACGAGGGAGCGCCGCGTCACTGGCCAGGCGAAGGGGCCGATCCCTACGCCGAGGAGGCCAAGCACACGGCTGCGCTTGTGGCCGCGCGCATTCCTGAAATCTCGGAGTGGTACTTCGCTTTTCAAAGCCAGGGCGCCAGCGGCGGACCTTGGATAGGTCCCACCGTAGAAGAGACGCTCGACAAACTCGCCGACCAAGGCGTCAAGGCCGTTATCCTCGACCCCATCGGGTTCCTCTGCGATCACGTCGAGATTCTCTACGATATCGACATCGCCTTCAAGGAATACGCCATGCGGAAGGGAATTAGCCTGGAACGGCCCGAATCGCTGAACGGCTCTCTGGCACTTGCCCGCGCCATCGCCGATCTGGCACAATCCGGCCTGTCCCGTCTGGCATCCGCCAGATGACCAATGTCTTCTGCCGGTTCATGAAGGAAACTCCATCTTTGCTTGGGACGCACTCGTGCCAAGCACCGGTTCAGGGGCGTATAGTTTTCTTTAATCTCCTATAAAGGGAACGAAGTGAGCACCATCCGCAGTTCAGCAAACCACGGTTACATGCTTTGTCCCCGGTGCGGCACACACACCATGCGGCGCGATCACAGGGTTGGCGTTCTGGAGCGCGTCATCTTGCCCTGGTTTCACCTTTATCCCTGGGAGTGCGTGAACTGCCGCACCCGGAAGCTCCTCAGAGTCCGCGGCGTTCGCGTTCGCAAAGCCTCCACAAATCCCTGACCCGAGCGACCGGCTCCGCGGCTGCGGCCTCGGCTGCCGCTCACTCTGCTATCACCGCTCGGTGTGGTATACGTTTGTCCATGTTTCGGACAAGGTTTATCTACGGGGCTGTCATTTTTGCAGTCTCTTGCGCGCTCCTCGCTGTCACGCCAACCAATTCAGTTCCGTCCCAATTGGCCGCGGCACCACCCATGGGATGGAACAGCTGGGACGCCTACGGACTTACCATCGACGAAGCCCAGTTTCGCGCCAATGTCCAAATACTCGCGTCGATCAAGCAGTACGGCTGGCAGTATGCCGTCATCGACGAAGGCTGGTACATGCAGGACCCCTTCGGCGCCAACACGGTTGCGCAGAAGTTCCTCTACGATCGCAACGGCCTGCTTGTTCCTGTTGTCGCCCGCTTCCCGTCGTCGGCCAACAACGCCGGGTTCAAGCCGCTTGCCGATTGGGTCCATTCCCTCGGACTTAGATTCGGCATCCACATCCTGCGCGGCATCCCCAAGCAGGTGGTCGACGAGAATCTGCCCATTGCCGGCTCCAGCTTCCATGCAGTCGACGCCGTCGACAAATCCTCCACGTGCCCCTGGAGCGACGCCAATTACGGTGTGAGCGACAACGCCGCCGGCCAGGCCTACTACGACTCGATGCTCAAGCGCTATGCCGACTGGGGCCTCGATTTCATCAAGGTGGATTGCATCAGCGATCGCCCCTACCGCCCGACCGAGATCCGCCAGGTGGCCGAAGCCATCCGCAAGACCGGCCGCCCCATCCTGCTCAGCCTCTCGCCCGGCCCCACTGGCATCGAGCACGCCGAGGAAATTGCGAAGTATTCCCAGATGTGGCGTATCGCCGACGACCACTGGGACCTTTGGCTCGACAAGAATAAAAGCAACGGCGAATTCCCCTTCGGCCTGGCAGAGGAGTTCGATCGCATCGCACTCTGGAACAAGTACTCCAAGCTTGGCTCCTGGCCCGACCCCGACATGCTCCCGGAGGGCTCTTTGCGTCCCCATCCCGGCTGGGGAGACCCGCGCCTGTCGCACTACACGCCGGACGAGGAGCGGACCGAATTCGCCCTTTGGGCAATCTCCCGCTCACCTCTCATCTTCGGTGGCAATCTCACCGAGCTCGACGACCTCGCGCGCAGTCTGATGACCAACCGCGAGCTCCTGCTCATCGATCAAACCGCAACCGAGTCCAAGCCGGTTGTCGTCCACTCACCGGAGTTCGGCCACACGCATATCTGGTTCGCCAGCACCGGTGCTGTGGCCAAGCCCACATACTACTTCGCCTTCTTCAATCCCGACGACCAGCCGGTCACGCTTCACTTCAAGTGGAACGACCTGTGGCTTCGCTTCGCCGGCAAGCACAAGGCCACCAGCCTTTGGGACGGATCAACCACCGGCGCCACCGAGGACATGCAGGTCGCGCTCCCTGCTCACGGCAGTGCGATCTACCGCGTCGAGTAGGCGATTATGTTGAACCGGCGCGCTTTCATGGCCGCGATGGCTGCGCTCGCGGCCCGCTCTCCGGGCAATTCGCAGCGGTCACCCGGCGAGCGTCTCGCGGAGGCAGCGCGTGCTCAACTCGGTGTGACCACCGGCTACGATCCCGTCTACACGCGCCTCAAGTATCCCGGTGGCGATGTGAATCGATCCACTGGTGTCTGTGCCGATGTCGTCATCCGTGCCGCGCGCGACGCCCTCGGCATCGATCTTCAGAAGCTCGTGCATGAGGACATGGCAAAGCACTTCGAGGCCTATCCGTCGCATCGGATCTGGGGTGAGCATGGCGCCGACGCGAACATCGACCACCGCCGCGTGCTGAATCTGGAAACATACTTTCAGCGTGCCGGCGCACAGCTCTGGCACGCTTCCCTCCCTATTCCCGGTAACGGCTTTCCACCCCCTCTGCTGCCGGGCGACATCGTTACCTGGTTGCTTAATGCACGACTGCCCCACATCGGCATCCTGGTTTCGTCAAGCCGCGTTGTGCACAACATTGGTCGCGGCGTCGAAGAGTCGGACCTAGCCGAATTCGCTCCGCACCGGGCCATCTCTCATTACCGGTGGCCGGCAGCGTAGTTGCCAAGAGGAAGGGCGACCCGGCGCCTGGCTTCACCAAATAGGACTTCGAAATGAAAGCACGCAAGCAACTCGCCTTCGCGGGCGAATCGTGGCCCCCGGTCAACCTGCAAGCAGATAGTGAAGACACTGAATCGCAGCGTTGAGGGAGGCTGCGTCGGAGGCACGGCCCGAAACGCCAAGAAGGACTTTGCACCCGAAAAAGCTGGTCGCGAGATCACTGCTCTTTTCGGTAGAGCATGTCGCGCATGGTCTTGCGGCGTGCTTCATTGAGCTCGGAGTTATCAGTGCGATAGTCCCCTACCGTCGCTTTGTTGCTGTCGGCATCGGGTTCACTGCATGAAGGGCAGCGGTTGGCGAAGCCGGGTTTGCCGGGCCGGAGCTCGAATTCTTCTCCACAGATGACGCACTCTTTAATCGGAAAGGCCATTGCAGTAATCCTGAATCGTAGAATCTGTGCTCAGCTCTTTGGCACCTCGAGCGCTCCGGTTAAGGCAGAGACGCGCTCGACGTGATGGCTGCGGCACCACGATTCGAGTCCCTTGGCCAGCCTCTCGGTTGCCCGTGGATCGGCGTAACTTGCAGTGCCGACCTGGACGGCCGTGGCGCCGGCGAGCAGGAACTCGACCGCATCTTCGGGAGTAATAATACCGCCCATTCCCAGGATTGGAATGGAAACTGCCTTGGAAGCTTCGTAAACCATGCGAAGGGCTATCGGCTTGATCGCAGGCCCGGACAGGCCGCCGGTGACGTTGGTCAGGCGCGGCTTGCGGGTCTCGACGTCGATGGACATCGCAAGGAAGGTGTTGACCAGGCTGAGAGCGTCGGCGCCGGAGCCGGCGGCCACCTTGGCCATCTGGGCGATCGAGGTGACGTTGGGCGAGAGCTTTATGATGAGGGGCCGCTTGGCAGTGGAGCGGACGCGTCCTACCAGGTACTCGAGGGAACCAGGATCAGCGCCAAAGGCCATGCCGCCGGCGTGCACATTGGGGCATGAGACGTTGAGCTCGTAGGCGGCGATGCCTTCAGCGGCATTAAGCCGCTCGATGACTGAGATGTAGTCGCCCACCGTGTAGCCGAAAACATTGACGATGACATTACACTTGCCGTAGCGCTGCAGGGAGGGAAGCTTTTTGGCGATGAACTCGTCGACGCCCACATTTTGCAGGCCGATGGCGTTGATCATGCCGGCGGCGCTCTGCAGGATGCGCGGGGCTGGATGGCCGTTCATGGGCTGGAGCGAGATGCCCTTGGTGACAAAGCCGCCGATCCGCTCCAGCGAGACGATTTCCTCGAACTCGATTCCATAGCCGAAGGTGCCGCTGGCGGCGATCACCGGGTTGACAAGGTTGAGGCCGGCCAACGTGACATTCATGTCGGGCTTCACAGGAATAGTTTAGTTGTGCGGAGCGGCGGGTGGGGAGTGTTAGAGGTTATCGAGAAGCTCGAGGTATCGATTGCGGATGGAAAAGGTCTGAGCCGAGGCATCAGGCGACTCTTGCGGTCTGCCGAACCAGTCCTGCATACTCGGGAGATTCCCAGGGGCTCCCGGAACGTCGATAATCCCGACTCTTCCAGGATCGAGTCCCGCGACCCGTGGGCGGCGCTCGATTCGAGGTGGTGAACATGCGGCTGATGGGGTCGATCCAGAAGGCGGGCGTTGGCCGACTGGCAGGATGCTCGCGCGATCCTTTAACGATACGCCATAGATTTTTGATTTTTCTTGGGTTGCGAGCCGCAGTTCGTCGCCGAGCGTGGTGGCGCGCAGGTCCGCGGGGAGGCGCCGATGCCGTAAGTGGCGGCGGTGTGGGTGCTCCCGGCAAGTCCCTAGGTGATCCGAAATCACTGTCCGCCTCCTGGGAGAGCGGCCAAAAGGATGCTGAGTGTGGGGTCATGTCGTACTGAGGCCGGCGATGGGTCCGGTTGACTTCCGGTTGACTAGTGACAGCTATCACCCGCAGTTGCCTCAAACCGGCGCATACTCTTCTAACAAGTTCCTAAAGCCGGGGCGGAACTGTATCTCTACGCGATTCTTTGAGACGGGAAAAAGAAGCACCCCCCACCATGGATATCCACGTTTTCGCCTATCTATGTAATGTAAATATATTGTTTTCAATGGCTTGATAGGTAATTATTCACACAACTTTCGCTTTTTATGGATATCCACGACAGACCCCTGCGGCACCGAAACCGCCCAGAAAGAAAACGGGCCGCCTGAGGCGGCCCGCTCTGAAGAAAGATCTGCTTACGCGGTGACGGGTTCGGCAGCATTGACCTTGACCGGGGTGAGCCAGCCGAAGCGGTCGGGCTTGAGGCCGTTGGCGATGCCGAAGAACTCGTCGGCGATCTTCTTGGTGATTTCGCCCGGCTTGCCGTCGCCGATGACGATGCGGTCGATGGAGCGGATGGGCGAGACTTCCGCAGCCGTGCCGGTGAAGAAGACTTCGTCGGCGATGTAGAGCAGTTCGCGCGGCAGGGCCTGCTCGATGACCGTGCAAGCCCAGATGGCGGGCGATGGTCAGCACCGAGTCGCGGGTGATGCCGGAGAGGGCCGAGTTGGCCAGCGGCGGCGTGTAGAGGACGCCGTTGCGGACCACGAAGATGTTCTCGCCGGAGCCCTCGCTGACCAGGCCGTTGACGTCGAGCGCCGATGCCTTCGTCGTAGCCGTTGGCTTCGGCTTCCATGCGGATCAGCTGCGAGTTCATGTAGTTGGCGCCGGCCTTGGCCAGCGCGGGCATGGTGTTGGGCGCAAGGCGGTTCCAGCTGGAGACGCAGACGTCCGCTCCGCCGTGGCCGGCGACGTACTTGCCCCAGGGGAAGTTGGCGATGTAGACCTCGATGGGCGAGCCCTTGGGGCTGACGCCGATTTCGCCGTAGCCGCGCAGCGCGATGGGGCGGATGTAGCAGGGCGCAACGCCGTTGGCTTCGATCAGCGTCGACGACGGCGGCGCAGAGTTCTTCGAGCGTGTAGGGAAGGTCCATGCGGTAGATCTTGGCCGAGTCGATGCAGGCGCTGCATGTGCTCGGGCAGGCGGAAGACGGCAGAGCCCTGCGGTTGGCCGTAGCAGCGAATGCCTTCAAAAACACTGGAGCCGTAGTGAACGACGTGGCTCATGACGTGGAGGGTGGCCTGTTCCCAGGGAATGAGCTTGCCGTTGTGCCAGATGTTGGCGGTTGGCTGGATGGGCATTGAAGTTAGGTGTGCTCCTTGCATCGCGACTTGCGCGAATACCCCTTAAGGCTAACCCGGACAGGGTTACGATGTCATCCGGCATTGCCAGTGGCGAAAGGATTTGGTAACAGCAAGCATGTCTGAAGCGGTAGAAAGGGGCAGAAGATACTCTATGCGTTCCCGGCCCCGACTTACGGAGCCGGGATTCGCGGTGGGGCGGAAAATTGACTACGCAGCCTGGCGGTGCGCCTGTCTGTTAACCTTCGACGCGATCTGGGTGAGTTTCTTGTCGGTGTTGCCTTCCTCGTCGAGCGTCTTCTGCAAAAGTTGTGCGATCTCTTTCTGGTTCAGCAGTTCGGCGATGGTGCGGACAGTGCCGTAGGCGGCGATCTCGTAATGCTCCACGCGCTGGGCGGCGGAAATCATTGCGGCATCGCGAATTTCGCCTTCCGAAGTTTCCTCCATGGTTTCGGCCCCTTCTTCGAGGACTCCCTGCATGCCCTTGCAGGTTTTTCCGCTTGCGGGCTTGCCGAGGATCTCGAAGACGCGGTCGAGACGCTCGATTTGGCCTTCGGTCTCCTTCAGGTGGGTTTCGAATGCGGTGCGTAGTTCTTCGTTCGACGCGGCTTTTGCCATCTTGGGCAGGGCCCGGGTGATCTGCTTCTCAGCGGAGTAGAGATCTTTCAACTCGTTGACGAATAGCTTTTCGATGTTGTCGGCCTTCATGATTTGCGGTCCTCCGGTTGTCGTTTTCGGGTGGTGGGATGCAGGTCATTGGACTCCTGTTGCTGCGAGCGTCGGTGCCAAGCGAGCGGGCTCATCGGGCTGAGGCGGGCGCCGAAGCGGCTGGGCGGGTCTTCGCCAGGCAAGGGTGAGGCGACATGCTGCGCAGGCAGCGCATCTACCCCCGCATGTTTGAAGGCGATAAGAGAGGCTACCCAAGATGAGCGGCGCGATTCGGATGCGTCGGTTTGGCAAGACGGATGTGCAGGTATCGGCACTGGCGCTGGGCGGACATCACCTGGGCGCGGCGGCGAGCGAGAAGGAAGCAGTCGAGATTGTGCACCGGGCGGTGGATGGAGGCGTGACATTCTTCGACAACTGCTGGGAGTATAACCGGGGGAAGTCGGAAGATTGGCTTGGCAAGGGCTTGAAGGGGCTGCGCGAGAAGGTCTTTCTGATGACGAAGGTGTGCACGCATGGCCGGGACGGAAAGCTGGCGATGCAGATGCTGGAACAGAGCCTGCGGCGACTGCAGACCGATCACTTGGATCTGTGGCAGGTGCACGGGGTGGGCTTCAACAACGATCCGGACTTGTTTGCACGGCCTGGGGGAGCGGCCGAGGCGCTGGAAAGGGCAAAGAAGGACGGCAAGGTTCGGTTCGTGGGGTTCACCGGGCACAAGGATCCGGATGTTCACCTGGCGATGCTCGATACGGGCTTTCCGTTCGACGCGGTGCAAATGCCGCTGAATCCCTTCGACGCAAATTTTTTCAGTTTTGAGCGGAAAGTCCTTCCGGTGCTGAACCAGCGCGGGATCGCGGCGCTGGGGATGAAGCCGATTGGCGGGCATGGCGAGCCGGTGCAGCAGGGGATCTTTACAGCGGAAGAGATGCTGAGGTACGCGATGAGCCTGCCGGTGACGACGACTATCACGGGCGTATCGGATATGGGGATTCTGGAGCAGGACCTGAAGATCGCGCAGGGATTCACGCCCCTGGGCGAGAGCGAGATGCAGAAGCTGCGCGAGCGCGCCGAGCCCTATGCCGGTGATGGGCACTTCGAACTCTACAAGACGTCGATCAAGTTCGATAATCCCGAGGCAAGAATAGCGCACGATTTTCCATTGGATCTAGGGCAGGTAGAGGTGCGGCAGATGATCTACGAGACGCAGAACACGGGAAGGCCGTATCCGCAGGTGAAGGATTCGCCGGGCGTGTAGTGATGGGAGATGAGCGACGGATGAACAGCGATCATGATCACGGGCTGGGGCGAGAAAAAGAGTGTGAGGCAGGCGAGGTGTCGCGACGAAGGTTCCTGCAAGGTGCCGCGCTCGCGGGCGCTTCGGCAATGATGCCGGGAACCGCGGCCGGACTCGGACGGGTGGGTGCGGCAGGGTCGTCGGCCGGAGGAGGTTCTCAGGCTGTGGATCCCCGATCATCCAATGCAAACGCAAACATGAGGAACCCGATTGTTCCGAACTTTCAAGGGCAGTACGGCGACGAGGCGCCCGATTTTCAAGTACCGAAGAGGGCAATGGGAAAGACGGGGCTGCAGGTGTCGATCATTGGACTGGGCGGCTATCACCTGGGCACGGCAATCGGGGCAGCAAGAAGTGACGGAGATGGTGGCCAAGGCGCTCGATCATGGCATCAACTTTTTCGATAACGCGTGGGAGTATCACAAAGGGATGAGCGAAGAGCGGGTGGGCACTGCGCTTAAGGGAAAGCGCGACCAGGCGATTGTAATGACGAAGGTGTGCACGCATGGGCGCAAAAAGGAGGTGGCGATGCAGCAGCTTGAGGAGTCGCTGAAGAGACTGCAGACCGATCACCTGGACGTGTGGCAGGTGCACGAGGTGATTTACTACAACGATCCGGAGAAGGCGTACGACCCCGACGGCGCTCTGGAGGCGTTGACAGCGGCGAAGCAGCAGGGGAAGGTTCGGTTTGTGGGATTCACGGGACATAAGAATCCATCGATCCATCTGGAAATGCTCAATCGCGGATACGAATTCGATACGGTGCAGATGTCGATCAATCCTTTCGATCCGAGTTTCCGATCATTTGAGCGCGAAGTGTTGCCGGTGGCCGTGAAGAAGGGCTTGGCGGTGTTTTCAATGAAAAGCATGAGTGGCTCGGGCGAGCCGATTGTGCACGGCGCGCTTACGCCCACTAAAGCGCTGAGCTATGCGATGAGCGTGCCAGGTGTCTCGACGACGATTTCGGGGATGGATTCCATGAAGGTGCTGGATCAGAATTTGAAGATCCTGCACGGCTTCAAGCCGCTGGAGGAACAGCAAATGGAGGCTCTGCGGCAATATGGGCGGCAATACAACGACGGGCGGTATGAGTTGTTCAAGAGCACGATGAAGTACGATGGCGATCTTGGCCGGCAGCAGCACAACTTTCCGACGGCCGAAGATTTGTCGGCTTGACGGTGCAGGGAGGAGGAGAATGGAGTGGAAGGCGCTCGAAAGAAATCAGGGTCTGGAAAAAGATGGGTCAAGGATGTGAAGACGGATTCGACGCATCCGGCGGAGGCGTTGTTCAACAAGAATGCGGCTACGATTGCGCGCGAACTTGCTTCGAAAGAGGTTTCGCCCAAAGGGCCCGGCTCGGGGATGCGGATGCTGACTTACTACATTAATCGCGGCGGAAAAAGGTTGAGTGCTTCGCGCAAGAAGGAGCTGGAAAAGGCGAAGAAGCTGCTTTCAGAAAAGGTAAAAACGGCGCGAGAAAAGAGCGAGGAGTAAAGATTTCAGGTTGGAGGATGTCATGCCGGAAAAAGAGACGATGGAAAGAGCAGAAGGGGTATTTGTGATCCCCCAAATGACGTCACGAACCTCGGACACCCCCTCCGCACCATGAACCACGTATTGAGTTATATATATTATTCGAAACTCTGGCGTTTGAAATATTGCTACGTTAGAAATGGATAAGTACAAAATTCTTTAAGTACATAAGTACAAAATTACAGGTATATTACAAGAGGTATATTACATTAACAGTGTAAAATTAATTTAAAATTAATTAATTAATAATTAATAAAAAATAATTAATAAAAATAATTAATTAATTAATTAAAATTATTAACAGTGTGTCAAAATAGGTATATTACATTAACAGTAATACTGATAAATAATTTCTCAAGAATGATAGCATAATGCATATAATATATAATTATATAAAGCACTGCTCTGTTAACCCTTTCCCTTAAGCCAAAACAAGTTTGCTATTTTAGTTCACTTTATATATTTTGTTTAGGATGCAAAACGATCAGCCGGCGAGCTGCTCGCCGGCTGATCGTTTTGCATCCTAAACAAAATATATAAAGTGAACTAAAATGGCAAACTTGTTAGATTTTGTGCATCAAAATGCATAAGCATAAAAATGCTGTTCGTAAGTTAAAGGGTTAAATAAGTATGTCCTCTTCACGGCTGTTAAATAATATCACTATGACAAAAGATGCTGAGAAAATTGTAATAATAATTTATTAATATTTACTTCAATATAATGCAATGAGAAACGTACGAAAAAATTACATTATTGGCGTTAAAGTAGCTCACCGAGAATTAGGACAGTTTGTCCCTCAAAGTCCTCCGCATTTGTGGAGACGGTCTCATACCCCTCCATATATTCCGCTCCCTCCATTGGCGGAATGTGGGGCATCCACAGACCTGTGGCTATCAACAACGTCCTGCAATAGGATGACATTTTATTATCCACAAATTAATGTCTATTTCAGGTTTCTCTATTAGGCACGTTATATGCAAGAAAATGATCACGTTGGTATTAAATTATTCAATTGACTGCAGGTGCATTGTAATGAAGTGATTTAGCTAGTGGAAAGTAGGTGCTAACATCTGTTAAACAATAAACAACAAATCTGCCTACCCATAAGCTACTATAATATCAAGTGCGATAACTAATTTTAAAAAAACAGGTTTGGATCGCTGTGGAGTGCGGGCATCTTTCAACTTAATTTTCCTTTAGTCTACACAACCATAAATAAAAGTTTGTAGAATAATTGTGAATAGTCTATACTCTACACGCGAATTATTGAGAGTATAGTCAACTGGATGACTTCTAATCCAGTACAGTATTAGACCCAGAGGTAGTTAATA
>CAWJVV010000023.1:0-33653 GCA_963846375.1 uncultured Acidobacteriota bacterium
GCACGGCATCGGCGTCAGCACACCCAGCGCCGCAGCGGTTGCCGCCGCCACCTCCGGATTCGCGATTGATTGGCACATCCCGAACGGCATGATGTTTGTCATCGGAATGTGGTCCATGATATTGGCATCCGGCATCTGGTTAGTAAAAACCCGATTCGTCGGCAAAACCACCAGCGAACTCGGCGCCACTCCAAACGAGCACTGCATCATCGCACCCATACAAACTTGAAATGGCATGGCTCGCACCCCTCCTGGGAAGTCATCGACGGCACGCGGCAATTCTGGGGAACAAATCGAATCGAGTCAACTGCGCCGGACACATACTTACGCGATTCGCGATCCGGAAAGGGTGAACCCCTCTCTTCGATGTCACTCAAGATTACTCCATTCCCGCGCCCACCCGCCGGGTGCCCCCGGTCTCGATTTTGAGACCGGGGATATCGCTGCACCTCCTTCACGCCGCCCGCCCCGCCTCCCTATGGCAAAATTGAGAGTCGGCGAATCTTCGCCCTCGAATCGATCCTGGGTGCCCCCGGTCTCGATTTTGAGACCGGGGATACCACTGCGCTCCAGTCGCCCGCGCCTTTGGGATGCCGGCGTGACGGCACTTGCTCCCGCACCACAAACGCGCGGCTTTCTCTCCACTACGCAGCATTGACTCAGCCCCGGAAAGGGCCTTCCAGCATGGCGCCCGATACATCCTCCCAGACGCTCCCTCTGTTCCTCATCGAGCCTCGATTTGTCGGCCGTGTCTGGGGTTACGCCGACCTTCATCCGTGGTACGACCGCGTCGCCGACACCGAACCCATCGGCGAAGTCTGGCTCACCGGCGACGAATGCCGCGTTGCCTCCGGCCCCCACACCGGATCGACACTCGTCACTCTCTTCCGCGAGCACCCCCTCACGCTCCTCGGCAAACCCGGATCCGGCGCTCCATCCCCACTCCTCATCAAAGTCATCTTCGCGCGCGAAAAACTCAGCGTCCAGGTGCACCCCGACGACCGCCTCGCGCAAAAATACGGCCAGCCCAACGGCAAAACCGAGTGCTGGTTCGCCCTCGACGCTCAGCCCGGCGCGCAGGTAGCCGTCGGCCTCAAGCCCGGCGTCACCCTCGACCAAATCAAATCCGAAATTCACGACGGCACACTCGAGCAGTCCCTCAATCTCCTCCCCGTCTCCGTCAACGACATGTTCTTCGTCGACGCCGGCACGGTCCACGCCATCTGGCCCGGCTCCATCCTCCTTGAAACCCAGCAGAACAGCGACATCACTTACCGCCTCTACGACTACGGCCGCCCCCGCGAGCTCCACATCGAAAAATCCCTCGAAGCCACGCGCCTCGTCACCCGCGCCGGCAAAATCCTGCCCCGCACTCTGCCCGACCGCACCATCCTCATCGACGTCGAATACTTCCGCGTCGAGCGCATCCCCTTCAGCGGCGCCCGCGACAGCGCATCGCTTCCCGCCGGCGACGAGCCCACGCCCAACCTCTCGTATCTCTTCGCCGCCGCCGGCTCCGCCCGCATCACCTCAACCAGCTTCGATCCCATCGACATCCCGTCCCGCGGTATCGCCTGTGTTCCGGCAACCTCGCCGGCATTTACCATCGAAGATCGCGGCGGTCTCGACCTCATTCGCATTTCGCCCCGACTTCCAAAAACCCCGCCGATACGCTGATCTTTAACGCCACCTTGAAGCGCATTGGCGCATCTTTGAGTCAGGAGATTCCAATGGCGACTGCAACCGATCACGCCCGCACTTCCACGGAGAACCAGTCAATGAGCTACCGCTTCGCACTCCCCCAGCAACTCCGCAGCGCCGTCGACAAGGCCTCCGCCGACTGGCAAGCCAATAGCAAAATCGACCGCTTCTGGAAGAAAGATCCCTCCCTGTGGACGCGCGACGGCGAGGAGAAGTGGATGGGCTGGATCGACATTGTCGAGCGCCAGCAAAAATCTCTCTCCGACTTCGCCGCCCTCGCCGGAGGATATTCAGAGCGCCGACTTCCAGGTACGTGGTTGGCCTTCTCGGTATGGGGCGGCTCCAGCCTCTGCCCTGAAGTTCTCGCCAAAACCTTCGGTCAGCAGGAGGGTTTCCCCGCGCTCCACATCGTCGACTCGACCGATCCTGAGCAGATCATGGCGACTTGTGACGCGAGGTCAATCTGGGCGAGACACTGGTCGTCGTCTCCAGCAAATCCGGTTCGACGCTCCAGCCCAATATCCTCAAGCAGTATTTTTTTGAACAGGTTCAGGAAGCGGTCGGCGCCGAAGAGCGGGAGCAACTTCATCGCCATTACCGACCCCGGCTCCGAGATGGAGAAGGTCGCCAAGGAAGACAACTTCCGTTACATTTTTTGTGGTCACCCGGCGATTGGCGGCCGCTATCGGCGCTGTCAAACTTCGGCCGTTGCGGCCGCCGTCGCCGGCCTCCATATCGAGCGACTCCTTGATAAAGCCTCCAAGGCCGCCTCGACAGCCAAGAAGGCCATCAACGAGAACCCCGCCGTGCAGCTTGGCCTGCTGCTCGGCACCGCCCACAACGCCGGCCGCGACAAGATCACCATCTTCACCTCGCCAGAGATCTACGACCTCGGCGCATGGCTCGAGCAGCTCATCGCCGAATCCACCGGAAACAGGGAAGGGCATCACGCCCGTCGACCGCGAAGCCATGGCCGCCCGAGGTCTATGGCAACGACCGCATCTTTGCCTATGTGCGCCTCAAAGACACAGCCGACAGCAGCCAGGACGCCAAGGTGGCCGCGCTCGAAGCCGCCGGCCACCCCGTCGTTCACTTTGAGATCTCGGACCTCTACGAAATCTTCGGCCAGTTCTTCACCTGGGAAATGGCCACCGCCGTCGCCGGCTCCATCATGGGCATCAACCCCTTCAATCAGCCCGACGTCGAATCCGCCAAAATTGAAACCCGCGGCCTCACCTAGGAATACGAAAAGACCGGCAAGCTGCCCACGCGCACGCCCTTCCCCACCAACAAGGGCATCGAGCTCTACGCCACCGACACTACGCCGCGAGCTCAAGGCGGCCGCGCATTCCTCCGACCTCGCCGGCTTTCTGCGCGCCCACCTCGATCAGCTCCACCCCGGCGACTACTTCGCCACGCTCGCCTTCCTGCCCATGTTTGTTGAAAACGAAAACATCATCCAGGGCTTCCGCCACAAGGTCCGCGACGCCAAAAAGGTCGCCACCTGCGTCGGCTTCGGCCCGCGCTTCCTTCACTCCACTGGTCAGGATTACAAGGGCGGACCCAACACCGGCGTCTTCCTTCAGATCACAGGGGTCCAAGCCGTCGACCTCTCCATCCCCGGCCAGAAGTACAGCTTCGGCATCGTCATCGACGCCCAGGCCGCCGGCGATCTGGCGGTCCTTGAAAGTCGCGGCCGCCGCGCCCTCCGCGTCCACCTCGGCACAGACACAGCCGCCGGCCTCAAGCAAATCGCCGATGCCGTGGATAAAGCCTCGGCTTAGCAAAACCCCGGGTGCCCCAGAGCCTGCCCTGAGCGAAGCCGAAGCGTCTCCTGATTCTGGAGACCTGGGAGAACCAATCGTGAATCCGGAACCCCCTCAACCAGGAATCCGTTTCGACGTTGACGCAGTCGGGTTAGCTCAGGCAACGCGCCTACGGCGCGGTGCGGAGGCGGCCTGATCTGGTGCGTCGGTGGCGCTGCTAGGACGTGGCTGATCTGATGCGTCTACGGCGTGGGGCGGACGCGCCTGACTTATGCCGTCCCTGTTGGTCGCGAGGGCTACGCCATCCGAATCCCAATTCAGAAAATCGTTAGGCCAGAAGGCGGTGGGCGATATGGAGTCCTTTGCCTACTGGGACCATGGTGGAGACGAAACCGGGGAGCTGGCTGACGGATTCGAGGTAGGCGGCGATCTCTTCCGGATGGGAGAGGGCGTTGTCGGCGAGCAGGAGAACGTCGGGTTCGAGTTTGGGGAGCAGGAGGGAGAGCTGGTCCGGGGCGGTTATGCGGTCGGCGTCGAAGAAGACGGCGTCGAAGGGGCCGGGAAGCGTGGCGACGATGGCGGTGGCTTCGCCTACAAGGACGTCGACCCATGGATTGAGCCTTGCCTGGGCGAGGTTGTGGTGGGCGGCGGCTGCCCGGTCGGGGTGACGCTCAATGCTGATGAGCGGTTGGGCGCCTGGGATGCGGCGGAGGGCGTCGGCGATCCAGATGGCGCTGAATCCGTTGGAGGTTCCGATTTCCAGAACGCGGCGGCGACGGCCGGCAAGAAGAAGTAGTTGGAGAAGGCGGGCGGTAGGGGCTTCGAGGTTGAGGCGCTTGGTGCGGTGCTCGGTTTGGGCGGCGTCGTGGGATTGGCCTTCCTGTTCGAGTTGATGGAGAAGGGTGTCGAGGTCAGGAGTGTTCGCGTTGTTGTTCATGGCCGTTGCCGAGGCCATTTTACGTGTGCGCCGGAAGATGGTTCGCGGGAGGGGAATCTCCCACCCACCCTAGCGGCAAAAACAGAGACGCCGCGAGCGTCCACACCCACAAAAGAAGACCTTTTGTGGGGACACCGGGTGCGGCACCCGGTCGAGGTCATTGTATGCATCGGAATTCGAGGTATTGTATGCATCGGGATCCGAGGTATCCAGGCCTCCAAAATCCCCGGCTCCCTCCCGCCCTCACGGAACCCACTGAGTCTGGCATTCAGCCTCTACGCGGAGAGATCGGCGAGCCGAATTGATCCCAGCGGCGAAAACCTGTCGCCGGGGATTTGGGAAGTTGAGGCAGGGCACCCCAATTTCATGAAAGCGTCTAAGATTGATGGGGATGGCGTTCGTCTTTTATAGGCGGGCGAAAATCGGGCTACAATCGATCAACTTTTCCATGCTGCAGACCAAGACCAAGCCGGCGGGAGTTGGGCGTGCCTTTTGGCGGGCCCGTTCCCGGAAGAAGTCCCGGGGCAGGGTGGTGCTTGCAGCGCTGGCGGCGAGCGTATTGCCGGTAATTCTGGCGGGGTGCGGGGTGAGCGGCGCGACTGCCAATGCAAGGCCGGGGGCGCTGAGCGTGAGCCCGGGGGTGGCGAGCCTGGACACGAACTGCACCGGCTGCAATGCCGTGGATGGGCGCGGCAATCCGGTGCTGCAGTTTGCGGCGCGGGAGGCGCATGGTGGGCCGGCGGCGGTGACGTGGTCGGTGTCGGGCGGAGATCCGGCGGCGGGTGCGGGAAGCATTGATGCGAACGGGCGGTATACGCCTCCTACCTATCTGAGTAAAGACGCGGCGGTAGTGCAGGTGATGGCGGCTTCGGCGAGCAACCCGGCGCTGACGGCGCGCGGGACGATCGCGCTGAGGCCGGGCTTTTTGCAGCCGCTGACTCCCGAGAATGTGGCGCTGGGGCCCTCAGGGACGGTGGCGCTGACGGGCAGGCTGGCGGAGGCGGGTGGACGGGCAGAGATTCATTTTGCGCTGGCGGGCGAGGCTGATGGAGGGGACGGCGGATTGGGAGCGCTGAGTGTGCCTCTGTGCCAGCACTCCCAACAGGCGTTTACTACATGCGCAGTAACCTACACGGCTCCGGCGACGGTGTCGGGAACGAGCGCGGCGTATGTGATTGCGTCGGTGGGCGGATCGAAGACGGAGGCGGAGATTCTGCTGAACACCGCGGGGGTGAACAGCAACCCGGTGGGGCACCAGACGGCGCTGGCGACGATGATGCCGCTGGGGTCGTCGGGCGGGAACAACCACGATTATGACGCGCGGGGCAACACGATTGCGGACTGCTGCAGCGGAACGCTGGGCGCGCTGGTGCAGGACAACGCGGGACGGCAGTACCTGCTGAGCAACAACCATGTGCTGGCGCGCAGCGATCGTGCGACGGTGGGCGACGCCATTGTGCAGCCGGGTCTGATTGACAACAACTGTACGCCGAGCGGGGACGGGCCGGGGACGGTTCCGGTGGCGGCGCTGACGGCGTGGCTTCCGCTGAAATCGAACGCGACGAATGCGGATGCGGCGATTGCGCAGGTGGGATCGCGGACGCTGGACGCGAACGGCAACATTCTGGAGCTGGGGGCGCGGCAGGCGGATGGGACGCTGGCGGCGGCTCCGCCGGGGATCTCGTCGACGGGCGGGAGGGGCGAAGCAGCGGCGCTGCAGATGACGGTGGCCAAGAGCGGACGGACGACGGGGCTGACGTGCGGGGCGGTTTCAGCGGTGGATCTGGATGTGTCGGTGGACTACTATCGCGACTGCGCAGAGACCAAGCCGTACACAACCAAGGTGTTCACAAACCAGGTGGCGGTGAGCGGGGATCGATTCAGCGATGCGGGCGACTCCGGCGCGCTGATGGTGGACACGTCGAACGCGGAGCCGGTGGGGCTGTTCTTTGCCGGCGGGACGGACGCGTCGGGCGTGGTGCACGGGATTGCGAATCCCGCGAATGAAGTGCTGAACGAGCTGGCGGCGCAAACCAGCGCGCAGTCGGGAATGGGACGAGGTACAGCTTTGTGGGCGGCGCGGACCATGGCGTGAGCTGCCTGAATTACGGGGACAGCACGGTCAGCGCGGCGCAGGGCCGGACGCTTTCAGACGCGGAGATTGCGCGGGGACAGCCGGCGCTGAACGACGCGCGCACGCTGGTGGATCAATGGGCCTTCGCCGGGATTCTGGGCGTGGCAATGGGAAAAAGCAGCGACCGCGCGGGCGAGGCGGCGATGATTGTGTATGTGAGCGGGCGTCCTAATGTGCCGGCGACGGTGGATAACGTGCGCACGATGGTGATTGCCGCGAATGCGGAACAGGTGGCGATGGGAACGGCGCCGCTGGCAAAATTTGAAGCGCAGCCGGCGCCGGCAGCGGCGGAGTTGAAGCGCGTGATGGATGTCAAGGAGCGCGTGGGGCGCATGATGATTCGACAGATTCCGGCGTTTTTTGGCGTGGGCGTGGGGCAGAGCCTGGATGATCCGCGGGAGGCCGCGCTGGTGGTCTACGTGGACCGGCATAATACCCCGGCAAGTTTGCCGCCGATGATTGATGGCGTGCGGGCTCGGTACGTAGAGATGGACCGGCTGCACGTGACGCGGTCGTATTCGAATGTTGCTCCGGGGACACAGCATTGCGTGCCGCATGCGAGTGCTGAGCAGGATGTTGAGGAGATGATGCGGCCGCGGATTTCGTTCTGAAGTTTGAGGAGCATGCGCGATCCCGCGAGATGGATTGTTGTGACGCGGGCGCGGACTCCCGCATGACAGCCGGTCAGCCACCCCACGGACGTAGACCTGTCCGCGGGGACCTCGGTCTGGAGACCGGCTTTAGATGGGGCTGCGATATGCGTGCCGATTCAAGTTGTTCTCTGCTAACATTCTGACATCCGGCTCGGCCACCGGTTTGAGCCGCGGAGGTCGAAATGAGTCCAACCACACGGCGTAGTTTTTTCAAGACAGGTCTGGCCGCCGGAGCCTTGGCGACCGGTGGAGCCAATTCCCTGGCCGCCGCCAAGCGCACCGCGACCGACAAGGTGGTGCTGGGCCGCTCAAACGTAGAGGTAACGCGGCTCGCCTTCGGAACCGGGACGGATAGCGGCGCGGTGCAGGCAGCGCTGGGCCAGAAGGAGTTTACGCGGCTGGTGCGCTATGCACACGACCGTGGCATCCGCTTTTTCGAAACGGCTGAGGCCTATCAGACGCCGGGAATGCTGGGTGAAGCGCTGAAGGGCCTGCCGCGGGACAGTTACCAGTTGATGAGCAAGGTGACGACGTTCCACGAGGGGGTTCAACCGCAGGGAAAGTTCGACGATCTGCGGCGCATCTCGCAGACCGAGTACTTTGACATCATGCTGCTGCACTGGCAGCGCTCGGCGGATTGGCCGGAGACCACGAAGCGCTGGCAGGACGCGATCCTGGAGGCGCAGCAGCGGAAGACGATCCGCACGCATGGGGCGTCGGTGCATGGGCTGCCGGCGCTGCGGCAGATGCCGGGACGCAGTGGCTGGATGTGGGCCTGATCCGCATTAACCACAGCGGTGCGCGCATGGACAGGCCGACCTATGAGGACACCAACCATCCCGACAACGTGAGCGAAGTGGTTCGTCACATCCAGCAGTTGAAGACGGAAGGGCTGGGCGTGATCGGCATGAAGCTGTGCGGCGGCGGCCAGTTCGTGAATAGCCACGATAATCGGGTGAAGGCGATGCGGTTCGCGTTCCAGAATGCAGGCGTGCACGCGGCCACGGTGGGCTTCAAGAGCCGCAGGAAATCGACGAAGCGATCACCAACATGAATTTGGCGCTGGCATAGAGAGACGCCGAAAGACCCGCGGCTGAAGATCAGGCCGCGTCCGCACAGCGCCGAAGGCGCAAGGGACGTTAGCCCCGGGCTGCGCGCGGGGAAAAATGCAGCGGAGTCAATTCGGAGTCCGTAGGGACGGTGTACCGGCGACTTGCCGGTCTCCATTCTGAATCCTGGGATTGGACGCCCACTCACCTGACCTCAGCAGTAAACGCTCTCTTCCATTCGTGACCCTTCAAATCAAAAAAATCCTTGGGCTCGGGTCCGGCCGCGCCAACCTCCGTCACCTTGATGCGCATCGCCAGCTTGCTATCCTTCCTCACGTCCACTTGCCGCGCCACCCGCACACCGTCAAAATCCTGCTGGAGCGTTCGCCGCGTTTCCACCCCGCTGAAAAACGTCTTCTCCAGGTCTCCCGACGAACCAAACCAGAACCCGCGCGCTGCTCCGCATCCAGTTTGCCCTCCAGACTCTCGTATCCGCTCAACACCCGCACCGCATCGGCGCCGTCCACCCGGTCCTGCTTGATTCTCCAATCCGACTCAACGAACGTATCGAGCGCTGGAATCGGTTCAAGAATTTGGAAAAGCAGTGCGAGAAGACCTGCATCGGGTCCTTCCGATAAGACAAAGGTCTTCTCTCCATCGCGTGTGCGAACCAGCCGGCTCGCGCCCAACGTCGCCTCGCGCCGCCATTGCGTCGCGTTCATCCACGTGTCTTCGTATTTGCCGGTCAGCACCTGGCCCGTCTTGCTTCCCGCCTGGAACTCGGCCGTCAGCCTGTAAGGCTGCGTCGCAGCCGCCGCGAGAAATCCAGCCTTTCTCCCGCGCTCAAACCAGGTGCGCGCGCTTTCAAACGACGCCGTCCCCGCCGGACGCGCCGTCTTAAACCCAAGCGTGATTCGCGAATAAACCTGAACCGGCTCACCCTGATCCACAAAAGGTCGAAAATGCATGGCCTCAATCTGCCGTCGCGCCGCTTCGTTCATACCCGGATTCGCAGAAACAATCGTGCCCACTTCGCGTACTTTGCCCTCGCGATCCACCGCGATCTCCGTAGTCAAAACCCCTTCCAGCGGTCCGTCCTGCACCGCCGGCCACGTCAAGGCCTCGCCGCTTTGCAGGTTCCTTCGCAACGTCAGCTCGTCCGTTGCAACCGTCTTCACCGTCGGGCTGTCTCCGCCCGCCGCCGACGCGTCGAACCAGCCTTCCGGCATTGCGCCAAGATCTTCCAATACGCTGATCCGTGCAGTTACCTCGGGACTGCCGCTGCTGATCCTGCGAGCCACCTGACGGTTGTGGAATATTGCGTAGTCGCGGTACCACCCTCCCCAGCCAAATCCATTCACCGTGTACAATAACCCGCTGTCCGTCTTGAATGAGATGCCCGCGCCCATCCACGCCCGATCGGTCCCGTTGCCGCTCTCCAACTGCCAGCTCAGGTACGTGCCTCCCATCAACTGCTTCACCTCGGCGCCTGCAATCTCCTTCGCCAACTCGGGTGAAATCTCCACCGGATGAACGATGGCATTGGCCAGTTCGCGCAGCCACTCAGGAAAATACGTTCCCTCGTTCTTCTGCCACACGCGCTCATCTTCGACAATCTCGATCTGGTGAAACTCCGGGCACGAATCTCCCGCCGCCACCGGGTAGGCGAAGCCCACCAGAACTCAACCTCGCCGGTCCTGCCACTCCCCTTGTCGCGTTCAAGGCTCGGAGCGAACGTTGCTTTGAGATGAAAGGGCGCCGTACCTGGCTGATCGAGCGTGCTCAACTCGGCAGACTTTTTGACCCGTTTGGCCCAATCCTCCGAAAACGCAGTCGATGCACAAACTGCAACACCGAGGATCACAAGCCAGAGATAGTTGGTGCGCATACCGCATGATATAGGCCATCTGCCATTGCGATCCGGTAAGCTACGCGGTTCGGAACCGGGTCCGCCCATCAAAGGAGTAGCATCAAACAAATGAGGGATAGGCCATGAAGGTCCTTCGTTCCGTCACGCGCAGAGGATTCAGCATCGGCACTGCCGGGTGGTTTACGGTCCTGAGGCCCAATACCTGGTTCCCCGCCTCCCGCCTGCCTGCCGCCTTCCACTCTCCACCGATCAGGTCCAAGCGCGGCGGATTGTCAGGTGATCCGGATTACATAATCCATCCAGGCATTCTGGAGGAAGCCATTCCCGCGCCGGCCCTCGTCACGAGTGTCCCCGTTCCGCGCCCGCTGCGGATGGCATCGATTGTCCTTGCAGCGATCGCCATCACTGCGGCACTGCTCTGGTGGATCATGCACCCGTGAAATTGCCGCCCCAGCCGTTCGCCTCGACCCCCTGTGGAAAATTCTTCTAGGATCCATTTGTCGCAGGAAAAAGGAGAAGCGCGATCCCGGAACGCCAATCGATTTGCCGGATTCAATCCCTATCGCTTGATCATTTTTTTCACTCTTCACTGCTTGGTGATCCAAATCACACTCAGCACTTTACCTGTGCTCAACCGCATCATTCCAAAGCGGATGTGCGTTTTTTTATGCGTAAGTTTGTTCCCTCCGCAATGCGATTGCGTTGGCGGATTCCGCCAGGCGCTGGTACGATTCCAGCCGGTCTTCATGACGCCAGGTGTCGGTAACCGCAATCACCTCGCTGGCGCCGGTGTCGCGCACCAGCTTCTCGAGCCCGGCCCGAACCGTTGCCTCCGAGCCCACGATGGCCGCGCCCAGCTTGCTCATAACCGCGGAGCGCTCCCACTCGCTCCAAAGCCCGTCCATCGAGTCGACCGGCGGTAGCAGCTCAACAGGCTGATTGCGAATCAGCCGCAGGAACCGCTGCTGCGGTGTGGTGAAGAGGCGCTGCGCCGCCGCGTCGCTCTCGGCGGCAATCACAGCCACGCCCGCGATGAAGTAAGGCTTGGCAAGGGTACCGCTGGGCCGGAACTGCTCGTGGTAGACATCCGCGGCGGCGTACAGGTGATCGGGCGCAAAGTGCGCCGCGAAAGCAAAGGGCAGGCCAAGGCGCGCGGCAAGCTGGGCGCTATACAGGCTGGAGCCAAGCAGCGTAATCGGCACGTTGCTGTTCTGCCCCGGGTTGGCCTTGACTACCTGCCCGGGCCGCACAGGGCCGAGATAGGTGCGCAGCTCTTCCAGCAACTCGGGGAAGTCGTCTCCACTTTGGCGCAGGTCGCGGCGCAGGGCGCGCATGGTGGCAAAGTCGCCCCCCGGCGCGCGGCCCAGGCCCAGGTCGATGCGGCCAGGATACAACGCTTCCAGCGTCCCAAACTGCTCGGCCACCACCAGCGGGGCATGGTTGGGCAGCATAATGCCGCCGCTGCCCACGCGGATCTGCCTGGTATGACAGGCCACGTGGCCAATGAGCACAGATGTCGCCGAACAGGCCAGGCCGTCGATGGAGTGGTGCTCGGCCAGCCAGAACCGCCGGTAGCCCCACTGTTCAGCGTGCTGGGCCAGATCGACCGAGCGCGCAATCGCCGGCCCAGGGCCTTCGCCGGGTTTCATGCCGACCAGATCGAGTATCGAGACTGTTAACGCGTCCGCCATACTCTCTTAGATTCATCACGAGCCAAAGCGATGCCGAAGCCCGGCGAGGCGACGGTTGTATGCTCGAAACACGATGTTTGGCGGGGTCCAGTGATGGCGCAACTGAAGGCGGTACCTGGGGACATTACGAGGTTGACTGCGGATGCGATTGTGAATGCAGCCAACACCTCGCTGCTGGGTGGTGGCGGCGTGGATGGCGCCATCCATCGCGCGGCCGGGCCGGAGCTGGTGGAGGCCTGCCGTATGTTGAACGGATGCGCCACCGGCGACGCCAAGGCCACACCAGGATTTCTCTTGCCGGCCAAGTGGGTGTTTCATGCGGTCGGCCCGGTGTGGAACGACGGCAGCCGCGACGAAGACGCGCTGCTCGCCTCCTGCTACCGGCGCTGCCTGGAGCTGGCGCGCGAGCACGGCGTTCGCTCGATTGCGTTCCCGGCGATCAGCACGGGCGTCTACCGGTTTCCGCTGGAACGAGCGGCTCGAATCGCCATCCAAACCGTGCGGGCCCACATCGAAGACAGCGGAGTTGAGGAAGTGCGGTTCGTCTGCTTCAACAGCGACGCGCTGCTGGTGTACGAGCGTCTGTTTGCTGAAGGCGTGTAGGACCAGCGTTTGGAATTTCCTGGAGTGTGCATGGAGTACGTGAATCTTGGCAAGACGGGCATGAAGGTGTCGCGCATCTGCCTGGGGTGCATGACGTATGGCTCGCCCGCGACCGGGCCGCTGAAGCCGGGGCGCCAGGCGTGGGCGCTGAACGAGCAGGAGAGCGAGCCGTTCCTGCGCCAGGCGCTGGACCTCGGCATCAACTTCTGGGACACAGCCAATGTGTACTCGGGCGGCGACAGCGAGCGCGTGGTGGGCAACTTTTTGAAGGCCCACACCCGCCGTGAAGCCATCGTGATCGCAACCAAGGCGCAGGGCCTGATGCGCGAGGAGCCGAACGGGCGCGGGCTGTCGCGCAAGGCAATCCTGTTCGAACTGGATGAAAGCCTGAAGCGGCTGCAGACCGACTACGTGGACCTGTACCAGATTCACCGCTGGGACTATGAGACGCCGATTGAGGAGACCCTGGAGGCGCTGCACGACGCGGTGAAGGCGGGGAAGGTGCGGTACATCGGCGCATCGTCGATGTACGCGTGGCAGTTCGCCAAGTCGCTGTACCTGGCTGATCTGCGCAATTGGACGCGCTTTGTGACCATGCAGAACCATTACAACCTGCTCTATCGCGAAGAGGAGCGGGAGATGGTGGGCCTTTGCGTGGACCAGGGGATCGGGATGCTGCCCTGGAGTCCATTGGCGCGCGGAAGGCTGGCGCGGCCGTGGCAGTCGGAGAACACCAGGCGCTTCGAGACGGATGCGTTTGGCAAGTCGATGTACACGCCGACGGAAGAGGCCGATCACCGGGTGGTTGACCGCGTAGAGGCGATCGCGAAAAAGCGCGGCGTGTCGATGGCGCAGGTTGCGCTGGCGTGGATGCTCGCGAAGCCGGCGGTGACGGGGCCGATCGTAGGTGCGACCAAGCCTCATCATCTGGAGGATGCAGCGGCCGCACTCTCTTTAAAGCTGACCGCCGAGGAGATCAAGGCGCTGGAGGAGGAGTACATGCCTCATCCAGTGCTGGGTTTCAGCTAGATCGCGGCGCGCACCAATCTGCGACCGGCCAGAGTTCAATCTGGCCGCGCTCGCTCGTATGTTGCTATTCGTATCGCAGCGCCACCATCGGGTCCACCCGCGCTGCTCTTCGCGCTGGAATCCAGCATGCTAGTACGCCTGTTACCAGCAACAAGAGAACAGTGCTCGCCAAGGTCGCCGGATCGTATGGTTTCACTCCGGGCCATAATTGTGCCTCGACGGCGCGGGCCAGCAACAAGCTGGCGACCAGTCCCACGACAACTCCAGCGAGGACTAACCGCAAGCCCCCAACGATCACCAGGCGAAGCACGTTGGTGCGCTCCGCACCCAGGGCCATACGGATTCCGATCTCATGCGTCTTCTGCGCTGTGGTGTACGCCAGCACGCTGTAGACGCCCACGGTAACAAGAATCAACCCCACACATCCGAAGATGATCATCAGCAGCAAGGTGAAGCGAGGGCCCGCGTACAATCCCTGGCTGATGGAGTGCTCCAATGCGTCTGGATACACGAGAGCCACGCCCGGATCAGCGGCCCATACCGCCTGCTGCACCTCATTCATCATCGCCATGGGTGGTTGCGCGGACCGAATGACCAGGACATGCAATCCCGATCCTGTAACGGTGTACGGCACCCACACCTGTGGTTCAATGGGAGCCTGGAGACCACCCCTTCCGTAGCCTGGCGCACCCTGATTGACGACGTCACCGACAACCCCCACGATTTCGAAGGATGGGTCGCGCAGCGAATCGGCAACACTCTCGAGCCCCACGAGCTTGACCCGTCGCCCGATCGGGTCTTCACCAGGGAGATAGGTCGAGACAAACTTGCGGTTGACCACCGCTACTTTTCTCGCATCGTTGATCTCGGATTCTGTAAACCCGCGTCCGGTCTCAAATGGAATTCGAAGTGCGCGAAAGTAGGCGTCGCTGACGTTTTGCACCTGCGCATGCCATTGCTCCTGAGGCGGCTTGCCAGAAATCTCGACTTTGCTGTCGCGGGTCGCGTTGGGTGGCACCGAGCTCGAATCCGCCGCATCGGTCACCCCAGGGATCGTCTTAACGCGCGCCAGCACCGGCCGAATAAATTTGCTCACCTGTTCCGCCGTCTTGTAGCGATCCGGTGGCAACAGCAACTGGGTCTTGAAGACGTGATCTGCCTGCAATCCCAGGTTCACTTCGCGCAGCGCCAAAAAACTATGCATCAAAAGCCCGGCTCCGATCAGCAGGGTGAGCGACACGGCTACTTCCAACACCACGGCGGCATCGCGCATGCGCGCTGTCCGAAAGCCGCCGATCACACCTCTGCCCGCATTGCGCAGTGGATCGTTCAGATTGCGGCGCGCTGCCTGGAGAGCGGGCGCCAGACCGAAGATCAGCGGAGTCAACACGGCCAAAACCAACGTGAAAGCCAGCACCTGCGCGTTGAGGCCGACTACGGCTTCCGCTGGGATGGAATCCGGCGGCATGGTGGCGACAATCAGTTTCAGTCCGCCCCAGGCAATCAGTACGCCCAGCGCCGCGCCGCCCATGGCCAACACGAGGCTTTCGACCAGCAGAAGCCGCATGAGTCTCGCTCTGCCCGCTCCTAGCACGGTGCGCAGCGCGAACTCCTTTTCGCGCGAAGTTGCCCGCGCCAGCATCAGGTTGGCTACGTTGACACAGCCGATCAACAGCAGTAATCCGACGGCCGCCAGAACGATGTAGAGTGTGGCCTCAATGTGTCCGGTAACCGAGTGACCGATCGGCATGACGAAGACCTGGAATTGGGCGGGATAATCTTGCGGCCGAACTGTTGCCATGTGGTTGACGATGCCGGTCAGGTCTGCGGACGCCTGGGCCATGGAGACGCCAGGCTTCGGCCGCCCCAGCACGAACCAATATTCCGGCAATCCCGCGAAGCCTATCGATCCGGGATGGGGCGTTTTGGGTATGAACACATCGGCGTCGTACCAGCCGAAGCGTGGCGGCATGATTCCAACCAGGGTTCGTGCCGTGCCGTTCAGAACGAAGACCTTGTTCAACACGTTTGGATCGGAGTTGAAGCGCGCCTTCCAGACTTTGTATCGCAGTACGAATACCGGCGGTGCTCCCGGCCTGTAGTCGCCAGGTTGAAGCACCCGTCCGTACAACGCCGGCATGCCGAAGAATTCGAATGAGCCGGGTGTCATATCGGCTCCATAGAGCCATTCGACGCCCGCGCCATGTTTGTAGAGCACGGGATCGTCCGAGGTGCCCATCATTCTCTCGAACGAATGGTTCTGCGCGACGATCTCCAGATACTCATCGGAGGTGTATCCCTGGCGTCCTTCATCAGGGCCTTGCGTTGCGCCATGAATGCGCGGATAAACGATGTGCGCGGCATCCTTATATGGAAATGGCTCAAGCAGCACGTTGTCGATGACGCTGAAGATCGCGGTGCTGGCGCCCATGCCGAGCGCGAGAGTGAGAATCGCGACCGCGGCGAAACCAGGATTGCGCTGGAGCTGGCGGAGTGCGTAGCGCAGGTCTTGGCGGACGCTCGCGAGGAAGTTGCGCTCATTGCTTCCAGGCACCGGTGGTGGTTGCGTGGCCTTGTGCACCCTCTCGAGCAGTCCCTGCGCCAGCAGGTTCTCGTCATTGAGTTCCATCAGCGCATCGCGGCGGGCATCTTCCTCTGTGCCGCCCCCGGATAGCAAGTCGAGATAGCGGTCCTCCAGGTGCTGCGACAATTCCTCGATGATCTCGTTTTCGCGAGTTGAGTCGAGGTTGAGATACGAGAGCCGCCGGGAAATTTCTTCTCTCCAGTCAGGCATGTTCTGCCTCCGTAATACGGTTGACCGCCTCCACAAATGCCTTCCAGCCGCGGCGCTGAGACGCGAGAACCTTTTGGCCCTCGGATGTGAGCCGGTAATAGCGGCGGCGACGCTGGCCGCTCTTTTCCACCCATCGGCCCTGAATCCACCCGCGACTCTCCAGACGATAGAGCAAGGGATAGAGGGACGCGACGTAGAACGTGACAGCCCCGCCGGAGCGTTGCTCAATGAGTTTTGAAATTTCGTAGCCGTGCCGTGGCCGGGCCTCGACGAGAGACAGGATCAAAAGTTCCGCACTGACTTTCTTCCACTCAACCTCTGGGGTCATGGCTAGCTCCCATATATGGAGTATCAATATATGGGAGCGGCACCAAAGTCAACTTCGATGTGACGAGGCTTCAGCCAGAGATCTTTTTTGGCGTGGGCGTTCTTAAAAGCTGAACATGGCTTCGAACGCGATGTTGCGGTTGCCGGCGTGGGCGAGGCGAAGAATCCGCCGGCCAGGGTTTGTGATTTGCCGAGTTTCCGATTTCGAGCGCCGGCGCGTCAAGCGCGTGAGCAACCCGAGATGGGTGAGACTTTGTCAAAAGCGATACCTGAGAACAACCCGGAGTTCGGCGGCTTTCATCTCACGTTGCGGGACAGATATCAACATGCCGTTGTTCCGCCATAAGGAGAGACAAAGATGCAGATGGAAGGATTTCGCCGTGCAAGTTTGCTGGCCTCGAGCGTAGTTCTCGCAGGCGCGTTTACCGTGGCCGGTTGCCATCAGAATGCCGTGCATGCCGACGAGAAAGATGCGGTTACCAATTCACTGAATTCGAATCAGCTGAGCCAGGTGAACGTGTCGCAGGATCGCGACAAGGGGGTGATGACGCTCAAGGGCGATGTGGATTCGGCCGACAAGAAGATGCAAGCTGAGACCGTGGCAAAGCAGGCAGCGCCTGATTACACCATCGCCAACGAGATTGGCGTGCGTCCTCCGCAGGAAGCCAATGCTGGCGCCGTAGCTTCAGACGAGGACAAGGCCATCGAAGAAAACTTCAAGGCCAAGATCAAGGGGAACAAGGCGCTCGACGATCAGAGCATCCATGCCTCGGCCAAGAACGGCACCCTGGAGCTGACGGGATCAGTGAAGACGACGGTTCAGAAGAAAGAAGCCGGTATGCTGGCCAAGAAGACGCCAAACGTGCAGCAGGTGGTGAACGAGCTGGAAGTGAATCCGAAGAAGCATTCGACGGCGAGCGACCAGGAGAACGGACGGTAAAGACAGGGAACAGGGATCAGAAAACAGAGAGCAGTGATCCGTGCAGTGGGAGAACTCCCATCCTTGCGACCCAGCTAGAGGGGCGCCGGGGTGGGAGTTCTCCTTTGGCGTTCAGTTCTCTTTTCTCTGATCCCGGTCTTTACCCGATGGTCATGACCAGCTTGCCGAAGTGGCTGGCTTCTTCCATGCGGGCGAGGACCTCGCGGGCCTGGGTCCAGGGAAAGTCTTCGCCGACGGGCCGCATTTGCGTGAGCGCGATGGCGCGGTTCATCTCGACGAAATCCTGGCGCGAACCGACATAGATGCCGCGGATGCGCGCCTGCTTGTGCAGAATCGCAGGCAGGGGAAGCTGCTCGCCTGAGGATGGCCCGGTGAGCACGCCGACCTGGGCGATGGTGCCGCCCATGCGCAGGGCGCGCAGTGAGCGGGGCAGCGTGCCAACGCCGCCGACTTCGACGACCAGGTCGACGCCTTCGCCGCCGGTCTGGTCCATCGCCCAGCGGTCCCACTCGGGATTTCGCGTGTAATTGAGGCCGGCGTCGAGGCCGAGGTCGTAGGCGCGGTCCAGCTTTTCGTCGCTGCCGGAGATGCCGAGAACGCGCGCGCCCGTGAGCCGCGCGAATTGCAGCGCAAAGATGGAGACGCCGCCGGTGCCCTGAATGAGGACGGTTGCGCCGGGCTTGAGGTCGGCGGCAGTGAGGGCGTTCCAGGCGGTGACGGCGGCGCAGGGCAGAGTGGCGGCTTCCTGGAAGCTCAGGTGGTCGGGGATGGCGACCAGGCCGGTCTCGTTGAGGACGACGTACTCGGCCAGCATGCCGTCGATGTCGCCGCCCAGCGCGCCGCGGACCTTGGCGGGGGTGGGCGGGCCGTCGAGCCAGTTCTGCATGAAGATGCCGGCCACGCGGTCGCCGCGGCTTCCAGAGGGTGACGCCGGCGCCCACGGCGACGACTTCGCCGGCGCCGTCGGAGCAGGGAATGCGCGGGCAGCTTCAGTTTGGGGTTGTAAAGCCCCTTGACCACCATCAGATCGCGATAATTGAAAGAAATTGCGCGCACTCTGACCAGCACCTCGCCGGGGCCGGGCGCGGGATCGGGCCGTTCTGCAAACTCCAAAGAATCAATGCCAAAGGATGAAATCTGCCAGACGTGCATGCAATCTCCTGGGTCCAGACTACTGTACTGCGCTAGCTGGTTCAGAAGTGGCAACTCGCTTTGCGGGATGCATGGAAGCAAAACCCCGTAGAATGAAGATATGGCTCGTGGTTGGGAAAGTAAATCGGTGGAGGAACAGATGGCGACCGCACAACAAAGTGCACAGCCGTACCCGGGAAATAGCTTCGATTCGAGGGGTTCTAAGAAAAGCGGCCGAGCAGGCTAGCAGCTCAACGCGAACGGCAGAAGCAGGCGCTGAACCTGCAGCGGGAAAACATCCTTTCGCAGCGGACTTCGAATCCCGGCGCGCGCGCGGCTCTTGAAGCGCACTGGCGCAGATCGAAGCGCAGATTGAGGATCGATTGAGTGAACCCGCCTTTGACGGGTTTTTTAATCCCGCTCGGCGGGATGCCCGCAGACGGGAATGGCTGCAGCGGCTTCACAGCGCGGCCAGGTTTCATGTCCTATCCTCGCGGTGGAAGAGCAGCGAATTGGCCTGCTGCACGGAGGTCAGCAGACGCGCGCGATGTTCACGTGCGCCGGGCGGCTTGCCGCCCAGACAATCACGTCGGCGACATCTTCCGGCGTGAGCGGCTTGACGCCCTTGTAGACTTTGGCGGCGCGTTCCTGTCGCCGTGAAAGCGCACCAGGCTGAAGTCGGTTTCCACCATGCCCGGATCGACGCTGGTGACGCGCACCGGCGTTCCCAGCACATCCTGGCGCAGGCCGTCGTTGATGGCGCGCTCGGCGGCCTTGCTGCCGCAGTAGACGGCGCCATTGGGATAGGTGATTTCGCCCGCCGTTGAGCCGAGGTTGATGACATGGCCGCGGCCGCGCACCACCATGCCCGGGCACCACGGCGCGGGTCACATAGAGCAGGCCCTTGACGTTGGTGTCGATCATCTCTTCCCAGTCTTCGATCTTGCCCGGTGTAGAGCTTGTCGAGGCCGCGGCTGAGGCCGGCGTTGTTGACCAGGATGTCGATCTCCGCCCACTCCGCGGGCAGGTCGTCGATGGCATGCTGCACGGCGCGGTGGTCGCGCACGTCGAGGTCGATGGAGTGGACAGCGGCGGCGCCGCGTTCGAGCGCGCGCTGAGGCCACTTCAGCCAGTTTGCCGGCGCGGCGCGCGGCCAGCAGCAGCCGCGCGCCTTCGGCCGCAAAGGCCAGAGCCGTGGCCGCGCCAATGCCGGCGCTGGCTCCGGTGATGAAGACGATCTTTCCCTTGAGACTCATGGCACTATCCTAACTAACGGTCGGTGCGGATGCCGTGACGGCGATTACGTCGAGCGTCGAGTCCTTGTTGCTCTGCCGCGTGTTGCGCCATGCGGTACTGGCCGACGGCCCAATCTTCTTCGCCGAGGCCGGCTGCGCTTCGCCTCGGCAAAGATCTCGGCCAGGTGTCGGCAAGGCTGAGACGCGTCTGGCGGCTAGCGGCGGCTTCGCGCAGCAGGCGCAGATCCTTCGCGCCCAGCTCGATGGTGGCGCCCGGCTTCTCCGGCGGATGCAGCATCACCTTGCCGTAGGCCGCGTAGAACGGCGACTGGAACAGCGCGCTGTTCACCGTCTCGAGAAAGATCTCCGGCGTCGATGCCCTGCGCTTCCGCGTAGACGAAGCTCTCGCTCAGCGAATGGATCATGGCGCTGATGAGGAAGTTGCCGCCGAGCTTCAGGGCGTGGGCCTGGCGGGGCTCGTTGCCGACCACGGAGATGCCGCGCGAAAGCGGCTCGAGCAGCGGGCGCGCGCCTTGGCGACGGCGTCCTCGGCTCCGGCGACGACGATCCAGAGCTTGCCTTCCTCGGCGACATTGGGCCGGCCGAAGACGGCGCGGCGACAAAGTCGATGCCGCGCCGCGCGTGCTCGCGCGTGAGCCGCTCGCTGAGCGCGACGCTGATGGTGCTGCAGCGATGTGCAGCGCGCCCGGCGAGAGCGCGTCCATCAGGCCGTTGGGGCCGAAGAGCACCTCTTCGTGCGCTGCATCGTCGAAGAGCATGGTGATGACGGCGTCCGCGCCCAGTTCGGCCTCGGCGGGCGTGGCCGCGGCGATGGCGCCTTCGCGCAGCAGCGGCTCGGTGCGTCCTTCGGTGCGGTTCCACACCGACAGTTCGTGGCCGGCGGCGATCAGGCGCATGCGCCATCGGCGTGCCCATCTTGCCCAACCCAGAAATCCGATCCTCATCGTCTCTCCGATGTTTCCGCTGTACACGGTGCGCCGGATGTCCTAGCACCGTTACACTGAATCTTCGATGCTGCGCACCGTTCAGGCGACGCGTTATGTGCTGCCGCTGCGGGAGGGCGGCTCTCTGCCCGCCATCGTCGAGGCCGACGACCTCGGTCTTTACGTGGTGAAGTTTCGCGGGGCGGGGCAGGGAATTCTCGCGCTTGATCGCCGAGCTGATTGCCGGCGAAATCGGCCGCGCGCTGGGCCTGCGCGTGCCGGAGATCGTCTTCGTGGAGATCGATCCCGCGCTGGGCCGCAACGAGCCGGATTACGAAATCCGCCAACTGCTGCAAGGCCAGCCCCGGCCTGAATCTTGCGCTCGATTATCTGCCCGGCTCGACCATGTTCGATCCCGCCGCGCGCGACACGGCCACCGCCCGAAGAAGCTTCGCTGCTGGTGTGGTTCGATGCGTTCACGCAGAATGTCGACCGCACTCCGCGCAACGCCAATCTGCTGGTGTGGCATCGCAAGCTCTACCCCATCGACCATGGCGCGGCGCTGTTCTTTCATCACGACTGGGCCAGCCATGAACAGAAGATCGAGTCGCCGTTTGCGCAGATCGCAGCACCACATCCTGCTGCCGTGGGCGGCGCAGATCGAGACGGCCGGAACGCTGGCGCGCGGCAGAAGCTGACCGCCGGAGCTGCTCGAGTCGAATCGTTGCGGAGGTGCCGGACGCGTGGCTTGAGGCCATTCCCGGTGAATCTCAGCGCGGCGGAGCGGCGCGCGGGCTACCTCGATTTCTTTCGCGCGGCGGCTCGAGCCGCGTCGCACATCTTCGAACAGGAGGCGATCCATGCCCGCGCCCGCCTCGTTTGATTACGCCATCCTGCGCGTGGTGCCGCGCGTGGAGCGGCAGGAGTTCATCAACGCCGGCGTGGTGGTGTTCTGCCTGGAAAAGCGTTATCTCGAGCGCGCGCATCCGGCTCGATCGCGAACGGCTGCAAGGCGCTGTGGCCGGAAGTGGATGTGGACCTGGTGCGCGAGCATCTCGAGGCCATTCGCGCGCATCTGTGCGGGCGATCCAGCCGGCGGGCCCGATCGCGAAGCTGTCCCAGCGCGAGCGCTTCCACTGGCTGACTTCGCCGCGCAGCACCATCATTCAGCCTCGCCGGTGCACACCGGCGTGTGCGACTGAGACCGGATGGCTGCTCGACCGCCTGGCGAAGCAGTTTCTTGATGCGCATGAGCTTCGTACCTGACTGTGAAAGCTTGGATCGTTCCTACTGCGGTGTCACCAGCTGATGCGCGATGGCGAACAGCGCCAGTTCCAGGCGCGTGGAAACGCCGGTCTTGTCGAAGATATTCGACAGGTGCCGCTTCACGGTCTCTTCGCTCAGGCCGAACTGCTTGGCGATGTCGCGGTTGCTGCAGCCTTCCACGATGCGAGCCCACAACTTCGAGCTCGCGCGGCGTGAGGCCGTAGGTCTTGCGCTGCGGCACGGCGGCCTGCTGCATCAGATCGTGCAGAGCGGAAACCAGGTTCACCACCCGCTTGCCGCCAATCCAATAGTCGCCGCTGATAACGGTCTTGATGGCCGTCTGCAGGTGGCCGGCCAGCGCATCCTTGAGCACGATGCCGCGCGCGCCGATGTGCAGCGCCTCGATGATCTGCTGCGTGGTGATGGTGGAGGTGAGCAGCAGGATCTTGACCGTCGGCGTGCCGTTCATGATGGCCCGCATGGCCTCCAGGCCGGGCAGGCGCGGCATCTGCACGTCCAGGAGCAGGATGTCCGGCTGCAGTTCCAGCGTCTGGGTGATGGCTTCATCCCCATCGGAAGCTTCGCCGACCACCTCAAAGCCCTCGTGCTCGGTAAGCATGTTGCGCACACCGATGCGGACTACAGGATGGTCATCTGCCAGTACGATTCGGATCGGTCGTTCCACGGGAAGGATGGTCCTCCACAGCCGGCTGACTCGGCGCCTCGGTGCATTCGTTTGATATAGAATCAAAACAGAACGCAGATTCCGCGAGCTAAAATCAGGTGAATCGATCTGACCGCAAGCTTCACAGACTGGTCACATTGCTCTGCTGAGAAAATCCAGGCTGAAGCTTCTTTCGACAGCACGGACAAGTCCCCGGCATCAGGCCGGGAACTCCAGCCTCAAGCATACGCTTCAGGTTTCGCCCGGCTGCCTTGCAAATTCGAGAAGCAGCCGGAACGGCTGTAATCTAATTGGTCACCTCTGGCCTCCAGCAGCTGCTCCAAGGCGGGCGGCCTGCAGCGCGCCGGCCATACCGCAGCCGCCCTTGATGGCGTGGCCGATCCGCCGGATTTCGCCGCGAGTCGGCCGCGGCAAGGCGTCGACTGCAGGCCGTTGCCGCTTGTCCAGATCGTCGACCACGGCAGCATAGATCTCGCGCACGGCGGCTCGGGCATCACCCGCGTAACTGCGCCAGCGTCGTCGGCATTGATCACCGGAGCATCGGTCCAGACGGCGCGGCTCGCGGCTGATGTTGCTGCGCTGCTCAGTTGCTGCAGCGCCTGGGGACCGAAAGGCTTCGACAGGATATCCGTCGACGGCTTCCTGACACCTCGGCGGGAGGCATCGCTGCCGCTGATGGCGTAAATGCTGGCCTTGCTGCGCGCCCGCAATTCGCTGCACCAGGCGTGCGCCGCTCAAGCCGGGCATCTGCGCGTCCATCAGGATCACGTCCGGACTCGCAGACTTCCGCGTCGAGCATGGCGATCGCTTCGTCGCCGTTCCAGCGGTATGGATGGTGTAGCCGCTCATGGTGAGCACCGTGGCCATCACCTCGCGGCTGACCATATCGTCGTCAATAATGAAGGACCGTAGGCAGATCGCGACTTGCGCCGATGCCCGAGCATGGCACTAGTGTGCCACCTTTCGCCGGGCTTGCCGCAAGAGCTTCACGCCCTGCCGAATCCGGTTGGTTCAGTTGCCTAATCACCAGTACCTGGAAACTGCCGTCCACCGGGATTCACTTGCAGTGTGCCAATGCCGTTCATCGGCGGATTGGTCAAGCTTGGCCCCATACAGAGTGGTGACCAGGTAGACCAGGCCGGTGGAAGGATCGATCGCCATGGTCCGGGCCTGCTGCAAAGTGGGCAGGTTTTGAATCATCGAGTAGCTGTCGGTCAGGTGCTGGCGGACGATGGTGACGCTGCCGTAGCCGCCGCCGTTGGCGGTGAAGATGAGCCCGCGAGCGCGCATCATAGGCTACAGAGTCTGTTCCGGGTCCGATATTGAACGAGGCAATAGAGGCGCCGGAATTGGAGTCGACAACGACGAGCTTCATGTTATTGCATCCGACAAACAAGCGGTTTTGCCGGCTGTCGACGGCGAGTCCATGGGGCTCACTGCAATCGGGCAGGCCAATCGTACGCAGCTCCGGCAGCACGTCTCCGAGGCTGGCTGTGGCCTTTGTTTGCGGGCGCCAGTCCAACTCGCCGACTACGTCGTAGATGTACTGCTTGCCTGCGATCTCCACGATTTTCGGCTCGGTATCGGATGGCTCCAGCATCTGGGCGAGCGCGCCGGCATCGAGCCGTGCCGCCATGTTCCGGCTGGTGAACGTCACGTAGAGACCGCCAGCTCCGTCGGGCGCGGCGGAGCCGAGAAGCCCGCACACCCGGATGTCGACACGCTCGCGCTGCTTCTGGGGATCGATCACAGAAATGACCGACTCGGGCATGCGCTCGCCAGAAGTGGTCGAACCACAAGGAGACGTTTGGGCCTGAGGCTGCCCGGCTTGGGCATGTGTCGGTTCCACGTTTCGCGCCGCAGGTCTGTTGACGGGATGGCGTGGAGACGGGGGCTCGGGCTTCGGCGGCAGTGTCGACAGGTCGGTACCCAGGGCAAACAGCAGACCGGTTTGCGGCTCCAGGGCTAGTTCGCGCAATGAGGGTCGCGTGAGGATGGTGGTGACTGCTGCAAACGTCCGTCGGTCAAAAACCTTGACTCCGCCTGCGAACCTTATGCCCTGCTCCCCTACCGCTCGGATACCGGATTCCAGTAGGACCGAGATGTCGGCGCCATCGGTCGCATAGCCATAGGGGCCGGGATTGTCGAGCACGACCGCATGGGCCTGACGAAAGCCCGTCACGGTTCCCACCACGGATCCGCTTCCAATGTCGACAACCTGGACGGTTTGACCGTGCGCGATGAAAAGCTGGCGTGCAGCGGGATCGAGCGTCAGGTAGTCCCAGTCACCCGTGCCGCCAATGACCCAATTGTTCTTGATGGCGAAGGGGTGCCCGGAGAGCTCGTTGCGGCGGGAATGGGAGCCTCCTGGGCGGCTGCCAGGGCGCACGCGGCCACCGCAAAAACGACGAAACTACCGGATCCTGCGGCAGTCCATGTTTGATTGGACGCGATCTTCAGCGCAGACGCTCGCCAGTATCTTACTGAAAACTGGCGCGGGGATCTATGAATAGCCTCTTCTACTCGTTGGCCGCGATCTCGTGCAGCCAGCCGGGGGCCTTGAGCAGTTCGCGGGGGCGCGATCCGTCGGCGGGGCCGACCAGGCCATCGCGCTCCATCAGGTCGATCAGGTGCGCGGCGCGGCCATAGCCGATGCGCAGGCGGCGCTGCAGCAGCGAGGTTGAAGCCTTGCCGAACTCGAAGACCAGGCGCACCGCATCGTCGAACATGGGGTCGTTCTCGTCTGGGTCGCCGTTCGAGCCTTCGACGCCGGCGCGCTCGTCCTTGGGCGATTCGAGGAAGCCTTCGACGTATTCGGCCTGGCCTTGGTCCTTCCAGAAGCCGACCACGGCGGCGGTTTCCTTCTCGCTGACATAGGGCGCGTGCAGGCGCATCAGGCGGCTGGTTCCGGGCGGCAGGAAGAGCATGTCGCCGCGGCCCAGCAGGGCTTCGGCGCCGTTGGTGTCGAGAATGGTGCGCGAGTCGACCTTGGTGGCCAGGCGGAAGCTGATGCGCGTGGGCACGTTGGCCTTGATGAGGCCGGTGATGACGTCGACGCTGGGCCGCTGCGTGGCCAGGATCAGATGAATGCCGACGGCGCGCGCCATCTGCGCCAGGCGCGTGATGGATTCTTCGACGTTGGCGCGGTCGAGCATCATCAGGTCGGCCAGCTCGTCGATGATGATGACGATGTAGGGCAGCGGCTCTTCGTCTTCGCTCGATCGTCGAAGAGCGAAGGCATGGAGCCTTCAAAGAGCTTGTTGTACTGGTCGATGTTGCGCACGCTGCGGCTGGCCAGCAGCTTGAGGCGGCGCTCCATCTCGCGGACGGCGTTGCGCAGCGCGTTGGCGGCCAGCTTGGGCTCGGTGATGATGGGCGTGAACAGGTGCGGAATGCCCTCGTACATGCCCAGTTCGACGCGCTTGGGATCGACGAGGATCAGCCGCACCTGCGCGGGCGTGGTGCGGAAGAGCAGGCTCATGATCATGGCGTTGATGGCCACGGATTTGCCCGAGCCGGTGGAGCCGGCGATGAGCACGTGGGGCATGGAGGCCAGGTCGGCGGTGACGATGCGGCCGTTGATGTCCTTGCCCATGGCCAGGGTGAGCCGCGACTTGGCCTTGGCGAAAAGTCTCGGACTCGATGCACGTCGCGCAGGTGGATGGTTTCGCGCTCGTGGTTGGGCACCTGGATGCCGACGGTGCTTTTGCCGGCCATGCGCTCGATGAGGATGCTTTCGGCGCGCATGGCGAGGCAGAGGTCGTCGGCCAGGCCGGTGACGCGGCGAATATTTGACGCCGGCTTCGGGCTTGAACTCGTAGGTGGTGACCATGGGGCCGGGATTGATCTGGACGACCTGGCCGCGCACATCGAACTCGCCGCATTTTTCGACCAGCACCTTGGCTTCTTCGCGCAGCACGTCTTCGCGGACGGCCTGCGGGCCGCTCGCCGGCATTGAGCAGCGTGCTGGGCGGCAGCTTGAATCCGCTCACGTTCTTGGGAGCGACGGTGACGGTGCGGATTTCGGCGTCGGCGCGCCGTGGATGGCGATCTCGCCGTTTGGCTGCGGTTGCGCGGCGGCAGCCGGCACGGGCGTCGGCTGAATTGCTCGAACGGGCTCGGGGCGAGGCGTAACGGGCGCTGCCTTTGCTGCGGGTGCGACCGTTGCCCAGGGATCGGCGATGGGCCGGAGCGGCTGCACCGGTGCGGCCACGGGAGCGGCGGCCGTCAGAGGCGCCGTCTCCGCTCGAGGAGCAATGGGCGTCACCGTTGCGGCAGGCGCTTGGTCACTCCGCTCCCAGATGCTGGCGCGCCGTGCCGGCTGGGCCACCGGAATCTGCGCTTCGGCCGGCTGCTGCGCCGCTCGCTGAAACGCGGGAATCTCATCGACGGGATCGACCTCAGGCTTCTTGCTGCGCCGGCCGAACAGCGCTGCCAGGCGGCTGGGCGGCCTGCACGCGCGCTTCTGGTTCGGAGCTCGTTGCCGATGGCCCCGGAGAAGATGCGCTGCGCGGGTCCCGGATTGGCCTGCTCGTCGGCCAGCTCTCGCGTTCCGCGCGCCGCTCGGCGCGCATCTCGCGCCAGTTCCGCCAGCGGTCGTGCCACGACTGCAGCAGCACCCAGCGATCTTCGAGACTCTCCCAAAGCATCCAGAGGTTGACCGCCGATGCAAAGTAGACACCGGCAACGGCGAGCACGCCGGCCACAATCCACGCGCCCTGGCATATTCAGATACGACACCAGGAAGCCCGAGACCACCCGCCCCATGACGCCTTCAACCGGAACCGCGTGCATCCAGCGCCAATGCCAGGGCAGAAGGCCGCAGACCGCCGGCAGAAACACCACCGACATCACCGTACCCAAGGCCCGCAGCCACGCCGCACCGGCATATCGCGAGCGCATCCATCCCCACGCCACCAGCCCCATCCACAAAGGAACAAGAAAGCAGTGATCCCCAGCGCTTGCAACGAGAGGTCGCCGAGATACGCGCCAAAGGGTCCAACCCAGTTGGCCACAATTTGCGGATTCGCCGGATCGAGGGAGGTATTCAGCGACGGATCGGTCACGTGATACGAGGCAATGGCGAGGAAAAGAAGCAGCGAAACCAGCGCCAGCACCACGCCCAGAAACATATTCAGCGGCCGGTTCCGCGTAGGCGCCAGGGCGATTTGAATGGGCTTGATCATTGGGGATGCCGCCTCCGCCTCCTTCCGGATAGCCTTCACCCCACGAACGAACACCAGTTCGTGGGGGCCCCGGCCGCCGCGCAAGCCTTTTGCGTCGAGCTTCCAGGGGCGGACAAAGAATCCCAGAGCAGTCTCTATTATCAGCGGTGAAGGGGCGAATCCGGGGCGAACAAAAGCGGGGGGAACCTCAAGTCCAACCCCCGCCGGCAACCAAAGTCATTCGAGAATTTCCGTCAGCTGGCCACGATGCGGCTCCCCCAGATCAGCAGCGCCACGCCGATCAGGATGCGGTACACCGCGAACACCGTAAACCCGTGCTTGCGAACCCACGAGAGGAACCACTCCACCACGCCCAGCGCGATGATGAACGACACTACGAATCCGATCGCCAGCACGATCCAGCGCTCGCTGGTCATGGTGACGTGCGCCGCCGCTTCGCCCGCGGCCAGCGCGGCCTTGCTGGGATGAATCTCCTTCAGCAGGTCATAGGCTGTGGCGGCCAGCATGGTGGGAATCGAGAGCAGAAAGCTGAACTCCAGCGCGGTAGGGCGGTCCATGCCCGCCAGCTGCCCCGCCGCGATCGTCGACATCGACCGCGACGTGCCCGGGAAGATAGCCGACAGCGCCTGGCACAATCCGATCCACACCGCCTGCCCCAGCCCGATCTCCTCCACATGCACCGTGGTTGGCTCGTAGCGCGTGGACCACGCATCGACAGCCCACATGATGACGCCGCCCAGCAGCAGCGCAATGGCAATCACAGTCAGGCTGCCAAGATTCTTGTCACTCCACTTCTTCAGCAGCAGCGCCGGAACAGACGTACAGATAAAGGCGAGAATCGTCAGCGACAGCGGGTGCGTGAGCAGATTCCGGTCCCTCCGCTCCCCCTGCGGAAAGGTGCGCATGAACTCAAGAATCCGCCCCAGATAAAGCAGCATCAAGGCGAGAATCGCGCCCGCCTGGATCACGATCGTGTACATCTTCCAGTAGGCGTCGTCCAGCGGAATCTTCAGCAATGCCTCGGCAATCCGCAAATGAGCCGTAGAACTGACAGGAAGAAACTCCGTCAAGCCTTCCACGATGCCCAGCAAAACAGAAACAATGTAGACGTTCAAAAAGCCTCCGGTGCGGCCGAAACGCTTACGCCGAGCGTGCCCCCGCCACTTTGTTCAAGGGTCTGCTTCGATGATAATGCCAGGCAGGCACCGGGGATGAATCAGACTTCAACTTCAGAGAATCGTTTTCGCCAGGGTGTCTATTGCCGGTCAATACCGGCTTCTATTGCCGGTCAATTCCATAGACCGGAACACCCTGATCCAATTTGAACACGAGTGCCGCCGCTCGCGCCGTGTAATCCGACTGCGCAAACTTGTCCTTGAGCCGCGCCAGCAGTTCGTGCGCGTGCGCCTTGGCGCCGTCGGCCTTCTTGCTGTTCTCATCGGCGTTGAACATGTCCACCAGCACGGCGTTGCGATACACCGCTTCGTACAGCGCCTTCGCAGTGCGCGGTCCGTCAGGGTGCTCGGAGGCGTACTTCTCGTAAACTCCGACTCTTTCTCCGGGCACTTGGCCTGCCCCTGCCAGTCGCCGCACAGCTTGTTGTCGATCAGGTCATAGGCGGCCATGTCCGCCTGCTTCGTATTGGGGTAGAACTTGATGACCTTCTTCAATCGTCATCGTCCATGCCCTCGCGCATGTAAGGCGTCCTGTTCCTTGGCTGAAGGACGCGAGCCTGGTCGGCCTTTTGAATCTGCCACTGAATATCCGCGGCCCGCCACGCTGCCTCCGCCGCAAGCGGCGAATTGGGGAACATCTCCACCACGCGCCGGTAGAGCAGGCGCGCAATCTGCGCCGCGTTCGCCGCACCCCGCGGGTCGCTGGCGGCGGCCTCCTCGTTGGCGGCCTCGCCCATCAGCACCTGGTCGCCGTCGGGCGTGGACTCAATCACAATGCCACGGTCTCCATCCATCCCGAAATCGGAGGCGGCGTATTATCGCTTCCCACCCACGGCGTGTCGCGATCGTTGGTCTCTTCCTGGATGTCGGTGTTGGCGTATACGCGCAGCCAGTCGCCACTCTTCTCCGCCACCACCATTTCGCGCCCCGGCTGCACGCGGTCAACCTTCTGCGCGCTGTTATCGGGCGAAATATACAGCCACGTGACCCGCAGCGCCGTCGCGCGCGGTCCAGCCATGGGCTTTTGAATATTGTCGGTCTTCGGCTTCTTCTGCCCGGCCAGCGGCAGCAGGCGCAACCGAGCACCAGGCCCAGCGCCACCACGCGCGATCGTGAAACACTTCCTCGGGTTCCCATCAACGGCATCATAGTTCAACGACGCCCCGCCGGCCCTTCGGTGAGCAAAGACCACCCGTGCCCCGTCCTTCGCGCAGCCTCATTCGCGAGCGGCGGGAGAGCACGAACCTACATTCTGCCTGTCTCCGTCAGAATATCCGCCAGCAATTCGGGTCAACGTTCCCCCCGCTGATGATGGCCGCGGCCTTGCGTAGGGCGGCAACTCGTTCGCATGGAAGAGCAGCGCCGCGGTAGTCACCGCACCGCTCGGCTCGGGCACCAGACGCGCCGTGGCCACAATCGCCCGCATGGCCGCGCGAATCTCGGCCTCGGTAACCGTGATGATCCCATCCACGTAGGCCTGCATATGCGTGAAGTTCCGTTCCCCCACGCTCTGCGTGCGCAAGCCATCGCAAATCGTCCGGCTGGTCAACTCCGAGGGCCAAGTCACAATCTTGCCGGTGCGAAAGCTCTCCGCCGTGTCCGCGGCCAGCTCGGGCTCAATGCCGAACACCTTGGCCTGGGGCCGCAGCAGCTTCACGGCCGTGGCCACTCCGCTCAGCAGCCCTCCGCCGGAGACAGGCGACAGCACCAGGTCCACATCCGGCAGAGCCTCCACGATCTCCAGCCCGCAGGTGGCCTGCCCGGCAATGATCTTCTCATCGTCGTATGGCGGCACCACCACATAGCCGTGCTCGCGGATCAGTTCTTCGGCCTTGGCCAGCCGCTCGCTTGAGGCGACGCCCACGTCCACAATCTCGGCGCCCAGCGCCAGCGTTGCCGCGCGCTTGATGGCCGGCGCATTGGAGGGCATCACGATGACCGCCTTCGCGCCGACCTCCCGCGCCGCATAGGCCACGCCCTGCGCATGGTTGCCGCTGGAATAGGTGATGACGCCGCGCCTGATCTCTTCCGGCGAAAGCTGCAGGATCTTGTTGGCTGCGCCGCTCAGTTTGAAGCGCCGATGGGCTGCAGGCTCTCGGCCTTCAGCCACACTTCGCCCGAGATGCCCTCGAACGGCGCGCGCACGAGCGGCGTCTTAACGGCAACGCCGGCGATGCGCTGGGCTGCCGCGCGAATGGTGTCCATCGAAACAAGCTGTTCTGTCGCTGTCGGCATAAGTCCTTTTAGACCTGCGAAGGGTGGATCGCTTCAATCTGCGCGTAGCACAAAGTCGCGCGTGTTGAATGTGAGGATGCGCTTCACGCCATGAACCTGCATGACCGCAACAAGCCGAGCGTCGTGGACCTGAACACCACGAATCGAGTGGTCCACTAGAAGCTGACGCCACGTGAGATAGACATTTACGTTATCGGGCAGAAATCGAAAACTAGTCTCGATGCTCCGAGCTCCACGTCCGCTTCTGCTGGAGAAATGCCATATCCGTTGCGGTCGACGGGGCGTGTCAAAACATTCCAGAATTCAGCCATGTTCTGGCCGGTGAAGCACAGCGTGGCTCCAGTGCACTCAACTCTGCGAATTCCACGAACTACGATCGGGAAATCGGACCCTTCAGGCTGCAACCAGCGAAGCAAAATGTTTGTGTCGGCGAGCCAGAGATCCGAGGGCATTTACCAGCGATCCTCGTAATAGCTCTCGCGATCATTTGCTTCGAGAGGCAGTATGGGGAGGTTTTCCGATCCCTTGGTAAGCTCGCGTGTCATCGCATCAACGTCACCGGGCCAGAGCCGCCCAGTCCCGGTGAGCTGAATTCGAGCGGGCAATGAGCCCTCAAGAAGCTTCAGGGCATAGGCTTCCGGGGCCATGCCGTGGCGCGCGGCTTGCTCCTCAAGTCTCGACTTCAACTCGGGGTCGAGTTCGATCTGCAGCGTCATGGCTTACTCCGTTTCCCTTATTATCAGCGGGTTGTAGCGAAAAAGGAAAGGAGTTAGCCGTCCCCGGTCGCTTACGGCAGGTATTGTGCCGGTACCGGCTCCGTCGGCTTTCCGCCTGCCATAGAATCTCGATAACCTTCCAGCTCTTGCCATCAAACACGGCCTGGATGCTGTTGATCCCGCGATCGATCGGTTTGCCATCCGGCGTTCTCGGTGGTGTAGGTGCTCCACAAATGCGCCAGGTGCGCCCACGACTCCGTCTTCACTTTGATCTGGTGCTCGTAAAATACCGCTGAGCCGCGTTTGGCCACCGCGTCAATCCAGTCCTGCACGTCAAAATGCGCGGCGCAGCGGTGCCATCGGCGGCGACGCTTATCGGAATCAGCCGCGCATCCGCCGTGAACAGCGCACGAAAACAGGTGCGGTCCTGGTTACCGGGGCCGCTCACTGCGGCATCGATAGCCTTGATTAGTTCATCGAGCGTAGTGGTGGGCAGGCAGGCAGTCTTAGCCGTTTGGTCGCCGGGTGTTGCCGTCTGCGCCATCCAAGTCGGCGCAAGCAAGACTGCCAATGCGCACACAAATGCGAATCGATTGAATGCACTTCATGCGGGGAAACTCCCGTTCAGATTTCCAGAATGACCGGCATGATCAACGGCCTGCGTCCGGTGCTCTTCTGGATCAGGCGCTTCAGCTCCACCCGCACCTTCTCCTTCACCATGCCGTAGTCGGTCTTCTGTTCGCCGTTCAGTCTGTCGAGGGTCTTCAGGACAGCCTCGCGGGCCTGCTCAGTGATGTCCGCGCCGCCGAAGCCGCGCATGACCACCTCCGGCTCGCGCTCCACCTTGCCGGTGCGCTTGTTGATTGCCATCACCGCCAGCACAATGCCGTCTTCGCTCAGGATCCGACGGTCGCGAATGACGAGGTCTTCGACCACGTCGATCGACGAACCGGAATCGATCAGGACGCGGCCCGCCGTGACCTTGTCGGTCTTGCGAGCGTCGTCCTTGTCTAGCTCCAGCACGTCGCCGTCTTCGATTACGATGGCGTGCTCGACCGCGCCCGTCTCCATGGCCACCTGGGCGTGGCGGCGCAGGTAGCGATAGTCGCCATGTACGGGGATGAAGAACTTGGGCCGGACAAGGTTGATGAGCAGACGCATCTCTTCCTGGCTGCCATGCCCGCTCACATGGATCAAGCCGTGCGGAGCCCTCGTCATAGATCGCATTGGCGTCGCGGCGGAAACAGGTGGTCGATGACGCGGAAGATTCCCTTCTCGTTGCCCGGGATGATGCGCGAGCTAAGCACCGCCGTGTCGCCCGGCTCGATCCTCGCGTGCTTGTGGTTGTCCACCGCCGCGCGGCTCAGCGCGCTCATCGGCTCGCCCTGGGTGCCGCTGATCAGGATCAACAGCTGCTCCGACGGGAAAATCGCTCATCTGGCCGGGATTGATCACCAGGCCGGGCGGCAGATCGAGATAGCCGAGGTCCTGCGCGATCTCCGTGCTCTCCACCATCGATCGGCCGATGAAGCGACCTTCCGGCCGTGGTTGCGGGCCAGTTCCATAGCGATGCGGATGCGGTAGAT
>CAWJVV010000024.1:0-27722 GCA_963846375.1 uncultured Acidobacteriota bacterium
CGGCTCTCGTATCTCAACCTCGACTCAACTCGCGAAAACGAGATCATCGAGGAATTGTCGCAGCACCTGGAGGACCGCTATCTCGACTTGCTATCCGGGGGCGGCACAGAGGAAGATGCCCGCCGCGATGCGCTGATGGAACTCAATGACGAGAACCTGCTGGCGCAGGGACTGCTCGAGAGGGTGCACAAGGCCACGCAACCACCACCGGTGCCTGGAAGCAATGAGCGCAACTTCCTCGCGAGCGTCCGCCAAGACCTGCGCTACGCACTCCGCCAGCTCCAGCGCAATCCTGGTTTCGCCGCGGTCGCGATTCTCACTCTCGCGCTCGGCATGGGCGCCAGCACCGCGATCTTCAGCGTCATCGACAACGTGCTGCTTGAGCCATTTCCATATAAGGATGCCGCGCACATCGTTTATCCGCGCATTCATGGCGCAACGCAAGGCCCTGATGAAGGACGCCAGGGATACACCTCCGATGAGTATCTGGAGATCGTCGCGCAGAACCATTCGTTCGAGAGAATGATGGGCACCTCGGACGATCCCGTGCTCTACAAACATGGCGCGGGCGTCGAATGGCTCTATGGAGCCGATATGACACCCGGCTCATTCGAATTCTTCGGCATGCCGGCGTTGTACGGACGGGTGCTTCAACCTGGCGACGACAGGCCGGGAGCACCGCCGGTATTCGTACTGCGATACAAAGTCTGGAAGGCGCGCTTCAACTCCGATCCAAACGTGTTGAACAAGGTCTTCGTTCTGAACGGCACGGCACGAACCCTGGTTGGAATCATGCCGCCACGCTTCGGCGGAACGCCATGCTGATGTGTTCATACCCAAAACGCCCCATCCCGGATCGATAGGCTTCGCGGGATTGCCGGAATATTGGTTCGTGCTGGGGCGGCCGAAGCCTGGCGTCTCCATGGCCCAGGCGTCCGCAGACCTGACCGGCATCGTCAACCACATGGCAACAGTTCGGCCGCAAGATTATCCCGCCCAATTCCAGGTCTTCGTCATGCCGATCGGTCACTCGGTTACCGGACACATTGAGGCCACACTCTACATCGTTCTGGTGGCCGTCGGATTACTGCTGTTGATCGGCTGTGTCAACGTAGCCAACCTGATGCTGGCGCGGGCAACTTCGCGCGAAAAGGAGTTCGCGCTGCGCACCGTGCTAGGAGCGGGCAGAGCGAGACTCATGCGGCTTCTGCTGGTCGAAAGCCTCGTGTTGGCCATGGGCGGTGCTTTTCGCTGGCCGTACCGATTGCCTGGGGCGGACGGAAACCTATTGTCGCCACCATGCCGCCGGATTCCATCCCAGCGGAAGCCGTAGTCGGCCTCAACGCGCAGGTGCTGGCTTTCACGTTGGTTTTGGCCGTGTTGACTCCGCTGATCTTCGGTCTGGCGCCCGCTCTCCAGGCAGCGCGCCGCAATCTGAACGATCCACTGCGCAATGCGGGCAGAGGTGTGATCGGCGGCTTTCGGACAGCGCGCATGCGCGATGCCGCCGTGGTGTTGGAAGTAGCCGTGTCGCTCACCCTGCTGATCGGAGCCGGGCTTTTGATGCATAGTTTTTTGGCGCTGCGCGAAGGGAACCTGGGATTGCAGGCAGATCACGTCTTCGAGACCCAGTTGCTTTGCCACGGATCGCTACAAGACGGCGGAACAGGTGAGCAAATTTATTCGGCCGGTGCTGGCGCGCGTTAAGACGATCCCTGGGGTGACCGATGCGGCGGATTCGGGCTCGGTGCCACCCAACGCGACCCGCGACAGCAAAGTCGAGATTTCTGGCAAGCCGCCTCAGGAGCAATGGCATGCGCAGGTGCAAAACGTCAGCGACGCCTACTTCGCGCACTTCGAATTCCATTTGAGACCGGACGCGGGTTTACAGAATCCGAGATCAACGATGCGAGAAAAGTAGCGGTGGTCAACCGCAAGTTTGTCTCGACCTATCTCCCTGGTGAAGACCCTATCGGGCGACGGGTCAAGCTCGTGGGGCTCGAGAGTGTTGCCGATTCGCTGCGCGACCCATCCTTCGAAATCGTGGGGGTTGTCGGTGACGTCGTCAATCAGGGTGCGCCAGGCTACGGAAGGGGTGGTCTCCAGGCTCCCATTGAACCACAGGTGTGGGTGCCGTACACCGTTACAGGATCGGGATTGCATGTCCTGTTCATCCGGTCCGCGCAACCACCCATGGCGATGATGAATGAGGTGCAGCAGGCGGTATGGGCCGCTGATCCGGGCGTGGCTCTCGTGTATCCAGACGCATTGGAGCACTCCATCAGCCAGGGATTGTACGCGGGCCCTCGCTTCACCTTGCTGCTGATGATCATCTTCGGATGTGTGGGGTTGATTCTTGTTACCGTGGGCGTCTACAGCGTGCTGGCGTACACCACAGCGCAGAAGACGCATGAGATCGGAATCCGTATGGCCCTGGGTGCGGAGCGCACCAACGTGCTTCGCCTGGTGATCGTTGGGGGCTTGCGGTCAGTCCTCGCTGGAGTTGTCGTGGACTGGTCGCCAGCTTGTTGCTGGCCCGCGCCGTCGAGGCACAATTATGGCCCGGAGTGAAACCATACGATCCGGCGACCTTGGCGAGCACTGTTCTCTTGTTGCTGGTAACAGGCGTACTAGCATGCTGGATTCCAGCGCGAAGAGCAGCGCGGGTGGACCCGATGGTGGCGCTGCGATACGAATAGCAACATACGAGCGAGCGCGGCCAGATTGAACTCTGGCCGGTCGCAATTGGTGCGCGCCGCGATCTAGCTGAAACCCAGCACTGGATGAGGCATGTACTCCTCCTCCAGCGCCTTGATCTCCTCGGCGGTCAGCTTTAAAGAGAGTGCGGCCGCTGCATCCTCCAGATGATGAGGCTTGGTCGCACCTACGATCGGCCCCGTCACCGCCGGCTTCGCGAGCATCCACGCCAGCGCAACCTGCGCCATCGACACGCCGCGCTTTTTCGCGATCGCCTCTACGCGGTCAACCACCCGGTGATCGGCCTCTTCCGTCGGCGTGTACATCGACTTGCCAAACGCATCCGTCTCGAAGCGCCTGGTGTTCTCCGACTGCCACGGCCGCGCCAGCCTTCCGCGCGCCAATGGACTCCAGGGCAGCATCCCGATCCCCTGGTCCACGCAAAGGCCCACCATCTCCCGCTCCTCTTCGCGATAGAGCAGGTTGTAATGGTTCTGCATGGTCACAAAGCGCGTCCAATTGCGCAGATCAGCCAGGTACAGCGACTTGGCGAACTGCCACGCGTACATCGACGATGCGCCGATGTACGCACCTTCCCCGCCTTCACCGCGTCGTGCAGCGCCTCCAGGGTCTCCTCAATCGGCGTCTCATAGTCCCAGCGGTGAATCTGTATAGGTCCACGTAGTCGGTCTGCAGCCGCTTCAGGCTTTCATCCAGTTCGAACAGGATTGCCTTGCGCGACAGCCCGCGCCCGTTCGGCTCCTCGCGCATCAGGCCCTGCGCCTTGGTTGCGATCACGATGGCTTCACGGCGGGTGTGGGCCTTCAAAAAGTTGCCCACCACGCGCTCGCTGTCGCCGCGAGTACACATTGGCTGTATCCCAAAGTTGATGCCGAGGTCCAGCGCCTGGCGCAGGAACGGCTCGCTCTCCTGCTCGTTCAGCGCCCACGCCTGGCGCCCGGCTTCAGCGGCCCGGTCGCGGGCGAGCCATACGTCATGCACCCCAGGCAGATGCGCGACACCTTCATGCCCGTCTTGCCAAGATTCACGTACTCCATGCACACTCCAGGAAATTCCAAACGCTGGTCCTACACGCCTTCAGCAAACAGACGCTCGTACACCAGCAGCGCGTCGCTGTTGAAGCAGACGAACCGCACTTCCTCAACTCCGCTGTCTTCGATGTGGGCCCGCACGGTTTGGATGGCGATTCGAGCCGCTCGTTCCAGCGAAACCGTAGACGCCCGTGCTGATCGCCGGGAACGCAATCGAGCGAACGCCGTGCTCGCGCGCCAGCTCCAGGCAGCGCCGGTAGCAGGAGGCGAGCAGCGCGTCTTCGTCGCGGCTGCCGTCGTTCCAACCGGGCCGACCGCATGAAACACCCACTTGGCCGGCAAGAGAAATCCTGGTGTGGCCTTGGCGTCGCCGGTGGCGCATCCGTTCAACATACGGCAGGCCTCCACCAGCTCCGGCCCGGCCGCGCGATGGATGGCGCCATCCACGCCGCCACCACCCAGCAGCGAGGTGTTGGCTGCATTCACAATCGCATCCGCAGTAAACCTCGTGATGTCCCCAGGTACCGCCTTCAGTTGCGCCATCACTGGACCCCGCCAAACATCGTGTTTCGAGCATACAACTGTCGCCTCGCCGGGCTTCGGCATCGCTTTGGCTCGTGATGAATCTAAGAGAGTATGGCGGACGCGTTAACAGTCTCGATACTCGATCTGGTCGGCATGAAACCCGGCGAAGGCCCGGGCCGGCGATTGCGCGCTCGGTCGATCTGGCCCAGCATGCTGAACAGTGGGGCTACTAGCGGTTCTGGCTGGCCGAGCACACTCCATCGACGGCCTGGCCTGTTCGGCGACATCTGTGCTCATTGGCCACGTGGCCTGTCGTACCAGGCAGATCCGCGTGGGCAGCGGCGGCATTATGCTGCCCAACCATGCCCCGCTGGTGGTGGCCGAGCAGTTCGGGACGCTGGAAGCGTTGTATCCTGGCCGCATCGACCTGGGCCTGGGCCGCGCGCCGGGGGGCGACTTTGCCACCATGCGCGCCCTGCGCCGCGACCTGCGCCAAAGTGGAGACGACTTCCCCGAGTTGCTGGAAGAGCTGCGCACCTATCTCGGCCCTGTGCGGCCCGGGCAGGCAGTCAAGGCCACCCGGGCAGAACAGCAACGTGCCGATTACGCTGCTTGGCTCCAGCCTGTATAGCGCCCAGCGTGCCGCGCGCCTTGGCCTGCCCTTTGCTTTGCGGCGCACTTTGCGCCCGATCACCTGTACGCTGCCGCGGATGTCTACCACGAGCAGTTCCGGCCCAGCGGTACCCTTGCCAAGCCTTACTTCATCGCGGGCGTGGCTGTGATTACCGCCGAGAGCGACGCGGCGGCGCAGCGCCTCTTCACCACACCGCAGCAGCGGTTCCTGCGGCTGATTCGGAATCAGCCTGTTGAGCTGCTACCGCCGGTCGACTCGATGGACGGGCTTTGGAGCGAGTGGGAGCGCTCCGCGGTTATGAGCAAGCTGGGCGCGGCCATCGTCGGCTCGGAGGCAACGGTTCGGGCCGGGCTCGAGAAGCTGGTGCGCGACACCGGCGCCAGCGAGGTGATCGCGGTTACCGACACCTGGCGTCATGAAGACCGGCTGGAATCGTACCAGCGCCTGGCGGAATCCGCCAACGCAATCGCATTGCGGAGGAAACAAACTTACGCATAAAAAAACGCACATCCGCTTTGGAATGATGCGGTTGAGCACAGGTAAAGTGCTGAGTGTGATTTGGATCACCAAGCAGTGAAGAGTGAAAAAAATGATCAAGCGATAGGGATTGAATCCGGCAAATCGATTGGCGTTCCGGGATCGCGCTTCTCCTTTTTCCTGCGACAAATGGATCCTAGAAGAATTTCCACAGGGGGTCGAGGCGAACGGCTGGGGCGGCAATTTCGCGGGTGCATGATCCACCAGAGCAGTGCCGCAGTGATGGCGATCGCTGCAAGGACAATCGATGCCATCCGCAGCGGGCGCGGAACGGGGACACTCGTGACGAGGGCCGGCGCGGGAATGGCTTCCTCCAGAATGCCTGAATGGATTATGTAATCCGGATCACCTGACAATCCGCCGCGCTTGGACCTGATCGGTGGAGAGTGGAAGGCGGCAGGCAGGCGGGAGGCGGGGAACCAGGTATTGGGCCTCAGGACCGTAAACCACCCGGCAGTGCCGATGCTGAATCCTCTGCGCGTGACGGAACGAAGGACCTTCATGGCCTATCCCTCATTTGTTTGATGCTACTCCTTTGATGGGCGGACCCGGTTCCGAACCGCGTAGCTTACCGGATCGCAATGGCAGATGGCCTATATCATGTGGTATGCGCAAACTATCTCTGGCTTGTGATCCTCGGTGTTGCAGTTTGTGCATCGACTGCGTTTTCGGAGGATTGGGCCAAACGGTCAAAAAGTCTGCCGAGTTGAGCACGCTCGATCAGCCAGGTACGGCGCCCTTTCATCTCAAAGCAACGTTCGCTCCGAGCCTTGAACGCGACAAGGGAGTGGCAGGACCGGCGAGGTTGAGTTCTGGTGGGCTTCGCCTACCCGGTGGCGGCGGGAGATTCGCTGCCCGGAGTTTCACCAGATCGAGATTGTCGAAGATGACGCGTGTGGCAGAAGAACGAGGGAACGTATTTTCCTGAGTGGCTGCGCGAACTGGCCAATGCCATCGTTCATCCGGTGGAAATTTCACCCGAGTTGGCGAAGGAGATTGCAGGCGCCGAGGTGAAGCAGTTGATGGGAGGCACGTACCTGAGCTGGCAGTTGGAGAGCGGCAACGGGACCGATCGGGCGTGGATGGGCGCGGGCATCTCATTCAAGACGGACAGCGGGTTATTGTACACGGTGAATGGATTTGGCTGGGGAGGGTGGTACCGCGACTACGCAATATTCCACAACCGTCAGGTGGCTCGCAGGATCAGCAGCGGCAGTCCCGAGGTAACTGCACGGATCAGCGTATTGGAAGATCTTGGCGCAATGCCGGAAGGCTGGTTCGACGCGTCGGCGGCGGGCGGAGACAGCCCGACGGTGAAGACGGTTGCAACGGACGAGCTGACGTTGCGAAGGAACCTGCAAAGCGGCGAGGCCTTGACGTGGCCGGCGGTGCAGGACGGACCGCTGGAAGGGGTTTTGACTACGGAGATCGCGGTGGATCGCGAGGGCAAAGTACGCGAAGTGGGCACGATTGTTTCTGCGAATCCGGGTATGAACGAAGCGGCGCGACGGCAGATTGAGGCCATGCATTTTCGACCTTTTGTGGATCAGGGTGAGCCGGTTCAGGTTTATTCGCGAATCACGCTTGGGTTTAAGACGGCGCGTCCGGCGGGGACGGCGTCGTTTGAAAGCGCGCGCACCTGGTTTGAGCGCGGGAGAAAGGCTGGATTTCTCGCGGCGGCTGCGACGCAGCCTTACAGGCTGACGGCCGAGTTCCAGGCGGGAAGCAAGACGGGCCAGGTGCTGACCGGCAAATACGAAGACACGTGGATGAACGCGACGCAATGGCGGCGCGAGGCGACGTTGGGCGCGAGCCGGCTGGTTCGCACACGCGATGGAGAGAAGACCTTTGTCTTATCGGAAGGACCCGATGCAGGTCTTCTCGCCCTGCTTTTCCAAATTCTTGAACCGATTCCAGCGCTCGATACGTTCGTTGAGTCGGATTGGAGAATCAAGCAGGACCGGGTGGACGGCGCCGATGCGGTGCGGGTGTTGAGCGGATACGAGAGTCCGGAGGGCAAACTGGATGCGGAGCACGCGCGCGGGTTCTGGTTTGGTTCGTCGGGAGACCTGGAGAAGACGTTTTTCAGCGGGGTGGAAACGCGGCGAACGCTCCAGCAGGATTTTGACGGTGTGCGGGTGGCGCGGCAAGTGGACGTGAGGAAGGATAGCAAGCTGGCGATGCGCATCAAGGTGACGGAGGTTGGCGCGGCCGGACCCGAGCCCAAGGATTTTTTTGATTTGAAGGGTCACGAATGGAAGAGAGCGTTTACTGCTGAGGTCAGGTGAGTGGGCGTCCAATCCCAGGATTCAGAATGGAGACCGGCAAGTCGCCGGTACACCGTCCCTACGGACTCCGAATTGACTCCGCTGCATTTTTCCCCGCGCGCAGCCCGGGGCTAACGTCCCTTGCGCCTTCGGCGCTGTGCGGACGCGGCCTGATCTTCAGCCGCGGGTCTTTCGGCGTCTCTCTATGCCAGCGCCAAATTCATATTCGTAATAGCCTCGTCGATCTCCTGCGTGCTCTTGAAGCCCACCGTGGCCGCGTGCACGCCTGCATTCTGGAACGCGAACCGCATCGCCTTCACACGATCATCGTGGCTATTCACGAACTGGCCGCCGCCGCATAGTTTCATGCCGATCACGCCCAGCCCTTCCTTCTTCAACTGCTGGATGTGAGTCACCACTTCGCTCACGTTGTCGGGGTGGTTGCTGTCCTCATACGTCGGCCCGTCCATGCGCGCACCGCTGTGGTTAATGCGGATCAGGCCCACATCGAGCCACTGCGTCCCAGGCATCTGCCGCAGCGCCGGCAGCCCATGCACCGACGCGCCATGCGTGCGGATCGTCTTCCTCTGCTGCGCTTCCAGAATCGCGTCCTGCCAGCGCTTCGTGGTCTCCGGCCAATCCGCCGAGTGCTGCCAGTGCAGCAGCATGATGTCAAAGTACTCGGTCTGCGAGATGCGCCGCAGATCGTCGAACTTGCCCTGCGGGTCAACGCCCTCGTGGAACGTCGTCACCTTGCTCATCAGCTGATAGCTGTCGCGCGGCAGGCCTTTCAGCGCTTCACCCAGCATTCCCGGCGTCTGATAGGCCTCAGCCGTCTCGAAGAAGCGGATGCCACGGTCGTGTGCGTAGCGCACCAGCCGCGTAAACTCCTTCTGGCCCAGCGCTGCCTGCACCGCGCCGCTATCCGTCCCGGTTCCGAAGGCGAGCCGCGTTACCTCTACATTTGAGCGGCCCAGCACCACCTTGTCGGTCGCGGTGCGCTTGGCGGCGGCCAGGGGATTCACTCCTACGGTCGCCATCGCTCCGGCGGCCAGACCTGTCTTCAAAAAACTACGCCGTGTGGTTGGACTCATTTCGACCTCCGCGGCTCAAGCCGGTGGGCGAGCCGGATGTCAGAATGTTAGCAGAGATCAATTTGAATCGGCACGCATATCGCAGCGCCATCGTAGCGCCGGTCTCCAGACCGAGGTCCCCGCGGACAGGTCTACGTCCGTGGGGTGGCTGACCGGCTGTCACGCGGGCGTCCTCGCCCGCGTCCAAAAATCGATCTGCGCGGGAGCGCAGCATGCTCCTGCAAAACGTCAGAACGAAATCCGCGGCCGCATCATCTCCTCAACATCCTGCTCGGCACTCAAATGGGGCACGCAATGCTGTATCCCCGGAGCCACATTCGAATACGACCGCGTCACGTGCAGCCGGTCCATCTCCACGTACCGAGCCCGCACGCCATCAATCACCGGCGGCAAACTTGCCGGTGCACGATGCCGGTCCACGTAGATCACCAGCGCGGCCTCCCGCGGATCATCCAGGCTCTGCCCCACGCCCACGCCAAAAAACGCCGGAATCTGTCGCATCATCATGCGCCCCACGCGCTCCTTTACATCCATCACGCGCTTCAACTCCGCCGCTGCCGGCGCCGGCTGCGCCTCAAAATTAGCCAGCGGCGCCGTTCCCATCGCCACCTGTTCAGCATTTGCGCCAATCACCATTGTGCGCACGCCATCCACCGTCGCCGGCACATAAGGATGCCCGCTCACATACACAATCACCGCCGCCTCGCCCGCCCGGTCGCTGCTCTTGCCCATCGCCACGCCTAGAATGCCGCCCGAAGGGTCCGCCAGTCTTGATGGGTCCACCAGCGTGCGCGCGTCATTCAACGCCTGCTGTCCCCGCGCAATCTCCGCGTTTGAAAGCGACCGGCCCTGCGCCGCGCTGATCGTGCTGTCCCCGTAATTCAGGCAGCTCACGCCATGGTCCGCGCCGCCCACAAAGCTGTAGCTCGTGCCATTCCCAGACTGCGCGCTGGTTTGCGCCGCCAGCTCGTTCAGCACTTCATTCGCGGGATTCGCAATCCCGTGCACCACTCCCGACGCGTCCGTCCCGCCGGCAAAGAACAGCCCCACCGGCTCCGCGTTCGACGTGTCCACCATCAGCGCGCCGGAGTCGCCCGCATCGCTGAATCGATCCCCGCTCACCGCCACCTGGTTTGTGAACACCTTGGTTGTGTACGGCTTGGTCTCTGCGCAGTCGCGATAGTAGTCCACCGACACATCCAGATCCACCGCTGAAACCGCCCCGCACGTCAGCCCCGTCGTCCGTCCGCTCTTGGCCACCGTCATCTGCAGCGCCGCTGCTTCGCCCCTCCCGCCCGTCGACGAGATCCCCGGCGGAGCCGCCGCCAGCGTCCCATCCGCCTGCCGCGCCCCCAGCTCCAGAATGTTGCCGTTCGCGTCCAGCGTCCGCGATCCCACCTGCGCAATCGCCGCATCCGCATTCGTCGCGTTCGATTTCAGCGGAAGCCACGCCGTCAGCGCCGCCACCGGAACCGTCCCCGGCCCGTCCCCGCTCGGCGTACAGTTGTTGTCAATCAGACCCGGCTGCACAATGGCGTCGCCCACCGTCGCACGATCGCTGCGCGCCAGCACATGGTTGTTGCTCAGCAGGTACTGCCGTCCCGCGTTGTCCTGCACCAGCGCGCCCAGCGTTCCGCTGCAGCAGTCCGCAATCGTGTTGCCCCGCGCGTCATAATCGTGGTTGTTCCCGCCCGACGACCCCAGCGGCATCATCGTCGCCAGCGCCGTCTGGTGCCCCACCGGGTTGCTGTTCACCCCCGCGGTGTTCAGCAGAATCTCCGCCTCCGTCTTCGATCCGCCCACCGACGCAATCACATACGCCGCGCTCGTTCCCGACACCGTCGCCGGAGCCGTGTAGGTTACTGCGCATGTAGTAAACGCCTGTTGGGAGTGCTGGCACAGAGGCACACTCAGCGCTCCCAATCCGCCGTCCCCTCCATCAGCCTCGCCCGCCAGCGCAAAATGAATCTCTGCCCGTCCACCCGCCTCCGCCAGCCTGCCCGTCAGCGCCACCGTCCCTGAGGGCCCCAGCGCCACATTCTCGGGAGTCAGCGGCTGCAAAAAGCCCGGCCTCAGCGCGATCGTCCCGCGCGCCGTCAGCGCCGGGTTGCTCGCCGAAGCCGCCATCACCTGCACTACCGCCGCGTCTTTACTCAGATAGGTAGGAGGCGTATACCGCCCGTTCGCATCAATGCTTCCCGCACCCGCCGCCGGATCTCCGCCCGACACCGACCACGTCACCGCCGCCGGCCCACCATGCGCCTCCCGCGCCGCAAACTGCAGCACCGGATTGCCGCGCCCATCCACGGCATTGCAGCCGGTGCAGTTCGTGTCCAGGCTCGCCACCCCCGGGCTCACGCTCAGCGCCCCCGGCCTTGCATTGGCAGTCGCGCCGCTCACCCCGCACCCCGCCAGAATTACCGGCAATACGCTCGCCGCCAGCGCTGCAAGCACCACCCTGCCCCGGGACTTCTTCCGGGAACGGGCCCGCCAAAAGGCACGCCCAACTCCCGCCGGCTTGGTCTTGGTCTGCAGCATGGAAAAGTTGATCGATTGTAGCCCGATTTTCGCCCGCCTATAAAAGACGAACGCCATCCCCATCAATCTTAGACGCTTTCATGAAATTGGGGTGCCCTGCCTCAACTTCCCAAATCCCCGGCGACAGGTTTTCGCCGCTGGGATCAATTCGGCTCGCCGATCTCTCCGCGTAGAGGCTGAATGCCAGACTCAGTGGGTTCCGTGAGGGCGGGAGGGAGCCGGGGATTTTGGAGGCCTGGATACCTCGGATCCCGATGCATACAATACCTCGAATTCCGATGCATACAATGACCTCGACCGGGTGCCGCACCCGGTGTCCCCACAAACAGGTCTTCTTTTGTGGGTGTGGACGCTCGCGGCGTCTCTGTTTTTGCCGCTAGGGTGGGTGGGAGATTCCCCTCCCGCGAACCATCTTCCGGCGCACACGTAAAATGGCCTCGGCAACGGCCATGAACAACAACGCAAACACTCCTGACCTCGACACCCTTCTCCATCAACTCGAACAGGAAGGCCAATCCCACGACGCCGCCCAAACCGAGCACCGCACCAAGCGCCTCAACCTCGAAGCCCCTACCGCCCGCCTTCTCCAACTACTTCTTCTTGCCGGCCGTCGCCGCCGCGTTCTGGAAATCGGAACCTCCAACGGATTCAGCGCCATCTGGATCGCCGACGCCCTCCGCCGCATCCCAGGCGCCCAACCGCTCATCAGCATTGAGCGTCACCCCGACCGGGCAGCCGCCGCCCACCACAACCTCGCCCAGGCAAGGCTCAATCCATGGGTCGACGTCCTTGTAGGCGAAGCCACCGCCATCGTCGCCACGCTTCCCGGCCCCTTCGACGCCGTCTTCTTCGACGCCGACCGCATAACCGCCCCGGACCAGCTCTCCCTCCTGCTCCCCAAACTCGAACCCGACGTTCTCCTGCTCGCCGACAACGCCCTCTCCCATCCGGAAGAGATCGCCGCCTACCTCGAATCCGTCAGCCAGCTTCCCGGTTTCGTCTCCACCATGGTCCCAGTAGGCAAAGGACTCCATATCGCCCACCGCCTTCTGGCCTAACGATTTTCTGAATTGGGATTCGGATGGCGTAGCCCTCGCGACCAACAGGGACGGCATAAGTCAGGCACGTCCGCCCAACGCCGTAGACGCATCAGATCAGCCGCGTCCTAGCAGCGCCACCGACGCACCAGATCAGGCCGCCTCCGCACCGCGCCGTAGGCGCGTTGCCTGAGCTAACCCGACTGCGTCAACGTCGAAACGGATTCCTCATTGAGGGGGTTCCAAATTCACGATTGAGTTATCCCAGGTCTCCAAAATCAGGAGACCCTTCGGCTTCGCTCAGGGCAGGCTCTGGGGCACCCGGGGTTTTGCTAAGCCAAGGCTTTATCCACGGCATCGGCGATTTGCTTGAGGCCGGCGGCTGTGTCTGTGCCGAGGTGGATGCGGAGGGCGCGGCGGCCGCGACTTTCGAGGACAGCGAGATCGCCGGCGGCCTGGGCGTCGATGACGATGCCGAAGCTGTACTTCTGGCCGGGGATGGAGAGGTCGACGGCGTGGCCCCCTGTGATCTGAAGGAAGACGCCGGTGTTGGGTCCGCCCTTGTAGTCCTGACCGGTGGAGTGCAGGAAGCGCGGGCCGAAGCCGACGCAGGTGGCGACCTTTTTGGCGTCGCGGACTTTGTGGCGGAAGCCCTGGATGATGTTTTCGTTTTCAACAAACATGGGCAAGAAGGCGAGCGTGGCGAAGTAGTCGCCGGCGTGGAGTTGGTCGAGGTGGGCGCGCAGGAAGCCGGCGAGGTCGGAGGAATGCGCGGCAGACTTGAGCTTCGCGGCGTAAGTGTCGGTGGCGTAGAGCTCGATGCCGTTGGTGGTGGCGAAGGGCGTGCGCGTGGGGAGCTTGCCTGACTTTTCGTACTCCGAGGTGAGGGCGCGCGTTTCGATTTTGGCGGATTCGACATCGGGCTGATTGAAGGGGTTGATGCCCATGATGGAGCCGGCGACGGCGGTGGCGACTTCCCAGGTGAAGAACTGGCCGAAGATCTCGTAGAGGTCGGAGATTTCGAAGTGCACGACGGGGTGGCCGGCGGCTTCGAGCGCGGCGACCTTGGCGTCCTGACTGGAGTCGGCGGTGTTTTTGAGGCGCACATAGGCGAAGACGCGGTCGTTGCCATAGACCGCGGGTGAGCCAATGGTTTCGCGGTCGACGGGCGTGATGCCCTTGCCCTGCTTGCCGGTGGATTCGGCGATGAGCTGCTCGAGCCATGCGCCTACGTCGTGGATTTCTGGCGAGGTGAAGATGGTGATCTTGTCGCGGCCGGCGTTGTGGGCCGAGCCGAGGATGAGGCCGAGCTGGACAGCGGGATTGTCGGCGACGGGCTGTTTGGCGGAGGCTACGCCTTTGGCGGCTTCGGCGAGGAGCTTGGGCGTGTCCAGACCGGCGACGGTGGCGGCGACGACGCCGAAGTTGGAGAGCGCGGAGTAGCGGCCGCCGATTGCGGGATCGCCACAGAAGATGTGGCGGAAGTTGTCGGCCTTGGCCACCTGCTCCATTTTGGAGCCGGGATCGGTGATGGCGATGAAGTGGCTGCCGGCCTTGTCGGCGCCGACGGCTTTTTTCATCTCTTCAAAGAAGTATTGCTTGAGGACGTTGGGCTCGAGGGTGGAACCGGATTTGCTGGCGACGATGGCGATGGTTTTGGTGAGGTCGACTTTGGATTGCGCGGCCTTGATCTGCGCGGGGTCAGTGGAGTCGACGATGTGGAGAGCCGGGAAGCCCGGCTGGCGTCCGAAGGTGACGGCGAGGACTTCTGGGCAGAGGCTGGAGCCGCCCATGCCGAGCAGGAGGGCGGATTCGAAGCCGGCGCCGCGAATGTCCTGCGCGAGGGCGGCGTGGGCGGAGGCCTCTTTTTGTTCGCGCTCGACGATGTCGATCCAGCCGAGCCACTTCTCTTCCCCGTCCTGAGTCCAGAGGGTTGGGTCTTTCTTCCAGAAGCGATCCACTTTATTGTTCGATTGCCAATCGGCGGCGGCCTTGTCGACGGCGCTGCGGAGTTGCTGGGGGAGTGCGAAGCGGTAGCTCATTGACTGGTTCTCCGTGGAAGTGCGGGCGTGATCGGTTGCAGTCGCCATTGGAATCTCCTGACTCAAAGATGCGCCAATGCGCTTCAAGGTGGCGTTAAAGATCAGCGTATCGGCGGGGTTTTTGGAAGTCGGGGCGAAATGCGAATGAGGTCGAGACCGCCGCGATCTTCGATGGTAAATGCCGGCGAGGTTGCCGGAACACAGGCGATACCGCGGGACGGGATGTCGATGGGATCGAAGCTGGTTGAGGTGATGCGGGCGGAGCCGGCGGCGGCGAAGAGATACGAGAGGTTGGGCGTGGGCTCGTCGCCGGCGGGAAGCGATGCGCTGTCGCGGGCGCCGCTGAAGGGGATGCGCTCGACGCGGAAGTATTCGACGTCGATGAGGATGGTGCGGTCGGGCAGAGTGCGGGGCAGGATTTTGCCGGCGCGGGTGACGAGGCGCGTGGCTTCGAGGGATTTTTCGATGTGGAGCTCGCGGGGGCGGCCGTAGTCGTAGAGGCGGTAAGTGATGTCGCTGTTCTGCTGGGTTTCAAGGAGGATGGAGCCGGGCCAGATGGCGTGGACCGTGCCGGCGTCGACGAAGAACATGTCGTTGACGGAGACGGGGAGGAGATTGAGGGACTGCTCGAGTGTGCCGTCGTGAATTTCGGATTTGATTTGGTCGAGGGTGACGCCGGGCTTGAGGCCGACGGCTACCTGCGCGCCGGGCTGAGCGTCGAGGGCGAACCAGCACTCGGTTTTGCCGTTGGGCTGGCCGTATTTTTGCGCGAGGCGGTCGTCGGGGTGCACCTGGACGCTGAGTTTTTCGCGCGCGAAGATGACTTTGATGAGGAGTGGGGATGGAGCGCCGGATCCGGGTTTGCCGAGGAGCGTGAGGGGGTGCTCGCGGAAGAGAGTGACGAGTGTCGATCCGGTGTGGGGGCCGGAGGCAACGCGGCATTCGTCGCCGGTGAGCCAGACTTCGCCGATGGGTTCGGTGTCGGCGACGCGGTCGTACCACGGATGAAGGTCGGCGTAACCCCAGACACGGCCGACAAATCGAGGCTCGATGAGGAACAGAGGGAGCGTCTGGGAGGATGTATCGGGCGCCATGCTGGAAGGCCCTTTCCGGGGCTGAGTCAATGCTGCGTAGTGGAGAGAAAGCCGCGCGTTTGTGGTGCGGGAGCAAGTGCCGTCACGCCGGCATCCCAAAGGCGCGGGCGACTGGAGCGCAGTGGTATCCCCGGTCTCAAAATCGAGACCGGGGGCACCCAGGATCGATTCGAGGGCGAAGATTCGCCGACTCTCAATTTTGCCATAGGGAGGCGGGGCGGGCGGCGTGAAGGAGGTGCAGCGATATCCCCGGTCTCAAAATCGAGACCGGGGGCACCCGGCGGGTGGGCGCGGGAATGGAGTAATCTTGAGTGACATCGAAGAGAGGGGTTCACCCTTTCCGGATCGCGAATCGCGTAAGTATGTGTCCGGCGCAGTTGACTCGATTCGATTTGTTCCCCAGAATTGCCGCGTGCCGTCGATGACTTCCCAGGAGGGGTGCGAGCCATGCCATTTCAAGTTTGTATGGGTGCGATGATGCAGTGCTCGTTTGGAGTGGCGCCGAGTTCGCTGGTGGTTTTGCCGACGAATCGGGTTTTTACTAACCAGATGCCGGATGCCAATATCATGGACCACATTCCGATGACAAACATCATGCCGTTCGGGATGTGCCAATCAATCGCGAATCCGGAGGTGGCGGCGGCAACCGCTGCGGCGCTGGGTGTGCTGACGCCGATGCCGTGCATACCCGCTACGCCCGCGCCGTGGGTGCCGGGGGCGCCGACGGTGCTGCTGGGCAACATGCCAACGCTGGACAATGTGTCGAAGCTGATGTGCATCTGGGGCGGAGTGATCCAGTTTGTGGATCCTGGCGAAGAGACGGTAGAAGTTCCGTAAAGGCAGGGACAAAGGGACAGAGGGATAAGGGACAATGAACCCGCGTTGCTTTGGTACCTGCGGCGACAGCAAGTCCGGCGCCGTGGCTGTGATGCAGTGCTTTTGAATGAGTTTGATGGGATGCTATGCTGTGCAGAATTCGCCTCGGATGAGCTTGGCTGTGTGAGGCAGGTTAGACATGACCCAGGAATCGTCGCTCACTCTGGAGTTTGCAGCTATCACGGATATTGGCTGCAGGCGGAGCAATAACGAAGACAGCTTTGGCTACGACGCCGAGCAGAACCTTTACGTGGTATGCGATGGGATGGGCGGCAACGCGGCGGGCGAGGTGGCCAGCGCGATGGCGGTGCGTACGCTGATTGAGTCGTTTGGATCGACAGCGACGGAACCGGAAACGGGCGATCCGATCCCGATCGAGAACCGGCTGGCGCACGGGATTTACGAGGCGAACCGGGTGGTACGCGAAGCAGCCTTCGAAAATCCTGAACTGGACAGCATGGGAACCACGCTGGTGTGCGCGTGCCTGGACGGCAACCGGATTGTGATTGGCAACGTGGGCGACAGCCGGGCGTACCTGGTGCGGAATGGCGAGTGCGCGCAGATTACACAGGATCACTCGTTTCTGGATGAAGAGGTGCGTAAAGGCAACATGACGCCGGAGATGGCGGCAGCGTCGAATTTGCAGTCGGTGATTACGCGGGCGATTGGCGTGGCGGAGACGGTTGAGCCGGATTTGTTTGCGGCGATGCTACAGCCGGAGGACATGCTGCTGCTGGCATCAGACGGGTTGACGCGCTACGCGCATACGGAAGAGATTGCGCACGCTGCCGCGGTGGAGAGCGACTTGACGAAGATTTGTAGCAGCCTGATTGAGTACGCCAAGCAGAGGGGCGGAGCCGACAACATTACGTGTATTTTGATGAAGGCCGTGGCGGGATCTGCGCAGTCGGCGATGGCGCAATCCAGTGCCGATTCTCAAGCCAGCTAGTTTCGGGGCGACCGGTTACGCAATTTCCGTGGTATCGCATACCTCCCAAAAAGGGGGGCTCCGATAATGAGAGTTGGGCATACCTGTCATTTGAGGATTACGGGCTGGGCGCAGGTGAGCCCGGAGAGGCCCTGACCGGCGAGGAACTCCGCGCCGGGGCCGGAGAGTTCGAAGATCACGGTTTTGCCCGAGCCAACGACGCCTGCGAGAGTGGTGTTGAGCGAGTACTCAAGTCTGAATCCACCGCTGGTCCGGGTAATCTGTTTTGCAGCCCTTACCAATTGAAAGACTGACCAGGTTCCCTGGAACGGCGCTTCGAAGTTATCAGACAGCAGCGATGCGCTTTGCGCCGTGACGCCGACCCAAGTGAACAGCTGCGGATTGGAACCGGACGTGCGTTGACCATCGATGACGATAGAGGCATTGGACACTCCGCTGGTGGGAACGAAGCGGATGGTGAAGGTCATGGCCGCTGATTTGGCTCCGCCCGAGTATAGCGCGGAGCTGATGTGCTCTGCATTGTTGAAGTACGCGAGGAAGCGCGGGTTGACCTGCCCGGGCGCCGAGGGTGCGGGTCCGTATTGGGATCCAACCGGAACAAGGATCTTATTGAGCACGCCGTCATAGTTGGAGGCCAGTGCTCCTGTTCCGGGCGCAAAAACGGCATCAACTTCATGCAACGTGGCCTGCTGGCTCGATTTGGGGTTGAACGGGAACTTGGCCAGCAGCGGCGAAATAGCAGAACAGATCTTCTGGCCCGCACCGTTGCCGGCGGCGCCGGGACTGGGCGCAAGCCTGGCCACGCAGTCGATGGGCGCCTGCATCAGATTGAGGACCGTGGCTTCGGTGTGGGACTGCTGGTCGACGTTGAAGGCCTGTGCGGTTTGGCGGGCTGCGCCGTTGGCGGCGGCGACCTGCTGAGAGACAGGCAGGAAGGCGGCGGCGTCAATGGGCGCGGGGTTCTGCGATGCGAGATCGACGGCGCCGGCCAATTGCGTGAGCGCTGTGACGTAGGGTGTGTTGCCGGGGCCGATGAGGCGGCCGGAGGCGTTGGGATCGACGAGAGCCTGGGTGGGTTGGAAGGTGGAGCGGATCTGGTCGTTGGCGACGGCGGTGTTGTGGGAGACAGTATAGAAGAGTGCGAGCAGCGGCGACGCCGGGCCGGAGAACGCGTTGAGCCGCGATGCGGCTTCTTTGAGGCTTGCGCAACCGGCGACGTGAGCGCTGGTTAAGAAGGTGCGCCATTCCTTAAGGAAGTCCGCGGTGTACGTGGCGGTGAGGTCCTTGCTGATGGCGGAGGTGTCGAGGGAGACGCCGGTCTGGGTGCCGAGGACCCAGGTCTCGCCCTGAGCGTAGCGCTCGGGATGCTGGAGCGCGTCCTGCATGAAAGCGAAGCCGGGCTTGGTGAATGCGCCGCGCACGACATGGCTGTCGGAGACGAGTTCGAGTGTGCCGGGATACTGCTTGTTGAAGTCGACGGGCGGGCCGGTTTTGTCGGCGTCGGTCAACATGCCCTGGTAGACGCGGGTCTCGGCGAGGAAGTGAGAGAGATAGAAGCGGGTGTGTTCCACCGTTTCTGCGTCGGGGTCGATGGCATAAGGCGGAGGTTGGCGCAGGAGTTCTGCGCCGTAGAAGTCGAATTGCTTTTGCGCGAGTTGCTGTTGCTCGGCGTCGATGGGGCGGGAGCCAGTCCAGTACTGGAGGAGCACGGGCGCGAGGAACTTGGTCAGGCTCTTCTCGGGATTGCGCGTGGTGATGAGGTAGGCCTTGAGCGGATTGTAGGCGGAGATGTAGGAGGAGAAGTCGCTGGTGGCGGCAGGCGTGCCGGGAAGCGCGTGCATGTAGGTGAGGAGATTGACCTGCGCCGGGTTGAGCAGCATAGGGCGGAAACGATCGAAGTAGATGCGGCGAGCTTCGGCATCGTAATTCTTGCCCTGGAAGAGCCCAAAGCGATAGCGCAACGGCGCGCCGTTTTGCTGGTATCCGTCGAGTTGCTGGATGACCTGGCGGAGGTCGTCGAGGGCGCGGAGGTCGCTGAGGGCAGGGAGCGAGATGGAGTTGGCGGTGGTCTTCGGCAGGGCGTGCGCGGCGCGTTCGATGCGGTGCTTGATCTCGGCGTTGTTCACGTAGGAGACGACGAGAAACAAGCACCAGAAGGCGAGAAGGAATGCGAGCGTGCCGTAGAGGATTCTGCGGAAGAGACGTGCGGGTGCGGTTTGACGCGTGGCGGCCAGCGCGCTCTTGTCGCCGAGGATGGCCTCAGGCAACAGGCGCGGGAGAAATGTCCACTGCGGGACGCGCGCTGCGACCATTACGGGGGGCGCGGAGGGGCGAGAAGCGCCTGCCTGGGCTCGAGAGAGATTGAGGTATTGTGTTGCGCCGGCTTCGACTTCCTGCGGGGCAAGGCGCTCGGATGCGACCGAGGCGTTGGCGGCACGTTCCACGACGCGGGCGCGCACTCCGGTGAAGAAGAGCCCGCGCAGATAGGGATTGGCGCTTAACTGGCTGGGCTTGCAAAGCTCCACGAGATATTGATTGAGGCCTTTGCGTATCTTGCCGAACTCGCGGGGAAACTCGTAGACACCGGGAGTGTTGCCGGCATCGTTTTCGCGGTCGAGCATTTCGACGCGGAATTCGCCGAGTTGGTAGACGAGGCCGTCGAGGGCGGCGGCGAGGATGCGGGAGGCCTGCTCAGTGTAGGTGCCCACGGATGCTTCGCTGCGCGGAAGAGGCGTGCCGACAATCTGGCGCACTTCATCGTCGGTGAGGTTGCGCGCGTACCGATCGAAGTGGGGAACACGGTCGAGCTTTGTGACGATGACGTAGACGGGAATGGGCATGCCGAGCAGACGGCTCAGATCGCGGAGGAGCGCGCCGGTGGATCGGGCGGACGCCATGAGGGACGCGCCGGCATCGGGTACAAGCAACTGGTCGGTGCTGAGGCAAACGATGACAGCGCGCGCCGCGGCTCCGGTTCCAAAGGCAGAGCGGTAGGCTTTGGCGCGCGTGCGATGCACGAGGCGCTCGAAAAGCGATTTGCTGTCGCGGACGGCGGCACCGAATTCAAGGAATGCGGCGTTATGGGCGAACCACAGATTGAGAATCTGGGTGGGATTCTGGTCGGTTGCGGCGGAGGCGCTTCCGGAGAGGAGTTCGGGATCGAGGCCGGACTGCACGATGGTTGTTGTTTTGGCGGAGCCGGCGTCGCCGAGGACGTAGATCAACGGGAGGGCGTCGAGTGTTTTTGCGCCTTGCTGTGCGGTGCGGAGTTTTCGGTTGGCGTCGTTAAGGAGCAGATCGATGTCGCCTGCGCCGCCTGCGGGGCCAGCCTCGCCTTCGAGCTCTTTTTCTTTTTTGGCGCGGTAGTGGAAGACCAGGATGGTGATGGCAGCCGCGATGCCGATGAGAAGGAGAACGATGACGAAGATGAAGTACGCTGCGCCCTGCAGATGCAGGAGGGCCGCGATGCCGAATGCCAGCAAGGCTGCAACAAGGACGACAACAACAGCAAGCACCCACGCGAGCACGCGATTTTCCCCCTAAAGGCTGTGGTGTTAGGCCAGCTGCGAAACTCCAGAGCTCAACGCGATCCAGAAGCCGCCGTAGAGCAGGATTACGAGAGCGAGCAAGATAATGGCAGCGATGCCCAGTCCCCTGCTCCAGCGGTCCACTCCCGCCAAGTGCTTGACGTCGGGCGGGGCGACATCGGGCAGGAAGCTCAGCCGGCCACGAATGCGATCGATTTTGTCGCGCGACTGGCGAATGAGCGCCTGGATCTCGCCGGTGCGGGATCCCGACGTAGAGAAAGAGCTGAGGGCATATTTTCCTTTGAATCCCAACAGCATGCACAGGCAGTAGACTTCGAGGCAATCGGCGGTGTCGGCTGAATCCTGGCGCACGAGGAGGGTGTGGAGGTGATCATAGAAGATTTCGCCGGCACGGTTGTGGCCGAACATCTCTTCCTGCAAGGGACGCTGGGCCCAATCGGCGAAGGCGGGGTTTTGCATCTTCAAGACGCTCTCGTCGAGAAAGGCGACCACGGCGAAGAATGCGAGCTGGTTGATCTCGCTGGAGTAGCCCATGGATTTGGCCTGTTCCATGGCGGCTTTCAACGCGGCGCGAATGCTGTTGCGGAAGTCCTGGGAGTTGGCGGCGGCCTGCTGCTGCATGGACCACAGACGGAGGATGATGGTGAGCGCGTTTTCGTAACAGGAAGCAAGGCTGTGCATGCGAGTTTGCGTTGGCATACGTTGCTCTCCGTTATGAGGAAGCTCGAACGTGCTTGGTTCCCGGCGCAATCCATGTCCGGCCTTTAGAAGACAAGAAGCGGTTTGGATCGCAAATCATAAAGAGCATACCTCAACGTGCGGAAGGGGAGAGAAAACTTCCGGAGACAAGGAGATGCGCGCTGAGTGGCGGGCAGGGCTTTACGGGCGAATACGGTGCGTGTAAGCTTCGCAGTGAGCCGGGGCGCCGGCCGAGGGGAAATCTGCCGCATGCCGAATGACAAGACGGATAAGCCGGGAGAAGCAGATTCGTTAAGCGCAACGGGCATGTTTCTTCGTGCGTTCGGCGAGAACTCCAAGGCCGAAACCGCGCCTTCGGACCCGCTGTTTGGATCGCCGCCGGCGAAACAGCCGCAGGCGTCCACGGAACGGCCCACGCTACCGTCCGGGCCAGGGGAATTCACGCAGATATTTCAGAATCTGGATGCGAAGGCTGCCCCGGCGCCGGCAGGGCTGCCGAGCCGACATGAGACGGCAACGTTTCGGGCCTCATCTCCCGCGCCCGTGGAACCAGCGCCTCCGGCTGCGCCGCAGGCGAGTTCGAGTCCAAGTTCAAGTGCCGGCGAGTTCACGAAGATTTTTGTCGGCGGGGCGAGCCAGCCGAGCACGCCCGCATCCCGCACCAGCGAAGAGTTCGCCAAGCCCGCACCTCAGCCGCGTGTGAGCGAGGAGTTCGGCAAGCCGGCTGCTGCGCCACCTTCGAGTGCGGCCCGGGGGTTTTCGTCGCCAGGGGTTTCGGGGTCGGCTTCCGGCGAGGGGAGCTTCACGCAGATTTTCAGTACGGCGCCGGCGAAGCCGAGCCATCCTGCCGCGGAACCGCCGGCCGCGCCTTCGCCGCGCAACCCGGAGTGGAACAACGATCCGTTTTTTCGGACATCGCAAAATCCGCCGCCGCCGGAGAACTCGCCGAGCGTGACTTCGCTTCTGTCCTCGTTGGGAACGCCGGGCGGGCCGGCACCAGGACGGCCGACGGAACCGGTGCCTTATCGGCCTGAACCGTCGCCGCGATCCGCGCCGATGTTTTCGCAAGAAGCTCCAGAGGCTGGGTCCGGGGGGGTTACGCGACTGATCCAGCGTCTTGCGCAGTCGCCGGTTGAGCCGCAGGCGCCCCCGCCGGCTGCACCAGTTGCACCGCCCGTGAGTTCGGAGCCGAGTGAGTTCACCCGGATCATCTCGCGGATGTCGGCGCCGCCCGCTCACGAGCCGCCGCCTGTACCGACGCCCGCGGCTCCGCCTCGGACGCCTGCACCCGCTTTCGCAATGCCGCCTGCGCCGGCGATGCCGGCTGTCGCGCCCCCCGCGATGCCGCATGCGGCGCCAGCCGCTGCTCCGAGGTTCACGCCGCCGGCAGTGCCGGCTGTGCAAATGCCTCCGGCGCCAAAGCCTCCGGCAATCGCCGCACCGGCCATTGCCCCTCCCAAGTCGAAGCTGGAGGCGATGGTGCCGATCCTACTGGTGATCAACACGTTTTTGCTGTTGATTCTTCTGATCGTGGTGATTTTTCTAATCAAGTCAAAGTAAGGTACGGGCCGCAGCACCTGCTTCAGGCGATCAGTCCCTTTTCGCGCAGAAACGTATCGGCGCGCTCGAAACTGGGAACAAGAATGACTCCCTGGGAGCGAACCCTTCCCGCGTACCGCGTGGCGTCGTCTTCGTCGAAGCGCAGGTCAGAGAGAAGGGCGACGAGTTCATCGAAGGTATAGGCCTTGGCCGGCTTTGTGGTCAGGCGGCCTGCGTAGGGAACAAACACCACTTCAAAGTGGGCTTTGACTCCTTCCGAAGCCGGTATTGCGGTGATGCGAAGATTCCCAATCAACTTCGCCATTCACGTCCTCCATGAGCAACAGGCAGAACCCGCGCGAGCTACCCTTGCCAGTTTTGCACAATGCCGGGAGCAATAGCGAATGCGCTGCGGCAAGTATCCAGTAAATAAATCATACCCCTACCATGAATCCACGTTCGATAAGGCGGCGGATCATGGAGAGGCATTCCGGCTGCACCTTTTCGATGGGCGCACCGGCTTTGGCGGCGAAGTCGCGGATGGCGGATCCGGCGGTGCGGGTCCCGTCGCACATGACCAGGAAGTCGGCGACGAGCGGTTGCATAGGCACCTGGAAGGCAAATCCGCTGGTGAGACGGAGATTGAGAGTCTCGGCCCGCCATTGGCCATCGACCGGTTTGCAGAACTGCTCCAGACGGACGTGATCGGCCAAGCGCGGCGAGAGGCCCAGCAGGGCTTCGTCGGTTTCGTTTTTCCGCAGCACGTCGTGGGCGGCGAAGGTGGCGAGGATCATCTCTCCCAGGTTGCCGGACGGAGTTGGCGGGACCTCCTCAATGCGGACGAAGTTCTGCCCGGAACGGCGGCGCATGACGATGAGGCCGGAGTGGATGGCTTCAACACCGCGATGACGGTAATAGCCCATGTATTCCGCATAGCGGGCGTCGTCTTCGGAGGTGTCCAGTGACGTTTCGCGGATGCGATGCTGGGCGTACTCCTCCGGATCTTGAGTGACGCCCTTCATCACCCAGGCGTCACAGCCGGTTTGCTGCAGCCATTCCGCGATTCTCTCTTCCCACGGCTGGTCTTTGATTTTTGCCCACTCACAGAGCATCTGCATATAGCCGTCCTCATTCAGGTAGGCGGGAGCTTCTTTGACGAGTCGGCGACAAAGTCCGTCGAGTTCCATGGAGTTGTCGCAGAACATGTAATCCGCCTGGGGAGTGATGAAGAAGGGCGGATTGGAAAGGATGAGATCGAACTTTCGCCCTAAAACTGGTGCAAAACAATCGCCGTCGAGAACCTCGATATTCTCGACGCCGTTCAATGCGGCATTGAATTGCGCGCAGGCCACGGCTCTCTTGTTGAGATCGGTGGCGACAACGGCTTCGCTAAAACGGGAAGCGCCGAGGCTGAGGATGCCGCTTCCGGTGCCAAGATCGAGCGTTGCGCTGGAGTGGCGTTTGACGGCAAAACGAGCGAGGAACTTGCTGGTGGGATTTGGCCAGAGAACCATTTCGGCTTGCCGGGCTTCAATGGCAGTGGGGTGATCGGATGCGACCAGAAAGCCGTCGAAGTGCAATAGCATCGCCTTGGGTGCCAGGGCCTCGCTGTCTTGTTCGAGCAAGCCCGATTCCAGCATGAGGTCGAGAATGTCGGCGGGGATGTGTTGGGCGGCAGCTTTCCGATCCTGCGGGTTGCCGAGCCAGAACCACCGCAGAAGGGTGTTCAAAGCGGTGGGGGCGGAGGTGCGATCGAGCAATCGGGCACGATTGCGCAAATGGGATGAGGGCAGTTCGGCCGCGCCCAGATGTTTGCGCAATGTGGCTTCGTTATATCCGGCTTCTTCGAAGAACGCACGCAGGCGACGGGAAATTTTCCACAGAAAGATTGCGCAGCATGGCCCCTAAACATTACCACTCTGACAAGGGCACGACGAAGGATCGCGGTCCCGTGTAATGGGAAACAGCAAGCGCGATCTCTTGCCGCGACGTTGTTCTTTCTATTTGTCTTGACCACGGTTGGACCCTGTGTTATGAACTAGAACGCACCGAATATGCGGGTACAGAATGCGCCAACGCTTGGCAAGGCGCGTCGGCTCAAGAATCATCGGGCCCCGGTTTCCAGTCTCCGGGCTTCTTAATTTCGGGACAACTTCGTAAGACATCGAGCCCAGATCCCCTGCCCTGCTCTACAGGAATTCTTCGCTCATTTGGAAACGCCCAGGCCCGCAAGAACACTACCGTTTTCGAGGAACAGTCATGGCTAAACAAAGTGCGCAGCATAAACTCGACCGGGTTCGTCCGCCCCGGGTGCAGATCACCTATGATGTGGAAGTCGGGGGGGCGATTGAGATCAAGGAACTGCCCATTCGTCGTCGGCGTTCTCGGGGACTTCACGGGAATCCGGAGCAACCGCTTCCCAAGCTGAAGGAACGGAAGTTTGTGGAAGTCAATCCCGACAACTTCGACACCGTGCTCGAGGGAATGAAGCCGCATCTCTCCTTCTCGGTGGAGAACAAGCTGAGCGACGAGTCGGACGCTCCAAATCTAAAGGTCGATCTGAAGTTCCGGAAGTTCGATGACTTCGAGCCGGCCAATGTGGCCAAGCAGGTGAAGCCGTTGAAGGAGTTGCTGGATCTGCGGACGCGGCTTTCAGGATCTGCGTGGTTCGCTGCAGGGCAACGACAAGCTGGAAGAACTGCTGCTGGAAGCAGTCGGGAACACGGAGAAGCTGGATAAGCTGAAGGGCGAGATGGGCCCGGGAGGTTCCAATGCCTGACGCAGCAGTGAAACAGCAGAGTGCAGCCGCAGCGGTCGAGGCGCAGGAATCGAGCCTTCTCGATCAGATTGTGGAACAGGGGCGGTTCGGGCAAGATGCCTCCGCGCGGGAGCGCGGCAAGGACTTGGTGAAGGAGTTTGTCGCGCAGGTACTTGAAGGCTCGATGACCATCGCCAAGGATGCGGAGATGATGATCAACGCGCGCATCGCGCAGATCGATCACCTGCTGTCGCTCCAGCTGAACGAGATCATGCACCACCCGGCGTTCCAGAAGCTGGAAGGCTCATGGCGCGGGCTGAAGTACCTGATGGACAACAGCGAGACCGGCGTTGGGCTGAAGATCCGGGTGCTGAACGCCTCGAAGAAGGAGCTCCTGCGCGACATCGAAAAGGCGCCGGAGTTCGATCAGAGCGCGTTGTTCAAGAAGATTTACGAAGAGGAGTACGGCGTGTTCGGCGGAGCACCGTTTGGCGCGCTGGTGGGCGACTTCGAGTTTGGGAAGCATCCCGAGGATATGGCGCTGCTGGAGGGCATGTCGCACGTGGCTGCGCAGGCCCATGCGCCGTTCATCAGCGGGACCGCTCCGGACTTGTTCAACCTGGAAAGCTTCACGTCGCTGGACGCGCCGCGGGATCTGGCCAAGATCTTCGACAGCACGGAATACGCGAAGTGGAAGGGATTCCGGCAGAGCGAAGATTCGCGGTATGTAGCCCTGGCGCTACCGCGGACGCTCGGACGGCTACCCTACGGGGCCGACACCAAGCCGATCGAGGAGTTCCGTTACGAAGAGCACGTGGACGGCACGGATCACTCCAAGTATCTGTGGACGAACGCGGCTTACTCGCTGGCCAGCAAGATGACCCAGTCTTTCTCGTTGTATGGGATGTGCGTGGCGATGCGCGGCGTGGAAGGCGGCGGCCTGGTGGAGGGCTTGCCGACGCACACTTTCGCGACGGATGACGGCGATCTGGCATTGAAATGCCCGACCGAAGTGCCGATTACGGATCGCAGAGAAAAGGAACTGGCAGACCTGGGCTTTGTGCCGCTGGTGCATTGCAAGGGGACGGACTACGCTGCATTCTTCAGCGTGCAGAGCTGCCAGAAGGCGAAGACGTACGACACCGATTCGGCCAATGCAAACGCTCGCCTGTCTACCCAGCTTCCATACATCATGGCGGTCTCGCGGTTCGCACACTATTTGAAGGCCATGATGCGCGACAAGATCGGCAGCTTCATGTCACGCGAAGAGGCCGAAAACTTCCTGAACCGCTGGATCACGAAGTATGTGACTCCGGACGATTCAGCTTCACCGGCGACCAAAGCGGAGCGGCCGCTTCGCGAAGCGCGCATCGACGTGAGCGAAGTTCCGGGCAAGCCCGGCGTCTATCGCGCGGTTGCATTCCTTCGTCCCCATTTCCAACTCGACGAGCTTACTGTATCGCTTCGGTTGGTGGCCGAGTTGCCTGCACCCGCTAAGTAAACCGCGGGTCCCCCCTCTGTTCATGCGGGCGGCAGGATGCTGCCGCCCACAACAGCACGCACTTGAATCGATTTTTTGAAGGAGATTGCACATGGCAGTCAATGCATATCTGATCATCGATGGCCGTCCCGGGCCCAGTACCAGCAAAGCCGACGCCATCGATATTCTCTCGTTCAGTTTTGGCGCGAGCCAGACGGCCGTCATTGGAGTGGGCTCGTCGGGCGGCGAGTCTCGCTCCGGGCGTGCGAGCCTCCACGACATCACCATCATGAAGGTTGTGGACAAGGTTTCGCCCCTTCTGTTCGATGATTGCGTTACCGGCAATTATCTGAAGA
>CAWJVV010000025.1:0-271880 GCA_963846375.1 uncultured Acidobacteriota bacterium
GACTCGGTAGCGCGTGAGCGTAACGAGTTCGTTCTCAGGCGGATTTATACGTAGGTTGACTTTGATCAGGACCGCGGCGACGCGGCTCCCTGCGCTGGAGTTAATTCTATGGTCAAGCTACTAAGGGCGCACGGTGGATGCCTTGGCAGAGACAGGCGATGAAGGACGTGGCAAGCTGCGATAAGCTTCGGTAAGCCGCACACAGGCGTTATAACCGGAGATCTCCGAATGGGGCAACCCTTCCAGGCAAACCCTGGAAACCTCCCAATGAATACATAGTTGGGAAGGAGCGAACTCAGGGAAGTGAACCATCTCAGTACCTGAAGGAAAAGAAAGAAACCTCGATTCCGATAGTAGTGGCGAGCGAACTCGGAACAGCCCAAACCCGTTGCATTTCGGTGTATCGGGGGTTGTAGGGTCCGCAACAGTAGAGTTACCAATCTGGCTGCTAGCTGAATCCTCTGGAAAGGGGGTCCATAGAGCGTGACAGGCGCGTAGGCGAAAGTAGTCCAGACTCGAAGCGGATACCTGAGTAAGGCGGGGCACGTGAAACCCTGCTTGAATCTACGGGGACCATCCCGTAAGGCTAAATACTAGTCTCTGACCGATAGTGAACCAGTACCGTGAGGGAAAGGCGAAAAGAACCCCGTCGAGGGGAGTGCAAAGTACCTGAAACCGTGTGCCTACAAGCAGTGGGAGGACTATGGTCGCAAGACAATGTCTGACCGCGTGCCTATTGCATAATGAGCCGGCTAGTTATTCTTGTCAGCAAGGTTAAGCGTAAGCGAGCCGCAGCGAAAGCGAGTCTTAATAGGGCGATAAGTTGGCAGGAATAGACGCGAAGCGGGATGATCTACCCATGGCCAGGTTGAAGGTGGGGTAACACCCACTGGAGGACCGAACCGGTGTTTGTTGAAAAAAGCTCGGATGAGCTGTGGGTAGGGGTGAAAGGCTAATCAAATTCCGTGATAGCTCGTTCTCTCCGAAATAGCTTTAGGGCTAGCCTCGGACGAATTGCACTGGTGGTAGAGAGATGGATGGACTAGGGGGCTTTCCGGCTTACTGAATCCAACCAAACTGCGAATGCCAGTGACAACATATCCGGGAGTCAGACGGTGGGGGCTAAGCCTCATCGTCGAGAGGGAAACAGCCCAGACCGCCTGCTAAGGTCCCCAAGTTACAGTTAAGTGGGAAAGGAAGTCGGAACGCTCAGACAGCCAGGAGGTTGGCTTAGAAGCAGCCATCCTTTAAAGAAAGCGTAATAGCTCACTGGTCAAGCGGTCCGGTGCCGACAATACAACGGGGCTAAAACTGTACACCGAAGCAGCGGATGCACACGAAAGTGTGCGTGGTAGGAGAGCATTCTCAACAGCGTCGAAGCCAGACTGAGAAGACTGGTGGAGCGTTGCGAAGAGACCCTGCCGGCATAAGTAGCGATAACGGAGGTGAGAACCCTCCGCGCCGAAAGTCTAAGGTTTCCTGAGGAAGGTTAATCCGCTCAGGGTTAGGCGGTCCCTAAGTCGAGGCCGAGAGGCGTAGACGATGGACAGACGGTTAATATTCCGTTCCTCCCAAGGTTCATTTGACGATGGGGTGACGCAGAAGGATAAGGATGCCGCACTATGGCTATTGCGGTAGTTGCACGTAAGCTGGATCCGGTAGGCAAATCCGTCGGGTCTTAACAGTGAGGTGTAACTCAGTCCCGAATGGGGCATACGATTCTGATTCCACGCTGCCGAGAAAAACCTCTAAGGAGAACTAAGGGAACCGTACCCCAAACCGACACAGGTAGACGAGGAGAATATCCAAAGGCGCTCGAGTGAAAGCTCGTTAAGGAACTCGGCAAATTGGCTCCGTAACTTCGGGAGAAGGAGCGCCTCCGCAAGGGGGCCGCAGTGAAGCGCGTACGGCGACTGTTTAACAAAAACACAGGTCTCTGCTAAGTCGAAAACGACGTATAGGGGCTGACGCCTGCCCGGTGCCGGAAGGTTAAAAGGAGAGGTTAGCGCAAGCGAAGCTTTGAATTGAAGCCCCGGTGAACGGCGGCCGTAACTATAACGGTCCTAAGGTAGCGAAATTCCTTGTCGGGTAAGTTCCGACCTGCACGAATGGCGTAACGATCGTACGACTGTCTTAACGAGTTGCTCGGCGAACTTGTAGTACCGGTGAAGATGCCGGTTACCCGCAGCTAGACGGAAAGACCCCGTGCACCTTTACTACACCTTAACTGTGGGTTACGGTACTTGCTGCGCAGGATAGATGGGAGGCTTTGATACCAGGTTCTCGGACTTGGTGGAGCCAACGGTGAGATACCATCCTGCGAGTGCTGTGATCCTAACCTCCTCCCGTGATCCGGGAGAGGGACATAGTTAGGCGGGTAGTTTGACTGGGGCGGTCGCCTCCTAAATTGTAACGGAGGCGCGCGAAGCTACTCTCAGGCTGTTTGGAAATCAGCCGTCGAGTGCAAAGGCATAAGAGTGGTTAACTGTGAGACCAACAAGTCGAGCAGATGCGAAAGCAGGCCTTAGTGATCCGGTGGTTCTGTATGGAAGGGCCATCGCTCAACGGATAAAAGGTACGCCGGGGATAACAGGCTGATCATTGCCAAGAGTTCATATCGACGCAATGGTTTGGCACCTCGATGTCGGCTCATCGCATCCTGGAGCTGTAGAAGGTTCCAAGGGTTAGGCTGTTCGCCTATTAAAGCGGTACGTGAGCTGGGTTCAGAACGTCGCGAGACAGTTCGGTCCCTATCTGCTGTGGGCGTAGGAGATTTGAGGGGGGCTGTCCTTAGTACGAGAGGACCGGGATGGACGAACCTCTTGTGTTCCAGTTGTCCTGCCAAGGGCACGGCTGGGTAGCGAAGTTCGGTTGTGATAACCGCTGAATGCATATAAGCGGGAAGCACGCCCCAAGATGAGATCTCCCTGAAGGGCCCAGAAAGACCATCTGGTTGATAGGCTGGAGGTGGAAGCGCAGTGATGCGTGTAGCTTACCAGTACTAATCGCCCGTTCGGCTTGTCCATAGAATTAACTCCGCGCAGTAATGCGCCGCGCGAGGGTCCAAGCGGACAGATTCTTACAAGCCTTGTTTTCAACCAATCAATTTCGTTGCAATCCAGTTCTGAGACTGTGCAATTTATTTGGCGCCAGATTGCAGTCCGCGTTCCTACGGGCCTCCGGGAAAAACGATCCGGATGGAGTAGACGCCGCGGCAGGCTGCGGGCAACCACCCGCCAAGCGCCATTCAGAGATCAAAGGCGAACCGCAGATCCCTCGCGCGAATGCGCTCGGGATTTCGGCTCAAGGCTCCCGGCACTGCGTGCCGCACGCCTTGATAACGCCTCAATTTGCCGGTGACCATACCGCGAGGGATCACCCGTTCCCATCCCGAACACGGAAGTTAAGCCTCGCTGGGCCGATGGTACTGCACGGGTAACTGTGTGGGAGATTAGGTGATCGCCGGCAATATTCTTCAAAAAAGGCCATGCCTCCGGGCATGGCCTTTTTTGCGTCCAGGACAAGAGAGCAAATCGAAGTAAAGAAGAACTCCAGACTCCAGGGGCAGGAGCAGGCGAACATGGGAAAAGTCCGGGTTGCAGGATTCGGAGTGTCGTTGGATGGTTTCAGCGCGGGAGTCGAGCAGAGCCTGAGCGATCCGCTGGGCAAAAATGGTCCCGAGATCTTCAAGTGGTTTTTTCATACCAGAACCTTTCATGCGATGCATGGGGGGGAAGGTGGTTCACTCGACGTTGACGACGAGTTCGCGCAACGGGCCATGCAGGGCTTTGGCGCCTTTATTCTGGGCCGCAACATGTTCGGTCCGGTGCGCGGGCCGTGGCCAGACGATTCGTGGAGGGGATGGTGGGGCGACGACCCTCCCTATCACGCGCCCACGTTTGTGCTCACGCACCATCCTCGCGATCCGCTGGTGATGGAGGGCGGAACGACCTTTCACTTTGTAACGGGTGGAATCGACGAGGCCCTCAACCTTGCAAAACAGGCCGCCGGCAGCAAGGACATCAAAATCGGCGGTGGTGTTTCAACCGTGCGGCAGTACCTTCAGGCGGGGCTGGTGGATTCCATTCACCTGGCGCAGTCGCCTGTTCTTCTCGGCCGCGGCGAGGCCTTGTTCGCCGGCATCGACCTTCCCGCGCTGGGATTCTCCGTTTCGAACCACACCACCACCGATCACGCCACGCATGTTTTGCTGGAGAAGGGCTAAGGTCCGCGCGTTCCAGGAATCAGGCGGACTGCACGCTAAGGCTGGACCGAAGGAGCTATCTACCCATCTAATAGACATATGCCTTCCCCAGAAATCCCCGCGATTGTACCGGCCGACGAATCCCCAGTCGCGGGCGGCGAGATCCATTTCCACTTTGACAATTCGTATGCCCGACTGCCGGAGCGTTTCTATGCGCGCGTGAATCCGACGACCGTTCCAGCGCCTGCGCTCGTCAAACTGAACTTCGAGCTGGCACGGGAACTAGGACTGGATCCCGAACGGCTCTCCAGCAGGGAAGGCGTAGAGGTTCTCGCGGGGAATCGCATCGCCGAAGGCTCCGACCGATCGCCATGGCGTATGCCGGGCACCAGTTCGGCGGCTTTCACGCAGCTCGGCGACGGCCGCGCCATCCTGCTCGGCGAGTGACCGGCCGCAACGGCCGGCGCTACGATATTCAGTTCAAGGGCTCCGGGCGGACGCGGTTCTCGCGCGGCGGCGACGGGCGCGCCGCCCTCGGGCCGATGCTGCGCGAGTACGTCATCAGCGAGGCCATGGCCGCCCTCGGCATCCCCACCACGCGCAGGCTCGCGGTCGTCACCACCGGCGAACCGGTTCTACCGCGAGATGCGTCTGCGCGGGGCGATCCTGACCCGCGTGGCCGCCAGCCACATCCGCGTCGGGACGTTCCAGTACTTTGCGGCGCGGCGGGACGGACGCAACCGCGCGTGCTGGCCGACTACGCGATCGACCGCCACTATCCCGGAGCTGCGCGACAGCCGCGGAAATATCTCGCGTTCTTCCGGCAGTCATCGACCGCCAGGCCTCGCTGATCGCCCAATGGCAGCTGGTCGGGTTCATCCACGGGGTGATGAACACCGACAACATGGCGATCTCCGGGGAGACGATCGATTACGGCCCGTGCGCGTTCATGAACGCCTACCACCCGGACACGGTGTTCAGCTCGATCGACCACGACGGCCGCTACGCCTATGGCAATCAGCCCACGATCGCGCAGTGGAACCTGGCCCGCCTGGCTGAATCGATTCTGCCTCTTCTGGCGGAAGAGGCCGGAGGCGAACAAGCAGCGCTCGCTTCCGCGAGAGAAGCTCTATCTGCATTCGACCCGCAAGTGGAAGCGACGCGGCGAGCCGGCCTTCTGCGCAAGATCGGTCTTGTTACCGAACGCGCTGGCGACGCGGAACTGGCCGAAGCTCTGCTGGAGCGCATGGCCACTCACCGCGCCGATTTCACGCTCACCTTCCGCAGGCTGTGCGATGCGGCGGCGGACTCGGAGGGTGATCAGCGTGTCCGCGAGCTCTTCGCCGAACCCGCTGCGTACGACCGTTGGGCCGAGGAATGGCGACACCGCTTGGCTGAAGACTCCATCGCTCCGGCCGATCGTGCAGCCGCGATGCGCGCGGTCAATCCGGCGTTTATTCCACGCAACCACCTGGTCGAAGAGGCGCTGAACGCCGCCACGAACCAGCAGGACTTTCAGCCCTTCGAGGAACTGCTCGAAGTCGGTACGCGTCCCTACGAGGATCGCCCGGACCGCGAGCGTTACACGCAACCGGCGCGGCCCGAGGAGCGGGTCTTGCAGACCTTCTGCGGAACGTGATTTCCGACATCAAATCAGCTACCGGACTCCAGTCCACACCATCTTGTGGAACAGCTCATCCATGGCGGCCGGTGTCTCCTTTGCGCCGCGATCGAGCCACCATCGCAGCAACGACAGCAGGCTTCCCGCCAAGGCGCTGGCGCGTGCCGCCAATTCGCGCTTGGGTACGTCGTTCAGCCGCCCCGACTCGACGAGGCGCTGCCTGATGCCGCGAGCAAAGGCCTCCTGCGCCAGATCGTAGAAGTCGTTCAGCCGCCCTGCGTCGCCCAGGATGCGAAGCAGTTCGTTCTGTCCTCCGATGTGCTCGAACATCTCCGCAACGGGCATCACGCGCAGTGATTTCTCTCTGCGCTCGATGAGGATGCTGCTTTGGATCTCGCAGAACATCTCCAACTGGCTCAGGAGAAGATCGTTCTTGTCGCGGAAGTGAAGGTAGAACGTAGAGCGGCCGATCGCGGCCCGGTCCAGCACATCCTGCACCGTCACTTCCTCCATCGGTTTTTCATGAATTAGCTGAAGGAAGGCCATGCCGAGCCGCGCGCGGGTTCGTGCGCCGCGCGGGTCGGGCCTGCGCCGGGGCTTTGCCGACTTCGCCGGCACGTCTTCATGATGCGCCGGCAGGTGTGTGTTTTTGGACATTGGGGGCCCCGGTGTTCAGCAATTTGAAGAGGGCTCTCGACGCGCGGCAAATTGCCCGCTACATTGCGAATCAGTATGACAAATCCGGTGCGCACCCGGACAGCAAATCATTCGCATGCGGCGGCGTTCTCAAGATTGCCGGCCGTCGAAGGAGCAAAAGATGAATCGCATTCGTTCGATCACGATTGAAACTACGATGGTGCTGGCGCTGTGCGCGACGGCGCGTCCGGCGGCGGTTGCGCCGGTAGCAGCGGCCCAGGACGCGACAGCCGTGAAGGTGCCGCCGGTAGAGCCCCAGATGAAGCTTCTCACCGAGAAGTTGGAACTGAGCGCCGACCAGCAGGACAAGGTCAAGCCCATCCTGCAGGAGCTCTACGATACGACTAAGAAGCTGGTGCTGGATGAAAACATCTCCCATACCGAGCGCATGAACGGCGTTCATACTGCGCGCCTCACCGCGGACAAAAAGATGCGCGTGGTGTTGAGTGACGATCAGAAAAAGAAGCTGGACCAGGTGGAGTCGGAACCGCATCCGGAACTGCATGGCGATGTGAATTAACCAGTCGGGGAGGATCGCTTTCGGTTACGCGCGTTTGGCCGAAGCTGGGAAGGGTTTGTTCCAGAGCCTTTCCCAGCTCCACATCGCGGAGGTGACTTTGCCCGGCAGCTTGAATCCCAATTGATGCGCAAGCATGCAGACCTGGCCGCGGTGGTGTGCCTCATGGGCAATCATGTAGCACAGCATCTCCGGGCCGGCCGCCCATGGCTGTCCCCAGCCATCGCGCACGAACTGTGTCACACGGCCGGATCTGTCGAGCGCTTCGGCAAGCATTTGCGCGCAGGCTGCGGCGCTTTGAGCCAGCGCCGTGCGTGTCTGTTGCGGCGTACAACGTGCGCGATTGAGTTGCATAGGCACATCGAGGTGCGGTGCTGTGAGCCTGATCCATTTGGTGCGCACGTTATGCATGTGGGCGAAGATGGCCGCAATGGTGCGGACCTCGCGCGAGCGCAGCGCGGGAAGCTTGGCGCTCCATGCAGCAGGATCGAGGTGCGCGATCAGAAGCTGATTGATGCGATCGTTGGCAGCAAAAATTCCCACGGCTGCGACATCGAGTTTTGTGCGAGACGATCGCGGTTGCTTGGTCAAGGCCGGCTCCCTTGGTTTTCAGTTCAAGAACTCATCGTATCTTCATTGGCGCCGCTTCGAAGAGCCCAAAAAGGTGGCCTTCGGCTAGGGGGCAGCGACTCTGATAATTGGTTGTACTCTGAACTGGCGGCTGCACAAAGGCAACCCGCACTGACGGAGACGCTCTCTTTTGAATCCTGAGTTGCCAAGGCTCGTTGCAGAATGGGAGCGCGACCCACTACTGTTCGAGCCCAATCAGCTTTTGCGGCGTATCGAGGTGCTCGATCTTCTCGACCGGCATCTTCCCGAAGGCAACTTTGCCGTGGGCCCGGCGGGTGCAGCCGCAGCGGCCGGAGATCGGCTACGCGTGGAAGCGTTTCGTGCTCAGATTGAAGCTGCCAACGAAAACGTCTATGAGGACGTGCGCGCTGAGATTCGGCGCGGCAACCGGCCTGAGTCGCTGCTGCGGTGGGTGCATCTTGCGCAGAACGAAGAGGGCGCAGACGCAGGGTACGGCCTTCTCGACGAGTTGATCTGCGGCGTATTTCACATCGATGAGCCCGCCGATGTGGGGGCGGAAGTCGACCCGGAACTGGTTGCGTATCAGCCCACGCCGGCCCGGTGCATCTTCGACCTGATTCGGGTTGCTGAACTCACAGCCGATGATGTGCTGGTGGATCTTGGGTCCGGGCTTGGGCATGTTCCACTGATGACGTCTATTTGCACGCCCGCACGCAGTATCGGGATCGAGCGCGAGGCGGCGTACGTGGAGCAGGCACGGCGCTGCGCGGCACGGCTGAATCTGCGTCGGGTTGAGTTTGTGCAGCAGGACGCACGCGCCGCAGATTTATCGGCGGGCACCATCTTCTACCTTTACACGCCGTTTACCGGGACAGTTCTCCGTGGTGTTCTCGATCGCCTGCAACGCGAGGCGCGCAGCCGGCCCATCCGCGTATGCAGTTACGGGCCATGCACGCCCGTGCTGGCGCAGGAGCCGTGGCTCGAGGCGATGACAGCGACTGGCACGCACCAGGTTGCATTCTTTTCTTCGCGAATCGACGCCTAGTCGTTGCGCAGCGCGGCATTGGGATTCACACGCGAGGCGCGCCGCGCCGGTCCAACGGTGGCACATAAGACCACGACGAGCATGGTTGCGATGACGACTGGATACACAACGGGCGCGCTGAAGGGAAGATCGCCTTCGAAGATGGACCCGAAGAGCTTCGGCAACGGAATAGACAAGAGCACACCGACGGTTGAGCCGATCGCGGCGACCTTGAAGCCGTCACGCAGGATCATGCGGGCAATGTCTGAGGCATTGGCGCCCAGCGCAAGGCGGATGCCGATCTCCTGCGTCCGCTGTCCGACCGTGTATGCGATGAGGCCATAGATGCCGATGGCGGCAAGGAGGAGTGCGAGCAGGGCGAAGGCGCCCAGGAGCTTGCTGAAAAGCGGGTTGCCGTTGCGTTGCACATCGATCACACCATCCATGCTCATCACACGCAGGAGAGGAAGTTCCGCATCGAGCTGCGCAATGGTGTGACGCAGAGCCGGCATCAGGCTGGTGGGATCCACGTTGGATTGAAGCATGAGAGAGAAGGACGCCACAGGACGTTGCCTGTATGCCTCAAAGACTTGCGGCTCGAAGCGCGGGTCTTCGGAGTAGGTCTTGATATCGCCTACGACTCCGACGATCTCGCTCCACGCAGCCGGCGAGCCGGAAACTTCGAGCTGGATCTGTTTCCCGATCGGACTGCGGTCCTGGAAGAACTTGTGGACGAACTGCTGGTTGACGACCACCACGCGCGGAGCGCCGGCATCGTCGGCTTCAGTGAAACTGCGGCCGCTCAGAACGGGAACATCGAGCATGCCGAAGAAGGCCGGGGTGACCACCATGTCGGCGGTGGTGCGCTGCTCGTTGGGGCCAGTTTCCGGCTGATCCTTGATGTGGAACGTGACGCTACCCGGGCCGGAGGCGGGCAGATCGGAGGTGACCACGGCCTCCGTCACGCCGGGGATCTGGCGCAACCGGGGAATGAGGGTGCGGACAAACTGCTCCTGTTTTGTGCTGTCGGCATAGCGCGCCTGGTCGAGACCGATGCCGGCGGTGAGGAGGTGGTCGTGATTGAACCCGAGCTTCTGATGATCGAGCATGTAGACGCCGCGAATGAGCATGCCGCTGCCGATCAACAGGAAGAGCGCGATGGCGATCTCGCCACCAACCAGCGTGACGCGCAGCCGGTTGTGCCCGCGACCGGCGGAGGATCCGCGCGACTCGTTCTTCAACTCCGTGTTGACGGGGGTGCGCGAGGCTTTGATGGCAGGGGCAATGCTCGAGAGCAGGGCGGCTCCGAGTGAGACGATGGCGGAGAAGAAAAGCACGTGGCCGTCAAGCGATACGGGCATGGCACTGATGGCGTCGTTGAAGTTGAGCCCGGCTCGAACCAGGCGGATGCCGAAGTAGGCCAGCAGCAGCCCGAAGGCGCCCCCAAGCAGCGCGATGACCAGGCCTTCCGTCACAAGCTGGCGAACGACGCGCATGCGGCTTGCGCCGAGCGACATGCGGATAGCGAGTTCCTTCTGGCGCCCGACGGCGCGCGTCAGCAGCAGGCCGGCGACATTCGCACAAGCGATGATGAGCACAAAGCCGACGATGGTCATGATCACGGACAGCGCGGGACGAATGCCGAAGTTGTAGATCAGAAACTCGGGCATGGTGCGGATGGTCGCGCCCCAGCGGCTTTCAGCTTGGGGGAAGTCGTGCTGCGCCTGTTGTGCGAGGGCGTCGAGCTGGGCGCGCGCCTGCTTCAGCGTCACGCCGGGAGCCAGCCTGGCGAACAGGAAGAGGTAGCGATCCTTGCGATTTGCGCGGTCCTGGGCGGAGAGGGTGAGCGGGGCCCACAGTTGCGGGATAAAGCCGAGATGGCGGAAGTCCTCGGGCATGACAGCTGCGACGATGTAGTCTTCGCGATTGAAGCGCACGGTCTTGCCGATGATCGATGGGTCCGAGCCAAAGCGGCGCTCCCACAGTCCATGGCTGAGGATGACGACGTGGTCGTGTCCGGGCTGATCTTCGCCGGGCAGAAAGGCACGGCCAAGCTGCGGCGCTTCGCCGAAGACGGTGAAGTAGTTGGAGGTGACAGCCGCAAAGACGATCGACTCGGGTTGCTGTCCAGGACCGGACAGGCTTCCGCGGCGATCGTCGGCCGCGGTCATCTCGGAAAAGAGACGCTTGTCGTTTGCCCACTCAAAGTAGTTGGCTGGGGACACGGGATTGGCGCTTGCCTGGAAGCTGGAGTCGGGATTGATGGAGGTTGGGACGACGACGTTCTGCGGATCGCGGCCGGGCAGGTGCGGCAGGAGAAATGCGCTCACCAGGCTGAACATGGTGGCGTTGACGGCGATGCCGAGCGCCAGCGTGAGGACGGCGGTGATGGTGAAGCCGGGCGACTTGAGGAGCTGGCGCAAGGCAAAGCGAATGTCGGCGAGAAGGCTTTCGAGTGTGGGCCACTGCCACACCTCGCGGCTGCGCTGCTCGATCAGCCCTTGATTGCCGAACTCGCGGCGCGCGGACTGTTCGGCTTCGGCCTGCGGCATGCCTTCTTCCATCAGCTCTTCCGTGCGTTCGGTGATGTGCTCCTGGATCGCGATGGAGAGGTCCTGGTAGCGGCGGCGGCGGGAGAGAAACGGAAAGAGCCTGGACATTGAAATCTCCTTGCTTGGCCGGGCTTTTCCGGCGTGAGCCTAAGTCTTGGCGACGGCGAGGACGCGCGTGATGCCGGCGAACATCTTTTCGAAGCTGGTGACTTCGCGCTCCAACTGACTTGTGCCGGCTGCGGTGAGGCGGAAGATGCGCGTGGGACGGCCTTTGGCGGAGACGCCTTCCTCCGATTCGAGCAGGCCTTCTTTCAGCAGGCGCTGGAGGGCGGGATAGAGGGAGCCTTCTTCGATCTGAAGGAGGTCGTCGGAGGCCTGCTTGATGTGTTTGGCCAAGCGCGTAGCCGTGCATGGGTTTTACGCGGAGGGAGTGGAGGATCATGAGCTCGAGGGCGCCGGAGAAGAGGTCGCGGCGTTCGGGGTCTTTAGGCATGAGTCGAGTGTAATTCTTGGATAACTATTTTGCAAATAGTATTCCGTAACCCAGTTATCCGTTGCGACTGGGGCCATGAATGCGAGGCCAAGGCGAAGAAACGACGGCATTCGCCTTTTGTTTTCCTTGTTGCCGTATTTAAATTATCTATATTCAATAATTTGAAAATCTACATAGGCGATTATAAGACGAAGATGACGGTACATTTTTTTTTTGCGAGTCGATCGGTGAAAGTCCCTGAAAGACGCTTCGGCATATGAAATAGCGAATTTGGCGACACTTTCACAGGATGGAGTATGGGCGCGTTTTCATCCTGAGTATGTGGCGGTGGTCACAGTGGTTAGGACGAATGCAGGGCTTGGATGGGATCGGCCGAGGCCGCGCGAGCAGCGGGCAGAGCTGAAGCCAGAAGCGCCATGGCGATCATGACCACTACGCTGAGCGCGTAGATCGTCATGTTGGTCGGGCTCACTTCAAAAAGGAAGGACTGGACGAACCGCGACACGGCGTAGGAAGCGGCGACGCCCAGTCCGCAGCCCAGCAATGCCATCCTGGCGCCCGAGACGAGCACCAGGCGCGCGATGTTCTGGCGCTGAGCGCCGAGGGCCATGCGGATGGCAATCTCCTGGGTGCGCAAGGAGACCGAGAAAGCGACCACCGCATAGATGCCGGTGATGGCAAGGAGAAGCGCGCCCGCGGCAAAGGCGGTGATGAGGTCGGTGTTGAAGCGGCGGGGCGCCTCGATGTTGGCCACGGCCTCGGTCATGGGCTCGATCTGATCCAGCGCCAGGAGCGGGTCGATCTCGGCCACGGTGGATTGGAGGGTTTGGACCATCTGTTCAGGAGGAAGCATGGAACGGAGGGTAATAAAGCCGCCGGCGGCGAAGGCTGGAGTATCGGGCGCGTTCTGTCCTACCAGAATCGCGGGCTGCTGAAGCGGGGCGTACCACTGGTCACGGCTGGGCTGATCGGGCGAGCCGGTCACGGTGTCGGCCACGATGCCGACCACGGTTGCCCAGGGCAGGCCTTTGCGCGGATTGCCGACATGCATGCGTTTGCCGATGGGGCTTTGGCCCGGCCAGCAGTCCCTGGCCATGGACTGATTGACGATGACCACGAGCGGGGCGTCGGCGCGATCGTCATGCGTGAAGGTGCGACCGTCGATGAGGCGAATGCCCATGGCGGCGAAGTAGTCGCCGTAGGTGGCGGCGAAGGGCGCGAATTTGAGCTTCCAGCCTTCTTCGGGTTGTCCTTCGATGGTGTATGCCGCCATGGCGAAGGATGAGCTGGCGGGCAGGGTGTTGGAAATGCCGGCGGCGGTGACACCGGGCCTGCCGGCGAGTCTGTCGGTGAGGTTACGGATGAAGGTCTGTGCGGAAGCGCCGGTGGAATAAATGTTGCGCGGAAGCTGGTATCCGGCCACCAGCACGTGGTCGGGATGGAAGCCGGGATCGACGGCGCGCATCTTCTGGAAGCTGAGCAGGAAGGCGCCGGCGAGATTGAGGAGGAGGAGGGCGATGGCAATCTCCGCGACCACAAGTGTGGAACGCAGCCAGGCGTGGCTGGCGCTGCCGGAGCCGGTACGGGTGCTCTCGTTGAGGCTCTGGGACAAGTTGGTGCGCAGGGCCGCAAAGGCAGGAGCGAGGCTGCACAGGATTCCTGTGGCGAGGCTGAGAAGGAGGGCGAACGCGGCGACTGTGGCGTTGATGGAGATGGAGTCGATGCGCGGCATGGTTTCAGGAAGGACGTGGAGAGCAAAGCGGACGATGAGTGCGGCGAGGCCGAGACCGAGCAGGCCGCCGGCGAGACCGATCAGGAGGCCTTCGTAGATGGAATCGCGTACGAGGACGCTGGAGCGTGCGCCGAGAGCGAGGCGGACGGCGTGCTCGCGGCGGCGGCGGATGGCGCGGACCAGCATGAGGCCGGCGACGTTGGCGCAGGCAATCAAGAGCACGATGAGGACAGCGATGAACAGGATGCGGAGCAACGGTTTTGCGTCGGCGACGGTTTGATCGCGGAGGAGATCAACATCGCCGCGGATGCGGATGGCAGCCATGCCGGCGGGGAAGTTGCGCATGATGTCCTGGGCGACGCGGATGGCGTCTTCGCGGCCCTGTTGCACCGTGACGCCATCTTTGAGGCGCGCGATCATGCGGTAGCCCCAGACGCCGGCGTTCTGAATGGAGACCTCGTCGGGGCGAAGGCTCATGGGAATCCAGAGCTGGGTGCGGTCGAGGCGGCCGGGTTGAAGAGGGAACTCGAAGGCGCGGGGCATGACGCCGATGATGGTGTAGGTCTTGCGGTCGAGGGAGACGGCGGTGCCGACGATATTGGGGTCGCGATGATAACGGTTCTGCCATAGCGCGTCGCTGATGATGGCGAGCGGCTTGGCGGCGTCTTCTTCCTGGGCGGTGAAGAGGCGGCCGACGAGGGGTTGAACTCCCAGAGTAGTGAAGGCGCCCGCGGTCATGCGCGTTGCATTGATGACCTCCGGGGTTGCGCCACCGGAGACTTCAAAGGTGACACCGGCATAGCCGCCCACGGAGGAGAATGCCGCGGTTTGCGCGGCGTAGGCGGGGATATCGCGCGCCGTGGTTCCGATGCCGGGATTGTCGCCAACGTGTTCTCCGAGGGCAACGAGACGATCGGGATCCTTGAATGGAAGCGGCCGCAGCAAGACACCTTCGACGAGAGAGAACATGGCGGTGGCGGCGCCGATGCCGAGGGCGAGGATGAGCACGGATGCGAGCGCGAATCCGGGGCTTTTGGCGAGCTTGCGTGTGAGGGAGTGGAGGTTGTGGAGAAGAGAGTGCACGGCTGCCTCCGGGATTTATCCATGATACGAAGAAACAGGGAACAGGGAACAGGGAACAGGGAACAGGGACCAGGGAACAGGGACCAGGGAACAGGGACACAGGGACCAGGGACAAAGGGACAAAGGGACGAGGGACAAGGGACAACGGACGAGCGGGCGAGACGGAGAGTGAAGAGTGAAACGTGGAAAGTGAAAGGGCCATGCCTGGCGGCATGGCCCTTTGGCTGGGGGAGGGCTCGGGTCAGCTTGTGGTGACGGGCTTGCGCGAGCTTGCTGGAGTGGCCGGAGTGGCCGGAGTGGTTGTGGCGGCGGTGGTGGTTGCAGCGCCGAGTGCGGAGACTAGCTGCATGGCCATGGGTGTTCCCTTGCCGGTGGTTGGATCCCAGCCCGGGGCGGCGGAGAATGCGCCGTTGTTGCCTTGCGTGATGTCGCGCAGGCCGTCGGGCGGGTTGATGGGATAGAGGAGGGGGTTGAGGAATCCGAGGCGCTTGCCAAGCTTCTGGTTCATGAGCACGACGAGCGCGGCCCACAGGGGAGCGACTGCGCTGGTTCCTCCGACCACCATGCTTTGGCCGTCGACGAGGATGTTGTAGCCGGTTTCAGGATCGGCATCGCCGGCGACGTCGGGAACGCCGCGGAAGGTGCCGGTGACGGATCCGGATTGGTAGTTGGGACGCGCGAAGATGACGCTGAATCCGCCGCCGGTTGCGCCGCCGTTGCCGCCATCGTTCCAGACCGTTTCCTGGGAGATGGCGCCATTGGCCGCGACCAGTTTGGTTCCACCGCAGGCCAGCACGTTGGGCGAGGATGCGGGGAAGTCGACGTGGTTCTGCCCGTCGCTGACACCATCGCTGGAGCCGTTGTCGCCCGCGGCGACGGTGATGGTGATGCCGAGCAGAGAGGCTTCCTGGGCCACCTGATCGAAGTTCTGCATGGACTGCGGCGTCCAGGTGCTTTCCGGGCCGCCCCAGCTGATGGAGACGACCGAAGGCTTGTTGAGCTGGTCGTGGATGGCGGTGCTGAGCGCGTCCTGGAAGCCGCGCGAGGTATTGGGGGCGAAGTAGACGGCGATGCCCACGCCGGGAGCGGCTGCTCCAGCTACTTCGATGTCGAGCATGACTTCGCCGTCGGCACTCTGCGGGGTGGTGGGACGGTTGTGGGCGTGGTCGACGAGGACCGCCTTGACGGGCGGCGCGGCGATGCCGAGGTTTTGGAAGTAGTTTTTGATGTCAGCGGGGCGGAAACCGCCTCCGAGCTCGATGATGGCGATGGTCTGGCCGCTGACATCGACGCCGGTTGGGAATCCGTAGAGCGCGGACACCTGGTTGGGATTGAAGGCGCTGGACGTGGCGCGGGCGCCGAAGGCTCCCTTGGGGGTGTAGTAACGGAAGTGGGGGTGAGCGACGGGGCGGTCGTCGAGGCCGAATACGCCGGCGATGATGGGGGCATAGTCTTCAGAAATCTGGATGGAGCCGACGCGGCCGCGATAGCTGCCATTCGGGGTGGGAGTATTCGTTGAGCTCGACGCCGAAGGCCTTCTCCATATTGGCGGCGGTGCCGGCGAGGGTGACGGTGCGGCGGAGCGATTCGTCGCCGCGTTCGAGGACCTGCAGATTGTAATCGCGCGCGAACTGGCGGATCTGGTCGACGTCGGCGGGCCGTGCACCATAGGCGGCCGCGAACTCTTCATGGGACATGCGCTGTGCGCGGTGTTGTGCCGGGGGCAGGGGCTGACGGTGCTTCAGGACGACCGATACTTCCATTAACTGGTGAGGATCGGTGGGACCGATCACGCGGGCTCCATTGAGCGCAATGCGCTCGGATCCGGCAAGAGAGAGTCGTTTGGAACTAGGCATCTACCTTCTCCTTTCGGTTTTTACGGCAATTCCTGATGCGGGGAGTCCCTTGAGACTTGACCGGGCGGCCGCTCCTTGGTCGCCGCGCAGGCTGGAGTGCTGTGATTGTGGGGACACAGCGGCTCAGGAATTGCGACAGGGGGAAATCGAAATGGGCCGAACGCAGGGAAAGGGAAAAATGGAAGGGATCGTCAAGTTAAACAACGCGGCTGCACACGCGGTGCGCCGTTTGGTCAGGTTGCAAGGCGCGGGCCTATTGCAGAAGTGGTGACCCGCGCGGGATAACTATACTCCCAAAAACAGGGAACAGGGAACAGGGAACGGGGAACAGGGACAAAGGGAGAGAGGGAAAAGGGACAGAGGGACGGAGGGAGAACGATTGGGAGCTTGTCACGCTCTCCTTGACTGGCTAGGAGAGTGGTGGTAGGGTTCTTTCCTAGAGGGTCGAGGAGAGCGGCGAATGTTCCGGTTTGGGTCGAAGGCGCGGTCGTGGTTGCGGTCGGTGATGGAGCGGGACCGGCTGGAAGCGGGGATGGAGGCCGAGCTTGCCGATCACCTGGAAAGGTTGACCGAGGACCTGGTGCGATCAGGGTTTGAGCCGGCGGAGGCCGCGCGGCGTGCTCGCATTGCGCTGGGGCCCGCGCTGATGCACAAGGAAGGCATGCGGGCGTCGCTGGGGCTGAAGTGGTGGGATGAGGCGCGCGGAGATTTGCGTTACGCGGCGCGGCTGTTGCGCAAGAGCCCGGGTTTTACGGGGATTGCGGCGGTTTCGCTGGCGCTGGCTATTGGGGCGAACACGAGCATCTTTTCGCTGGCGAAGGTTCTTCTTTACGACGGGCTGCAGATTCCTCATCCAGAGGGGCTCAAGCTTCTACGCTGGACGGGAGATGACAAGGTTGTTGCGCAGTCATTCTGGGGAGACTTTGATAACACCCCGGGCGGGGGCATGACGAGCAGTGTCTTCTCCTACCCCATCTACCGCGAGATGAGCTTGCATCCGGCAGGTATGCAGAGCCTTGCCGGTTTCAAGGAAGACAGCATGAACGCCACAGTGCGCGGAACAGCCCGCAATGTCAGTGTGGCCATGGTGACTGGCAACTACTACGACACTCTGGGGGTTCTTCCCCAGGTTGGGCGGGCTATTCAGCCATCCGATGATGCGGTGTCCGGTTTGGGCAACGTGGCGGTGATCAGCGACAGCTTGTGGAGCCTTGCGTTTGGACGATCTCCGGCGGCGCTTGGCCAGATCATCACACTTAACCAGTTGAAGGTGACGATCGTCGGAGTCAATCCGCGGCGCTTCACAGGCGCGAAGAATGTTCTGGAATCGCCTGATCTGTTTGTTCCCATCAGCCTTGAACCACTGCTCATGGTCCAACGGGAGAAGAGATCGGACCTTGCGAATGCGGACTTTTGGTGGGTCAATGTGGTCGGGCGCGTGAAGCCGGGCGTTGCGGAAAGCGAAGCGCTTCAAGGTCTGCGCGTGCAATTTGAAGCGGCCGTGCATTCTCTTGCCACCGTGAAGAGGGGCGATACCATCCCGCGCCTTGAGCTTTCCAATGGCAGTCGTGGACTACGATATGCGGACCGAATGTTCCGCGAACCGGTCTTTGTTTTGCTGGCTCTGACGGGTCTTGTTCTGCTGCTCGCGTGTGCGAATATCGCCAACCTCCTGCTGGCGCGGGGAGCGCAGAGGCAACGCGAGATGAGTGTGCGTATGGCGCTGGGAGCTGGACGAGTGCGTGTCGCGCGGCAGTTGCTGACGGAATCTCTGCTGCTGGCCGTGATCGGAGGATGCGGAGGTTTGCTGCTGGGATATCTGTGCCGCAATATTCTTCCAAGTCTGTTGGGCTATCCGTGGGAGGACTCAGGCATCCGGGTTTCGTTCGATTGGGTCGTCTTTGCCTGCATGACCGTCATCATTCTGACAACCGGCGTCCTGTTTGGGTTGACGCCGGCATGGTTCGCCGCGCGGACTGAAGCTTCAGGCAGCCTGAAGGAATCGTCGCAGAGCACCACGCGCCGGCGGCGGGGCCTCAGCGGGAAGTCACTTGTCGGATTGCAGATCGCGCTTTCGACATTGCTGGTGGTTGGGGCGGGGCTTTTTCTGCGGACGCTGACGGCGCTTGATTCGCAGGATGTGGGATTCGATACCGATCATCTGATTCTGTTCGAAATCAATCCACCGGCGGGCCGATATCCAACAGAGAAGAACATCGCGCTGCATGAAGAACTCGAGAGGCGCATTGCCGGTTTGCCTGGTGTCCAGCACGTATCGCCGGCGACCAATGCTTATCTGGCGGACTCGATCAGTAATTCCGACTTTCTGCCGGAGGGTGAAAAGTTTGAAATGGGGAGCCGACAGGAAGAAGACTTCAATGAGGTAGGAAACGACTTTTTCGCAACACTGGGGATCAAGATCATCGCGGGACGCGGATTTACCGCACAGGACACTGCGGGCTCTCCCAAAGTGGCGGTGATCAATCAGGCCCTTGCGAAAAAGCGCTTTCCAAATGGGAATCCAATCGGACGGATGTTCCGGGCGGACCGCGATAAGCCCGACCTGACCAGGATCGTGGGCATCTGCTCTGACACTTACTACCGGACATTGCGCGAGGGGCCACCTCCGCAATTCTTTGTGCCTTATGTGCAACAGACGGATTTCCGCGGTATGACGTATCACCTCCGTACCTCGTTGAGCACCGCGGCTCTTGCACCAATGCTGCACAGCACTGTTCAGTCCATCGACAGCGATCTGCCGATTACAAATTTGCGCACCCAGCGTGAGCAGATCGAGGCGTCGCTGCAAATCGAGCGGGTTTTAGCTGCGCTTGCATCGGGATTTGGCGTTCTGGCACTGACGTTGGCGTGCGTGGGCATCTACGGGATCATGGCGTACTCGGTGGCGCAAAGGACGAACGAGATCGGTATCCGGCTGGCGCTGGGGGCAAAGCCCGGCCAGGTGCGCGCGATGATCTTGCGCGAGAGCACGTGGCTGGGTTTGATTGGAATTGTGGCTGGGGTTGGAGGTGCGCTCGGATTGACGCGGATCGTGAAGTCGATGCTGTACGGGATCAAGGCGAATGATCCGCTGACGTTTGCGTCGGGGGTTTTGATCTTGGTTGGAGTGGCGCTGGCGGCGGCGTGGATTCCGGCGCGGCGCGCGGCGAGTGTGCAGCCGATGGAGGCGCTGCGGCACGAGTGAGTTCGGGCCGAAAGCAAAGATCCCTGGAACGAGCCTTTGAGGTATCCCAGGTCTCAGAATCGAGACTGGGGCATCCGGCAAAGATCCCTGGAACGAGCGTTTGAGGTATCCCAGGTCTCAGAATCGAGACCTGGGGCACCCGGCAAAGATTCCTGGAACGAGCGTTTGAGGTATCCCAGGTCTCAGAATCGAGACCTGGGGCACCCGGCCTTCTGTCTTCACGAAAACAGAGAAGCTATTTCGGAAAGCCGCACCTTACTTCACGGCCTTTGCCTGGCCGACCTGCGCGGCCGACGTGGTGTAGAGGTGGCAGTTGTCTGTCACTTCCTTGAAGCGGAAGTAGGGATGAATGAAGAGCAGGGCGCGCGCGTCGCCTGTGCCTTCGGCGAGGTCGTTGAGCCAGATTCCGTCGGGCTGGGGCTGATTGTGGATGTGCAGCCAGAAGCCTTTGTGCAGCGTGGCCACGACGCCTCCGGCGATCTTCAGATCCTTTGTGGAGCGGATGTTCAGGTCGATCATTTCGCCGGACTGTTCGTCGAGCGACATGGTTCCCTGCATCACCGAGGCGAAGCGCTGATTCATGTTTTTGGGCTGGAACCTGGGGTTGGGGACGATGTCGTAGAGGAGCATATTGCGGCTGTTTATGGATTCACGGCGGCCGTGGGTGAGCATCATGGCGGCCATCATGTCCTGGGCCTGCTGGTCTTGTTTGGCAGCTTCTTTGGCAGCGGTGGCCTTGTTGCTGTACTTGACGGTCTCCTTCATCACGCGCTCATCTTCTTTGTGCGTCTGTTCGGGCGTCAGGTCTTTGCCGTTCTTTGACAGCGTGCGCTCCACCTGCACGCCGTTCACATAGAACTGCTCTTTTATTTCAAGATCATCCTTTTTGACTTTGCCGTTTTTGTCGAGTTCGGCGCCGTCAGAGGTGACGCGGCACTCGTAGCGCTCCTGCTCGTCGGCCAGCTTCTTTTCATTGGCGAGAGCAGCCTGCATCAGTTTGTAGGGATCGGGCAGGGGAGCGTCGGCGGGTGATTGCGCGATGGCGATGAAGCAGCCTGCGGCGAGCGCGAGAGCATAGAGAAAAAGGCGAAAAAGAAGACGCATGGGGGACAATCCCTCTGCGCTGAAGTACGACTCAGATGCCCGGCCGGTTCCGTTGAGGACGCTGGAAGAAACGGCTTTCAGAGGCTGCGGAAAGAAGTCCATTTCGCCGGAGAACGTTGCCCAGAAGCGCGGCGCAGGGGCTAAAGCCCAATGGATTTATTGGGTTTATTCGGCACGACTGAAGTTGTGCTCTGACGCTTCGTGCTCTTGCGAAGAGTCTTTTTTCGCAGCCTGTTCAGCCCGTAGCTTCAACACCGACGGGGAGCGAGGGGATGGCTCCGGCCGATTTCGCTTCGGAGACAACCGCGTCGAGATGGGTCAGGACGTCTTCGACCGACATGGTGTAGATTTCGCGCTGGCTGTCGTAGCCCTCTTCCATGAGCTGCTTGAAGTAGCGGCCGGCGATCTGTACGGCGAGCAGGTCAGTGATGACCTTGCCGCTGCGCTTTTTCTGCTCCACCCAGGCGGTGCAGGGCAGGGCGATCCACATGGGCCGGCCGTTTATGTCGAAGCGGACATCGACGGCGTCGGCGTGGCGGGTGGCGATGGCCACGATGGTGGCCTTCCATTGACAGTGCAGGTCCTCGCCGGTCCAGCGGTCGGTGGCGTGGAAGTCTTCGTACATAGGTCTAGGCTACATCACCCCAGCGACGAGAGGGGCCGGTGGGTTGTGACCTTCGACACTCCAGAAGCGGCAGTGGAGGCAAGTTCTGTGGACGCTCATCTTTGCACACTGTTAGACTGTTATGGTTGCAGTCGTAGTGCCTACCTTAGCTGGTCCCGCCTGCAAGTCACCCAAGAGAAGGACATAAGAAACTCCGTGGATACTCAAACCCGTCACGCGCTCAAGAAAGATAAATTCGCCGTAGCAACCGCCGGCAGTGTCAGCTGGGTCACCGAAAATCGTTCCAGCGTGGTGCGATGGGTCATCGTCAGCGTGATTGTGCTGGCATTGGTGATTGGGGGACTGGTGTTCTGGAACATGCAGTCGGCAGCGGCGGAGACCGCGCTGGGAGCGGCGCTGGACACGTATGCGTCGCCCCTGGCGACTCCGGGAGCTCCGGCGCTGGCTGGGAGCTTTGCCTCGTCAAGCGATCGGGCGAAGGCTGCGAACCAGCAGTTCATGGATGTTGCGCACAAGTACGGGTGGGTTTCCGAAGGCGCAAAGGCGCACTATTTCGCGGGCGTCACCTATCAGGAGCTGGGGCAGACGGGCTCGGCGGAGTCGGAGTTGAAGGCGGCGGCGGGAGCGTGGGACTCGGACTTGTCGAGCTTGGCGAACCTGGCGCTGGCGGGGCTATACCACCAGACGGGCCGCGATCCGCAGGCGATTGAGCTGTACAACAAGCTGTCTGCCAAGCCGACCACCACGGTGCCGGCGGGAGTGGCACAGCTGGACTTTGCCAACCTGTATGTAGACGAGGGCAAGCAGGACCAGGCGCGCGCCATCTGGGCCAAGTTGAAGGACACGGACAAGGACGGCACGGCGGGCCAAATGGCTGCGCAAAAGCTGGCCGGCAAGTAAGAGAGACGCCGGGCAGGGAGCCCCGCCGAGGCTGAGCAGTTTTGCCCGGGTCTGCGTCTGGTTTGTATGAGCGCCAGCCTGCACCTGCCCTGGATGGAGATCACCCCCACAGCTGTGCACGACCAAGCCCGCCAGCACGCGAACGAAGAAGCGCTTGCGGCATTGGTGGAGCAGTACGCCACGACATTGTATCGCGTGGCGTTTTCAGTGCTGCGCAACGCAGCCGACGCCGAAGACGCCGTGCAGGAGGCGTTTTTGCGCGTTCTGCGCCACCGCGATTCACTCAATGAAATTCGCGATCACCGCGTCTGGCTTGTCCGGATTGTGTGGAATATCGTGCTCGACCGCAAGCGGCGCGCCAAGACCCGTCCGGAGACCGACGATGTGAGCGAACTGGCGCGGGTGCTGCCGGCGGCGGGGCTAAGCGCGGAAGAGGTTGCCGCGGCAGCCCAGCATCACACGCGGGTTCTGCGCCTGTTGGAGAAGCTTCCGGTGAAGGAGCGCGAAGTGCTGGTATTGTCGGCGTTCGAAGAGCTGTCGAGTGTGGAGATAGCGGCGGTGCTGGGGGTAACCGAGTCGAGCGTGCGGTCGCGGCTGTTTCGCGCGCGCAAGCTGATGGCAGAGCTGCTGGAGCGCCCAAGGAGTGTGCGATGAGAAGTTCGCAGAGTCACGACGAGAGAACGGGTAAAGCCGGCCCAGCCGAGGAAACGCTGCGCGTGATTGCCGGCCTGCCGGCGCCCGATGGGTTGGTGGATCGGGTGCAGACCCGGTTGCGGACGGCGCCTCGCTCGGCGCGGCTCCTGAGCTGGCCGATGGTGTTTGGGCCGGGCGGGTGGGTCTATGGACCGGCGGTGCGGGGAGCGGCCGCGGCGGCGATTGTGTGCGTGGTGGCGGGTGGGGGATGGCGGATTTACAGCCATGTTCAGCCGGCGGCGAGCGCGCGCGTGATTACGATGCCTGCGCCCGCGAGTCCGGCGCGGGGATTCTCCACCGCCGGATCCGTACACACCCCCGATCCGCGGCCGGTGCTGACGCACCAGATCGAGACGCCGTCAGAAAAAGTGCCTGAGGCCTCAGACAGCGCGGCAAGACAACCCGTTCCCGAGACAGGAAAGAAGCGAGGCAAGAGCCAAGGCCGCGCCACTTCGTCAGCAAATTCACTTAGATAGACCGCAACGCCGCGGAATCTGGATCCCGGTAAGAAACAGACTGCGGTGCGGGTGAGGACACCCGCACGACAGCCGGTCAGGAGACCGGCGCTACGAGACCTTCTCGAGGCGCCAGAATGTCGAGAGGCCTGGCTATTTTGCTTCCTGGACGAGCGCCTTGAACAGGACGCCGAGCAGCGCCAGGATGATCGCGCCACAGAATGCCGGGAACATTCCGGTCACGCGAAATCCGGACACGATGTCGGAGGCCACCAGGATCATCAGCCCGTTGATCACCAGCAGGAAGATACCAAAGGTGAGAATGCTGATGGGGAAGGTGATGATCTTCAGTACCAGGCCGACGGTTGCGTTGAGCAGGCCGATGACCAGGGCAGCGATGAGCGCTGCGCGCAGGTTGCGGACTTCGAATCCGGGAACCAGTTTTGAGGTGAGAATCAAGGCGATTGCGCTCAACAGCCAGTGGAGCAAGAGCCTGAGCATAACGTTCTCCGTGCCCGGCCTGGAGGCCGGCTATCGTATTTGCTGAGCGGGTCTTCGGCGGAACAACGGTGTCTGCTGCCGAGCCTTCATTGTACTCAAAGCGGATGGGGTGACCGCCTGGCAGGCGCTGTTTCTTGCTTCCGGGTGTCAAAACGATAGACGATAAATTCGAGGCGCCGATGCATCCTCTCTTTCAGGCTATTCTTCCTGTCTTCGCCGCAGTTCTGCTGCCTGTGGCAGCGGTGCGGGCGCAAGTCGCAGGCAGTCAGCCGCTTCCAGACCCCAGAACGCTTGTGATTGAAGTGCGGGAGCACCAGAAGGCTATGGACAAGCTGCGCGAGTCGTATACGTACAGTTCTCTCCAGACGGTGCAGGAGTTGGATGCGCAGGGCAAGGTGACCAAGACCGAGACATCAGAGAACGAGGACTTTTTCGTGAACGGCCACGTGATTGAGCGGACCGTGAAGAAGAATGGCCAGGCGCTGAATGAACGCGAGCAGCAGAAGGAGACGGAGCAGGTGACCAAGCTGGTGGAGAAGGCGGAGAAGACGCCGCCGGGCCAGCCGATTGACGGCCCGCAGGTGAGCATCAGCCGGGTGCTGGAGATTATGGACCTTGGCGCTCCGCGGAGGGAGACGTTTCGGGGAAGGGCGACGATCGTTTTTGACTTTGTGGGGCGCAAAGACGCAAAGACACATGGGCTGGCGGAGGAGGCCTCGAAAAAACTGAAGGGCATCATCTGGATCGACGAAGCGGACCGGCAGGTGGCGCATCTCGAGGTCACGTTTGATGACAACTTTCATGTGGCCGGCGGCCTGGTGGCGAACGTTCAGAAGGGTTCAAATTTTCGCTTTGACCAAGCGCCTGTGGATGGCGGGCTGTGGCTGCCGACGGGTGGCGAGGGGATGGTGACGGCGCGTGTGCTGCTGGTGAAGAATATGCGCCAGCACTTCTCAGAGAAGGTGTACGACTACAAGCGCTTTAAAGTGGAGACGCAGCAGGCCAAGGATGCCAAGCTGGTAACGGAGAAGTAACCCGGCGTAAGGAGGATTCAGGAATGCAAGCGCAGCCTTTGGCGGGCAAAACCATGGGCGGTCCGCATAGCTCTTTCGCCATGGCGGAGTGGAGCGATCCGGGAGCTCCGGTGGGGGACCGGCCCCGGTATATCGCTCCCTGGCACGTGCACCACAGCGACGATGAAGCGTGGTATGTGCTGGAAGGAAATCTGTGCGTGCAGTCGGGGGCAGAGCGCGTTGATCTGGCAACGGGATGTCGTGTTCTGGTGCGGAGGGGGACGCCGCATACGTATTGGAATCCCGGGAAGGAGCGGGTGCGCTACCTGCTGATGATGTCGCCGGTGATTCTTGCGCTGATACAGAAGATTCATGCCATGACAGACAGGAACCATGCGGCTCTCACCGCTGTGTTCGAGGAGTTTGATTCTTCGTTGCTGGAGTGGCCGGCGTTCCTGTGATTCTGTAGAGTCGAGCTGATGTTCATCCGCAAGCTTTCGATTGAATACGTTGATTCCGACGGTGCGCGCCACGCGTGCCCGGTTCGGTGGATCGATAGCTTTGCCATGCGAAACTTCACCAACGACGCGATCTTCGACGACACGCTGCCCGTTGGGGATGGGTTGATGGAAGCCGGAACCCGGGTGCCACTGGAGCGGCTGCAGCCGGCGATGGAGGAGTGGTTTCGACGCAAAGGGTACCTCAAGCCGGGGGAATCTTTGGAGGTCGGAGAGAGGCGAACCCGGGAATGAGCGCTTTTTCTTCGCCACACCCGAAGATGAAAGGGCGAAGGTTGAGGGAGGCGGGGAGGGTTACCCACCGGGTACATTCCAAGTAAGTCACTGATTTGAAAGCGAGTTTACCAGGTAATCAACCCTGAATGGTCCTTTTGGTACTGGATTGGGGAGCGAAAAGGGTCACTTTTCCGGATCAAATTAGTAAAATGGAGGGATGGTAATTCGTCGAAGGTCAGGCGCAAGTTGCCTGAATGCTCCGCTCCGAATTTGGCTGTTAGCTGGAATTTCGTCCGCAATATTGGCCATTGTTCTTCTTTGTGTTGCGACCCGGCCCGTACAAGCGCACGATCTGGTTCCCCAGCCGGCAGCCAGTGTGCCACCTTCAGCACCGGATTTCGCCAAGGCGAAGCCGGTGTCCCTGATTCCGGGGAGAATGTCGATTGCAGCCCAGCGGAAGGCATTGCTTCGCGGCATAGCCAGCTGGTACGGCGAGGCATTCGATGGCCGAACCACGGCCAACGGGGAACGGTTCGATATGTACGGAATGACCGCGTGTCATCCGACTCTGCCGTTCGGCTCTCTGGTAAGGGTGGTGAACCTCAAAAACGGGCGCTCGGTGGTTGTACGCATTACCGATCGCGGTGACCTGGCAGAGGGAAGGATTATTGACCTATCGTTTGCCGCCGCTGAGAAGCTCGCTATGACCAACTCGGGACTGGCTCCGGTGGTATTGGATGTTCTGTCCCGCGGACCTCGGTAGAGGGATACCGCACGAGAGAAGGGAAAAACACAACCTGAAAGTGTGAAGGCCGGCTTGAGGAGCCGGCCTTTTTGTTTGTGGGGCTAGATGGAAGCTTGCAAGGCCCGCCGGGGTATAGCACTCTGTGCTATAGTTTATGGTGCTAGAGAACGTTCAGATCTTTGCCACGAAATGGTTTGCGAAGTTTGCCCGGCGCGAGGGAATTTCGGATGCGACGCTGCGAGAAGTGATTGAGAGGGCTGAAAGAGGCTCGGTCGATGCCGATCTTGGCGGGGGGCTAATCAAACAGCGGGTGGCGAGAAAAGGTAAAGGCCGCTCGGGCGGATATCGCACGATCATCGCCTATCGGAGAGCGCGTCGTGCTGTATTCCTGTTCGGTTTTGCCAAGAGCACTCGCGAAAACCAAGAGCACTCGCGAAAACATTGAACCCGACGACTTGGCCACAGCTCGGCAGACTGCGTCGCTTTGGCTGGCTGCGGACGATGTGCGAATCGGGCAAGCCATTGCGGAAGGCGAATTAGCGGAGGTTCCCAATGAAACCCAAGAGACTTAGCCCGTTTGCCGAGGCGCTTCTCGAGACGGCGGAGGGTATGCACCGCATCGGGATCATGGATGACGAGACCTACCGGCAGATTACGGTGCGGCATTTGGGCAAAGATGCGCTCCCTGCGGCCAAGCCGATCACAGCCAACGAGGTCCGCAAGTTGCGCGAGAAAGCCAATCTGAGCCAGGCCGCATTTGCGCGGTACCTGAATCTGACCCCGGGCTACATTTCGCAGCTCGAGCGGGGGACCAAGCAGCCCAAAGGCCCGGCGCTCGCGCTGTTGAATGTCATCCGGCGAAAGGGTATCGAGGCGATTTTGTAAGTTGAGGCGGCGCTGGGCTACTGGTCCGGCGGACGCGTGTAGGGCTTTTGCAGCCACTGACGGGCTTCGTTGAGGGCGCCCTGGGTGTTGTCGTTGGTCTGGATGGCGAGGCGGTACTCGTTGACGGCGCGGTCGCGCTGGCCGGTGATGTCGAAGATCTGGCCGAGGCGGATGTGGCTCCAGACCTCGGTCCATCGGGGATCGCCGTCGCCGCGGAGGGCGTCGCGGTAGTTGTTTACCGCGGATTGGTAGTTGTGCTGGGCGTAAAGCACCTCGGCGATGCGGTAGCTGGCCAGTGAGCTCTGCGAGTTGGCGTCGAGTGCTTTCTGGTACTCGGTGAGAGCCCCGGCGAGGTCACCCTGGGCCACCAGTTGCTGGCCCTTGAGGATGGCGATGCGCACCTGCAGGTCTGGGGAGGACTTCAGCACCCAATCCTGGGGGTCGATGGCGATGTGCCGCGGCCGGCCGAAGGTGTCAACGATGTACTGCGAGTCGGTGCCGACCACGTCGACCTTCTTGATTTCGGTTTTGCCTTCGGTTTCAACCCGAAGTTCGACGGGCATGCGGAACAGATCGAGGTCCTGGTTGATCTCGCCGATGGTGCGAAAACCCTTGTTGTTACCGAGCCGGTAGACGGCGTACTTGTTCTTGAACTGTGGCGCGCCGGTGCCGTCTACCCACTGGGCAAAGAATGGGGTAAGCTGCTGCTGGCTTTGCGCTTCGGCCACTTTTTCCAGGTCGGTGGTGCGGATGCCCTGGTCGGTGTACTGGCTCAGCGCGCCTTTGAGCGTGGCCAGGAAGGCCTTGTCGCCAATCTCCCAGCGCAGCATGTGGAAGATCATGGCGCCCTTTTCGAGGGTCTGAGACTGGAACTCGGGCGAGAAGGGATTTTGCCGCCCCGAGGCTGACAGGGGGGTGGTATCGTAGGCGAGCGCGCCGGCGGCCACGTCCTGCAGGGCCGCGCGCATGGCGGGCTTGCCGTTCTCTTCCTCCACGTACATCAGTTCGGCGTAGCGGGCCATGCCGTTGACGATCCAAGTGTCGCTAAGGGTTTTGGGGCTTACTTCGCAGCCCCACCACTGGCGGGAAATAGTTCCGGCGAGGAGGCGGACGCTGGATTTGTCACCGACTCGGGAGCCCATGATCGCGGCAAGCTCGGGGGCCCAGGCTACCGGCAGGGTATCGTCGGGGATTTCGACGATGTTGAGGTGCGAGGCTTCTGTGGCGCCGAAGTTGTCAGTAAAGTATTCGAACTCTTTGTTGGCGGTCTGGGCCAGTTCATTGGCCGAGGCCTGGTGCGACACGGTGAGGTAGACCTTGATATTACCGGCACCGACGCTGACCGGGTTCACATAGCGGCCAGCGATAACGGTGCCGGGGAAGCCCGGCTTGGTCCAATTGAAGTCGAACTGATCGCCGGGCTTGCCGTTTGCCAGGGTAACGGCGTGGGACGCCCCCTGCTGACCGCTGGCAAAGACGCGCATGCCTTGCGGCACCCTGATGTGCATCTCGGCGGTGAAGCGGTCGGTCATGTAGCCGGTGGTAGGGAACCAGCGGGCGGCGTAGAGCAGGTAGGTGATGGGCTCGTCGATGGCGGCCAGCTTGAGGCCTTCGACGGGCCCGTCTTCATTGCCGGTGATGGTGCCCTCGTAATCAAAGGTCCACTTGAGGGGAACCTTGTTCTTGATGGGCGCCAGTGGCGTGACGCGGACGGTGCCGTCTGCGGAGCGCTCCCCGCCCAGCAGCTTGCCATCCTCATCGGAGATCTTGTTGAGCTTGAGCGCCGGATGGAAGCCGAAGGTCACGACCTCGGCGTTGTCGGGCGCGGTAAAGGTGACCTGGGTTTTCGCCGTGATGTGGTGGGTCTCGGTGTCGAGCTCAGCGTCGATGGCGTAGCCGGTGATGTTCAGCGTGGGGCGCTCGGGGCGCTGCGCATGAGCATTGAATCCGAGGCCGAGGGCGGCAAAGATCCCGGCCGCGGCGACCAGCCGACGAACTGAAGTGGTCTGATTCATCGTGTTCTCTCGTACTCGCATTGGGCTTCCAGGATGCGGCGGTTTAATTTCGCGGTCAATAAGGCATCGTTTCAGGGGAAACTGTTTCGGCCAATCTTGCCGGATGAGTTTTCCCGAGAAGTTCGAGTGTAATCTGCGCAACCCGGGCGATGGCGCTGCCGGTCTCCAATGGCGTTGCCGATGTTTTGGCGCGAAGCACGCTACGGAGATCTGCGAGTTCCTTCATCATGGACTGCCGGGGAGGCCCATCGGGTAGCAGCAGCGACAATTCTCTGACGATATTGGATGCGGTGAAGTCGTGTTGAATGAGCTCGGGAACGAGCCTTTTGCCGGCAATAAGGTTGGCCATGGCAACGTGAGGCACGGTGACCACGCGTTTGGCGATGGCATAGGTGATGGGGGAAACGCGGTAGACGACGACGAAGGGATTGCCGATGAGGGCGGCTTCGACGGTGGCGGTGCCGCTGGCGACGATGGAGGCTCGGGCGTGAAAGAGGGCCGCTTTCGCGTCGTCGATCAGGCGGACTGGCATGCATGCGGATGCTTGCTTCACCATGTGCGCGACGGATTCACGATGCGCGTGGGTCAGCGTGGGCGCCAGCGGAAGAACGAATTCGAATGCGGTTTGGGATTGCGCTGCCAAAAGCTCTGCGGCCTTCAGCATCTCCGGCAGGTTGTCGCGAATCTCCTTGGCGCGGCTGCCGGGGAGCAGGCCGATCCAGGTTTTTGCGGGGTCGAGGTTGTTAGCCGCTGCGAATTCGGCGCGGGAGATCGATGGCAGCGGCAGTTCCGCCATGGGATGGCCGACGAACTCGGCGGAGACGCCGCGCTCGCGGTAGAACGGCTCTTCGAAAGGAAAGATGACGAGCATGCGGTCGACGTATTTCTGGACGAGCTTGATGCGGTGTTTCTTCCAGGCCCAGAGCTGGGGGCTCACAAAGAAGATGACGGGAACGCCAAGGCCTTTGAGTTCCTGTGCCAGCTTGAAATGGATGTCGGGGAAGTCGATGAGGATGGCTATGGCGGGCCGTCGGTCGCGCAGGGACTGTTTGAGCTTGCGGAATTCGCGATAGATGCGTGGCAGGTGCCGGATCACCTCGGTGATGCCCATGACGGCGACGTCTTCGGCGCGAACGATGCGTTCAAGTCCGGCAGCGGCCATGCGCGGACCACCCATGCCGAAGAAGGAAGCAGCCTCATCCTCGGCCTGAAGGCGCCTCTTCAACTCGTCGATCAGCAGGGCGCCGTAGGCCTCGCCGCTCGCCTCGCCTGCCGAGATGAAGATGCTCAAGGACATCCGGGGTCAGCGCCGCCTTTCTCGCGCTGGTCCCATGATATCGGGTCGAGGAAATGCAGGCCGGCGGCACTCACGGGATCGCAATGAGCAGCCCGCCGCTAACACCCATCGACTTCTCGTGCCCGGCGGCGAAGCTATAGTCGAACGCCGGTTCCAGGTACCAGCCGAACCGATGCCGCTTCGCCGGCCAGTACATGAAGTCGAGCGCGGCTTCTCCGGCGAAGGCGTTTGCCGTCACGCCGCTCGCATGGGTGTGCATCCATTCCGGACCGACGCCGGCCATCAGACTCGGCCTTGCGGGTTAGCGTCCAGGGCTTCTTGAACAGCAGGTCCACATCCCACTCCGTCACGCCTGGCTGAAAGAGAGCGGTCACGCCGCCTTCGAGTTCCAGCCAATCCTCGATGGGCGTCACCTCCACGGCGACCGTTGGCCCGTAGCTGCCGTTGCCATTGTGCAGGCTCCAGCCTCCCGCGCTCCCCAGCTCCAGCACCGCAGCCGGCTCTTTCTCCTCCGATTGTGCAGAGGCGCGCTTGTCTGGTTGCGCGAAGATCGACGCCGAACAAAACAGAAAGGCGGCAATCAACACGCATGTATTCGTGTTCATCGCCGCCTCCATAATTCCTGCGGATTATTCGAGCGTTCTAGTTGAACAGGTCCTTCATCTTGTCCATGAGGGTGGGGGAAGTTGGGCGGTTGTCTACGTTCATGAGCTCGGCCAACTTGTTGACCAATTCGCGCTGGGCGCGGGTGAGCTTGCGGGGGACCTGCACGATGATCTTGGCCACCAGGTCGCCGCGGCCTTTCTCGTTGAGGATGGGGACCCCCTTGCCGCGCGCCCTGACCTCTTTGCCGCTTTGCGTGCCTTCGGGGATCTTGATGGAGACGGGTCCGTCGATGCCCGGAATCTCGATCTCCGCGCCGAGGGCGGCCTGCGGAAAGCTGACCGGGATGACGCAGCGCAGATCCTGACCGTCGCGCTCGAAGAAGTCGTGCGGCTGGATGGAGAGCACCACGTAGAGATCGCCTTTGGGACCGCCGGCACGGCCGGCATCGCCTTCACCCGAATAGCGAATGCGCGTGCCGTCCTCGACACCGGGGGGAACCTTGACGTTGAGCTTAAGCTCCTTGCTGACGCGCGTCTCACCGCGGCAGGTCTGGCAGGGATCGCCGATGATGGTTCCGGTGCCGCCGCAGGCGCCGCAGGTTCTGGCTACGGAGAAGAAGCCCTGCTGATAGCGGATCTGCCCGCGCCCGTGGCACTGCGCGCAGGTTGTGGGCCCACGGCCCGAGGCGCTGCCGCGGCCTTCGCATACCGGGCAGGTTTCGAGGCGGCGGATCTTGACTTCAGTTTCGGTGCCGAAGACCGCATCTTCGAACCCGATGGAGAGATCGAAGCGGAGGTCGTCGCCGCGCTGCTGGCGCGAGGCTCGGGGCGAGCCTCCCATATTGAACATTTCGCCGAACAGGTCGCCGAAGATGTCGCCGATATCGACGCTGCCGGTGAACGGTCCGCCGAATCCGGTGGGTCCGCCCGCGCCGACTCCGGCATGACCATAGCGGTCGTAGGCCGCGCGCTTGTCGGGATCGCACAGAACCTGGTAAGCCTCGCTGGCTTGTTTGAATTTTTCTTCGGCGGCATGGTCGCCCGGATTGCGGTCAGGATGAAACTTGAGCGCCAGCTTGCGGTAGGCACTCTTCAACTCCTGGTCGCTGGCGTCGCGGGAGACACCAAGCACCTCATAATAATCTGCTCTGCTCACTGTCAAGGTTATTCTACCGTCTGTTTTGGATTGGAAACGACGCGAACCATGGAGGGACGTAAGAGCCGCTCACGAATCTTGTAACCACGGCGAATTTCTTCGGCGATGTGCTGGTCGGGCAAGTCTGCCCGCTCAACCGAGCCGAGCGCCTCGTGATGGCGCGGGTCAAAGGCTTCGCCGACGGCAGGAATGGCTGTCACCTGCATCTGGCGAAGGATTTCTTCCATCTGCTTGACGATTAATTCGACGCCGGACCGCAACTGCTCCGTCGATCCGGTGGCCTTGAGCGCCAGTTCGAAGTTATCGAGCACGGGTAGAAACTGCTCGACCACGCTGGCGGCGGCGTAGTCGCGATACTCCTGCTTTTCTCGCTCGGCACGCTTGCGGGCATTCTCGAACTCCGCCTGCAGACGGGCCAGGCGGTCGAGGAGCTGGTCGCGCTCGCCCTTCAGCTGCTCGTATTCGGCGCGGCTTACGGTTTCTTCCTGCTGTCCAGCCGGCGATTGGCTTACGTCCGGGGTGCTGGACGCCGTGATCGGCTCGAATCCTGTGCTCTCGGACTGCCGGGTCTCGGCCGCGGTTTCTGATTCGCTCTGTTGAATTTCCTGTTTCGGCATGCCTCTATGAATTCTCCGAATGATGTGTTTTAGATGTTTCAATCATAAATTCCGGTGCAACGCAGCCGGCCTCGCGTTATCAGGAAAGGAGTTGCGTCTGCCTGAAACGGCGTGGGTACAGATTCGCCCGGAAGCTGCGCCGGTCCGTACACCGGAAAACTTGGATGCAGTGCGGTTATTCAGTGGGCACGTCCAGAATCCGTCCGGAGATCTGCGCGATGTAACGCACGGCATGAATCATCTCCTGGTACTGGATGCGGGTGGGAGCAATGAGGGCTACAGTGCCCTGATTGGCGTTGCCCAGCCGCGCCGGCGCCCCGATAAGCACGAAATCCTGCATGGCGGGCGAGGTCTGCTCCAGTCCCACGACGACGCGCACCTCCTGCTGGCGGCCATCGACATAGGCGGTAAGAAGCTCGATAAGCCGCTGCTTGGCCTCGAGGGCAACCAGCATCTGGCGCAGGCGTTCGCGGTCCATTTCGGCGCCAATGAGGTTGGCCATGCCATCCACGAAGAGGGTGGCATCGCCTTCGGTGGTGAGCGCGCCTTTCCGGCAGAGCTCTTCAACGGAGGCCAGCAACTGGTGATAGGCAGCGCGCTCCGCGTCAATGCGGCGGGCCATGTCCGCGTGAATGCGCTCAACGGGCCAACCGCGGAAGTTCTCGTTCAGGTAGCGGGCGGCGGTGTCCAGTTCGAGAGGAGACAGATCGCGGTCGAGCACCAGCACGCGATCCTGCACCGCTCCGGACTGGGTTACCAGCACGGCTAGCACCCGCCCGACGGCGAGCCGCGAAAAATGGATATGCTCCAGGACCTGGGTTGCGGTTGCGCTGGCCAGGGCTACGCCCAGTCCGCTGGACAGAAGAGCAAGGACTTGCGAGGTGCGCTCCAGGTACTCGTTCGGGCTGGTTACGCCGCTGAAGCAATCCTCTATCTGTTCCCGCCGTTGCTCGGTGATCTGTGACCGCGCCTGTGCCGGGGTAGCCTGCAATCCCGCGGCAGTCCGGCCTGATTGAGTCAGTTGTTCGACGTAGTAGCGGAAGGCGGCAGCCGTGGGAACCCGTCCGGCGGAAGTGTGCGGCTGATCAAGTAGCCCCGACTCACCCAAGGTTGCCATAACGTTGCGGACGGTGGCGGAGCTGAGGCCTTCGCGGTTCTCGAAATAGCGAGCTACTGCCTGAGAGGCCACAGGTTCTCCCGTGGCAATGTACAGTTCGATGATGGCCGTCAGCACCAGCCGCTCTCGCGGGCTGACGCGGGTTTCCGACATCTACGGCACTCCCGACTCCATCCTCTGAGACGGCAACTTTAGCGTTCACACAATGTTACGCGGGCGAAGTGGATGGAATCCTCCTTAATAAGTTTAGGGATATGCGAGATGCAGGTCAAGCAATCTGCATTGCCACCACTCAAGTTGTCACGGCGGATGGTCCGAAATGGGGAAATTTCATCGCTATCCCTAGTAAGTTGTTGGATTTAGCCATAGGGGCAACCGATCTGCCGCCACCACGCTCTATCCCTCTGTGAATATTGGATGAAAAGGGAGGACAAGTGAGTAAGAAAAATGGCAAAGGACTGGCAAACCCCACCCAACTTAGGCCGATGGAGAAGCAGGGCGGGATCCTTCAGGTGGTGATTGAAACGCCGAAAGGGAGCCGCAACAAGTTCTCGTTCGATCCGGACCAGAAGGTCTTTACGTTGCACAATGTGCTTCCGGCCGGGATGGTCTTTCCTTACGATTTCGGATTTCTGCCCCAGACCCTGGCTCAGGACGGCGACCCCATTGATGTGTTGCTCCTGATGGATGAGCCGGCCTTTCCGGGGATCGTGGTGCGGTCCCGCCTGATCGGCGTTATCGAAGGCGAGCAGTTGGACGGCAAGAAGAGGATCCGCAACGATCGCCTGCTGGCCGTAGCCGAGGCCAACCATCTCTATGCCGACATTAAGCGGGCCAAAGATCTCCCTGACCAATTTCTGAAGGAGTTGCAGGAATTCTTTGTGAACTATCACCGACTTGAGGGTAAAGAGTACCGGCTGCTGGGCTGCAAGGAGGCAGACGAGGCCTCAAAGCTGATCAAGCACGCCAGACAAGCTGCCTGACCGGAGAAGCCATGGGGGAGATGTTACTCAGGTTTGTGATCGGCGGGGCGATTGTGTCTTTCTTCGCCGTGCTGGCGGAGATCTTTCGGCCCAAGAGCTTTGCCGGCCTGTTCAGCGCGGCGCCGTCTGTGGCGTTGGCGACCTTGGGAATCACCATCGCCCGGCATGGAAAGATCTATGCGGCGGCGGAGGCGCATACCATGCTGTTCGGGGCCGTGGGGTTCCTGTTTTACGCCGCCGCCTGCTGCTGGGTGCTCATGCGATGGAAACCCAAGGCGCTCATCGCAACCGCTGCGCTGATTCCCATCTGGTTTGGGGTGTCATTCGCGCTTTGGTGGGGACTGGGGCGGTAGAACCGTGAAGATGGTGCAAGCGAAACTCGCCTCAATTAAAGGAATCAAGCCGCACGAGTGGGCGGTGCGGTTCCTCTTCGGGGGCGCGACGTGCGTTCTGGCAGGGTTGATTGCGAACCGTTGGGGTCCGGGCATCGGCGGACTGTTTCTGGCGTTCCCGGCGATTTTTCCCGCCGGCGCCAGCCTGGTTGAAGCGCACGAGCGGATGCACAAGGCCCGCGCAGGCTTTGACGGCACGCAACGCGGGCGCGTGGTTGCGGGCATTGACGCCGGGGGAGCGACCCTGGGATGTTTCGGCCTGGCCGCGTTTGCGGTGGTGTGCTGGCTGTGCCTGCCGCATCTGTCGACGGCGATCGTCTTCGGGATCGCATCGCTGGCATGGCTGGTGCTTTCGGTTGGTTCGTGGCTGGTGCGCAAGAGCCACTTCGGGCATGTGCTGACGAGCACGCGGGTTCTGCTCCGTTCTCGAGGCCGGGTTAATTAATCCGGCGGATTCTCCTGCGCGTGACGGCATAATTGACAACGAGGTTGCGGAGGTTGGCTTGTCAAGATTGTGCGCTGCCGCGCTGATGGTGGTGCTGTTGGCTGGTGCGGGAAACTGGATGGGCTTTGCCCAGGCAACCAGCTCCTTCGCGCCTTCAGGTCCAGAAGGTGCGTGGCGCCAGAAGATCGAGAACTGGCGCGCGCAACGGGATAAAGAGATCGCCTCGCCCGACGGGTGGCTCACCCTCATCGCGTTGGAATGGCTGCAACCCGGCGTGAATTCCTTTGGCTCGGCTGCGGATAACAAGGTCCGAATTCAAGCCGGAGCCCCGGATCACATTGGACTGCTCACAGTGTCAGGAAAGACTGTGCAGTTGCTCTCGCCGGCTCGAGGATTTCCTCCTGATCTGCTGCTTGACGGCAAGCCCGCACGGGAAGGGACCCTCAGTGCCGATGATGCCAATCCCTCCACGCTGTCCTGGCATGGCTTCAGCCTGATTGTGCTGCCGCGCGGCGGCCGTTACGCGCTGCGCGTCAAGGATGCCGATGCTCCGGCCCGCGCGCAGTTCAAAGGCCTGCATTGGTACCCGCCCAATCTGCACTTTGCCGTTGAGGCGCGATGGATTCCCAATAACCCTCCGCGCATGCTCAAGATTGCCACGGTCATCGGCACAACGCTTGATTTGCCCGCGCCCGGAGTGGCTGAGTTCACGCTCAACGGCAAGACCCTGCGCCTGGAGCCGGTGCTGGAGAGCCCGCAGGACAAGACGCTGTTCTTTATTTTGCGCGATACCACGAGCCAGTCGACGACCTACCAGGCGGGCCGGTTCCTGCGCGCGCCATTTCCCGATCACGGTCTGGCTGCGCCGGGCACACTGGTGCTGGATTTCAACCAGCTCTACAACCCGCCATGCGCTTATACGCCTTACGCGACTTGCCCGCTGCCTCCCGAGCAGAACCGGCTGCCGGTGGCGCTGGAGGCCGGGGAGCAGCGGTACAGCGCCGAGGGCCATGGAGAGCAGGAGCGGAAGTGAAGTGACCTCGCCGTCGTTGCTGCGAGGCTAGGGCAATCTTCAGCCTTGCTGGTAAAGTCTATCTAAGACTACGCATGATTTCCGGCGATTCGCGCGCCGCCGTTTTTGCGCGGATGTTGCCCGCTAGAAGAAGAGCATGTTCCAACCGACAGAAGATATTCGCATTCAGTGGACGAAGGTCGTGCTCCCTCCGGTTTTCCTGGAGGAAGAACGGCCCGTGAGCGAGCAGGCTTCGCAGACCATCTTCTCTGCTCGCGCCGAGATCATCGACATCCTCAACAGGCGAGACTCCCGTTTGCTGGTGATGGCGGGTCCGTGCTCGATCCACGACACCAAAGCGGCGCGCGAATACGGCGCATTGCTGCAGTCAGCCATCGCGGAGTTCTCCGCTGACTTGCGGATTGTGATGCGCCTCTACTTCGAAAAGCCGCGCACCACCATCGGGTGGAAGGGCCTGATCAACGATCCCTACCTGGACCTGTCGTTCAAGATCAACGACGGGCTGCGGCTGGCGCGCAATCTGCTGCTTGACCTGGCGGAGATGGGCGTACCCTCGGGCACCGAGTTCCTCGACATGATCTCGCCGCAGTACATTGCAGGCCTGGTGGCGTGGGGAGCGATCGGCGCGCGCACCACCGAGAGCCAGGTGCATCGGCAGCTTATCTCCGGCGTTTCGTGCCCGGTGGGATTCAAGAACGGCACATCGGGCAATGTGGACATCGCCATTGATGCGCTGCTTTCGGCGGCCCACTCGCATACATTTCTCGGGCACACCAAGCACGGACAGTCGGCCATCTTTGTCACCAGCGGCAATCCCGACACGCACATCATTCTGCGCGGCGGGCGCGGACTGGTGAACTATACCGCCGAGGCCGTAGCGCAGACCGCGGCGAAGATGCGCAAGGCCGAGCTGGATCCGCGCATCATGATCGACTGCAGCCACGCCAACAGCAACAAGGACTATCGACGCCAGGGCATTGTGTGCCGCGATGTGGCCGCGCAGATTGGCGCGGGCAATCGGGACATCATGGGCGTGATGATGGAGAGCAACCTGGTTGCAGGCGCGCAGAAGCTTGAAGCGGGCAAGCCGCTGGTTTATGGCCAGAGCATCACGGATGCCTGTATTGACTGGCAGGAGACATACACACTGCTGAAAGAGCTGGCGCAGGCTGTGCGGGCGAGGCGCGCGCTCGATGGCGATGCGGCTCTAACGGCATCAACTCCCGATAAGTCAATGAGATGAAGTACGGCTTCATAACGCGGTACATCTACTTGCGATTTTTTTTGCTTTTTCCCGCCAAAAGGTTGCCTAGTGCCCATTCGTTCTGTAGGATTGCACTATTGCAAAAGAGCAATAGGTTGCCTTCCGATTGCTGGAAATGTGATTACAGAGAGATTGATCGGTACATCGATTAGAAGGACTGAAGGTCAATACTCTCGCAAGGCTGTGTACCAATTTTCAAGACGTTCGTGCGGCATAAAAATCTGCCTTCTTCAATAACCACCGCCGACGAGCATGCACAAGTAGAGGTCGCTGAGCAGTTCGATCCAGGCGCACATACCACCTGAAGCTCTCTACGGCCCACCCCAAAAAAACTTGGAAAGTGTAATGGCTCCCTCCGCGCGAGCGTGCGAGGGGTTGCGCTTGAGCTCTGCCCGACGGGCCGATCCTCAGTTGGTCCGTGTGTTTCACCCGGGCCAACGTACTCAGGAAGCTGCAAGCTGCGCATTCGTTTGTCTCGGCCGCGGAGGACGCACCGGGCGGACACAGATGTGTGCTCAATCAAGGCTTCCGAACGCAAGACGCTTGTTCCAGGCAACACCGTATTACCAATTTTCCCAGTGAAGGTTTCTAGTGATGAAGTTAATTCAAAAACTCACTCCCGTCGCCGTTGCGCTTCTCTGCGCGGCCGTTCCCGCCATGGCGGGCACCGTTGTCACGTCGCCCGTCAACGGCGCCACCGTCTCCTCTCCTTTCACCCTCATCATGAGCGCCGATACCTGCTCCTCGATTCCGGTTTCCGAGGTTGGATACTCGCTCGACAGTAGTACCCAGACCGCGGCGTTTGCCGGGCAGAAGATGGACGGGCCGGTGAGTGCGCCGGAAGGACAGCACATTGTGCACATAAAGGTCTGGAACGATAAGGGTGGTATCTGTGTTACCGATGTCGGGATCACGGTTGGCGGCGGTGCTACCGCGTTCTCCGCGATCGTGCCGTCGAGCGCTGCCAGCGTGAGCCAGATCCAGGTTGTAGGCAGCTGGACTCAGATTCACGACGGGGGCACGACGGGCAGTTCGTACGGAGCCATGTCCATTGTGGGCTCGCCTTCGCTCAGCGGAGCCGCCCGCTTGTTCAACACCAGCTTCTCGTACTTCGGCGGCCAGCGTTACTCGGCACAATTCGCCGATGACACGACGTCGCAGAATTTTTTCTACGACACGTGGGTTTACGTAGTCGGTAGCACGAATGGCTTCTCAAACCTCGAGTTCGATCTGAACCAGACGATGTCGAATGGAGAAACCGTAGTTATGGGATTCCAGTGCGACAGCTGGATCGGCCGTTGGGACGCCGCCGTGAACGCGGGCTCTCCCACCGCCTACAACGATACTTGGTACCACACCGGCGCCGCCTGCAATGTGCACAACTGGACTCCCAATACCTGGCATCACGTGCAGGTCTGGTACTCGCACGATACATCCGGCTGGGTGACGTATCACGCGGTGTGGTTCGACGGCGCCGAGCAACAGCTCAATGCCAGGCTCTTCTCGGGATACGAACTCGGCTGGGGTCCGGCCGTAGTTACCAACTTCCAGATTGACGGTTCTAGCTCCGGGACCACTTCGGCGCAGGTGGTCCTCGATCACATGATCGTCTATCGCTGGTAGCTCTTCCTTAAATGAATGAAACCCGCGCGAGCTTATTGCGCGGGTTTCGTAGTCTCTGCGCCCGGTGCCTTCTCGCCCAGTGCATCATTCAAAAACTTCAGCACCTTGGGAATTGCGTCCAGCGACGACTCTGCATTTCCTTGCGGCGTTCCTCCCGGGTCCATCGGGGTTCCGGCAACCGGATGCGTCATGCCGTGAACCCACGCCGGCACAATGGCCGGCATACCCGCGCGATGGCCGGCATGTGGATATTTGAGCACCACGACCGTGTGTGCGAAGTGCGCGCTGCGCAGCCTCTCGGCCGCCTTCATCACCATCTCCGACGACGGCCACACGCCATCATCCTCACCCGCGATCATCAACACATCGCCCTGCGCCTGCTCTACGTGGATTGTGGCATGCACTTCCTGCTCCATATCGCCGTGCTGCCACGGCGCTGTGAACGCAAGCGGCAGTCCATGCCACGTCCAGGAGGGTTGTGGCGGCCTGATTCCGCAACAAGCCGGATAGCGTACGTTCGCCGGCACGTATGCCACCACTGCTTTCAGCACCGGAAACATTGAACCCAGTTGCAGCGCCAGTTCGCCTCCCCGCGAAGCGCCCAACACTGCGAGTCGTTTGGCGTCTACCTCCGGCCGCTCGCTCATCCACACAAGCGCTGCGCCAAAGTACTCCAGAGGAATGTTCTGGAGTTGGTCAGGCCGCCCCTCGCAATGGAAGTAGCACAGCGCCAGCGCAGCGTATCCATGCGAAGCCAGCCACGCCGCGCGCCGAACCGGCGTCCCTCCTTCCGATCCGCCCAGCACGAGTATCGCCGCGTGTTTGCCTTCGCCGTCGGGAGCAAAATACTGCCCGCGCAGCGTGCCCTCCACCTTGACATGGTGTACTCCCGCGCCCACCGCCAGCTGTTTTAACTGCGCGCTTGCTGCCTCTTTGCCATCCACCACAAGGCGGAACGTGATCGTCTGCGGGGCGAGTTCGTTCTGCGCTCGATACACATGAACGTCCTTGACGCCCGGCGTCATCGACCACACCAGTCCCATGGCCGACACCACGCGATACGATCCCTTGACCGGCGCCTGCGCTGACGTGTCCACCACGCCGTTCGCATCCGCGACAAACTCCGCCTGCGAAGCCCACGGGTGATCGTCGCCATCCACTAACTGCGCCTGGACGATTACGTGCTGTGCGGGCTTCAGTCCCGTCGCGCGGACTACCGCAAGCTCGTCTTCGAGAACCTGGGGAGGATTCACCTCCAATGCCTGAGCTCTCCCCACGCGCGCGCACACGCTCATCACCATGAACACGGCACACAGTCCGCACCGTTTCATTCGACCCGGCCTCCGCGGCGAGTATAACCCGCGCAGATTGTAGGAGTGTCACGCCGAAGCGGCGCAGGCTTGTTGATTCTTGCGGGAGAGCGCCCGGCAGTTCGAGCGCCCGGGTCTGTTACATTTCTTGGCTATGAGACCCCGGCTCGTTTGCTGCGTTGTGTGTTTTTCCGTCGTGGGATTCTTCAGCCTCTGCGCATCGCCGCTAACGGCGCAGGCCCAGGTACCTGACTGGGCGCAGCCGGGCTCGCCGGCCCATCAGCAAGTGCCGCCGCCGGCCGATTTTCATCGCCCCACCGTAACCTTCGACAAGCCCATCGGAATCTTCACGGGCCAGTCGGACATTGGCGGTCCGCTCGCGCCCGGCAGCGCCGAGTACGATGCCGCAATCCATGCGTACACCATTCATTCCGCGGGCTACAACATCTGGTATCAGCGCGATGAGTTCCGTTTCCTGTGGAAGAAGATGTCCGGTGATGTTTCTCTCAGCGCATCGGCGAGCTTTCCCAATCCCGACGGATATGGCGACCGCAAAGTTGTCCTCGTCATTCGACAGAGTCTCGAGGACGACTCCGCAGAGGCCATGACGGGCGAGCATGGCGTGGGCATGACTCATCTTGCCTGGCGCGATTCGCGCGGCGCACAGATGAAAGACATGTCGTATCGCTTCGGCGGCACGCTCACAGGCATTCATCCCAAGCGCATCGGCATTGAGAAACATGGCGACTCCATCGCCCTGTTCATCAGCCTCACCGGCGAGCCGATGCACCAGTTCGGGCCGCCCATCACGATGCACTTCAGCGAGCCGTATTACATCGGCATCGGCTTCTGCTCGCATCTGCCGGCGACCGTTGACGCCGGCGTTGTTACCGATGTTTCGCTGGAAAACGCGGCTGGGCAGGTCCACTAGCGGAGATCTTCTCTACGCTGCGTGGGCCTCGGCCGCGGGCCTGAAGGGCAGCCACAACGTGAAGGTGGTGCCGCTGCGTCCCTGGCGTTGCGAACTCCTCACCCGCAAGGATCCGTGGTGGCGCTCGACAATCTCCTGGCACACCCACAGCCCAAGGCCGTTTCCCGCCGTGCCCTTGGTTGTGAAGAACGCGTCGAAGATGTTTCTCAGCGCGCCGCTCGGAATGCCCCCTCCGTTGTCGGCAATGGTCAGCACCAGCCCGCGTTCGCCAGTCTCCCATCTGCGGCCCGTCCGGCTGCGGATCAGAAGTCTTCCGCCGAGCGGCATCGCTTCCAGTGCATTCGACACAAGGTTGTTTAATACTTGCCGCACGTCGCCCTGGAAACACACAACAGGCTCCCCGGTGCGAAACCTCTTCTCTACCTCGACGTGCGCGTTCTTCAGCCGACCCGCGTAGATGCTCATCACTGTCGAGAAAAGGTCTGCAGCCGTTACCGCCTGGGGATTCGAGGCTTGCTTGTGGAAGCGCAGCGTCTGGTTGGCGATGATCGAGACGCGCCGGATCTCCTCGTCGGCCAGATCGAGGTATTTCTTCGCGTCCGCCGGGTCGGAATGCCGCGCAAGATAGATCAGGTTCATCACCGACTCAAGCGGGTTGTTGATCTCGTGCGCGATCGAGGACGCCAGCCGTCCTACCGCGGCCAGTTTCTCGCTCTGGAGCAGGGCATTCTGCGTCCGCCGCCGCTCTTCGACATTGCGAAATACCAGCACGATCCCTGTCAACCGACCGTGATCGTCGAAGATGGGCGCGCCCCTATCGTCGATCGCCATCTCCGTGCCATTGCGGCCCATCAGCAGCACGGGGTGGTCTCGACCGGCTGCAACCGGCCGCTTGCGAATCTTGTCGGCGGGATTCTCGACAGGCATGTGCCTCGCCTCGTCGACGATCTTGAATACCTCGGCCAATGGCTTTCCAACCGCGTCGGCCGAGCGCCATCCCGTTAGCGATTCCGCAATCGGGTTCATTCTGGCTACGACTGCCGCTGCGTCTGTCACAATCACCGCATCGCCGATGCTGTTGAGGATCCGCTCCGCCTGTGCCTCCCCCTCGTGCAAGCGGTCAAGGGCGATGACGGCGGCGGTTACGTCGTGCATCGTTGCGAAGAGTCCCGCCACTGCTCCGCCGCGAAATACTGGCGTGAATGAGCAGTTCAGGTAGAAGTCTTTCGTCCCGTTACCGGTCTCGATGGGTAAACACAGCCGCTCGCAAAGGACGCCGGATCCGGTGGCAAAAACGTCCTGCAGAATGGGACCTGCCGTCTTCCACGATGCGCCCAGGGCTTCGCGCGCCGGCCTGCCCATGGCGGGCTTGTTCAGCAATCGGCCACAGGGCTCATTATGGACAACGATCAGTTCGGGACCCCACAAGGCGCACGCGGGCAAGGGAGAACCTAGCGCCAGATTGACGCTATGCACCAACTCAGGCGGCCACGCTTCGATCGGCCCGGGCACCGTCTGGCGCCAGTCGTGCCGTTGTACCGCGCCGGCCGCTTCGCCCTCTCCCACAATCCGCGGTCCGCCCCCCTTCAGAGGGTCCGCCGGTAATTGTAAGGGCCCGCTCGAGATCATCAGCTCCATCTCCCTGGGCAATTGTCCTGGCCAACTCCTCCAAAAAGTCGCCTCCAGAGCGGTCGTCGAGTATGCGAGGCACAAACTCGCTTTGGCCGCGTGAAAACTTGCCCGTTCGATTTTTTTGATGCCGAATCGGCCTAGCTGTTTCCCGCCGGTTCAAAACGAATGTCCACGGTCCCAGCACTTAGTATGGGAGCCAGGGCGCCGCGGCCAGAGAATTGTCAAGGAATCGTCGCCAGAGCGGTCGCTCCACAGACGTCTCGATGCCCGGTACGTCATAGAAACTGAGCCGCGGCCGCAAGCGGCACTGCTGCAGGAGGACTATGCCCACAGCCCATATCAACCGCATAGCAACGGCCGTGCCCCCGCACGACGTGCATCGGCCATTCGTCGAATTCGCCGAGACCCTGCTGCCGGCCGGAACTACGCGCAGCCTGTTCCGGCGGATGGCGCGTCTGTCGGGTATCGAACATCGATATTCCTTCGTGCAGCCGGTTCCGACCGACGACGGACAGTGGCGCGACGCCGAGGAGCTTTACGTTGTAGGGGCGTTCCCGACTACGGCCAGAAGAATGTCTGCTTTTGAGCACTATGCCCCTCGCCTGGCGCAATGCGCCCTCAACCGCCTCGCCCTGACTCCCGATGAGCGCTCGGCTATCAGCCACGTCCTCGTCACCACCTGCACCGGGCTCTACGCTCCCGGACTGGACTTCGACGTCGTGCGCCACCTCGGTCTCAACCCGTCGGTCGAGCGCACCATGATCGGCTTCATGGGCTGCTATGCGGCCATCAACGCTCTCAAATCGGCCCACCACATCGTCCGCTCCACGCCCGATGCGCGCGTTCTCATCCTCAACCTCGAGCTCTGTTCGCTGCACATGCAGGAGACCGATGAACTGGAACAGGTTCTGTCGTTTCTGCTCTTCGCCGACGGCTGCAGCGCGTCCCTCGTCACCGCCGATTCGCAGGGGCTGGCTCTCGATAGTTTTCTCGCCGTCAGCATTCCTGAAACCGGCCACCTGATCACTTGGAAGATCCGCGACGGCGGCTTCGACATGCAGCTCTCCGGTCAGGTTCCAAGCGAACTGCGGCGAGCCATGAAGGAATCCGGGACGCAGTTCACACGCGGCCGCGATCCGCTCTCGTTCGACCTGTGGGCGGTTCACCCGGGCGGGCGGACGATCCTCGATGCCGTCGAGCAAGGCCTCGAGTTGGCCCCGGATGCCATGCGCTTCTCCCGCGACATCCTCTGCCGGTTTGGCAACATGTCTTCCGCCACGGTGATGTTCGTATTGCAGCAGGTGCTGGCCGCGGCGCAATCGGGCCAACAAGGGTGCGCCATGTCCTTCGGCCCCGGTGTCACCGCGGAGACCATGCTCTTCCACGCGGCATAGGTTTCCGGCATTCCCAAGAGGACCCCTTTGGCTGACTTTCCCCTGGCTCAATCCGCGCGCTCGCGCATCGATCTCTCCCGCCGGGCCCAGCCCTTCGAACTCCCCGAGTTGATGGATCAGCCCTGCGACCCGGAGGTGCTCCGCGACTGCCTGAGCGACCTCGCGCGGCTGAATCGCCTCTTCTTTGGGTACCGTCCCATCCTCCAGTGGCTGGGGTCTCTCCATCTCCACGGCCCGGTCCGCATCCTCGATATCGGCAGCGGCTATGGCGATATGCTCCGCCGCATTGAAAAGTGGGCGCGGGGGAAGGGAATCGGCGTCCAGCTCACCGGCCTCGACCTGAACCCCGACACAGCCGTAATCGCCGCCGAGGCCACTCCCGCGCACAGCCGCATTCAGTGGGTCACCGGCGATATCTTTGCCTACGAACCGCAGGACCCGCCGCACCTGGTCGTGACGTCACTCATGGCTCACCACCTCACCGACGCCGGGATTGTTCGCCTGCTTCAGTGGATGGAAACACGCGCCATCGCAGGCTGGTTCATCAACGATCTCTCCCGCAACATGGTTCCGTACCGCCTGCTGGCTGCATTTACTCGAGTCGCCCGCCTGCACCCCTTCGTCCAGCATGATGGTCCCGTGTCCATCGCTCGCGCTTTTCTGCCTGAAGACTGGCAGCGTTATTGCACGGCCGCCGGCCTCACGCCCGCCGATTACGTGATACGCGGTTTCACGCCCGCCAGGCTTTGCGTCGCGAGAACCAAACTGTGATGAGCGCTGCGCCTGAATGTCTCGTCCTTGGCGGAGGGCTCGCCGGCGGCATGGCGGGGCTGCTACTCGCCCAATCCGGCAAAAGCACGGTCCTGATCGAGAAGGAAAAAACCGCGCACCACAAGGTGTGCGGCGAATTCCTCAGCCCGGAAGCGGTGGCGTACCTGGCCACCGCGGGTATTCATCCCACAGCTCTTGGTGCGGCGCCAATCCACCTGCTCCGGCTCTCCGTCGCAAACCGGACCATCGAGACGAAACTTCCCTTTGCCGCGCTCTCGCTCTCCCGTCACGTGATCGACCAAGCTCTGCTCACGCGTGCCGCCGAAGCGGGCTGCGCTGTTTGCCGCGGCGCAGCCGTTGAAGACCTCTCGCGCAACGGCAGCGAGTGGACAGCCCGGCTTGCCGACGGGCTGTCGATCTCGGCGCACGTAGTCTTCCTGGCCACGGGCAAGCACGACCTCCGCGGCTGGCCGCGTTCCCCGGGCATCCAGTCCGATCTCGTCGGTTTCAAGCTGCATTGGCGCCTCGCATCTGCGCAAACCTCCGCACTGCGCGACGCCATGGAGCTCTACCTCTTCCCCGGCGGATACGGCGGCGTCTCGCTGGTCGAGAACGAAACGGCGAATCTCTGCCTCGTCGTGCGCAAGCCGGTCCTGCGTAGACATGGCGGCTGGCCCGCTTTCCTCACCCGGCTCCTTGCCGCAAACCGCCGCATTCGTCACCTGCTCCAGGGCGCCGCGCCTCTGTGGGACCGTCCGCTTGCCGTCTCCTCCATTCCTTATGGGCACCTGAGCTGCGCGCAGCTTGGTCCGGCCCTCTGGCCGGTCGGCGACCAGGCCGCTGTCATCCCCTCGTTTACTGGGGACGGCATGTCTATAGCTCTTCATTCAGCTGCGCTCGCCACCGCCATGTTTCAATCCGGCGCTTCTCCTGACGCTTATCAGCGAACGCTGGCCGGGCAGATGCGCCGGGGCATGAAATTTGCCACGGCACTTTCTTTGCTCAGCGTCCAAGCCATCGCGCAAACGGCCGCACCGCTCGCATTCTCACTTTTCCCACAAGCTATGAGCTGGATCGCCGCGGCTACCCGCATTCCCACCACCGCTCTTACGTCCGTGGTGCCCCGTCCCTCCTCGGCCCTAGCCCCCAGTCCCTAGTCCCTGTTACCCTTCACCCAGGCATGAAAGATATCTATATCTCCGACCTTTCTTCATTCGAAGAAGGCAAGCTCTTCGATGGTTATTTTCTGGTCCTCTCCCGCCAGCAGCGCACCACGCAGTCCAATAAGCCTTACCTCAACTTCATGTTTTGCGACAAGACAGGCCAGCTCGAAGGCCGTGCGTGGGAGCCATCGGATCCGCGCATCGTCAAGGACATCGAACGCGGCGACTTCGTCAAAGCACGGGGCTGCATTACCCGCTTCAACGACCGCCTGCAAATGAAGGTGGAGCAGCTGCGCCGCGCGTACTCGTCTGAAGTTGAAAAGACCGACCTGATGCCGTCGACCGTCTACAACATCGACGAGCTCTGGTCGCAGCTGCTTAATTTCGTTGATTCCTTCACCGAGCCCGACCTGAAGCGCCTGCTGACAACCATCCTCAGCGATCCGCAGATGGCCACCGCCCTGCGGGAGGCTCCCGCCGCCAAGCAATTGCACCACGCGTGGCTGGGCGGCCTGCTGGAGCACGTGATAAGCCTGCTCACCCTCGCCGACCGCGTGGCGCCGCATTATCCGCTCGTGCATCGCGACCTGCTGCTGACAGGCGTTATCCTCCACGACATCGGCAAGGTCCGCGAGCTTTCCTGGGACATCGGCTTCGACTACACGCTTGAAGGCGTGCTCCTGGGGCACATCTCTATCGGGGCGTCGCTCGCCGAGCGCACCATGGATGCTTTGCCTGGTTTTCCGCCCAAGCTCAAGACGCTGGTGCTGCACCTTATCCTGTCGCACCACGGCAAGCTCGAGTTCGGATCGCCCAAGCTTCCGATGACGCCGGAAGCGCTGGCGCTGAGTTCATTGACGATCTCGACGCCAAGATGCAGGCCATGGCCACTGAGTTTGAGCGATCGGAGCGCGAAGGCAAGGCTCCCGATGAGCTGACCAACAAGGTCTGGGCCCTCGACCAGCGTCAGCTGCTCAACACGCGCCGATGGCTGGGCCAACCCGACGCACCTGCGGCCGAGCCGCTCCCCGAAATGACGCACGAAGCGGAAACGGTGCCGCTCGCGCCGGAGCCGTCACAAGATCCCGCTCAAAAGATAGAGCAGGCCCCGCTCCCCGAGCCCACACTCTTCGAGTTTCTGTGAGCCGTACTTTTATTGCCAACGTCGATAAAATCAAATCCTGAGATGAAAAACCTCAGCGATCCTTTGTCCCGCCAGGAACTCGCCGCTCGCCTGGCGAACGTGCGCCCCGAAACGCCGCGCAAATGGGGCAAGATGACGGCGCCGCAGATGGTTTGTCACGTCACCGACGCCTTTCTCGGCATCATGGGCGATAAGTCGATGGAGATTCCTCGTGGTGTCTCCTTCTGGCCGCTCATGAAGTCCTTCGTCCTCTATGCCCCGATCAAGTGGCCTCCGGGCGTGCCTACGCGCCCCGAATTCGATCAGGTTGCCGGGGGCGGCACACCTCCCGCACAATTTGAGGAGGACAAGCGCGGCCTGTTGGCAACCATCGACAAGTTCAGTGCGCAGCCGCGCAGCTTCGAGTTCCGACCGCATCCCATGTTCAAAGAATTGTCAGAGAAAGACTGGATGCGATGGGGCTATCTCCACTGCGACCACCACCTGCGCCAGTTCGGGTGCTAGCTCAAAAACCATTCCCACTGTTTTTCCGTAAGCGGCACCACCGAGAGCCGTCCGATCTTCACCAGCGCCGAGTCGGCAAACAGCTTCTCCGCCTTGATTGCCGCCAGCGTCTTGGGGTGCTTGAGCCGCTCGCCCACTTTCACCTTCACAATGGGCTTCGAAGGCTCGCTGGGATCCACGCTCACCACGGTTCCCGTACCTACCGCCGTGCGCTCATCGCCGGTATGGTAGAAGATCCACTTCGTCCCCTTCTCCAGTTCGCGCAGATGCCGAACGGCCACGGGATTCGTCACCCCATCCCACACCGTTTCCTTGTCGCGCAAAAAGTCGTCAAAGGAGTATGAACCCGGCTCGGTCTTGAAGAGGTAGTAGCTCATGCCGACCATCGTAAGGCAGGGAACAGGGATCAGGGAACAGGGATTACCGCGATCTCATCCACTTCATCACTTTTTCACTTCTTCACGGGCTTACTGCAGCGGCCGATCTGTCCACAGTGCCTTGTCCGCAATCGACTGCACGGGGTAAAGACGCCCCGCCAGCAACTGTTCGACCTTCGGCTGGTTGGTGTCCTGGGCGAACAGCCACTTCCGCTCGCCCGTTCCCCACATCTTTGCCAGCTGATCGTCGTTCAGAAATATCTTCGGCGCATCGGGCCAGCAGGATCCCCACAGCAGCGACGATCCTTCCCCATGCGGCGAGCAGGGGTCCATCAGTACATAGGCCGGCTTCTTCAGAAAGTTGTGCGTATAGAAAATCACGCTCGATGCATCCGACTGGTCGCCGTAAATCATGAACGAATCTGTCGGCTGTCCTTTCGCGAGGATCGTATCCGCCAACTGCTTTGAACTCAGCATCGGTTCAAACCGCGCAAAGGCGATATGCGCCGCGACCAGAAACACCGCCGCCGTCAGGGCCAGCGCTGTGGTGGCCTCCATGTGCTTGCGCCGCAGCCGCAGAACCCAACTCACCGCCGGTCCTAGCAGCAGCGTCACCAGCGCCAGTCCAGCCGGCAAGCGCAAAGCCGCAAACGAAGGGCCGGTCAGATCGAAGAAGTGCGACATCGACAGTGTGTAGCCGCCTACGTCGCGATGCGCCAGCAGCGTCCCGATGTCGGCCACAAACGGCAGCCCGCGCGACTCCCACAATCCCCATGCCAGCGCGGCCGCGGCCAGCAAGCCCAGTACGGCAAACACCGCCTGCGCGCCCGATAGCCACGCAGTCGACAGCAACGGCTTGCCCTCATCCGATCCGCGCCGTTCTTCCGTCCCAGCCAGCACGCCCGCTGTCAAAATCAGCAGCGCCGGCCACGCCGGAAACGTGTAGTACTCCTGGTTGGTGGAGATGGAAAAGAACAGCAACACGAACGCCGAGTAGAGCCCCAGCAGCCACGCCGTCCGCACCCTGAACTTCAGCCGCGCAACATAGCTCGCCACATCCTCGCGCGCCGCATAGTCCAGGTAGAAGTCCACCGTCTGTCCTGCGTCCGGCCGCAGATGAGCCAGCCACTGATGCCGCGTCCGCCACGCCACCGCGACCATCGCCGGCAGAAACAGGCTCCAGGGAAACAGCCACACCAGGTGCGCCAGCCAGTACCAGATCACCGGCATGCGGTTGTAGTCGTGCGGCCACCGCGTGCCCAGGAACCGGAACACATGCTCGTTCAAAAAGTAGAAGTACCAGAACCCGTGCACGTTCCCCGGCGTGGGATGATTCCCAACCGGATGTCCCTGATCCGGATTAGCCAGTCCGGCCATCACATGCCAGGGCGCCGCAATCACCAGGAACAGCAGCATCCCGCTCACTGGCTTCAACTCCCGCCAACGCCGCCACAACCCGCTCAGTGTCAGAAACGGCACAGCCGCCGCGACAAAGAAAACCGGTGCGATCAGCCCTTTCGTCAGCATGGCCAGGGCCAGCATTGCCCACATCAAGTAGAACCGCGCCGGCCTCCGGCTCTCAATTCCCGTCAAAAACGCCCACAACGCCGTCAGCAATAGAAAGGCCAGCAGCGCCTCCGGAATCGCAAATCGCGTAAACAGGAATGGCCCGATGGCCGTTAGTATGCCCAAAGCCGCGTAGTAGCCGGCGCGCCGCCCCCAGGCCCGCCCGGCCCAGAGCCACGCAATCCATGCGCACCCCAGCAGCGCCAGCGCGTTCGGCAGATGCGTTGCAAACACATTCTGGCCAAAGACCTTGTACAGCCCAGCCGCCAGCCAGTAGGGCAAGGGCGCTTTCTCCAGGTAGCGCACTCCGTTTACGTGGAGCGTCACCCAGTCGCCCGTTTCGACCATATGTTGCGCAGCCTGCGCGTGGCTGGCGTCCACGTCGTCCAGAAGCGGCGGGCTAAACAGCGACGCAAATTGGACTGCGCAAAAGATGAGTGCCAGAACTGTCCAGGCAGCCACCGGCGAGGTTTCGTGAGGCCGCCTGATCTCGGGCGCTTTCGGTGTGGTCATGGTCTGAACTTGTCGCACACCGTCAGATTACCAGCCGGCCAACCCGGCCCATCTCACTCCCCGGATGTCCGCCGAATGTATGCTTGACTCGCGCGATTCAAGCCTTTGCGCATCAGCCGCTTAAGTTCGCTGAGACACAAAACTTCGCCACTTCGCATCTAATCCAGGATGGAAAACGAAGCTCTGGAATTCCGCAAAATTGATGATCGCTGCAAAGAACTAAAGCACTGGCTCGCCATCAACGCGCCCCAGTGCCTTATGGAAGAGAAACACTTGCAGGAAGGCTCTCAGGAGCGCGCCTACTGGGCGCACGGCTACCTGACCGGCCTCATGGATGTTCAGCGGCTCTTCTCCCGCGGCATGGAGAATTCGGGTAGCCAGGACTCCTCACGCAAAGCTGCCTGATGCCCTCGGGTCTCCATTGCGGAGCGCCCAGAAAAAGTTTGGGCGTGGCTCCCGCGCGTCAGCTTTCGCGCCGGCCGGGAACCAACATTCCGATCCCGAGCCCTGATCCCTGTTTACTTGCGATAGCTGCTGAACATCGAGCGCAGCGACTCGGTCAGCTCATCCGGAGCAGCTTGTCCGCGCGGCTCGCGCGACTCCCGCGATTCATGTCCTTGCGGCAGGGCTACCACGTTGGTTTCGGCCGCCGGGGCCTGCCGCTCCGCAGCAGCTGACCCGCCCCTGGAGCCGTTGCCCCCTGTATTGAAACGCCGCTGCAGCCGCTCAATGGCCGCGATATCCATCTTGTAATCTTCTTCCACCTGACGCCGAAGCGCCTCTAACTCTAAGTTCGTCATTGCCGGAGACTCCTGCTATACGCGCGTGAAATACACCACGAAACGAGTGTGACACGCTTGTAACCTGTTGCGGAACAATCCGCTTGTAACGAAAGTACCTGTCAACAAAAGGCGACACTCGCGGCCTTGTTCGATTCATCCTTATCGCAGACTCGCCCGCGCTCTCCTGTATCGCCGCCACACCAGCCACGCGGGCACCCCCAGCATCACGCCCCAGATCAGCAGCACCGGCCCGTACTCCTCCACGAACAGCACCAGCCCCAGCAAACTCGACCCCGCGTTCTGCACTCCCGCCACAAACGCATTGTGCACCCGCGTGCCGGTGTCCTCCGCGGGCGGCCCCAGCCGCGCCGCATACTCCTCCACCAGCTTCAACTCCACGCTGGCAAAGTCCACGCGATGCTCCAGGCCCTTCTGCTCCGCCTCCATCTGTTCAATCTCGCCCCGCACCCGTGCTATCTCCTCCTCCACCTGCAGCACGTCTTCAATCTTGCCTGTTCTCTCCGCCAGCAGCGCCCGCAGGCGCGCCTCCTCTTCCCGCGAATTCGTCAGTCGGGCCACCAGGTCGGCGTGCTGCTGCGTCACCTCCTCGCCGCTCTGCACCTCCTCCTCCACGCGCCCCAGTTTCCGCAGCGACTCCAGCGCACCCGGCAGCTGCTCCGCTGGCACGCGCAACGACGCTTGCAGCGACCGCGCTCCTCCATCCGGCGTGCTGAACGACAACTGCGCCGCATACCCCTGCTCATGCCTCATCAATCCTTCCAGAGTCGCGCGCGCATCGGCCACATCCTTCACCAGCACCGTCAATGATGCCGTCCGTGCGATCATCGGCCCTCTGAGGGACGTAGCCTGCTGGCGCTCCACCCCCGCCGCCGCCTCCCAGCGGGGCGGTGCCCAGATTTGTTACCCCTTCCCGGAATCGGTCGGCCTTCCCCTGCATCGACGTGGACGAAAGTGCAGGTGCAGCCAGCCCTGCCTGAATCTGCGCCAGCGAAGCCATATTCCGCCGATCGTACGTATACTCCTGCGCCAGCGCCGTATTCTGCGATTGGCTGATGAGAGCATCTCCCTGCGCAATCATCACCGCACTAGGCGCCCGCTTGTACTTCGGTGTCCCCATCTGCATTCCGATCGCGAACAGCACCACTACCGCCGCCAGTGCTCCACCCCACGCCCACATCTTCCTGCCGATTCGTGTCCGCGGCTGCTTCGCGCGTTCGCCTACCGCTCTCCCGAATCTCCCGCTCCAGCCTCTCCGGCGCCACATCCACCGTCCACTCCCTCAGCTCCGCGATATCCCGCCCAAATCCTCCGCCATGGCCGCGCATTCCGGACACTCCCCTATATGCGCCGCAACCGCCTCCGCCTCTTCCGCGCGCAGTTCCCCATCGGGATACGCCATCACCTCTTCCGGAGCCACCGCATGCGCCGCTCTCGCCCTCAGTCGATTCTCATGCGTGTTCCTCCGCGCTTCGCATCTCGTTCACTCCGCCGCCGGCGCCGTCAGCACCTCCCGCAGCGCCATTCTGGCCCGGAATAGTCTCGACCGCACCGTGTTCACCGGAATCCCCAGACGCGGCGATCTCCGCATAGCTCAGCTCTCGTACTCGCGCAGCAGCACAATCTCGCGATCCATCCGCTCCAGCCGCCCCACCGCATCGCGCAGCACCAGCCCCGACACCAGCCCCGTCTCGACTCCGGCATCGGCAGGCTCACCGCGCTCCGGCATCTTGCCTGTGAACATGGCGCGCAGCAGGGACTTCCTGCGATGCGCCTTCAACACCCGGAATGCGATCCCATACAAGTAGCTGCGAAACAGCGCCGTCGCCTCATAGCGCCCGCGCGCCTTCAACACTGCAAGAAACGTCTCCTGCGCCAGCTCTTCAGCCTGCGCCGCATCGGCCACGCGTCGCCGGAAGAACCCGTACACCGGCTGCCGGAATCGGTGGAACAGCGTTTGAAACGCCTCCGCAGAAGCACCTCCGGCCCCGCCGGCAAAGGCCGCCATCAGCTGCTCGTCCGTCAGCTGATCCCCCGGCCCATTCACCTCACCCGCTCTGCCTTCCATCTCGTTCAAGGGCCGCACTCCTTACCCATCGATCGCCCCGGCCCGCCCTTCTTGCGCAAAAAAACGAGCCTTTGCCCTCTGTAATGTCCTCACCCAACGCAAGGTTCCAAAGGACACACCAAATATCTTTTGGTTTAGACGGACCGGCAATGTCCGCGCGTCGCTGCGGGCGCCACCGAGCGCCTCAATAGGCTGACCCGTTCGGCTGTGTAGACCGGACCACTCCTGCCGCCACATTCAGGGTGTACCGCACGCCCGCGCCGCTCCCATCCTTCAGGTTGAAGCTTTCTCCCGAGGCAATCTTGAGCACGGAGTAAGGACCGAACGCCAGCGCCTGTCCCGGCTGCACAACCCCGCGAGCTTCAGGGCACTCAATCAGGTAGGCTGCGCCGCGACCCACAACGTGTGCCGTGCCATCGGGGTCGACGAGCACGGCGACTTGTTGCTCGATTCCCAAGCCGCGCACTCCAGGCTTCGGCGAACTTCCGCCGCCACCCTCCGGCTGGTTCAGTCGAGCAAGGAAAGTCAGCAGCCTGCCCATACGGTCGCGATGCGCAAAGTGCGTGTCGGTAATGGTGGCCCTCAGCAGCGGGATATGCAGAAAGCCTTTCACCAGCGTCACCCGCGGGCTGAAGGGATCGGCCATCGCGGTCCGGCTATCCAGATTCGGATCATCCGGCTTGTCGCCCTGCGCTGAATAGACATACTCGCCCAGCCCCGCGAGCCCCGCGCTTGTGCCGCCAATGGGAACGCCCCGCTCGATGGCGGCGTTCAGCTCCGCCTGCACCGGAGTGCCCGTCCAGAAAGTCACGTAGTTGGCCTGATCTCCACCGGAGAGTCACATCGGTCCATAGGCCGATCATCACTTGATCACTCTTTCGCTTCATCACTCCGTCACGTGTGCCTTGACCTTCGTCGTTTACCCTGATTCCTGAGCCATAGTCCATCGCAAGGGAGACCTCGCCGCCCCCACGCATGCCCACCTTTGCTGCCATCGATATCGGGTCCAACTCCTGCCGGCTCAAGATTGCGCGCGTCGCCGCGCATCAGCTCAAAAGCCTTCACGAAGATCGCGAGGTGACTCGTCTCGGCGCCAGCGTCTTTGAGTGCGGCCTCATCTCCCCCGAGGCCATGGACGCCACGCTACGCGCCCTCAAGCGATTTCAGCGCGCCGTTCAGGCCCATTCCGCCGATCGCGTCCGTGTCGTCGCCACCTCGGCCATGCGCGACGCCCGCAACGGCGAAGCCTTCCAGGCCTGGGTGAAGGCCGAAACCGGGTGGGACATGGAGATCATCTCCGGCCTTGAAGAGGCTCGCCTCATCCATCTCGGCGTGGTCAGCGCCGAGCCCGGCGCCGGCGGACGCGTTCTGCTCATCGACCTCGGCGGCGGCAGTTGCGAGATCACCCTCTCTGAGCGCAAGCGCATCAAGGAGACGGTCAGCGTCCCTCTCGGCGCCGTCCGCCTCACGGAACAGTTCCTCCACGCCGATCCCCCAAGCCCCGAAGGCCTGTCGCAGATGCGTCAGCTCATCCATCGCGAGCTGCGCCGCGCCCACCGCCGCATCAACCCCAAAGGTGTCTCGCTGGTCATCGGCACCTCCGGCACCGCGGCCGCCCTCGCTGAAGCCACCGTGGCCATCCTGCGCGCCACCGGCACGCAAAAGAAGTCCCCGCGCAAATCCACTCCACGGGCCGGCCGCGGGCTCGTCGCCGATATCGCGCCCACTCCCATCATCCGCAAGCTCGCCGCCAAGATCGCCAAGCTCTCGCTTCCCGAGCGCGAAAGTATTGCAGGCATCGGCCCGCGCCGCGCCGAGATCATCGTGGCCGGCTCGCAGGTCTTTGCCGAGGTGCTTGAAACCTTCGGCCTCTCGGGCTTTCGCTACTCGCCCCTCGGTCTTCGCGACGGCATCCTTGCCCAGATGCTCGCCGAAACCGACACCCGTGCCAGCAGCCATCGCGAGTTCGAGCACGAGCGCTGGGAAAGCGTGCTTGCCACAGCCCGGCGCTACGGCGTCGATCCCCGCCAGGCCGAGCCCGTCCGCGCACACGCCCTGCAGCTCTACCGCGAGCTCAAGTCCCTGCACAACTTGCCGCCCGAGTACGAGGACTGGGTCGCCGTCGCATGTCTCCTGCGCGACACCGGCAAGTTCATCAACCACCAGGGGCATCACCGCCACACGCAGTACATCATCTCCAGCTCCGAGATCTACGGATACACACCCGTCCAACGCACCATCGTCTCCGCCATCGCGCGCTACCTGGGCAAGAGCCGTCCTCAGCCCGGCGACCGCGCCATGCGCAACATCCCTGCTGAAGAGCACGGCAACGTCAACAAGGCGGTCGTCCTCATCCGCCTGGCCGAGGCGCTCAACCAAGACCGCGCCAGCGACGTGCTCCGCGTGGCGGCCACCGTCTACCCCAAGCGCGTCTACCTTGAAATCAAGCCGGGACGCACCGGGGCAGAACTCGAATTGTGGTCGTTAAGGAAAGAGGCGGGCTACTTCCGCGAGGTCTTTGGCCGCGAGCTCTTCCCCACGCTCGCGTAAATCCACCGGCAGCTTCGCGGGTCCAGCAGCCATTGCAGCCGCGGCGGATGCTGAGCCATGTTGATGCACGCGATCGAAGCCTTCCGCATGCGGATCGACGCCCCGCCGTTGCCCGTAATCAGCCGGCCCAGGAATTGAAAGATGTTGGGATTGTGCCCCACCACCAGCACGCCCTCGCGTCCCGCGTGCTTGGCCACCAGCGCCTGGAAGTCGGCGTAGTTTCCGTCCAGCGACAGCGAAGGATCAATCAGCACCTTCGCGTCGTATCCCATCTCCGTGCCCACAAACTGCGCCGTCTGCAGAGCGCGCTTGAGCGGGCTCGACACGATGACATCAATCTGCACCTTGAGCGCGCCGAGCACACGCGCCATGAGCATGCACTGCTCCTTGCCTTCCTTGATCAACCCGCGTTTGGCATCGAGCAGAGTATTGTCGCGGGCCACACCCGCGTTAGCGTGACGCATTAAATAGAGGTACATGCAGGATCGGCAGGGGAGGAACCCAGCTTGCCTTGCTCCTTCGAAAATCTGATTTTAACACGGTTGTAACATTCGTTTACGCCGGATCACTTTCCAGAATCTCACTGGCGAGCAGCCCCCATAACCACTCCCGGCGACGGCGGCGTACGAACCCCGCCCGCTTCAGCGCTCCCTCCCACTCCGGCAACGTGCGCACCCGCAGGCCTGTTATCCAACCGAAGGCCCAATACAGAAAGCCGACGACCGGCCGCGCCACGAGTCGGCCAAACCAACCGGACGGAATGGCGAACTCCGAAACCACCCACAGCGCGTTGCCGGTCAGTTTCGTCCTCACTCGCGACCCCAGCGCCTCCACCTCGTCCGTGGTCAGGCAGTCGAGAAGGAAGTGGGTGACGACCAGGTCGTAGCCGTCACCGTCCGGCAAACCATCGCGCACATCGGCGACGAGTGGCCGCACGCGATTCCCGTCCGCTCCGGCACGCTTCATCAGGCCGGCGAGCATCGCTGGGCTCAGGTCGACGGCATCCACGCGCACCCGCGGGTTTTCGCGCAGCAAACGTGCGGTGAACCGCCCATCTCCATCGCCCAGCACCAGCGCCCGCCGCGCCCTGCGCATCTCGGGGAGGAAGGCGCAACGGCATCGCCACAGCCACCCGCCGAAGCTTAGCCACTCCATCCACCGGTACGCGCCGGCCAGCCGGCCGAAGTTCGGCGCCGCCATCTCCGTCATCGCATCGCCACCAGCAGCAGCGGCATTAGCAGCACCAGGTCCACCGCCGCCCGCAAGATCACCGGATCGCCCAACACTGACTTGCTAACTTGCTGGCTGGCTGATTTGCTGTCCAGCCATCCGATCAGCAGCGCGCTCACCGCGCCGGCAGCCACTAATGCCGCTATGCGCGGCTGCCAGGCTGCAAGTCCCGAGGCCAGCAACAGACCGCTACCGGCTACCGCCCATGCCATCCATCCCAACCGCCGGCCCGACTCCCAGCGGGTGATGGCCCGGACGTTCATCCACGCCAGCACCGAGAAGTACGCGGCCGGCAGCAACAGCAGCCGCACCGGGAACCCCACCGGGTCCACCGACCAGGCGGGCAGAACGCATCCCGTGGCAAACAGTGCGCCCACCAGGCACTCGCGCGAGCCGATTCCCCGGGCCAGCCGTCCCACCGCTCCGGGCAGCTTCAGCCGCCCATGCACTCCGGAGAAGTAGGCCAGGGTGGCCAGCGCCATTGCCGAATCCTGGGGCAGGGCGATGACCGGAACCCGGCGGCGCACGATGGCGGCCGCCAGTAGAGATGCCGCCCCGGCCAGCGGCGCCAGCACCCGGCGGTGACGCCAGTGAAAGTGATGCCGGGCGCGAAGGTCGTGACTTGAGGGGCTGCGCCGGCCGGCGCGAGCGTCAAGCAGGCGATCGCCGACGTAGGCTGCCCAGACGACCAGGCCCAGTAGGACCAGAGGCCAGGCCGCCAGGCGGATGTGCGCCGACCAGGCAAAGGCCCAGGCCCACACGATGGCGACCGTGGGCGCGTCGAGGCTGGCCAGGTGCCACAGGCAGAGCAGGCCTGCCAGCCGGTCCGCCAGGCGGACCGACTGGCCCCGGATAGCTGTTTGTGCCGGCGGAAACGGGTTGGCGAGGGGAGTTGCCACCACTTCCATTCTAGAGAATTTCTGGATTCGACGGCTGGCTGGGCCTCGCTTTATGGGACTCGCTCTGCCACGGCGGCGGCTTTGCGGAAAGCGTCTCCGCTGCTAAGATAGTGAAGTCCTTCGTGGGGCTGTAGCTCAGCTGGGAGAGCGCCTCGTTCGCAACGAGGAGGCCAGCGGTTCGATCCCGCTCAGCTCCACCAATTCCCCTCTCATTCCATTCCTTCCTTTGCTCGGCCAGGTCTTGTGCGGGCCGATTTGTGATCTGAAGCACATTTGCGTGCAAAAAATAAAATCGAGGATCCTCTTTGGTTTGTGGAGATTGCGCGCAGTTTTTTCGCGAGTGTGATCTGGATCATAGAGGCGGTGAACAGTGAACAGTGAACAGTGAATAGTGAACAGTGAACGAGTGAAAAGTGCGGGATGAAGTGGATGCGTGATCGAGCGATGACGCACTCGCGGCATGTCTCCCCCTTTTTCTCTGGTGATCGCAAATCGTAAGACGGTGATCGGAATTCCAAAACAAAAGGCCCGCCGGGATCGCGGCAGGCCTTTTGTTAACTGCTAGTACCAGTATATCAGATTCGTTGAGTTAAATACCAATTCATGGGGGAAATTTTTAGATGTGATTTGTTTTAGTTACGCGGTTTTCAACAGGAAATGCTCTTGACAACGTTTTTTTGGTCGAAGTGACGTTTGGAAATGGACAGGTTTCGTCCGTCATGTCCGGTGAGTTGTCAGCGAACCGGGGCGAGGCGAAGATCGTTGATGCCGAGCGACGCTGTATGCGTTGTTGCCGAGGGCATCGTTGACGACGCCGAGGTCGATCATCTTTGTGCCTGCGGTCCAGAGGAAAATTCGGGATGAGAACCAGGCAGCTTGACAAGTGCCTGTGTGGTAAGTAAAAACTTACGGTAAGATGAAACTTACTACTCTGGCGGGTGGTATTGAAGCCGGCCGGGGGCAGAGGAGATGCGATGACGACGATGACAAAGATGACAAATGCAAACTCGGCGGCGGCGTCGATTGCGCTGATTTTCTCTTTCAACGATCCACTGGTGCTGCAGGCGCTGGATGGCCTGAGTCACGAAGAGTTGTGGCGCCGGCTGACCAACGACACGAATCCCATGCTGTGGGTGGCGGGCCACATCGTGCAGACCCGGGCGATGGTGCTACAGATGCTCGGCGAGGCCGCGGATACGGGCTGGGGTCCTGTATTTGACCGCGGCGCGAAGCTTGGCGCCGCCGAGGACTATCCGTCGGGAGACGAGGTTGCGCGGGTAATGCGCGAGATGACCCCGCGACTGCACGGCGCACTGGCGGCGTTGCAGGATGAGCAGTTGAGCAGGCCTGCGTCGCTGCCGATTCCGGGCATCAAGACGCTGAGCGATGAGCTGGCGTTTTTTGCGCTGCACGAGTCGTACCACGTGGGGCAACTGGCGTTTGTCCGCAAGGGGCTTGGGTATGCGGGAATCACAGGCTGATTGACGCGGCTCCCGCCCGGGCGGAGCCAGAACGGGACACCCTCAGATGCAGTTCCCGATTGTCATGGGGAAATGTGTTTGTGGATGATGGAAGAGATGGCAACGGCATTACGAATTGAGCGGGCTTTGGATGCGTTGGGCGATCCAACGCGCCGGGCGGTATTCCGGCGGCTGCGGAGAGGCAACCGTTCGGTGCGGGAGATTGCGGAGGGCATGGATGTGAGCCGGCCGGCAGTCTCCCAGCACCTGAAGGTACTGAAGTCGGCCGGCCTGATCATGGTGCGCGTGGATGGTGCGCGGCGTATGTACGGAATCGATCCGAACGGGATTGAGGCATTGCGCAACTGGCTTGACGGGTTCTGGGACGAGGCGCTGACGGCGTTCAAACTGGCGGCGGAGCGAGAACAGCACAAGATGGACAACTGATGGCGAGCGAGGACTGGATGATCCGAACAGCGTGCGCAAGATGGTGAACGTGGCAGCCTCGCCGGAGGTTGCGTGGCGCGTGTTTACCGAGAAGATGGGATCGTGGTGGCCGCTGGCGTACTACAAGATTGGGAAGGCGCATGCGGTGGATGCGGTGATGGAACCGCGCGGGGGCGGCCGCTGGTACGAGCGCGGCGATGATGGGAGCACGTGTCAGTGGGGCAGCGTGCTGGCATGGGAGCCGCACACGCGGCTGGTGCTGGAGTGGGGTGTGAACGCCGACTGGCAATACGATCCGGAGCTGAAGACGGAAATCGAAGTTCGGTTCATTGCGCAGGGCGAGCGCGCAACGCGCGTGGAGTTGGAACACCGGCGGCTGGATCGGTACGGCGCGCGGCGCGACGAGATGCGGCGTGTTTATGACACCGAAGGCGATTGGGGGAAGCTGCTGGAGTCGTTTGCGCGATTGGCGGAGCAGCAATAGCACCGGCGCAAACCTTCGAAGAATCAATTGTCCTTCGGCGATGAAAAACGGTTTCGCAGCGGGATCAAAACTGCTCTGCATGGGGAGACAGAGGAATGCTGCGTAAGGACATCCCCGACTTTGGCGCGAGCCATCCAACCCGCTGAACGTCAAGACCCTAAAACCGACAACTGCACATAAGAGAGGATTCATTATGAGACAAAGACTGCTCAAGTCTTTGACGGCGCGGGCGTGTGTGATCTCGGCCTTAATGGTTGTGATGGGATCGGCCGAGGTCGTCACCGCCCAGTCGTCGCACGGTTACATTGTTCTGCATCGGTTTCATGGCAGCGATGGGGCCAGCCCGCTGGCTCCTCTGGCAATCGACAGCGAGGGAAATCTTTACGGCTCGACGACCAGCGGCGGGAATCTGAACTGCAACGCGCCGAACGGATGCGGGGTGGTGTTCAGGCTGGGGATGAGCAATGGTTTTTCTCTTCTCCATGAGTTTGCCGGGTCGCCGGATGGTGCGAATCCGGCGGCGGGCGTGATTGAAAGCGGTGGGACGCTCTATGGAACGACGCAGTCGGGAGGGAGCGGATGCCAACCCGGAGGATGCGGAACCGTGTACCAGGTTGGAGCGGGCGGTCCGGCGCGAGTGCTCTACAGCTTTGCGGGCGGACCGTCAGACGGGGCTTCGCCGACCGACAGCCTGTACCGGGATGCGGCGGGGAACCTGTATGGGACAACCGCGAACGGCGGCATCCAGAGTGTGTTTGGGACGGCGTTTGAGGTGATGCCGACGGGCGCGGAGAGCATTCTGCATTACTTCACGCAGTCGCCCGACGGAGCGTTCCCGGGTGCAGGGTTCATTACCGATGCGGCGGGCAATTTATACAGCACGACGGCGCTGGGGGGATCGCAGAACAGCAACTGCGTGGGAGTGGGCTGCGGCACGGTGTTCGAACTGACGCCGAACGGCAGCGGAGGATGGAATGAATCGGTGGTGTACGCCTTTCAGGGCGGGGCCGATGGATTGCAGCCGGCGGGCAATCTGGTAAAGGACGCAAGCGGCAATTTCTATGGAGTGACGGTGGGCGGCGGAAACCCGAGCTGCGGCTCATTTGGGTGCGGCACGGTGTTCAAGCTGACCCGCACATCGACGGGCTGGACGGAGTCAGTGCTGTACAGCTTTACCGGCGGGAACGATGGAGCGAATCCGCGCAGCGTGGTGATGGATTCAGCGGGGAACCTGTATGTGGGGACCACGAGCAGCGGCCAGTACAGCCATGGGACCTTGTTTGCGCTGAGTCCCAGCGGCCAATCCACGGTTCTGCATCAGTTCACGGGCAAGGACGACGGGGCGACGCCGCAGGTGGGCATGGTGATTGAGCAGCCGCAAAGGGCTATCATTGGGGCGGCAAGCAATGGAGGAATTCCGACTTGCGGTTCGCTTGGATGTGGCGTGGTGTTTGCGTATGCGCCTTAGAAACAGTGAACAGTGAAAAGTGAACAGTGAAAAGTGCAGACGGCCGTGAACCTTAGGTTCACGGCCGTCTGCGGTTGTGTTGCTGGAGCGCTACTGCTGAGGAGTGGAGGCTGGCGGCTGCGGCGGCGTGGTTTGCTGCGGAGGAGTGGCCGGCTGCTGTGCTGGAGCCGGTGCGCCGGGGACGGTGGGAATCGGCGTGGGCTGCACGGGCGCGCTGTTCTGCTGCGGCTGGTCGGCTTCGTCCTTCTTCTTGTCGCTCAGGCGGGTCTTCTCGCCGGTGGTAGTGGCGGGCTTCTTTTTCTTCTTGTTGCCGGTCTCTCCATTAAGGCCCAGGGGTGCGGACTGCGTCTGGCGGTCGGCCACTTCGCCGGTGTCGGGCGCGTTGGAGGGGGTGTTGTCAGGGAAGTCCTTCTTGGACGCGGCCGGCTGTTTTTTATCTTTGGGAATGCGCGCGCGATCGGCGTAGCGGGTTTTCTTCTGGGGTGGAGCCTGCTCGAGCGGGTTGTCGGGCTCGGGGGCGTTGTTCTGCGCGACCGCGCCGGCATCTTCCGTTGAGCCTTGCGGTTCGGAGGGGAGCGTCTTGGTGGGCGCTTTGCCGTAGCGGATTTTTTCTCTCTTGCCGGGCTTCTGGGTTGCCGCCTTGGCGTTCTTGTTGCCGGCTGCGGTGGCGGCGGGTGCCGCGGCGGCGGATGGCGCCGGTGCGTTGGCCGGGGCGGTCTTGTCGAGCGAGACCGGAGTGGCTTTCTGGCGGAAGTGCGCGGTTTCGCGGAAGCGCGTGCGCTCGACCTTGGCCTTCTTCTTGGGGACGGGCGGCGTGTAGGCCGAATAGGTGATGGGATTGACGCGCTTGTTGGTGCTGGCTCCGGTATCTTCAAAGCCGGGCTTGATGTCGATGTAGGAGTCTTCGCGCATCTTGGTTAGATACTCGCGAATGGCCGGCTCCATCTTGGCTTCGTAATAGGCTTCTTCGACCTGGTTCTCGACGTCTTTGTACTGCGGAACGCCGCCGGGATTGTGCTCCATGACCTTGAGGATGACGAAGCCCTGTTTGGTGCGAATGGGCGGGGCGACGTCGCCGGTCTTGAGGCCGAAGGTGGCGTCTTCAAAGATTTTGTTGAGCTGGCCGCGTTTGTAGACGCCGAGGTCGCCGCCATTGGCTGCGATCTGCTGATCGTCGTTGGAGGTGCGGGCGAGGGCGGTAAAGTCGGCACTGCCGGATTTGAGCCTGGCTTCGATGTCGTCGGCCTTGGCTTTGGCAGCAGCCACCTTGGCGGCGTCATCGGCGCCGGCATCGCCCGTGGAGATAAGGATTTCGCTCAGCTTGACGCTTTCGGGCTGGGAATAATCCTGCTTGTGCTCGTCGAAGAAGCGCTGCACCTCACCGGGGGTGAAGTTGAGGTGGCGGCCCACCTCGTCGCGTATGACTTCAGAGGTGATGATCTGGTTGCGGATGTTGGCCTTGAAGTCTTCAAAGGAGACGCCCTGTTCCTGCGCCGCTTTTTCCAGATCTTCCATGCTCGACAGGTTGTACTGCTTGCGGATCTCGTTGAGGCGGTTGACGAGTTCGGTTTCGCCGGTAACGCCAAGTTCCTTGCCCTTGGAGAGCCAGAGCTGCTGATCGATCAGATTGCGCAGGAGGTCTTTGTGGAGCTCGGAGATCTGCTGCATGGTGGCGCCATGCTGATGGGCCTCGTCGTCGATCTCCTTCTGGGCGCGGTCGTAGTCGGAGCGCGTGATGATCTGGTCGTTGACGCGGCAGATGATGTCCTCGATCGTGGCGCCGCCATAGGGGCTGGCGGGTTCAGCGGGTTTGGACTGGGCCACGGCGGCGGACACGAGCAGGCCGGCGGTGAGCACGGACGCTGCGGAGATGCGAAGGAAGGTCAAGGTCATAGGCGGCAACGGCAGGGGCGACTCGGAATGCCTCTGGGTTATAGACGCCATTGTAAATGGCTTGGAAGCCTGGCGCTTCCGAGCCATAGGGGCTAGGGACTCGGACTAGGGGCTAGGGAGGGTGAAGGGAGTAGGAACTGCCAAAGTCCCTGGCTCGGGCTACCGTTTCATCGAGTAGTGTCGAATGGGTTAACGAGGCTATCGAGGCGGGGCCCGTCAGGTCCTTAACTATTGCAATTCGAGCGCCATCATTCGCGGCATATATTCTCGCCCTTGTCGCTCCCGAGTCCCTTAGTCCTCAGGCTAGGCCCTCTTCACGCTACCTTTGGGGGATAGACGGCGTCAAAATGAACGAGTGGTATACTCGTAGCTCAAAGGCTGCCTGCTCGGCGTGTCTCCTTCCGTCCCGCCCGCATCTGCCGCCGGAGGTTCCATCCGCTTATGACACCCCGCGCCCGCCGGGCCATATTCTCACTAGTTCTATTTTTTGCCATCTGCGCCGTTGTTGGAAGTGTCCTGCAACGCAAGGTTGGCGCGCAGTCCTCTGAGGACGAAAGCCAGATTCGCGACAGCCTGAAGGCATTCACCAACGTATATGCCCTGGTGGAGCAGAACTACGCCGAGCCGATTACGGGCGACAAGGCCGATATCGCCATATACGACGGGGCGATACCGGGCATGCTGCGGACGCTCGATCCGCACTCAAATTTTTATGATCCAAAGGCTTACGCCAAAATGCGCGAGGATCAGCGCGGTCATTATTATGGCGTGGGCATGGTGATCCAGCAGCAGCGGGGCACCGACGGTAAAGACAAGGTGTACGTGATCACTCCTTATGAGGGGACGCCGAGCTTCCGGGCGGGGATCCGGCCGGGCGACGTGATTGCGGCTGTGGACGGCAAGACGGCCGACGGCATGACGTCGGACGCCGTGGCCAAGGCGCTGAAGGGACCCAAGGGGACCCACGTCCAGGTAACCATGGCACGCGAAGGCCAGGCGAAGCCGCTGGTGTTCGACCTGGTGAGGGACGAGATTCCGCATCCCTCGGTGGATCTGAAGTACGAGATCAAGCCGGGCATCGGCTATGTGCACCTGACGCAGTTCCAGGAGACGACCGGCGCAGGAGGTTCTGGACGCGGTGGACAGCTTTGGAAACCTGAAGGGGCTGGTGTTCGACCTGCGCGGGAATCCGGGCGGCCTGCTGAGCCAGGCGGTGGAGGTTTGCGACCACCTGCTTGCCAAGGGGCAGGGAATCGTGTCGCAGCGAGGCCGGGCCTATCCCGACCAGAATTACGTTGCGACCCACGGCAACGACGGCAAGGCCTTCCCGATCGTGGTGCTGGTGAATCGCAACACAGCATCGGCGGCGGAGATTGTTTCCGGCGCACTGCAGGATCATGACCGGGCTCTGATTGTGGGTGAGACGACGTTCGGCAAGGGCCTGGTGCAGACGGTTTACAACCTGAGCGAGAACACCGGGCTGGCGCTGACGACGTATCACTATTTCACGCCGTCGGGCCGGCTGATCCAGCGGAACTACTCGGGCGTTTCGCTGTATGACTACTACTACAACCACGCCGGGGCACAGCCTGCGGACACCACGAATCGTGAAGTGAAGTTCACCGACTCGGGCCGCACGGTGTATGGCGGCGGCGGCATTACGCCGGACGAGAAGATTGAGTCGCCGAAGTCGAACCGGTTCCAGGAAGAGCTGCTGTTCCGGTACGGCGTTCTTCCACTTTGCGCCGCGCTACCTGGCGAATCGCACCGTGGACAAGGATTTCCAGGTGGACGACGCGGTGCTGGCCGACTTCAAGAAGTTCCTGACGGAGCAAGAGCATTGCGTTCACCGACAAGGACATCAACGACAATCTGCGATTGGCTGAAGGTCAACATCAAGGAAAAGATCATGACCAGCCAGTTCGGGCAGCTGCAGGGACTGCGCACGCTGGCGGACTGGGATCCGGAGATCCAGAAGGCGCTGACGTTCCTGCCCGAGGCGCAGGCTCTGGAAGACAACGCGCACAAGGTGCTGGCGCAGAAGGCGCAGGCGCGCAACGAGGCGACGCCGGCACAGCCGTAAGCAGTTTGTAAGGGGGAGATGAAAAGCGGACAGGCTTCGGCCTGTCCGCTTTTCTGTGTGTGCTCAACGCTGGCTGAGTTCGCCGGCTTCGACTTTGCGGTTGAACTCGGCGGACTTGTTGCGCGGGACGCTGAGGGACTGCCAGTGGTGGCTGGCGAAGTGCTTGGCGAGCAGCACGATCTGGCCCACGTGATACGGATAGTGCGCGAGCTGGCGGTTGATGGCCTGCATCACGGAATGGGCTTCGCCGCGAATCGTGACGGTGCGGGCGAGGTCGGCATCGGTGAGCGGCTCGAGCGCGGCGAAGACGCGGCGCCCAGCCGTCTTCCCAGTCGCGCCAGAGCGCTGCGCGGGTGGCGGGCGGGATCGACGAATTCGCTGTCGCGATTGCGGTCGGGCTTTTCGCCGTCGGTGGTGAGGAAGTCGGTCCAGCGCGAGCGCATGTTGCCGGTCATGTGCTTGACGATGATGGCGATGGAATTCGACTTCGCCATCGAGCGCGGTGAAGAGATGCTCGTCGGTGACCTGCGCCATGGCGCGCTCGGCTAGCTTTTTGTAGTAGCGCAGGACTTCGAGTGGAGTCTTCGAGATACGACGTAGTGAATTTGAGAGCCATGGATGATTCCTCGTCAGGGAATGGGCGGGCGTCCGCCGCGAGTGACTCCCTCAGCATACGCGCAGCGAGCGGCGACGGGGCAGGCGGCGCATTTGGGTTTGGTCTTGCAGATTTGCTGGCCGTGCACTTTGAGCAACAGGTAGGCGCGCTGGCGGTCGTGAAAGTGCTCTGGGATTTGGGACGCGATGAGTTGCTGGGCCTCGCGGTAAGTGGCGGCGTAGCTTTCGCGCTCGAGGCCGTGCACGATGCGGACCAGTACGTGCGGACAGTTGGAGGGCACGGCGGCGATGGGAGATTTGCGGGCAAAGAGCAGGATGCGGTCGACGCCGGGATCGGCGATGTTGGGGAACGTTTTGAGCGCGGCGCGAATGGAGCGCAGCGGGCCGGTGAACAACGAATCCAGATCGCCGCCATATTGATTGAGGACGCGCTGTGCGATTTGCTGGAGACGTTGAGCGCGCAGTTCCGGGACCATGCCGCCGGGCTTGAGGGCGGCCGCCAGTTGCGCTTGCGAAGCGCTAAGGATGCGTTGCGGTTGAATGCCGATGGTCGCGGTGAGCTGAGCCCATCCGCGTGCGCAGCGGTCGTCGCTGGCGGGGTAGCCGCAGTGCCACCAGATGAGGAACTCGTAGGGATCGACGGGCCAGTTGGGCTGCTGCGGACCGTAGTGGGTTTCGAGACGGTCGAGGAGGGCGGGAACGTCAAGCGTGCGAACTATCATGCTCCCTCGGATCGCGCGTTACGGTTCGTCGTTGTAGATGCCGATCTGGAGCTTGCCGCCTTCGGCCAGTCGCGCGCGAAACATGCCGGGCGTGTTGAAGCTCCAGGCCATCTGGCCGTCCGGTGTGATGGCGATGACGCCGCCATCGCCCTTGAGATCCTGCAGCTCCTTGTGGATGACCTGGTCGGCGGCGTCTTGCAGCTTCATGCCCCTTGAAGCGCACCAGGTCGCAGACTTCGCGCGCGACGGTGAGGCGGATGAAGTACTCGCCGGTGCCGGTGCCGGAGACGGCGCAGGATTGATTCGAGGCATAGGTGCCGGCGCCGATGATGGGCGAGTCGCCAACGCGGCCCCAGCAGCTTGGCCTGCATGCCGCCGGTGGAGGTGCCCGCGGCGATGTTGCCGTGGCGGTCGAGCGCGACGACGCCGACGGTGCCGTACTTGTGCGCGTCAGGCGGTTCGATGGCGGAGATGGGCTCGGCGGGCTCTGGAGGCGCGCCGGCGGGACGCGCGCGGAATGGGCCGGTTCTCTTTTTTCAATTGCTTGATGAGCGACTGCCAGCGGCGCTCGGTGAAGAAGTAGCTGGGGTCGACCTGCTCGAGTCCCGCCTGCGCGGCGAAGGCGTCGGCGCCGGCGCCGATGAGCATGACGTGCGGCGACTTGTCCATGACGGCGCGGGCGAGCAGATGGGATGGCGCGTGCGCGTGACGCCGGCGACTGCGCCGGCCTTGAGCGTGGCGCCGTCCATGATGGCGGAGTCGAGCTCGTTTTTTCCTTCGGCGGTGAAGACCGCGCCGCGGCCGGCGTTGAAGAGCGGATCGTCTTCGAGGATGTGGATGGCGGCCTCAATGGCATCGAGCGCGGAGCCGCCGGAGTCGAGAACCTTGGCGCCGGCCTCGGTGGCCTGCGTCATGGAGGCGCGATAGGCGGCTTCTGTCTCGGGCTTCATAGTGGCGCGCTCGATGACGCCCGCGCCGCCGTGGACCACGATGGCCCAGTGGTGCGCGGGCTGTGCCTGCTGCGCGATTCCGGCGGTGGCCATGGCCATGACTCCTGCCGCGATGAAAAGACGAGTAGCCTTCATTGCTTCAGTCCTCGGGTACTGCGTACCTATCGTATAGCGTGCGGCTGGTGCGGGAGTGATGGAGTGATCGAATGATTCAGTGATCAAGTGATCCAGTGATCGAGTGATGGAGCGCTGGGGCAGAGAGAGTGCTTTACCATCGGGACAAATGGTCACACGGATGCGACGACTTCTCCCCTTGTGTCTTCTTGTCTCTGGCTGCGCCGCCCTTGCACAGACCGCGCCCATTCCGGTGAAGGTGGTGGTGGTGACGATGTTCGAGGTGGGCGAGGACACGGGCGATGCGCCCGGCGAATTGCAGTACTGGGTGGAGCGCGATCACCTGGACCATGTGTATCCGCTGCCCAGCGCCTATCACGCGGTGCGCATGAACGATGCGGGCGAGATGGCGGTGCTGACCGGGCAGGGCACGGCGCACGCGGCGGCCACGATCATGGCGTTGGGCATGGACCCCCGATTCGATCTGAGCAACGCGTACTGGATCGTGGCGGGGATTGCGGGCGGATCGCCGGATCGCGTGTCGCTGGGGTCGGCGGCGTGGGCGCGGTGGGTGGTGGATGGCGACCTGGGATACGAGATCGACGCGCGGGAGATGCCCAAAGACTGGTCGACGGGATTCATGCCGCTGCGCAAGACCAAGCCATTCGAGGGGCCGGCAGCGCCGCTGGAGGGTCAGGTGTTTGCGTTGAATGCGGAACTGGCGGAGTGGGCATTCACATTGACACACGAGGTGAAGCTGGCCGATAGCGACCGGCTGAAAGAGGTGCGGCGCGAGTTCGATGGCGCGGCGGCGAATCGCGCGCCGTTTGTGACGATGGGCGATGAGGTGACGGGATCGCGCTACTGGCATGGGAAGCTCGAGGACGCGTGGGCGGCGGAGTGGATGCGGTACTTCAGCGACGGCAAGGGCGAGTTTGCGACGACGGCAATGGAGGATTCGGGAACGCTGCTGTCGCTCAAGTTCCTGGCCAATGCGGGGCGCGTGGACTGGAAGCGCATCCTGGTGTTGCGCACGGTGAGCAACTACGATCGGCAGCCTCGCGGGCTGAGCGCGGCCGAAAGCCTGGCGCGGCAGCGGATCGGGAGCTACAGTGCGTACCTGCCGGCGCTGGAGGCGGCCTATCAAGTGGGGCATACGGTGGTGAACGAGTTGCTGGGGCATTGGGAGAAGTATGCGAGTGTGGGGCCATCCGGGAAGCAGTGACGCAAGGTAACTTGGCGAAGGGGCGCCACACAGTGCAGAATGGGAGCGATTTGCAGGCGTCATCTGACTTTGTGTTGATTGGCCCGCGTGCCGAGGGCGTTGATGTTTCCGCGGAGAGCATGTCTGGCTGGAGGTAATGGGTGAAGCTCAACTATTTAACGCTGGCGCTGATTTTGATTGCCGCCGTGTGCTTTGGTTGGCACGCATCTACCCTTGCCTGGACTCCGAACCGGATTGCCGGACTTGCTATCGCGGCTCCTTCGCTTCTGCTCCTGGTTCTCGCGCGCGTGCAGTTGGGGAAGGCGTTCAGCGTGCAGGCCAAGGCGTCGATCCTGGTGACGACGGGCCTTTACTCGCGGATTCGCAATCCGATCTACGTCTTCGGGGCGTTGATCATCACGGGCGTCATTATCTTCACGGGCATGCCGTGGCTGTTTGTTGTTCTCGCCCTGATTATTGCCATGCAGGTGGTTCGCGCACGGACCGAAGGCAGGGTGCTGGAAGAGAAATTCGGGGATGAGTATCGCGAATACAAGAAGAGAACCTGGTTCTGACGGGCGTGAGCGCCTGAAGCTGAGAATGAGATCGCGAGGGGAAGAGGAGTAAGGATGCATTCTGCCTGGTTTGGCGAGTTCATGGGGACGCTGGTGCTGGTGTTGCTGGGCAGCGGTGTGAACGCCGGCGTGACACTGCGCAAGTCGTATGCGGCGGACTCGGGATGGATTGTGGTGACCACGGGCTGGGCGCTGGGCGTGCTGTGCGGCGTGATTGTGGCGCAGGGGTTCGGGAGTCACGATGCGGCGTTGAATCCGGCGGTGACGCTCGCCGGGGCAGTGCTGAGCGGGAAGTACGACCAGGTGCTGTGGCTGTGGTCGGCGCAGTTGCTGGGGGCCATGTGCGGAGCTTCGCTGATGACTCTACATTACGCGCCGCACTGGGCGGCCACGCAAAATGCGGCGGCGAAGCTGGGTGTGTTTTGTACGGGGCCGGCGATCCGCATGCCGCTGGCGAATCTGTTCAGCGAGATTCTGGGCACGGCGGTGTTGATCGTGGTGGCAGGCGCCATCTTTTCCCCGGGCGTGGCCGAGCATGGGCCTGTGTCGGGTTTGGGGCCGGTGCTGGTGGGATCGCTGGTGTGGGGCATCGGACTGTCGCTGGGCGGTACCACGGGATACGCGATCAATCCGGCACGCGATCTGGGGCCGCGACTGACGCATGCACTGCTGCCGATTCCTGGAAAGGCCGGTTCGAACTGGGGATATGCGTGGATCCCGGTGCTTGGGCCGCTGATCGGAGCGGCGCTGGTGGGCTTGCTGTTGAAGGCGACGCATCCGTGGTAACCGCGACATGAGCTTTCCGCGCCCCGCGTGACCTAAATTCCCGGCTTGAACTTCACCTCCGCAGGCGGACGATGCGAGGTTCGCGTGAATTCGATGGTGCCTTTGTCGGAATCGATTGTTCCGCTCAACTTGTCGCCATCTATGGTCAGGTCACATCGGGCGAAGACGACGTTCCGACCGGGTTGGGGATGCGTCCAAATCGTGAGCTTGCTTCCCTTGAGTTCGAGAGTGATGGGTATGGGGTCACTCTGGGTTGGTCCCAGCCACCCGGTGACGCGATCTCCGTTTTGATTGAACCCGGCCACACCGTGAACTTCGCCGTCGACTGCGGAGATGATCTTGACATCCCACGTTCCAGTGATGTCCGCAGCCAAAGCATCCGGTGCGAACGACGCGAAGAGCATCCCCGCTGACAGCAGCAAACTTCTCAGCATATATTCCTCTCCTGGGAGAACAACGCTGTCGGAGGGAGGAAGGTTAACAACTTTGCCAATCAGCGCCTCTAGCTTACGTCGATCATGATCTTGCCGTAGTGAGCGGGGTCGCGGTCCCAGGCGGCCAGGATCGCTGGCGCTTCGTCAATGGCGACGGTATGAGTAATGGCATCATTGACGGGGAAGCGGTGCTCCTCAAGCATGCGGATGACGTTGCGGAAGTCTTCCGGCTGGGCATTGCGCGAGCCGAGGATGTCGAGTTCCTTTTGCACGAAGAGGCGCGTCTCGTAAGCGACCTCCTGCTTGGCGTAGCCAATGTAGACGACGCGGCCTGTGAAGGCGACCTCCTCGACGGCGGCGCGGAAGGTCTGCGGAAGGCCGATGGCTTCGATGATGACGTCGGGCCCGTGGCCATTCGTGATTTCGGCCAGTTGCGCATGAAGGTCCTCACGCGCGGTGTTGATGATGTGCGCGGCGCCGGCGTGGCGCGCGGTGGCGAGCTTGGCATCTTCCACGTCGACCCCGACGACGGTGGCGCCGCGAAAGGCTGCGCCGGCAACCGCTCCCAGGCCTACGCCACCACACCCGATGACGGCAACGGTGTCAGCAGGCCCTATGCGGCCGCGAGAAGCGGCGTGGAAGCCGACTGTGAGCGGCTCGACGAGACATAGCTCCCGCAATGAAAGATCGGCGCGATAGAGGCGGTCGGCCGGCACTGCGATGAATTCGGCGAGTGCGCCGTCGCGCTGTACACCAAGGGTCTGATTGAACTGGCAGGCATTGGGACGGCCGCGCCGGCAGGAGGCGCAGCGACCGCAGCTGGTATAGGGCGAGACGGTAACGGCTGTGCCCTGCGGCCACGCGGGAATGAGCGGATTGCCGATGGCAACAGTGGCGGCGATCTCGTGGCCAAGAATGCGCGGATACGTGACCATGGGGTTGCGGCCGCGATAGGAGTTCAGGTCGCTGCCGCAGAGGCCGATCTTGCGCACCTGCAGCAGGATGTTGCCGTCGTCTGCGGATTCGGGTTCCGGAACCTGTTCAATTGCGGCTTGGCCCGGCGCGCGCAATACTGTCGCCTTCATTGCGGGAACTCCCGGAGTCGGATGATTCACTCAATCATAGTTGAGAGAGGCCATGCGCAGCCCGGGTTGTATTCTGACGGAACAGAGGGGTTCTGATGGCATCCACGGTTCTTCTAATCGATCGCCGCGACAACGTTGTGGTGGCGTTGCAACCGCTTGTAGTGGGAAACACAGTGGCGTACGGCGACGCGGGCGAGACGTGCCCGGTGACGCAGGCGATTCCGGCAAAGCACAAGATGGCGCTGACGGACCTGGTGCCGGGCGATGTCATCCGCATGTACGGGATGACGGTGGGCGAGGTGACCCAGGCCATTCCGCGGGGCGGGTTGATTGCGACGCGCAATGTGCGGCACCGGGCCGATGACTACACGACGGAACGGCATACGACGCATTTTGCGCTGCCCGATGCGAGCGGATGGGCCCAGCGTACCTTCATGGGCTATCGGCGCGCTGACGGGCAGGTGGGCACGCGCAACTACTGGCTGGTGCTGCCGCTGGTGTTCTGCGAGAACCGCAACGTGGAGCGCATGCGCGAGGCGTTGGAAGAGGAACTCGGTTACCGGAGCACGCGGAACGCGTACCGGCAATATGTGCGGGGGCTGGTGCAGGGGAGCGCGGACGATCTGGACGGACACGCCGCGCAGGCGGAACGTGTTTTCCACAACGTGGATGGAATTCGCTTCCTGACTCACCAACTTGGCTGCGGCGGCACGCGGCAAGACGCGCAGGCGCTGTGCGGGTTGCTCGCCGGGTACATTCACAATCCCAACGTGGCCGGCGCCACGGTGCTGAGCCTGGGGTGCCAGAACGCCGAGGTGCGCATGCTGATGGACGAGCTGCGCGCGCGCGATCCAGAGATGACGAAGCCGGTGAAGGTATTCGATCAGCAGCGCTCGGGGCGCGAGACGGCGCTGATGACCGGGGCGCTGGACGCAACGTTTGCGGGATTGCAGGAAGCCAATGGCATGGAGCGCACCGTGGCGCCGCTGTCGGCGATGACGGTGGGACTGAAGTGCGGCGGGTCGGACGGCTTCAGCGGGATTTCGGCGAACCCGGCGCTCGGTTATCTCTCCGATGTGCTGGGTGAGGTTGGCGGGAAGACAATTCTGTCGGAGTTCCCGGAACTGCATGGAGTGGAGCAGGAGCTAGTCAATCGCTGCGCGACCGATGAGCTGGCGCAACGGTTCTACGACCTGATGCATGCATATGCGGCGCGCGCCAAGGCGGTGCAGTCGGGGTTCGAGATGAATCCCTCGCCGGGAAATATCGAGGACGGCTTGATTACCGATGCCATCAAGTCGGCGGGAGCGGCCCGGAAGGGCGGCGTGGCGCCGGTGCGCGATGTGCTGGATTATCCACGGTACGCGACGACGCCGGGGTTGACGCTGCTGTGCACGCCGGGCAGCGATGTGGAGTGCGTCACGGCGCAGGCCGGCGCGGGCGCGAACCTGGTGCTGTTTACCACCGGGCTGGGCACGCCGACGGGCAATGCCGTTGCGCCCGTGGTGAAGATTTCGACGAGTACGGCGCTGGCCGAGCGCATGGGCGACATCATCGACTTCGACGCGGGTGGAATTGTAACCGGCGAGTCGACGATCGCGGAGAGCGCCGAGAAGCTGCTGGAGCTGTGCATCGATGTGGCCAGCGGGAAGCGGCTGACGAAGGCGGAGACGTTCGGGCAGAACGATTTCATTCCGTGGAAGCGCGGGGTGTCGCTTTAGTGCTTTCTTAGCTGTGTCGGTAGCAAGTAGAAATGTCCGGTTTTGAGAACAAATGAAGTGTCCGGTTTCATAAGTTAGTCGTCGTAGCGGCGGTGGGAAAGTGCGAATCCCGCGTAGTTTGCGGGATTTACAAGTTGAGAGGGAAAGTCTGCTTTTGGACTTTTCCTCTCAACGTCTTTTCCACGGCCTTGATTTGTTTTTTGGTCAGCGGGGTCAATAGCTTTCCTTCCGCGCTGTATTGCCCGACGCGATGTCCTGCGATCATGAGGGTCAGAGTGCGGTCCGGGTGCTGATGGATGATCACCTTGCATCCAGCCAGGGTGGGGCGCCATTCCGCGCGCTCAATCTGCATGACCAGGTTGTTAAATGTCACCGTGTTATCGCGATCAACGGTGCGCTCGAATCGTTGCGTGAAGATCAGGTCCAGGTTCCTGTGCCGGCAGGATATAAACGCCGTTCCACGCTGCGCTGCCCGGACGGTAAAGCGGCGGTTGAACTCGGCGATGTATTGCTCGGAAAGAAACTCGTTGGCTACTTCCATCGTTCCGATCCCGCGCAGTCGCAGCTCCTGCGGCAGCCGTCCCTGCCAGGTGGAGAAGTTGCGTTCCGAGCGGCCCCGCGCCTGCGGGGAGTAGGAAGGAATCATCTGCACTCCCAGTTCCTTCATGGCGCGGCCTACCTGGGTGGGACGGTCATAGTCGACCTTGCCTCCGCTCTTGGGCGTCAACCAGAAGTGGGCCCCGCGATCGGAATAGAGCGAACAGAACAGTCCCTTCTGTTCAATTACCGCCCGCAGTCCAGCCATCACAGAAGCGGTCGTCTCTTCCACGGCCAGCTGCGCATAATAGATCTCGCTGGTGGCATCGTCCAGGATCACGATCAGGTCGTGCCAGCGTTTGTCCTGAAACCACTGATGATGGCTGCCGTCGATGTGCAGCATCATGCCCGGCAGTGGACGTCGCGCCCGTCGCTTGCGATGCACGCCGCGCTTCGCCTTGCGCTTCACCAGGCCGGCTGCCTGCAGCGCCTGCTTCACCCACGTGTAGCTCAACCCGATCTGATGTTCCTCAATGAGCTTCTCGTGGAAATGCCGAACGTTCAGATCGAAGTACTTGTCTCGATACAGGCTCAGAACTGCTTCCACCTGCTCCTTCGGCACGCGTCGGCTGCTTGGCGTCCGCTGTCGCCGGTCCAGCAATCCCTCATGGCCTTGTTCCTCGAAGCGCTTCCGCCAGCGACGCATCTGCCGCTCGCTGATGCCCATTAACTCCGCTGCTTGCCACCACTTGATCTTCCCCGCCGTGGCCCGTAACAACACTTCCTGCAACTTCATCGCCCGCTCCGCCGCGGTCCTCGGATAGATCTCCATGCTCTCGCGCATGGCTCCATCCTCACCGCCCGCCAAGCGGACACTTCACTTGCTAAAAACACCGGACATATTATGTGCTAACGACAAGTGCTTTCTTAGCTGTTAGCTCTTAGCTATTAGCTTTTTGTTCTGACGCCGCAACTATTCCAGATACGACGCCACAACGGCGAGCGCCGCGATAGCGGCCGTCTCTGCGCGCAGGATGCGAGGGCCGAGCGAGGCGGCACGCCAGCCATTGGCATCGAAGAGGGCCTCTTCATCGGGGGCCCATCCGCCTTCCGGACCAAAGGCCAGTTCGATCGCCGGCATACGGTTGCTGGCCGCGTTGAGCGCCTCTTCCACCAGCGTGCGCAGCGTCGTGGTGCGCTCCTGTTCGGCGAGAACAATGCGGGTGGCCTGGGAGATGGCGCGCACATGCTGGGTCAGCGGAGTGGGTTCGTGGATGACCGGAACATCGGAGCGGCGGGACTGCTGGGCGGCCTCGAGAGCGATGCGGCGCCAGCGTTCCACGCGTTTATCCGCGGCCTGGGCCAGGTGCTTCTCCGTGCGGCGCGCAATCACCGGCACAATGGCGGCCACGCCGAGCTCCGTGGCCTTCTCGATGCCCCACTCCATGTGGTCGAACTTGAAGATGGAGACAGCCAGTGTGATGGGCAGAGCGGGATCGGCCTCGATCTCGGAGAGCAGGTTGAAGCGCACCTCCTGCGGGGTCACCGCGGCCACCTCGGCGTGGAACACGTGGCCTCCGGCGACGACGTGGGCTTCCATGCCGGGCTGAGCGCGCAGGACGCGCGCCATGTGGTCGGCCTGCGCTCCGGTGAGGGTTGCGGTGGCTTCATCCCAGTGCTCGGCTATCCAGCGGCGGCGCGTCATCGTTTGTTCCTCATTCCTTCCGATCTTATTTCCGGAGCCTCAATAGCCGCAGGGTAGCGCGGGGCGCGGGTTTCGCGCTGTGCCCAGAAACACTAAGGGGGACGCTGGAAGCGCCCCCCTAGAGTGTTGCCTGTTGTGTTGGAGTACCGCTACTTCTTCTTTGCTGCCTTCTTCGCGGCCTTCTTAGCAGGTGCCTTCTTGGCTGCCTTTTTCGTTGCCATTTGTCTATTCTCCCTTTTTCGATGGGTTGCATCGATGCTGCAATATAAATTGCAGTTGAGGAATGTATAGATTCATGCATCACAAGTGTCAAGAGAAAAACGAACAATGAGTGGAAAAAGCGGCAACAATTTTTTTGAAATGAGTTGAAGAGAGAGCGCGCGATTCAGATGAGGTGCTTCCACTTCAAGAGCGAGAGCACCATTCCGACGCAGAAATCGTGCCATGCATGCGCAAACATTCCTGCGCGCAGGTTGCGGCGAAAGACAGCGAGCAGGGCGAAGAGGGAACCGAACAAGGTGAGCAGCACCATGTTGCGAATGCCCTGGTAACCATGCGCGGCGCCGAAGATGATGGACGAAAAGATCACGCCACCCACCACCAGGCCGCGGGACCACGCGGTGAACTGCCGCAGCAGATAGCCGCGAAATACCAGCTCCTCAATAAGGCCGGCCATGATGCAGACCAATGCCCATGCGGCGATTTCGATGGCGCTGGATGGAGCGAGGGCCGCCAGCGTTTGCACGGTGTGTTGCTGTGCGGGATCGACGGGAGCGGATTTGCCGCCATGCGGAATCAGAGGCCGATGGTGAATCGCGGCGTCGGTCACCAGCCAGATGACGGCCGCTGTCATCAGCACCATCAAGGCGCCGACCCAGAAGACGGCGGCAATGCCGAGATCGAGGAAGAAGGTCTTGACGCCGCCGGAGAGATCGCCGAAGAGCGAGCGGAAGGGCACCTTGCGCAGGCGCAGTCCGAACCAGACCCAGGCGAGCATCAGCAACTCCGAGCCGACGGTGGTGGCATAGGTCGCGAGCCTGTTGGAGTCGATGGCGCCGGCATTGGGTCCGGAGAGTTCGCGCGCGCCCTCAATGGAGAGCACGGCAATGCCGGCAACGAGCAGCAGCGTGTGCCATGCGGGGGCAACAGGAGCTTTGCTTGTCGTGGTGGTGGGCGCCGGATCAGCGACTTCAGGCGGAGGCGTTTGGCTTGTGTCCATCGGTTCCACTGTTAGAGAGACCTCATGGGGCGATGTTAGTTGAGTTGTGAGGAATCCACCAAGATGGGATCGCGCGCTCGCGCCGTAAATCGCGAACCAAAGTACCGGCTCGAAGCCAGATCACACGATTGTGCAGGTTCGATTCTGCAACGAAAGTGTCACAAGCTCAGCACTCGATGATGTTGAGAGCGAGGCCGGCGAGGCTGGTCTCCTTGTAGCGCGACTGCATGTCGAGGCCGGTGAGGTACATGGTGCGGATGACTTGGTCGAGGGAAACCTTGTGCTCCACCGGCTCATTGAGCGCGATGCGGGAAGCGTGTACCGCCTTGACGGCGCCCATGGCGTTGCGTTCGATGCAGGGGATCTGCACCAGGCCGCCGATGGGATCGCAGGTCATGCCGAGGTTGTGTTCCATGGCAATCTCAGCGGCGTGCTCAATCTCGCCATTGCCGCCGCCAAGCGCGGCCGTCAATCCGCCCGCGGCCATGGAGCAGGCCACGCCCACTTCGCCCTGGCATCCAACTTCTGCGCCGCTGATGGAGGCGTTCTCCTTGTAGAGAATGCCGATGGCCGCCGAGGTAAGGAAGTAACGCAGGAGTCCTTCTTCATCGGCGCCGGAGATGAAGCGCTCGTAATACTGCGCGATGGCGGGGACCACGCCCGCGGCTCCATTGGTGGGAGCGGTAACCACGCGGCCGCCGGCAGCGTTCTCTTCGTTTACTGCCATGGCGTATACCGTGACCCAGTCGAGCGGGGCCAGTGGATCGCCGGCTTTGCCTTCGGCTTCCTTATCGCGCAGTCGTTCTGCGAGGCGATGGGCGCGACGGCGCACATTCAATCCGCCAGGCAGTATGCCCTCGGTGGCAATGCCGCGCGCAATGCAGTCGCGCATGGCTTGCCATATGCGGAACACACCGGCGCGCACGTCCGCCTCAGGAGAGGCGCTACCTTGTTGTTGGGCAAGCGCGCACTCATTGGCCATCATGAGCTGGGCGATCGTGAAGTTGTGAGCCTCGGCGGTCTGCAGCAGTTCGGCGGCGCTGTGAAAGGGATACGGCAGCGTGCGTTCGGTGCGCGCCGTGTCTGGGGCAGACTGGCCGTTGGATGTGTCCTCCGTGATGAAGCCGCCACCGATGGAGAAGAACGTACGTTCCGAAAGCGGCGCTCCGTCAGCATCGAAGGCAGTGAGGCGCAGCCCGTTGGGGTGCTGCAGGTGAGCGCCCGGGGGAAACATGACGTCGCGATGGAAGAGCAGATCGCGGGATTCATCGAATGCGATCGGCTTTTCGCCGCTGAGGGGCAGGGTCTTGGAGTGGCGAATGGATTCAATGGTGGAAACGATGCACTCGGGGTCGACGGTGGCGGGCTCGTTCCCGGCAAGACCCAGCAGCACGGCGCGATCGGTGGCGTGACCAAGGCCGGTGAGGGCCAGCGATCCATAAAGATCCGCCTGCACCCGTTGCACGCGATTGATGAATGGCGCGAGTCCGCGGGCGAACTGGAAGGCCGCGCGCATGGGGCCCATGGTGTGGGAACTGGAAGGGCCAACCCCGATCTTGTACAGGTCGAAGAAACTGGTTGTCACCCCTGAGATTGTAGTCCGCCTTTACGGTCAGTGGCGCAGCGCCCAGATGAAACCACCCATAAGGACCGCAATTACCAGAATCGTGAGAATGGCCTTGCAGGCAGATCTGACCCGCGAGCGAAGCAGGTCGCGATAGTAGAAACGATCCGGGTGCGCCGGGTCGTAGCGAATCGTGACCGATTCACCGCCGATGAGTTGAAAGAGCGGACTATCCTGCTCGATCTCGAAGGTTGCGTACTGTTTCTCTCCACTGGAGTCGGTCCAGGTGATTACGTCTCCTGCGTCGTACGTGTACCCGACCTCGCGGCCGGACCGAGACGTGTAAGGTGTCGCCGTAACGTCGGAGCTTTCGATCCTCGCTTGTGTTTCGACCCACTGGTCATATCCGCGCAGGCGCTCCCAAAGTTCGAGGAACATGGCGCAACCAGTTTGCCACACGGTCCGCAAATTCGGAGCCAGGCCGTTGGCGGAATGGGAGCCAGGCATCACGGCCACCATGACTCTTGGATTGCATGTGCGACCCGTCACATCTCGTGGGTAGAAGCAGAGGGTACACTCCCGCCAGTTACCATGGCGCTTTCCAAGACTCTCAGCGCGGCCGTCTACGGCATCGACGCGAACCTGATCGACGTGGAGGTCGACTACAGCGGCGTTGTCGCAAATGAGGATCACTTCCACACCGTGGGGCTGCCGGATGCTGCCGTGCGCGAGAGCCGCGACCGCGTACGCGCCGCCATCAAGAACTCCGGCTATGTGATTCCGCCGACGTTTACGACGATCAATCTGGCCCCCGCCGATCTGAAGAAGGAAGGGTCGGGATTCGATCTGCCGATCGCGGTCGGGATTCTGTGCGCATTCGGCGCCGTCCGCGATACGGACTTGAGCCGCTGCCTGATGATGGGCGAGCTGGGCCTGGACGGCAGCGTGCGGGCAGTGCCGGGAATGCTGCCGGTGGCGATCCTGGCACGCGACAAGAAAATTCCCAACCTGATTCTGCCGGCGGCCAATGCAGCCGAAGCGGCCGTTGTGGAAGGCGTGAATGTCTACCCGGTGACGTCGCTACTCGACGTCCTGGAACTGCTGAACAGCGCGCTGATGGGCGTGATGCAACGCGAGCCGTTCCGGGTTTCGACCGAGAAGCTTCTGGGGGAACTGCAGCAGTTCACCGTCGACTTCAAGGACGTGCGCGGGCAGCAGACCGCCAAGCGCGCGCTCGAGGTGGCCGCCGCGGGCAGCCATAACATCCTTATGATCGGGCCGCCGGGTTCGGGCAAGACGATGCTGGCCAAGCGGCTGCCTTCGATCCTGGCTCCGCTTACGTTTGAAGAGGCATTGGAGACAACAAAGGTTCACTCCGTGGCCGGCGTGCTCGATTCCGCGGCGGGCCTGGTGACGCAGCGCCCCTTTCGCTCGCCGCACCACACCATCTCCGATGCGGGGTTGATTGGCGGCGGGATTGTGCCGCGGCCCGGCGAAGTCTCGCTGGCGCATAACGGGCTGTTGTTTCTCGACGAGCTGCCGGAGTTTCCGCGCAACGTGCTGGAGGTGATGCGGCAGCCCCTCGAGGATCACAGCGTGACGATCGCGCGCGCCAGCATGTCGCTCAGCTTTCCCGCGCGGTTCATGCTGGCAGCCGCCATGAATCCGTGCCCCTGCGGGTACTTCAATGACAAATCGCGGGAGTGCATGTGCACGCCTCCGATGATCCAGCGTTACGTGGCCAAGATTTCGGGTCCGCTGCTCGATCGCATCGACATTCACATCGAAGTGCCGGCGGTGCAGTACAAGGAACTGCGCGGCGGTGCGGCGGCGGAAGGCTCGGCGGAGATTCGCCAACGGGTGCTGGCGGCCCGTGAACGTCAACGCGAGCGTTTCACCAAGGCCAAGGAGAAAATCTACTCGAATGCGCAGATGACCACGCGCCAGATTCGCGCCTATTGCGAACTGGGTCCAGATGCCGAGCGGTTGCTGGAGCGCGCCATGCTTCAGCAGGGGCTCACGGCACGCGCGCACGACCGTATCCTTAAGGTCGCGCGCACGGTGGCGGATCTTGCCGGAGCCGAATCGCTGTCGGTGGCGCACCTGGCCGAAGCCATCCAGTATCGAACCCTCGATCGCAGCTACTGGTCGTGAGCCCGAGCAATTTCAGAGCCGTCCGATTCACTCCCGTCCGGTTCAATCGTTGATCGCGATCAAGGCAGAGCGATCAATCGGTAACCAGGGAAGCGAAACGGAACGGGGATGGGTGCCACCAAAGTGGCGTTGTAACCCCCTGAGAAGCCGCGATATAACCAAGTCCTGTCCGCATTTCCCTTGCGGACAAGTACGAAGTTTGAAACCAGTAAATTAGACGGGAGGTCGCACGTGCATCCCCATTTCAACGAAGGACCTGATGTTTTTCTCTTTGGAATTCCGCTTATTGCCTTGCTTTTCTTTGGATACTTCCGCCTCGATGAGACGTTCACGCTGCGGAAGCGCGTCCCCAACCCTCTTCCCGGCCCATCGCCTGTGCTGAAACGAAACGGCAGAATGATGGGCACCGATCCCGATGGCCGCCCCTGGGAAAAGCGCACGCCGCGAGACCGCCGATCGAAGCAAGGGGATGGTGAGCAGTAGCCAAAGGCCCGAGGTTACTTCCGATTCTAAGGATCTCCCAATAATTCGCCGATGAGTGGGTTGGCGGCATGAGAAATCTCTCATGTTGCACACCCTGGCGGAGTATTGGGATGCACGGTTCGATCACCTTCTCGTCCCTGGATACGGTACTGTTAATGGCCCCGTTTGCCATCTTCCTCGTGTCGGCAGTGTTTCGGCTGGATGAGCGACTTGCCGGCGGGCCGATTCGCGGCCGTCACCACCGACCCAGTTTTTGCGAGGTTGACCTGGACGGGCGGGGTGAGCTTCGCGACCCGGACGGGAAACCTCCAAAAAGAGACAGGTCGCCGCAGCGCCCGGCAATGGGACGGGGGAAACCGGTTCGTAACCCGGTAAGATCGCGCTTCGAGGGTTCGACGGGCAGACCTTGTTTAGACCTAAATATATATAAATAAAGGTATTATCGCTCGTTCGCCGGGCCGTGTCTGAAGCGTTTTCAACAGACACGCCCGGCAAAAAATCTATTGACCTGTGGCGGAACCCGTTATAAAGTCAAGGGTGCCATCCAAGGGTAGATTGCACAGTTCGGCAAGGTGCGCCCTTCTGTCGTTTCCCTCATCAAATTAGTGAGCTGCGGCTCCAGCAATAATGGGTCCGCGTGTGTGCAGAAATAGATCACGGGAAACGGACAGCAAGCGACAGCAACTGGTTCTGAAAATCTCTCAATGGGAAGAAAACCGGATACGTTCCGCAAGTAAGCTGACCGCATCCAAAGGTTTTGAACTGGACGCCGACCCCGTGCGTCTAATCCCTTAGATGGAACGAAAATGGGCGGCCGCAGCTGGAGCTGCGGTGCCGGCTGCACTGGCGGCGCCAAGTAGTTCCGACCGGGCAGAAAATCAAAGGAGTCACTCGTAATGCGTTCTGATCTTGTATTTGGGGCACTTTCTCATGTGTCCAATCGTTACCAGCTTTGCCAGCTGGCCAGCAAGGCCACCCGCAAGCTGCACAAGCCGAATACGCGTCTGCAGGACACGACCAATGAAGTCCTGCAGAAATTCCGCAGCACCAACCCCGGTTCTTCCGAGGCTGCGTCCGTACCTGCCCTGGAACCGGTTCAACATCGTCGCGCAGCCTAATCGGTGAGCACGATGGGTCGCGCAGAGTAAAGCACGGTTTCAGGCAGCTCTCCCTTGTGGGAGGGCTGCTCTCCCCGGATTTTCCTCCATTACCATGATTTCTGGTATCTAGAGCGAGCCATCCGCGTTACAATTTCCAGTAAGTTCTCCCACCTGATCCCGGAGCGATCTCCCCCTCCGACTCTCCTTCACAATCCAGACACGCCTCTCCGCAGGTAAACATGACCATTGCAGAACTTAAAGAGAAAAACATCACTGAACTGAGCCGCATTGCGCGCACTCTCGAAATTCCCGGCGCCAGCGGCCTCCGCAAGCAGGACCTCATCTTCAAGATCCTGCAGGCGCAGAGCGAAAAAGAAGGCCACATCTTTGCCGATGGCGTGCTGGAGATTTTGCCTGACGGCTACGGCTTTTTGCGCTCGCCCGATTACAACTACTTGCCTGGTCCGGACGACATCTACGTTTCGCCGTCGCAGATCCGCAAATTCGACCTCAAGACCGGCGACTCCATCAGCGGCAACGTTCGCCCCCCGCACGAGGGCGAAAAGTACTTCGCGCTGGTCAAGATCGAAGCCATCAACTTCGAGTCGCCTGAAGAGACCCGCAACAAGATTCTGTTTGACAACCTCACGCCGCTGTATCCCCAGGAACGCATCAAGATGGAGACAGTGCGCGAGGCCGTCAGCGGCCGCGTGATGGATTTGCTCACTCCGGTAGGCAAAGGCCAGCGCGGACTGATCGTCGCTCCGCCGCGTACCGGCAAGACCATGCTCTTGCAGTCGATCGCCAACTCCATCACGACGAACCATCCTGAAGTGGTGCTGATCGTGCTGCTCATCGACGAGCGCCCGGAAGAAGTCACCGACATGCAGCGTTCGGTGAAGGGCGAAGTCATCAGCTCTACCTTCGACGAGCCTGCGGCGCGCCACGTCCAGGTTGCCGAAATGGTGATCGAGAAGGCCAAGCGCCTGGTCGAGCACAAGCGCGACGTGGTCATCCTGCTCGACTCCATCACCCGTCTTGCCCGCGCCTACAACACCATCGTGCCCCCGTCAGGCAAAGTACTCTCGGGCGGCGTCGACTCCAATGCCCTGCAGCGCCCCAAGCGATTCTTCGGCGCGGCCCGCAACATTGAAGAAGGCGGGTCGCTCACCATCATCGCCACGGCTCTGGTCGACACCGGCTCCCGCATGGACGAAGTCATCTTCGAAGAGTTTAAGGGCACCGGCAACATGGAAATCATTCTCGACCGCAAGCTGGTGGACAAGCGCGTCTTCCCGGCCATCGATATTCAACGCTCCGGCACCCGTAAGGAAGAGCTGCTGATCCCCAAGGAAGACCTGCAGCGCATCTTTGTGACGCGCCGCGTTCTCAACCCCTTGTCGCCGGTTGAAGCGATGGAATTGCTGATCAGCCGCCTCGAGAAGGTGCGCAACAACGCCGAGTTCCTGCAGAACATGAACCAGTTGTAGGCACTTGCGGTGCGGCAGGCTGCGTCTTCGGCGCCATCCAGCCCGCGCCGCTGTAGTTTGAGACAAAAGAAGGCCGCCCTCCACGGGTGGCCTTTTCGTTAGCTCTCCTGCCCGGCGCGCTCCCGTCGCCAGGAGCGGATACTCGTCGCGTAAACACCGATGCAGAAAAGGTTTGCGGGGATGAACCCGAGCTGCGACGTCTTCAGCCCAATAATGCAGATCAGAACGCTGTTGACGCCGGCAACAACCAGGCCATACCACATCTTGCGGCCCACCAAGACAGTCGAGAGCACTGTCAAAAGACAGGACAAATAATCTAAGCGAAACACAGGGGAGGATCCTTTGTCCCCAGTGTGCCGGATTCCCGCCCCGGTTGCCGTGATTTAACTCACTGACGAGGGCTATTCAGTCCGCAGCGCCTGCATGGGATCGAGCCGCGAGGCGCGCCACGCCGGCGCCAGGCACGCACCCACCGACACGGCCAGCAGCATGGCTCCCACGCCGGCAAATACCACTGGATCCAGCGGCGCGGTGTGATACAGCATGGAAGCAATCAAGCGGGCCAGCGCTGCGCTTGCCACCAGCCCGGCCGTCAACCCCAGCAACGCCGGCTTGAGTCCATCAACCAGCACGCGGCTCATCACCTGCCCGCGCCGCGCGCCCAGGGCGATGCGAATACCGATCTCGGTGGTCCGCTGCGCCACGACATACGAGAGCACGCCAAACAGCCCGGCCGCAGCCAGCAGAAGCGAAAGCGCCGCAAAGCCGGTCAGCAATGTGGCGTTAAAGCTCTCGTTCGCCGCCGACTTGCCAAGCAACTGGTTCATCGTCATCACGTCGGACACAGGCAGGCCGGAATCCATCTGCGCGAGAATGTGCTGCACCGGCATCGCGTACTGCTCCACGTCGTTGCGCGCTCGAATAACCAGCGATCCCACGTTCAGCTCTCCGGCATAAAGCGGGTAGTATTGGATCGGTTGCGGTAACTCCGACTGCGCAAAACGCGTGTCGCCGACGATTCCGACGATCTCCCAAACCCTTCCGTCTGTCCGCAGGTGCTTGCCGAGCGGATCCTCGTTGGGGAAGTATTGGCGCGCGAACGATGCATTGATGATCGTCTCGTTGGCGTCCTTGACTCTGCGGTTGGGATCAAAGGTGTGGCCACGCAGGAAGGGGATGCCCATGGCCGCAAAGAAGTCAGGGTCGGCTTCGCGGTTAATTGCGAATTGCATCACGCCCTGTCCCAGCGGCGGATGCTCCTCCACGGTGAAAGAATCGTCACTCCAGTAGCCCATGCCGGGCACGGCGCGCGTGAAGCCGGCACCCTCCACACCCGGCAGAGCGCGTACTCGTTCCAGGAAACTGCTGTAAAAGTTGGCCAGCTTGGCGGGCTCATTGTATTGGCGCCCGAAAAGATTGAGGCGCATGGTGAGGACGTTGTCGGTGGCGCATCCCATGTCGGAGGAGCGCAGCCGCTCGTAACTACGCAACAGCAGGCCCGCGCCTACCAGCAGCACCACGGTAAGTCCCACTTCAATTCCCAGCAAGGCGGCGCGCATGCGCGTGCTCCCGCGCCCAGCGCTCGAGCCGCGCGACGCGTCCTGCAGGGACGTCAGCAACGGGTGCCGGTACGCGCTGGCCGAGGAAAACACCCCGGAAAAAATGGCGCACAGCACCGTCAGCCCCGCCGCCGCGGCGCCGACAACCGTGTCCATGTGGACGGCTTCGATACGACTCATCTCCTGGCGGCTGTGCACCAGCCACGCCACGGCGCCATAGGCAAGGGCGAGGCCCACTCCTCCGCCCGCCATCGAGAGCAGCAGGCTCTCCATCAGGCGTTCGCGAAGCAGCCGTAGCTTGCCTCCGCCAAGCGCCGATCGAATTGCGATGTCGCGCTGGCGCCCCGCTCCACGGGCCACTAGCAGATTAGCGACGTTCAGGCACGCAATCAGCAGCAGACAGCCCGTGGCTGCCAGAAGCACGTAGAGCGGACGCTTCACATCCCACACCATGCTTTGCAGCAGCGGGTTGGTATCCGCCGCACGGCTTACAAAGGGATTGTCCAGATGTTGGTCATGAAGCCGGCGAACGAGGACGGACAGATCGGCACGGGCCTGCCCCTCAGAAACCCCGGGCCTCAGGCGTCCCACCGCCATGAAATTGTGCTCGCCAAGCTCTTCCATCCATCGTGCCGGCTTGTCGTGGTAAACCGCGGTCCATAGCTGAATTTGCGGATTATTGAAATAAAACCACGCCGGAAGCACGCCGATCACCGTGTAGGGCCGGCCGTTCAGATGGATCGTCTGATTGAGTATCGCCTTGTCCCCACCGAAGCGGCGCTTCCACAGCCCCCAGGTCAGGATCACCGTACCGTTGGCTGAAGGCTTGTCGTCGTCCGGCGTAAATCCGCGCCCCAGCGCCGGCGACACCCCAAGGGTCGGAAACATGTTCCATGTGGTGCTCGCCCCCAACGCCGTCTCAGGCAGTTGTCCACCGGCAGTCGTCAGATTAAAGTTGTCCTGGCTGAGAAGCGCGATCCCGCTCAGCGTATGATTCTGCTTGCGCCACTCGTCGAATACGCCCGCCGCAACCCCGTCGTAGGCAAACTGATCGTTGACGTGCTCATAGATTCTGATCAGGCGATCAGGGTCCTGGTATGGCAGCGGCCTCAGAAGTATCCCCCGAACTGTCGTGAACAGCGCCACGTTCGCGCCGATTCCCAGCGCCATGACGCCGATCGCCACCAGCGAAAATCCGGGCGTGCGGCAGAGCGTGCGCACCGCGATGCGCAGATCGCGTCCCCAAATGCCCAGCCAGTTCCAGCTCCACGTGGTGCGGGTCTGCTCGCGTAACAGCGCCGGGTTCCCGAAGGTGCGAAGAGCTGCGTTGCGTGCACTCTCCGCACTCATGCCGCGGGCGAGGTTCTCGCCAGTCTGCTGCTCGATGTGAAACCGCAGCTCCGCATCGAGATCGGCCGCGGCCCGCCGCCGCGCAAACAGCGAGCGCAGGCCCATGCGCAAACGGTCAATGATCCGCGTGGTCATTTTCTACTCCTTAATCAATCCGCAGCGCCGACATGGGATTCAGCCGCGATGCCCGCCACGCCGGGATCAGGCACGATCCCGCGGCCACCATCAGTAGAATCGCCGCGACAGCCGCCAGGATTCCCGAGTCGTACGGCATGGTTTCGTAGAGCATTGAGTGGATCAATCGTCCTGTCGCGGTGCTGACCACGAGCCCCAGGACAAGCCCAAGTAATGCGGGCCGCAGGCCATCGAACAGTATGGAACGCAGCACCTCCGCGCGCGGCGCTCCCAAAGCCATACGGATGCCGATTTCACCGGTCCGCTGCGTGACCAGGTAGCTCAGCACACCGTAAAGGCCTGCCGCCGAGAGCACCAATGCAATGACTGCAAATGCCAGCACCAGCACCGAGTCGAACTGCGAATCAACAGTGTCTTTGCCGATCGTGTCGCCCAGGGTCATCACGTTCGAGACCGGCAAGTCGCGGTCGAGCCCGGCGATGATCTGCTGGATCGGCATGGCAAGAGACTCCGCCTGCTGCGAGCGGATGAAGATGGTGGCGACGGTGTAGTCGTTGCCGTAAATCGGGATGTACATCGTAGGCCGTGCAGGCTCGGTGACGTACCAGCGGGTATCGCCGACGACTCCAACGATCTCGTATTTCTCCTTGTCGCTGAACTGAAAGTGCTTCCCGATCGGGTCTTCGCCGGGGAAGGCCTCAGTGGCAGCCGATTGCGAGAGCACCGCAAATGTGCCGCGCTCCAGGCGCTCGTCAGGCGTGAATACGCGGCCCTTGATAACCGGAATCTGTGCTGCATGGAAGTAGCCCGGATCGGCTCCGCGCATCATGAAGTCGATGAACTGGCTATCGGACTGCGGAGGACGTTCGGAGACGAAACCTGTGCGGTCGCCGCCCCATCCCTGCCCCGGCGCCGTGCTCACCAGTCCGGCAGCTTGTACCCCGGGCAGTGCGCGAACGCGCTCGATGAGTGCTTCAAAGAACGCCACCGCCTGCTCCTGCTTCTTGTAGCGCGCTTCCGGCAGGCTGATCTTCATGGTCAGCGTGTGATCGATGGGAATGCCGATGTCGGCCGAGCGCATTCTCTGATAGCTCTTGATCAGAAGACCGGCGCCAGCCAGCAGCACCACCGTCAGGCAGACTTCGATAACCAGAAGCGCCTTGCGTAATGCCGCACGGCCGCGGCTTCCGCTGGCGGCCCGCGAAGACTCCTGCAGCACGTTGAGGAGGTTTCTGTCGTCGACGCTGACGGCGGTGAGCGCGCCGGAGAATATGGCGCATAGGGCGATGGCGCCGACACTGAACAGAACAACCACTCCATCGACGTGAATGCTCTCGAGCCGGTTCATGTCCTGGCGCATGGTGCGGAGCCAGGTGATGGCAAACCACGCCATCAGGGCTCCAAATGCTCCGCTGCCCATGGAGATGAGCACCGCCTCGACCAGCCTTTCCCGAAGCAGCCGCATGCGTCCTCCGCCCACTGCGGCGCGGATCGCCATCTCCTTACGGCGAGCCGAAGCGCGCGCCAGCAGCAGTCCGGAAACGTTCATGCACGCAATCAGCAAAATACAGCAGGTGGCGGCCAGCAGCGCATAGAGCGGTGTCTTGTAATCCTCTACCGCATCGGCCAGAAGCGTGCAGCCCGAAGCGAGATCGTGAACCGACGGCCCCGGATGTTCCTTTTTGATCTGCAGTTGAAGGGCGCTCAGTTGTGCCAGGACTGCGTTCAGAGTAGAGCCCTTCTTCAGCCGCGCAACCACAATCATCTCGTGATCGCCGAATTCCCGGAGCAGCCCTGGTGGCGCATCGTGACCAATCGGCACCCACGCTTGAACGGTCCTGCCGCCAAACCGGCCAAAATATCGAAAGTTCTCCGGCAACACGCCCAGAACGGTGTAAGGCCTCGCATCCAGGTAGACGGTCCTGCCCACAATGGATGGGTCCGCGCCATACCGCCGTTTCCAGAAGCCGTGCGACAGAATCACCGTCGCCGATGCTTCGGGTCGATCATCACCTGTATTAAAGCTGCGTCCGAGCGACGGCTGCACGCCCAGTGTCGAAAAGAAGTTCCACGAGCACCAGGCAGCGTCGATGCGCTCCGGCAGCTTCCCGCCTTCCGCCGAGACGTTGTAGTTCTGGAACGGAGAAAGCATCGCCATCTGCTCTACGCCAGTTAGTGCCTTCTGCCACTCGAAGAAGCTGCCCGCGTCGACCGGTTCGTACGGACTGCTGTTGCGGCTCCTGCTTTCGTTTTCGTACAACGCGACAAGGCGCTCCGAATCCGGGAACGGCAGCGGCTTGAGCAAAACACTGCGCACCACCGTGAACAGCGCGACATTGGCGCCAATGCCGAGCCCCATCACAAGCACCGCGATCACGGTGAATCCCGGCGTGCGCCGCAGAGTGCGCATGCCCAGCCTCAGATCGCGCAGCCACGATTCCAGGCCATTCCAACTCCAGGTCGAGTGTGTCTGATCGCGAATGAGTCCAAGATTGCCGACCGTCCGCATCGCCGCTGCACGCGCCTGTGCTGCGTTCATGCCGGCCGCACGGTTGGCGGCGATTTCGCTTTCGAGGTGCGACTTCAACTCGAGCTCAAGCTCGGCGGTCGCACGCTTGCGCCGCAGCAGGCGTGCGCTCATTCTCATCCGATCGAACCATCGCATCGCGCGTCCTCCCGATGGTTAGGCTTCACTCACAATGAGGTTGATGGCTGCCGACAGCCGGCTCCAGTTGGCCGATTCCGCCTCCATCTGCTTGCGGCCCGCGGCGGTAAGCGCGTAGAACTTCGCCTGGCGGCCGGTCTCACTCTCCTGCCACTTGGCGCGAATCCATCCCTGCTGCTCGAGCCGGTGCAGCGCCGGATACAGCGATCCCTGCTGCACCTGCAGCACTTCGCCCGAAACCTGCTGGATGCGCTTGGCAATCGCCCATCCGTGCATCGGCTCCAGGACCAGGGTCTTCAGGATGAGCAGATCGAGTGTGCCTTGAACCAGGTCGCTTGGTTTTCCCATGCCTAGATTATCTACATCCGGTGTTGTAGACCGTCAAGGTATCTGTGACGAACCCCGGCCGTTGCCGAGACTAGCCGAACGGGTAGGCGCGGGTCACCACCCGGCGGATGTACGCTGCAGCCAACATGCGTCACTGTTGATTCAGCGGCAAAAACCCACCCCAGCGACGAAGACCCGTCGCCGGGGACCCCAGGGGAAGCCGCAGGAGGTTGCAATGCCGGGATTTCTGGCGGATTTTTCGAATGAACTGGCGAACGCGGTAGAGCGCGCGGGCGCGTCGGTCATCAGCGTGCCCGAAGGCGGGCGCGAAGGCGTAAGCGGAACCATCTGGCGCGACGGTGTCGCCATCACCGCGGAGCACACGATTCGCGGGCTCGACGAGGTAGACGTGGTGCTGCCCTCGGGCCAGAGCACCAAGGCTGCGGTCGCCGGCCGCGACTACGGCACCGACATCGCGGTGCTCAGAGTAGTCGGCACTGGCCCGGGCGCAAAACTCGCCGACGAAGCACAGGCGCGCGTGGGCGAAATTGTTCTCTCCATCGGCCGTCGCAGGGAAGAAGGTCTGGCCGCGACTTACGGCTTGATCAGCGCGATTGGCGGCCCGTGGCGAACCCATCAAGGCGCCCGCATCGATCGCTGGCTCCGGCTCGATCTGAATCCCTTCCCCGGTTTCTCCGGCGGCCCAATCGTGAACGCGCGCGGCGAAGTCATCGGCATGGCCACGTCGGGACCGCGGCGCACCGCCGCCACCATTCCGGCTTCCACGGTAAATCGAGTCGTCGATCAGCTTTTGCAAAAGGGCCGCGTGGCGCGCGGATACCTTGGCGTGGGCATTCAGCCGGTTGCGTTTCCCGAGGGAACGGCGCGCACGCTGGGCATTGCAGGGGATCGCGGTTTGTTGGTAGTGATGGTCGAGCCGGGCGGCCCCGCGGCCAATGCCGGAATCCTGCTGGGCGACATCATCGTTCGCGTGGATGGAGCTGAGCTCCACGGCTTGCACGGCCTGCAGGGCTCCCTCGACCCCGACAAGATCGGCCACGCCGCGGCGGTGGAATTGGTGCGCGGCGGCAAAGTCGTTCCGGTGAACGTGGTGGTTGGCGAAAGGCCGGAGAAATGACGGCCCCCGCCACTCTGAATCCAGAAGCTTCGTCGGGCATCAGTATCGGGTATTCGCTGGGTTCTCTGGCCGAGTGGCTGCGGCGCGTCACGGTCTGCATTCGCGGACCCAGGGGCACGCGCGGTTCGGGCGTTATCTGGCGGGACGGACTGATAGTGACCAACGCGCACGTGGCCATGAGCAAGACGCACAATCTCGATTTCTTCGATGGACGCACGGCACAGGGCAGGCTCGCGGCGCGCGATCCGGGCATTGACCTGGCGGCGATTAAAGTCGACATCAGCGGCCTGCCCGCCGCCGCGATACGCAGCGCACGCGAGCTGCGCGCCGGCGAAGTGGTCATCGCCGTCGGCAATCCCTGGGACGGAGAAGGCGCGATGAGTGCGGGCATTCTGCATCGCGCCGCGGGCAGCAAGCCAGTCATCCTTGCCGACATCCGGCTGGCTCCTGGCAACTCGGGCGGCCCGCTGGCCGACGCTCGGGGCAATGTGGTTGGCGTCAACAGCGCCATCATCGGCGGCCTGGGCTGTGCGGTCACAAGCGACGCAGTGAACGAATTTCTGCGAGGAGCGGGGTTGTTGGAGGCGGCTTGATTCGCGTTCTGGTTTGGGCGAACTCGGCAATCGCGCGCGCGGGCCTCGAAGCCATTGTGCAAGCCGACGCGCGTTTTGCCGTCGTCCGCCCCGAGCGCGAGGGGCTGGCTGCCGCTAGCACCGGCTTAGCCGATGTGCTGCTGTTTGACATTGCCGACGCTGCAGCCGCGCGGCCGCTTATCGACGCCGGTGAATTCGAGAGCGCTGCACAGGTCGTGCTGGTCGATCATCCCACGCGCGGCGAGCTGCTGCGCCTGCTTCAAGACGGGCCCCGGACCATCCTGCTGCGCGACTCGCCCGCCAACGAGATCACCGCCGCATTGTATGCATCCAGCGAAGGTCTTGTGGCCATGTCACCGGAGTTGCTGGAGCTGCTGTGGCCCGTTGGGTCAGAGATTGCTGCTTTCGACGAACTGCCGCCGGGTGAGCCCCTCACTGCGCGCGAAAGCGAGGTGCTGGCGCTGCTGGCCGACGGCGCCGCCAACAAGGAGATCGCCGCGCGCCTGCGCATCAGCGAGCACACCGTGAAGTTCCATGTGAGCTCCATCCTCAACAAGCTGGGCGCTGCCACGCGCACTGAGGCGGTAACACGCGGCTATAAAGAAGGCCTGATCATTATCTGACTTCCGCTCGTAATTAGCGGACCTCGGTCAGGGCCTCGGTCTGCTTGCTCATCTTGGCCGTGCGGTCGAGCTTGTCCCAGTTGAACGGCTTGCCGTCGATGGCGCGCTTGATGGTTTTAAACAGCACCACTGAAAACAACTGCCGGTACGAGAATCGCTGCAGCCAGATGTGGAACAGCAGCCAGCGGTCGCCCTTGTTGGCGGGATGACGCCGTTCCAAACTGAACGCCACCAGCGACGTGACAAAATCGATGAGAAGGAAGGCGACAAAGTACGCCAGCAGCTTCTGGAAGTTCGCCGCCGACGTTGCCTCCGGATGGAAGTGCAGATCGACGAAGTAGTGAATGATGCCGTACACAAACATCAGGTCGATGAACGGCGATACCAGCGGCAGCAGCATCTGGAAGATGAGTATGTTGGGCAGCGCGAACAGCCCCATCGCCTTGTTGCGCGTGAAGGCTGCGCGATGCTTCCACACCGCCTGCAGCGTGCCAAACGACCAGCGGAAGCGCTGCCGCATAAGACCCTTGGCGTTGATGGGCGCCTCCGTGAAGGCCAGCGACCGATCTTCGTAGACAACCTTGAGATTCTGCTCGAGCAGGCTCATCGTCAGGTCGGCGTCCTCGGCCACGGTGTTGATGGGGTAGCAGCCCGATCTCTTCACGGCCGCGGTTCGCCACGCGCCAATGGCTCCCGGAACAACGGTCACCACATGGAATAGATCGAGCGCGCGCCGCTCAAAGTTCTGGCTGGTGATGTACTCCAGCGCCTGCCAGCGCGTCCACAGGTTCACGCGGTTGCCCACCTTGGCGTTGCCGGCCACCGCGCCGATCGTCGGATCTTCAAAGTGCGGAATGAGCTTGCGTCATCGCGTCGGCGGCGATCACGGTGTCCGCGTCGATCCCCACGTAGATCTCTTCGTCCACGCCATCGAGCGCATAGTTCAGCGCCGCAGCCTTGCCGCCGTTAAGCTTCTCCAGCACCTCCACACGGCCGGTCCGGATCTGTGCAGCATAGGCTTCGCGCGCCACTTCAGCGGTGCGATCCTTCGAGCCATCGTCGATCACGATTACGCGCAGGTTCTCGTAGTCGGAGTTCAGCACCGAGCGAATGGTGCGGACGATGACCTTCTCCTCGTTGTAAGCGGGAATGAGCACGGCCACGCGCGGATTGTATCCAGGCGAGGCTTCGCGATGCGGCCGGCGCAGGCGATCGATGATGGCAAAGACACCCACCAGGATCAACCGCGCGCTCATCAGGATGTCGCCCAGGAAGAAAACAACCACCACAAAGTTGAAGATGATGGAGAGCGCCGAGAAGGCCATCGAGTCCGGAATCGCCCGCACCTGCTGCCACAGCGTGAGCTTTGGCATCACCTCCGCCGTGGTCTTGTTCATCAGCGCGGAGACCTGCACGATCTGGTATCCGTGCGCACGCAGCGTGTCTATCAGCACCGGCAACGAAGCAACCGTTACAGTGCGGTCGCCGCCTCCGTCGTGCAGCAGGATTACCGAGCCGCGGAACTGCGGCTTGCTCTTCATCCGGTTAGCTGGTCGAGCACCGAATTCGCAATCTCCGTGGGCGTCTTGCGAATGCGCTCGTCCCAGTCGTCGGTATCCAGCTTGTTGCCGACCACGGTGAGGCCGTCCTGCTGGACGCGCGTGATGGGCGCGGCCTGGTCGTCGGTGTCCGGCTCCTCGTCAATGTCGTAAGGCGGTCGGAAATAGAGCGGCTGAATTCCCAGCTTCGACGCAAAGAGCCGGTTCGTCAGGCTGATCTCCATGTCCAGCGGCTGCGGTGAGATTTCACTGATGTCCGGGTGCGTGTAGGTGTGGTTGCCGATCTCGTTGCCTTCATCGACAATCCGCTTCATCAGCCCGATGTTCTGCTGGGCCTCCTCGCCAATCAGCATGAACGTGCCGTGCACACCCTTGCGCTTCAGAATGTCCAGAATGCGCGGCGTCCATTTGGGGTCGGGCCCGTCATCGAAGCTCAGAGCCACCTCGTTGGGCTTGTAGCCGTACTGATTCACCGTGTAGGTGTTGGGGTATACGTCCATGTGCTCGTCGATGATGAGCTTCTTGCGCGGATCTGGCTCGTCGGTATCGACTTCAATGGTGCGCGTGCCCGCCTTGGGCGTGCCGCTGACACGAATGATTTCCCCATCGCCCTCCGTGTCCACCTCGTGCCCCGGCTGTACCGATCCAATCGCCTGCAACGATGTCGGGATCGCTCGGCTTGTCCCAGATGTTCCACAGCGAACTGTCTTCCTTGCCCAGCGCCCACAACGCAAAGGTCTGCAGTCCCAGCTGGCGCGCCGCCCGCATTTCGTCCAGTACCGTCACCGCGTCGAGGAACCACACCACGTGCCGCTGATTGCTGTCCTCGTCGATGTATTCAAAGTGCGGATTCAGCGAGTCGTAATCCAGGTCGAGGTCCGCATCTGCATCGGACGCGCGCTGCCACACCCGCGAGACCGTAAGGTCTTCGGTGTCGATCACCTGCGGCTTGGGCGTGACTCCATGCTTGCCGGGAGCCGGAATGGAAAGCGTCCAGTCGTAGCCATAGTTGCCGACCGCGCAAATGAGCTTCTGCTTGGGCACCAGTTTGAGAGCGCGCTGCAGATTCGCGAGGAACCATTGCTGAGGCGCGATGGGGCCGGGGTCGCTCTCGATCTCGTGCAGGTCGTAGTTCATCAGCACAACCCAGTCGGAGTTGTCCGCAGTCTGCTTCAGATACTTGTCGTCCAGCCCCACTGACACGTTCACGCACAGCTTCAGGTTCCGCGCATGCAGCTTTTGGTAGAGCTCCGCGATAAAGTTCACATACGCCGGCCGGGCTTCGTCTCGGAAGTTCTCGAAGTCCAGCGACAGCCCGCGATACAAGGGCATGGCCGCGAAGAACTGCACAATCTGGTCCTCGAGCAGGGCACGCTTGTCATCGTCGGCCAGCAGATCGCCAATCCCCGGGTCCCAAAGCTGCGTGTGCGGATTGAAGTTGTTCAGGTGCGGAAAGATCTCCGTGCCTTCGCGCGTGTCCTGGATAACGTGCTTGATCTTGTTCAGGTCGTCGGGGTCATGCACGGTGGCGCCGTCAATCACCCGGTACTCCTGCATGGTGTTCTGGCTGCTCATCGAGAGCAGGTGCGCGTCGGGCGCATCCACGTGCAGCCACTCCGGGAAGAGCATGTCGATCTGGTGCACGTGCGCCTTGAAGGACGAATAGCTGGTGGCATCGTCGGGCGCGTAGTAAGCGGCGCGCAGACCCTCGCCCGTATTCAGCGCCATCTCCGACGCTTTGCGATTCGTCTTGCGTCGCGGCGCGTTGAGGCCCCGCTGTTTCAATAGCGGCGTGCGATCGTGCAGCGCCTTAAAGTTGTGCCGTGCCAGCGGCAGAAACAACTCCGGCAGCGGGTGGGTCCGGAGCGTATTAAAAATCAACCCCGCCACCACCAGCGTGGTGATCACCGCCCCAGCGTCAAGGAAGCGGCGCAGGCGTTTCCAGCGCTTGCGGTGAGGATCGAAAAATATCTGCTTATCAACCATTGGTTTCCACGTGCGCGATCGCAAAACCCTGGATACAGTCTCGCGAAGTCTCAACTTTCAAGTCGACGTGACCAGCAGCGAGCAGCGACCCGTGCGCAACACTCAACAGGACACACCTTCTCAGGTTTTGCCGTAAAACCGAATCAACGGTCTAGGCTATACAGTACGAATCGTATGGAACCTGCCCCCTTCAGTCAATTTACCGAGGTCCCGCCTGTCTTTCGCGGACCGAGGGCGTTTGCCTCCGCTGTCCTGGCCATCCTGGCCGGTGCCGCTCTGCGCTTTTGGATGCTGCACAAGTTCTTTGAGGTCAACGGCGACTCCCAACTTTACGGGTCCATGGCGAAGAATCTGCTCCTGCATGGCCGCTATGCCGTCAACGACGCTTCCGGCATGCTGCACACCACCCTGATCCGCCTCCCCGGCTACCCTCTTTTCCTCGCTCTCTGCTTCCGCATCTTCGGCATGGAGAACTACTTCTACGTCTCCTGCGTCCAGATCGTCCTGGAATTGCTCGGCTGCCTGCTCCTCGCCCAAGCCGCGTTCCGCATCAGCCCGCCTGCGGCCCGTACACCCGCCGCCCACGCAACCCTGTGGCTCGCCGCGCTCTGCCCGTTCACTGCCATCTACGCCGCCCAACCCCTCACCGAAGCGCCAACCGTCTTCGCCATCACGCTCGCGCTGTGGGCTCTTGTCCGTTATCAGGACCGCAACGACTGGCCATCAGCGCTCGCCTTCACCTTCGCCATCACCTATGCCGCGCTCTTGCGGCCCGACGGCGCTCTGGTCGGCGTGGCGCTCTTCCTGCCCATGCTCGTCGCCCCATACTTGCGCCTGGATCGCAAACCAAATGCCTCCTCCACGATTCCCGGCGAACTCCTCTATCCCCATCTGCGCAAGCTCGCCGTATGCGTCCTGCTTGCGCTCGCTCCATTCGCCCTCTGGACCCTCCGCAACGTGCGCGTCTTTCACGTCTTTCAGCCGCTCGCCCCGCGCTACGCCACCGACCCCGGCGAAAACACCTGGCCCGGCTGGCAACGCTGGGTCAAAACCTGGAGCCTCGACTTCATCTCCACCTACCAGATCTACTGGAACATGCCCGGCAGCCCCATCGACATCCAGCAACTGCCCGCCCGCGCCATCGACTTACCCGCCCAGTACGCCGAAACCGCCAAGCTCCTCGCCGACTACGATGCCAACGGCGACGAGCTATCCACCGACCTCGATGCCCGCTTCGCCCAACTCGCCTCCGAGCGCATCGCCGCCCATCCCTTCCGCTCGCACGTCCTGTTACCCCTCGGCCGCATGGCCGACATGTGGCTGCGCCCGCGCGTCGAAAATCTCCCCATCGACCTCGACTGGTGGGTCTACAAACATCACCACGTCGAAACCCGCTTCAGCTGGTTCTACTTTGGCCTGAACGCGTTTTACCTTCTGCTGGCACTCGCCGGCCTGCTGCTGCGCCCGCGCCTCTGGCCGTGGATGCTGCTCTACATGGTCATGCGCAGCGCCATGCTCTGCACCATTGAAGCGCCCGAAGCCCGCTACACCATCGAGTGCTTCCCCATGCTTTTTATCCTGGGCGGCGTCGCGCTGGGCCGCCTCTTCGCCCGCAAACCCGCCGCCTGACCGCGAGCCAGCGCCCGCATCCGCAACAGCCTAACGGGCAATCACCTGCGTCTTGCTGTCCGTCTTGAACGAAAACGCATCGCCCGGCAGCGGCTGGTTCACCTTGATATTCGTGTACGTCACCGTGCGCGACTGCCCCTGCCCCTGGTCGAAGAACTGCTTCAGGCTTACCGCGCGCTCCGCATCAATCCACATCGTCACCTTGCGAACAAACTGCAGTGCCTTCGGATCCTTCGGAACAAGATCGAGCTTGGCCACCTTCACGCCGTCCATCGTCTCCGAGCCCTGATACGTGATCTCCCAATTCGCCTCCAGATCGGTACCGCTTCCGCCAAAACCGAGCGACAGATAGCCCTCGATCTTCCCCCCCTGCTTCGATGTCGTCACCTGGTTGGTCAGCTTTTCATACATCGAAAACACGCCGTTCTTTACCGTGATGACCCGCGGCGCCGGCTTTCCGTTCTCCGTATCGAGATGGATCCCCAACTGGGTCGTGTTCCCCTTGCGCTCGGTGTAGACCGACCCGTTCATCACATCCTTGTCGGGGACCGGCTCCGTCATCTCGTTCACCTGCTCCAGCTTCGCCGACGCGGAATGAAACTTCGCCGACGACGCGTTGAGCTGCGCCAGCACCGACTTCAAATCGTCGGCCGCAAACATCATCCGCGCCGCAAACACCAGCACAGCCAGGGCAATCACCTGCTTCACTTGAAAGCGCATACCCATCCTTATCTGGTTTTGACGCGTCGCGGCCCGCCGGAAGGAAACCTGCTCCGGCCCGCGGGTCAGTCTATTTGTGTGCCCACACGTTCCAGCTCACCGGATTTCCGTTGGCGTCGCGCGTCAGCGCCCAGCGGTCGATGTAGACCGCGTCGCCGGCGATCGGCTCAATGGCCTTGCGCAGAGCGCGCTTGATCTCCGCATCGTCCGCGGCCGCCGGCACGTTCACGTCCGATGCCTGCACCGTCAGGATCAGTCCGCTGCTGCCGTCGCCCTTCACCACTATCGGCTCCGTGGGACCGGTCAGCACCGCCGGCTTGTCGCCGTAGTCCCACAAATGCGGCGTAATGAAGATGAACGCCAGAATCAGCGTCACCATCACGTCGTAGTGAAAGCTGCCGCGCGGATACGTCCAATACAGATAGCTCTTCAAAATGCGATTCATACTGCCTGCCGCTCGATTCTTTTCAGTCCGCCCATGTACGGTTGCAGCGCCTCGGGGATCGCCACCGATCCATCGGCCTGCTGATAGTTTTCCAAAATTGCCAGCCACGTGCGGCCCACCGCCAGGCCGCTCCCATTCAACGTGTGCACAAACTCGCTCTTGGCTTTGCCGCCAGCGGGCTTGAACCGGATGTTCGCCCGCCGCGCCTGAAACGACTCAAAGTTCGAACACGAAGAGATCTCGCGATACAACTGCTGCCCCGGAAGCCATACCTCCAGGTCAAACGTCTTGGCCGAAGAAAACCCCGTGTCGCCCGTGCACAGCAGCATGCGCCGGTACGGCAGATTCAGCGCCTCCAGAATCTCCTCCGCGTCGCGCGTCAGCCGCTCGTGCTCGGCATCCGACTCATCCGGCCGCGCAAACTTCACCAGCTCCACTTTTTGAAACTGATGCTGCCGGATGATCCCGCGCGTATCCTTGCCCGCCGCGCCGGCTTCCGCGCGGAAGCACGGCGTATACGCCGTCAGCCTGATCGGCAGCCGTCGCCTCTTCCAGCGTCTCGTCGCGATACAGATTGGTAACCGGCACTTCGGCTGTCGGAATCAGCCAGTGGTCCGCGTCTTTGAATTCGCCGCGCCCCACTGCCTCGACATCCGCATCGGAGCGGTGGAACAGGTCCTCGGCAAACTTGGGCAACTGCCCGGTCCCAAACAGGCTGCGGCTGTTCACCATGAACGGCGGCAGCACCTCGGTGTAGCCGTGCTTCTGCAGTGTGCATGTCGAGCATGAACCCGATCAGCGCCCGCTCCAGCCGCGCTCCCGCGCCCATGTACACCGCAAACCGCGCCCCGCTCAGCTTGGCCGCGCGTTCCAGGTCCAGAATGCCCAGCGACTCGCCGAGTTCCCAGTGCGGCTTCGGCATCGAAGTCGAAAGTCCGCTTCTCGCCCCACGTCTTCACGACAATATTGTTCGCTTCCGAGGCGCCGGCTGGAACCTCGTCCCGCGTCAAATTCGGAATACTCGCCAGAGAGAAGCGCATCTCTTCATCCAGCGCGACAGCGGTCTTATCCAGCTCTTCCAGTGCATCTTTCAGAACGCGTGTCTCGTCCATCAGCGCCGTGGCGTCCTGCCCGGCCTTCTTCAGCGCGCCCACCTGCTGGCTCAGCTCGTTGCGGCGCGCCTTCAGGCTCTCGGCCTTGGTAATCGCCTCCCGCCGCCGCTGGTCCAGCGACCGGAAATCCCCCAGCAACGCCGCCGGATCCGCGCCCCGCGCCCGCAGTTTTTCTTCCACAAGGGCAAGGTTCGCCCGCACAAATGCCAGATCTAGCATGACCTTTCAGTCTACTAGATGCAGCTATTAGCCTTTAGCCGTTAGCTCTTAACCAAAGGCCCCGCGCCAATGCGGCCGGGTGCCCCATGTCCGGGGCCCCCACGAATAGGTCTTAGTTCGTGGGGTGGATGTCTCCCGGTTTTGGAGACATGGGATACCACAAACGCCGATTCAGTCCGCCGCCTGCGCCGCCTTCGCTTTTTCGCCAGACTCCGGCGCCTCTTCTGCGGGTGCCCCATGTCTCCCGGTTTTGGAGACATGGGATACCACAAACGCCTTTTCAGTCCGCCGCCTGCGCCGCCTTCGCTTTTTCGCCAGACTCCGGCGCCTCTTCTGCGGGTGCCCCATGTCTCCCCGTTTTGGAGACATGGGATACCACAAACGCCTTTTCAGTCCGCCGCTTGCGCCGCCTTCGCTTTTTCGCCAGACTCCGGCGCCTCTTCTGCGGGTGCCCCATGTCTCCCGGTTTTGGAGACATGGGATACCACAAACGCCTTTTCAGTCCGCCGCCTGCGCCGCCTTCGCTTTTTCGCCAGACTCCGGCGCCTCTTCTGCGGGTGCCCCATCTCTCCCGGTTTTGGAGACATGGGATACCACAAACGCCGATTCAGTCCGCAGCCTGCGCCGCCTTCGCTTTTTCGCCAGACTCCGGAGCCTCTTCTGCGGGTGCCCCATGTCTCCCGGTTTTGGAGACATGGGATACCACTAACGCCGATTCAGTCCGCCGCCTTCGCCGCCTTCGCTTTTTCGCCAGACTCCGGCGCCTCTTCTGCGGGTGCCCCATGTCTCCCGGTTTTGGAGACATGGGATACCACAAAGGCCGATTCAGTCCGCCGCCTTCGCCGCCTTCGCTTTTTCGCCAGACTCCGGCGCCTCTTCTGCGGGTGCCCCATGTCTCCCGGTTTTGGAGACATGGGATACCACTAACGCCGATTCAATCCGCCGCCTGAACCCCGTTTTGTTCCGGAGCCTCTTTCGTCGCCGAAGCCCGCGCCGGGCCCGCCGCAATCTGCTCGTTCCATCCCGGCAGCCGCTGATCGCCGTAGATCAGCCGCACGCTACGCGTAAAGCTGAAGTAAGTCCAGATCCAGCTGGCTAACACCGCAATTCGGTTGCGGAATCCGATCAGGAAGAAGATGTGTACCGTCAGCCAGGTGGCCCATGCCGGCAGCCCCCACATGTGCGCGCGGAACGGCCACTTCACATCCGCCACGGCCCGCATCCGTCCGATGGTCGCCATGTCGCCCTTGTCGAAGTAGTGGAAGTTTGGCCGCGGCCGGCCCTTCAGGTCCGCTTCAATCATCCTCGCCACGTGGTCGCCCATCTGCATGGCCGGCTGCGCCACGCCCGGCACCTGCTTGCCCTCCTGCTCAAAGTGCGCCAGGTCGCCCAGCACAAACACATCCGCCAATCCTTGGGGATTGAGCTGGCCGTCCACCATCACGCACCCGCGCTTGTCTGTCGGGACATTCAGCAGTTTGCCCAGCGGCGAGGCCTCCACACCGGCGGCCCACAGGGTCACGGCCGCTTCCACCCGGCCAATACCCTGCGGACCTCCGGTCACCACCCACCCTGGCTCAACACCGGTCACATGGCAGTTGGTGTGCACCTCCACGTTCAGATCGGCCAGCTCCTTCTCCGCTTTCGCCGACAGGTCCGGCGGATAGGCTGCCAGCAGCCGCGGGCCGCCGTCCAGCAGCATGACCCGGCTTTTTGACGGGTCGATGTGCCGGAAGTCGCGCCGCATGTAGTGCTGCGCAATGTCGGTGATGGCTCCGGCCAGCTCCACGCCCGTCGGCCCGCCCCCAATCACCACAAAGTTCAGCGGCGGATGCCATCCGTGCTCCTGCATGTGCCGCTCCGCCAGCTCGAACGCCAGCAGCACCCGCCGTCGGATCTCGATCGCATCCTCGATGGTCTTCAACCCCGGTGCCATCGGAGCCCATTCGTTATGCCCGAAGTAGGAGTGCGTCGCGCCGGCCGCCAGTACCAGGTAGTCGTAAGAGGCCTGTGCGCCGCTCTTCAGACTCACCGCGCGAGCCGCCGTGTCGATCCCCATCACTTCGTCCATCAGCACTTCGGTGTTCGACTGGCCGCGCAAAACAGTCCGGATCGGCGCGGCAATGTCGGCCGGAGACAGCACCGCCAGCGCCACCTGGTACAGCAGCGGCTGAAACGTGTGATGGTTGCGGCGATCGATCAGCGTCACGTCCACTGGCAGCTTGCGCAGGCCCTTGGCGGCATTGAGACCCGCGAAACCCCCGCCGACAATCACGACCCGCGGCCGGCTGCCCGACCTCTTTTTCAAAGGTGCGGTAAGTTGGCTCAACGTGCCCTCCTTCCCGACTGCTCCCGACTTAGCAGATGCGCCAGCCCCGCGATAGGAAGCAAGTTCTATCGTTCAATCGCGTCATCGCAAGCCAGCGCCATAGGCGCAACGAGCGAGCAAAAGGGGTGCAGCGAGGAGAATCACAAAACCTCGCCTCAAGGATGCTGCTCCACCGCAATTGACAGCGTGCTCGTGCTGCCCGTAGCCGCAACGCCAATCACATTGGTGGGCGTCCCCGGCACCGAAGCAGGCGCGAAGGTGACCTTCCCGTCCAGCCCCGAAACGGCTGTAGAGGCCTGAGTGGCCAGCAGTTGCGGTTGGGCACAGCGCCCTCTGGGCGGGCAGGGAGCCGACCACGCGTACACCGACTGGAACAGCGTCACCGTCCCGCCCGCCATCGGGTTGCCGTTCATGTCCCGCACCCGGATGGCGATCGGTGCGGGAGAGGAAGTAACGGCGAGGCTCTGGCTGGTTCCCGAGACGGCCTCCATCCAGGAGTACTCAGGACGGGCGCCGATGGCGTTGAAGTTGACGCATTGGCTGGTCCCGTTCAGGCAGGCCGACGAGGAGGCCTGCTGCCCCTCTCCGAGCGGCCCCACCTGCAAGGCCTTCGAGGCGATGCCCGTTGGCGCCGTCGTGGCCGCGGCCGACCCGTCCAGTTGGATGCCCTGGCCCTGCTTCCACTGCACGGTCTCACCCGCCATGGGAGCGCCGTTGCCCAGCACCAGAGCCTGCACGGTCCAGTTGATCGAGGCTCCTGCCGCGACCGACAGCGTCGGGGTCAAGGCAGAGAGCGCCGGGGGCGCGCCCCCTGTGAAGTGCGCCTGCAGCGTGGCCCCGTTGGCCAGCGAGGCCGTCACGATCGAGGGGTTCTGGTCGACAGGAACGATGTTGACCGAAGCGATGCCGTCGCCGGTGGCAGGGACGGCGCAGATGGTGCTCCCGCAGTTCAGGGAGGCGGTTCCGCTCGCGACGGTGTAGGTTACGGTGGCGCCGCCCGCGGGAGCCAGGTTCGATCCCAGCGCCGTGACGGTAAACGGAACCGGGACGCCGACGGCAACCGTGCCGGAGGGCGCGGTGACCAGCGTGAGGGAGTCGCCGGTGCCGGCGTCGTAGCTCACCCCGCCATAGATGATGGCCGCAGCATAGAAGGCGGGCAGGTCATCCACCTCCACGTCGACCGAGCCGGTGACGCCCTTGCCGGCGGGCGGCGCAATGGCTGTGATCTCGTTGGGCGAGATGCTGGTGACCTGGGCGACGGTGCCGTTCACCAGCACCGTGTCTCCGGGCCGAAAGCCCAAGCCGCGAATCACAATGGGACCGCCGGAAAGCGGCAGGCGCGGCGGAGAGACGGTGTCGGCGTAGAGAACCCACCCGTCATAGGCGTAGTCGGGACGTCCGTCGCCGCGCATGTCGGCGATGCCGAGGCGAATGATGTCGTCGCCATCGGTGGTGACGCGGAGCCAGGTTTCGCCCACTGCGTTGCCGTTCATGGGCGCGGTCGCGACGGATGCGGAGCCCGTCGGAGCAAAGGCGTCCCAGACGCCGACGGCGGGCATGGCCTTGGAGGCGGTGGGCTGGCCGTGCTCGTCGAGAGCCTGCGTGACCGCGGTGAAGAGCCGGTTGCCGCGCACGGGAAAGTTGAACCAGTCGGTCTGGCCGACCTGGCCCAGGCGGCCGCACCACAGACCGCTTGCCGCCAGCATACGCGGCTCCGATTCGGTGGCGATGGCGTTCTCGAAGTTGCCGGTGGCGGAGCCGGCCACGTTGACGTTGACGGTTTGCGCCGCGCCCGCCGCGAGGTTGGGAACCGTGACGGGATTGAGCGTGCCGGAGGGGCTGGGCGAGCCCTGGATGTAGGGGCCGACAGCTTCCTGGTAGATGAACAATGGATCCATGGCTTCAAACGTGAGCAGGTAACTGGCGGTGGTTGCGCCGGGAGGAAGAGGCATGCCGGCGAGATCGAAGAAGCCCTGCAGACTGGGGTCGCTCGATCCCCATTGCGACAGGGGAATGCCGTTGGTGTCATTCCAGCCGGTGACCACGTTGCCGTGATCGCCGCTGAAGTATGCGCCCGAGACGAAGGTGACGGCGTACTGGTCCATGGGATTGCCGTTGGCATCGAGCGGACGCGCGATCACATTGACGCCCTGCATGCCCGAACCGGCGCGAAAGGTGATGGCCCCGCTGATGGAGACGGTATTCGGAGCGGTCAGCACCTTGCAGGGGAAGGCCGCGAGATTGGCCGCAGTGATGGGATAGATCCGGTTCAGGGCAGCCATGTCGTCATAGCGCAGGGTGCCGGGACTGGGGATGCAGATCCCTCCGGTGGACCCGCACGCGCCCGCCTGCGGCTGCATGACCGGCCAGCCTTGCGCCGCGTCGGAGTCGCCCAGTTGCAAAGCATGCCGGATCGAACTGCGACGGACCGAGGCCGAGGACCAGGCCCCAGGCGCGCTCCAGCAGGTAGCTCATCATCTGCATGCGACGGTCGGTGTCGGTGCAGCGGCCGTTCACTATCATCAGAGCGTGGGCGATGGTGGCGTCGGGATTGATGTTGTCGATGAGCGACAACCACGCCGTTGGTCTGGCAGTTGGTGGTGTCGCTGGTGTAGGCCCCGAAGATGCCGTCGAGCACGGCGCCGTCCGCGTCGAATATGACCCCGACGGGGTAGTTGGTGGCGCCGAGGCGCAACGTCGGAGGGCTGGGCGAGGCTCTGCGAGCCCGGCACGATGTTCAGTCCGCTCACATCTTCGTTCAGGCTGCCGCCATTGACGATGTTCACCCCGGCTGTGGGGACCGCGTTCCAAAGAGCCGCGGCGGCAGCCACCATGGCCGTTGCCTGCTGATTGCTGACCGTAGCGCTCAGCGGGCCCTGATCGACGAAGTAGGTGACCTGGCCATTCGCCCAGTGAATGGGCTGGCCCATGACGCCGTGATTGAAGTAGGTGGCGCCGGCCACATGTTTGGGGCCGCCGGCGAGGAGAAGCGGCGGAGAGAGAAGCAGGGAGATGCCAAGGAGGGCCGGAGATTGAAGACGGAACATGCGATGCGCTCCCACGGGCGGGAAGGGAGCATTTATGAGTCCTTTCTAAGCCGGGGAATCTTAGATACTTCTAATCTTCCGTAACATCGCGAGGGGTCGAGGCTTGGATACAATGAGTGCATCGAAATCCCCTTCGTACTCTCGCGCAGGCGCAGTTGCCGAACGGCGCGTTTCTCCGAGGCGACAAGGAGTTTGCATGACTTCCCCGGTCAGAGGTTTTTCGCATGAGACTCGGTGATCTGCTGATCCGGGCCAACCGGGTCACGGAAGCAGACGTGGCCAGGGCGCTGGAGCGCAGCCGCGAGACGGGCGAGCGGCTTGGCGACAGCCTGGTGGCCCTCGGAGCGATCGACCAGAAGACGCTGACCAGCTTCATCCACCGCATTCCCGGCGGATCCGCGCGACATTGCGGCCACGGGAATCGACGAGAACGAACTGCTGGCGCTGTTGATGAAGCTGATCTACGCCGAGCGGCTGGAGATCGGCGCGGCAGTTCATCGACAGCATCAAGCTGCCCTACCACGTGGTGGCGGAACTGGTGCGCATGGCGGTGGACCGCAGCTGCTGCAGACGCTGGGCACGCGGCAGTCAGACAACCTGCTCGACATGGCGTACTCCCTTACTGATGAGGGGCGGCGATGGACGATCGATGCGCTGGAGCGGCTGCGGTACGCGGGTCCTGCTCCGGTGACCATCGGGGATTTCTGCGAGCAGGTGAATCGGCAGAAGCTGACCAACGAAACCATCACCATGCAGCGCATCAGCCAGGCGATCGGCGACCTGGAGATGGATCAGAGCGTGCTGGAGCAGGCGGGGCCGGCGCTGAACTCGGGCCGCGCGCTGCTGCTGTATGGGCCGCCCGGGCAACGGCAAGACGACGGTGGCGCTGCGGTTCGCGTCGGTGTTTCAGGACGTGATCTACATTCCTTACGCGATCGAGGTGGAAGGGCAGATCATCCGCATGTTCGATCGCCAGCGTGCACAAGCAGGTGGATCCGGCGGGCATTGAAGACGGCAGCGTGTCGTTTGTGCGGCAGGACGAGTTCGATCAGCGCTGGGTTCCGTGCCGTCGTCCGTTCGTGATTGCGGGCGGCGAGTTGACGCTGGAGATGCTCGATCTGCGCTACGACGAGGGAGGGCCACTACTATGAGGCGCCGATGCACATGAAGGCGCTGGACGGGTGTTTCCTGATCGACGACTTTGGACGGCAGCTGGTGGCCCGGCCAACCTTGCTGAATCGGTGGATTGTGCCGCTGGAGAGCCGGGTTGACTTCATGAAGCTCCACACCGGCAAAAGCTTCTTTATTCCTTTTGAGGAACTGGTGATCTTCTCCACCAACCTGGAGCCGGAAGACCTGATGGATCCGGCGTTCCTGCGCCGCTTGCCCTACAAGATCGAGGTGGCTGGGCCCGAGCGTGGGGCGCTACCGGCGCATCTTTCAGGCAGAGTGCGCGCGCCAGAGTTCGAGCTGACCGATGAGGTATTCGACTACATCGTCAGAGGATCAAGGTGGAAAAGGGCCTGGAATTGGCGGCCTATCAGCCGCGCTTTATCGTCGACCAGGTGGTGGCCACCTGCCGGTTCCTGGAACAGGCGCCGCACTTCGAGCCGCGGTTCATCGACTACGCCATCGACAACCTGCGCGTCACGTGACAGAAACATCCGCATAACGCGTCGGTGCCGGCAGCCTCAGATCTCGGGATAGAAGTCGAAGAAGGCGTCGAGGCTCTGCTTGAGCTGGCGCTCGATGTCTTCGCGCGAGCCCTCCAGCACATGCATGGTCACGTGAGCGTCGTGCCCATTTGCCAGCTTCAGGGTGGCGTCTTGAATCTCCTTGACTTCGCCCTCGGGCAGCAGCCGCAGTCCGTATACCAGCGTTAGGTTCGCCATGGGAACATGGTATCTGACCAGGCCGGATGCCGTGCCCGGATCAGGGGTTGGGCCGGCTAAGAATCTTCTAATGCTTAGAAGCCTCTAATCCGTCAGGGGGTCGGTTTGAGGGGCGGGGTTTCGGGTTTTGCCCGGCTACAATCGATTCAGGAAACTTCATGACAGAAACTCGCGATACCGTAATTCTGGGCTCGGGTTGTGCCGGACTGACCGCTGCCATCTACGCTGCGCGCGCCGACCTGAAGCCACTGGTGCTGGAAGGGCACGAGCCCGGAGGCCAGCTCTCGATTACCACGTTGGTGGAGAACTTTCCCGGGCTGGCCGGAGGGAATTCAGGGCCCGGAACTGATCGACAACATGAAGAAGCAGGCCGCGCGTTTTGGCGCGGAGTTCCAGACTGGCGCACCTGGTTCGATCGATCTGCATACGCATCCGTTCAAGCTGAAGACCTCGGCGGGCGAGGTGCACACGCGGTCGCTGATTGTCGCCTCGGGCGCGAGCGCGCGCTGGCTGGGACTGCCGAGCGAGCAGGCGCTGATCGGACACGGCGTTTCCAGTTGCGCCACGTGCGACGGCTTTTTCTTTCGCGGCATGGAGATTGCGGTGGTGGGCGGCGGCGACTCGGCCATGGAGGAGGCGCTGTTTCTGACGCGCTTTGCCACCAAGGTTACGGTGCTGCACCGGCGGGAGAGCTTCCGCGCCAGCAAGATCATGCTGGAGCGCGCGATGGCTCACCCCAACATTGAACTGCGCACCAATGTGGTGGTCGAAGACGTGCTGGGCGTGGAAGAGAACGAAGTGAAGGGCGTGAGCCTGCGCGACGTGAAGACGGGCATGGAGAGCGTGCTGCCTGTGAGCGGGCTGTTTCTCGGGATCGGTCACGTGCCCAACGCCAGGATGTTTCACGGCCAGATCGACCTGGACAGCGAAGGGTACATGAAGACGCAGGAGAACGTGTTTACCACGCGCAGCGGAGTGATTGTTCCCGGCGTGTATGCATGCGGCGACGTGCAGGACCGGCGCTATCGCCAGGCCATTACGGCGGCGGGGACGGGATGCATGGCGGCGCTCGAGGTGGAGAAGTACCTGGAGGAGCACGGGCGCTGAGATGGGTTGAAAGCGGGTTAGCCGCGAAAGCGTTGATGGTGGCAGTGAGTTGGAGTGAGCATGGCGGCGGACGGACCAAGCGAAGTGAGTTCATCGGACGCCGGCTCCAGCCTGCAGGAGAATCTTGAAAAGTTGGAAGCGGCGATCGCGGAGGCTTGCCGCCGCGCCGGGCGCGTGCGCGCCGACGTGGAATTGATGGCGGTCTCGAAGACTTATCCCGCCGCCACGATCGCCGAGGCGGCGGCGCTGGGTCTGCGGCTCTTCGGCGAAAATCGCGTGCAGGAGTTCGCGGCCAAGGCATTGCATGCGCCGCGTTCGCGCGAGCTTTGTGGCAGCCAGAGCGTCCGCGTTCATCTCATCGGCCACCTGCAGTCGAACAAGGCGGCGCGTGCGGTGGAGTTGTTTGACGCAGTGGATTCGCTCGACTCGGTGCGGCTGGCCGAGCGGTTGAACGAAGCCGCGGCCAGGCTCGGCAAACGGCTGCCGGTGCTGATCGAGGTCAAGCTGAGTCCGGAGGAGACCAAGGACGGGCTCGATCCTGAGTCGGCCGAAGCGGCGCAGCTGCTGGAGCGTCTGCCCGATCTGGTGCATCTGCGAGGTGCGGGGCTGATGACGATTGCGCCCTGGGGCGTTGCCGGACGATGTGACGCGGGCGTGCTTTCGCGGCCTGCGGCAGTGGCGGGACCGCTGGGCGGCGGCGCTATCCGCGGCTGAAGCTTCGACGTGCTGTCGATGGGCATGAGCGGCGATTTTCCGATCGCCATCGAAGAGGGCGCGACGCGGATCCGCATCGGGACGGCGCTGTTTGGCAAGCGCGAGCCGTAACGGGTCCGCAATGCCGAGCCGGCATGATGCTGCGCGAGACGCCGGACGGAGTCACGCTCGCCGTGCGCGCGCAGCCGGGCGCGAAGAAGACGGCCATCATCGGCGTTTACGGCGAAGGGGCGGACGGCGCAGTTGAAGATTGCAGTGCAGGCGCCGCCCGTGGAAGGCCGCGCGAATGAGGCGCTGATCGCATTCCTGGCGGATAGTTTTTCGATTGCCGCGGACCCGGATTGTGCTGATTTCCGGCGAGACGTCGCGCAGCAAGGTGTTTCTGCTGCGGGGAGTACAAGCCGCAGGTGCAGAGCATCCTCAATCTGCAGCATCTGAGCGCAGGAACAAGCAGGCGCAGGCCGCCGCTGGATCCATCGACGCGGATCATCCGCCCACCGTTGGCCGTCAGCGCGGTTAAGTGCGGCAGCGCTTCTTCCGGCTCGGGACGCACGCGGAAATCGGCGTGGGCTTCGGCGAAAAGAACTGCGGCCATCTCGCGCGACCACGTAGGTGGCCGGCAGGGGAAGCCGCCAGGTGTCGTCGCCGTTGACAAACGGAATATTCACCAGGATCGAGCGGTAGTAGTCTGCGGTGATAATCGGGGAACGTTGTAGACCAGCCCGAACTGCTCTGCCACCTTGTTGCCGGGATCGCATAGCACCGGGAAGGGAAGCCCGTGCTGGCCGGCCATGAAGTCGCTCTGGCGCTCGGTCTGCGGGCCGATCGGCGACCATCAGAGCGCCGCGCTCGCGAAGCCGTCCCGTAGAGGTCGCGCCAGGTCTCGAGCTCCGTGATGCAGTAAGGGCACCAGCGCCCGCGAAAGAACTTGATGACCAGCGGCCCGAGCGCGAGCAGATCGCGCTGACGCACCAGCTTGCCGTTCGCGTCTTTCAGCGCAAACTCGGGAGCCTGCGCGCCGACGGGCAGGATGCGGTCTTCGATGCCGGTGGCGAAAAACTCAGCGACCGCGCGCTCGCCGACGGCCAGCCGCTCCGGCTGCACCAGGTGCCGCGTGTTGGCAGTGATCTCGTCGAGTTGGTCCTGGAGGGTGGTGGTCATCACGCTTACCGCCCGAACTTCTGTTTGCCGCCCATGCCCAGCGCGCCCATGCCGCCGCGCATCATCTGCTTGGCCAGGCCGCCTTTGCCCATCTGCTTGAACATCTTGCTCATCTGCGCGTACTGGCGCAGAAGCTGATTCACGTCCTGCACGCTGGTGCCCGAGCCGGCGGCGATGCGCTTGCGGCGCGAGCCGGAGATGATCTCGTGGTTGCGGCGCTCCTTGGGCGTCATGGAATTGATGATGGCTTCCAGGCGCACAAATTGCTTTTCATCGACGCTCTGCGCGGCTTGCTGCATGCCGGCGAACGGGCCGACCGAGGGCAGCATCTTCAGGATCGATTCCATCGAGCCGAGCTTCTTGATCTGCTTCAACTGGTCGCGGAAGTCTTCCAGCGTGAAGCCGTCGCCGAGCAGCGCCTTCTTGGCGAAATCCTCTGACTTCTTGCGGTCGAGCGTGGCCTCGGCCTTCTCGACGAGCGACAGCATGTCGCCCATGCCCAGGATGCGGCCGACAATGCGGTCGGGATGGAACGGTTCGAAAGCGTCGGGCTTTTCGCCCGTGCCGATGAACTTGATGGGCTGGCCGGTGACGTGACGGATGGACAGCGCCGCGCCGCCGCGCGCATCGCCATCCATCTTGGTCAGGACCACGCCGGTGAGTCCGAGCCGCTTGTGAAAGTCCTGCGCCGAGTTGACCGCGTCCTGGCCGGTCATGGCGTCGGCGACGAACAGGATCTCCTGCGGGTTGAGCAGCTTTTTCAGCCGCTCCATCTCGCTCATCAGCTCTTCGTCGATGTGGAGGCGGCCGGCGGTATCGACGATCAGCGTGTCGAAGCCGAAGTTGCGCGCTTCGCGGCGGGCTTCGGTTGCCAGCCGCTCGACCAGCGCGGAGCCTGGCGCTTCGCCTTTCAGGTCGCCTTCGTAGATCTTGGCGTCGATGGACTTGGCCACAACCTTGAGTTGCTCGCGCGCGGCGGGCCGGTAGACGTCGACCGAGACAAGGATGGGCCGATGGCCGCCCTTCTTGAGCCATGCCGCGAGCTTGCCGGTGGTGGTGGTCTTGCCGGAGCCCTGCAGGCCGGCCATCAGAATGACGGTGGGCGGCTGCGAAGCGAACTTGAACCGTGCCGTGTCCTTGCCGAGCAGTTCGATCAACTCGTCGCGGACCACCTTGATGACCTGCTCGGAGGGCGATAGCGCGGTCATCACCTCGGTGCCGACGGCCTTGACCCGGATGTGGTCGATCAGGTCGCTGGCGACGTTGAGGTTGACGTCGGCTTCGAGCAGGGCCACGCGGATTTCGCGCAGGGCTTCGGCGATGTTTTCTTCGCTTAGCGTGCCTTGGCCGCGGAGGTTCTTGAAGGCGCGTTGCAGTTTTTCTGTAAGATTCTCAAACATAGGTCAATTCAAGTGTATCGCGGGAGCGGACAGGCCATTCATCCGGTTATCTATGGAACCCGACCGTATCGGCTGCCCTGAGCTGAATTGCCCAAACCGCTGATTTGCTGGCTAGTCCGCCGGACTCACCAAGAACTGCTCCAGCTTGCCATCTGGGTACGTGTAGGTGGTCAGCGACAGCCGCCGCGTCGGGTACTGGATGCGGAACGCTCGAAATGTCATGCCGCCGCGCAAGCTCTCGCCCACCATGCTGAAGGTCAGCGGTTCTCCCAGCGGGCTTAGGCTATCGCGGAAGTCGGCCACGGTCTGCGCATCGAAGTAGTCGTTGAGATTCGGCGCCAGCAGGCTTCGGTCGATCTGTCCTTTCTGCAAGCCGCGGTAGATTGCCAGCGTCTGTTCTTCAATGGGATTCAGTTTCGTGCCTTCGACCGTCGACACCAACAGCCGCGCAATCTGCTCCGCTCCGCTCGCCATGTGATTGGTGAACACCGCCGCGGCCACGCCATCATCCACCAGAACCTCGTTGGAGCTCACGAATCCCGTAACCTCGCCATCGTGCGAGATGTCCCGATGCCCGTCCATGTCGCCGATAAACACGCCCAGCCCGTAATGTGTGCCGCTGCCGTCCTTCAGCTTCACTTCGGTGAACATCTCCTTATAGCTCTCCGGCTTCAGCACCGACCGCTTCATCAGGCTGATATCCCAAAGCGCAAGGTCGTGCGGCGTCATGGCCAGTTCGCCCGCGGCAAACATCCAGCCGCGGCCCTCCTTGGGCGCCGGCCGCGGGGGCCCCAGAGCTGCGCGAATATACGACGTGGCGTCGGCATGCGTCAGCTTGGACTCATCCGAATCCCACACACTCTTCATCCCCAGCGGATGAAAGACGTGCTCGCCCAGAAACTCGAACAGCTTTTGCCCGCTCACTTTCTCCACAATCAGCCCGGCAATCACGTAATTCGTATTCGAATACTGCCACTTGGTTCCAGGGTCAAAATCCAGCGGTTTCTTCGCCCACGTATCCAGGATCTGCTGCGCCGTTGCTGGCTTCATCATCGGCGTCATCAGGTAGTCCTCGGGCCAATAGTCCTGGTAACCGGAGGTGTGCGACAGGATCTGCCGGATCGTCACCTCGTTGCCGCGCGTCAGGGCGGGAACGTACTTGCCCACAGCATCGTCCAGGTGCAACTTGCCCTGTTCCTGCAAAAGCAGAATCGCCGCCGCCGTGAACTGTTTCGAAATCGAGCCGATGGAGTAGCGCATCTCGGGCGTTGCTTCAACGTCCGGATCGATATGCGCTTTACCGTAGGCGTGGGTGTAGACGATTTTGCCGCCCTGTACCACGGCCACCGATGCCGAAGGTATTCCGTGCTGCTGCAGGACGCCATCGGCAATTGCATCCACGCGCGCTTTCAGCGCTGGATCGATCGTGTCCACTGCTTGCGCTGCGACACACATGGCCGCGCCGCAGATCCCCATCAGAACAAAAAGCCGAAGTACCCGATTGAACATGCCCCCCACTATATCCCAGCAACCGGCCGCTAACCGGCGTACGCTACGCTGGTTGCAGCAGTAAAACCTTACCGGGGGATACGCCGTTGCAGCGACTGATTGAAGGCCACAAGCGTTTCTTGCAGGATGTCTTTCCAACTCGGCGCAGCCAGTTTCGCCTGCTCGCGGAAAGCCAGTCGCCCGAGTATCTCTTCATCACCTGTTCCGACTCGCGGATTGTTCCCGACCTGATTCTCGGCACCGGTCCCGGAGATCTATTCATCTCCCGTAACGCCGGCAACGTCATCCCCGTCACCGCCAACGACATCGACGGCACCACCGCCACCATCGAATACGCCGTCGAGGTCCTCAAGGTAAAGTACGCCATCGTGTGTGGACACTCCGACTGCGGAGCGATGAAGGCCGCGCTCAACCGCCAGGGGCTGGAGAAGCTGCCCAAGGCCAGCCGATGGCTCCGCCATGTGGAGGCGGCGTTCACGCATCGCCAGCCGCTCAACCCCGCCGATGGCGAACACGCCGAACTGGCAGCCCTCATTCGCGGCAATGTGGTGGCGCAGTTGATGAACCTGAAGGCGCAGCCGGCCGTCGCCAGGGCCGTTGCCCATGGAGACCTGGCGGTACGCGGCTGGTTTTACGACATTCTCACCGGCAGGATTGAAGAGTACGACGAGAATGCGCGCCGCTTTGTACCATTCGGCGAATAGTTTTCTGTAGCGATGAACGGTTGCGCGTCCTGCCTTAAAGTCGCGACTGAAGTGTTGGTGCGGACACTATACTAACTCGGCATTCCAATTTTACTCAGGAGAGCGAGATCATGGCATCCCCCGCCCGCATCGATCCCTTCACCATCGGCCGCTTTCTCGTCAGCATCGACGGCATCACCGCCAGCGCGTTCAGCGAAGTGTCAGGCCTTGACGCATCGATTGATGTGGTGGACTATCGGCCCGGCAACAGCAATTTGTCCGCCGACCAAAAGTTACCCGGCCTCGCTCACTATTCCAACATCACCCTCAAGCGCGGTTTTACGGCCGATCTGTCGCTGTGGAACTGGTTCAGCGGCGTAGTAAACGGCAACCTTGTTCGCAGAAATATCGGGGTCACTCTTCTCGATGCGACGGACAAGCCGGTGCTCACCTGGCGGATTCGCAATGCATGGCCATCGCGATGGTCTGGACCTGTTCTCGACAGCACCTCCAGTGACGTCGCCATTGAGTCGCTGGAGATCGCGCATGAGGGAATCGATCTGGTCTCCGCTTCCTGAGCGATCACTTCGCTTCGAACGTCCCGTTCTCATGCGCGGTCCGGATAGCATCATGCGAGGCCACAATCCACAAGGCCTGTTCAGCCAGCGCTTCCTTGATGGGAGCCGGCAGGTCCTTGCTCAGCGCGTCATTGTAAATCTCGATTGTCTTGTGTTCTGCTTCTTCGGCGGCCTTCAGCATTCCGTCGTCCCCGATCAGCGGCGCCGTCAATCCAGTCCATGCGCGTATGAACGCTCCGGCCGCGGTGCCGGTCTCGTGAAGGTCTCCCACCCCTGCCTGCCGCAGAATATTCTCGAGGTCGCCGCGGAACTGTGCGCGCTTCAGACTCTCAGCCGCGAAGAGCTGCTTCAGTGTCTCGCTCTTCACGTCTTCCCCAAGCTTCTGAAATCCCTCCTGCGCGTCGATCAGGTTCTCGATCACAACGCGCAGCATGCCTTCCACTTCCAAAAAATCCTTCGATTGACCTGCCATGCTTTCCTCGGCCGTTCAAATAAGGTTGGACAAGTGTCCGGCGGCTGCCACTGCGATTCTCCTTCGCCGCCGGCCCACTGTCGGGCAAGGCGGGGAAGTCGCCCTAACCCTCCGCCACTCGCCCCGGGTGCTTCTCGTTCTGAACATCCAGCCGGCGAACTGGCCGGCTCGGCGTTCGGATCATGAGAGGCGCGCACCTTGCCACAAGTTGCTTCCGGATCTCGAACTTACCCAATGCTTCACGCCGCCCTCACGGTGTCCCGGGCTTTCACAATCGTTCGATGCGAGGCCGCAATCCGCTGGACCTGTGCCCCCAGAATGTCGAGGATGGGGCGGGGCAGCTTCCTGCTCAAGGCTTCGTGATACGCGTCGATCACGTTTTGCTCTTCTTTCGCTGCGATCTCCAGCAGGCTGTCTTCGCCGGCGCCCACCTTCAGCTTGATTCCGGACCACGCCTTGAACAGCTTGCCGGAAGGGGTGCCCGTCACGTGCACATCGCGCACTCCCTCCTGGTGCAGGATGTTCTCCAGCTGGCCGCGATAATCAGCACGGGCCAGGCTCTCCGCCAGCAGAAAGCGCTTCACATGCTCGTTCTTGACGGAGTCGCCAACGTGCTGCAATCCCTCCTGCGCGTCCACCAGGTTTTCGATCACCTGGCGCAGCGTGCCTTCCGCCTGCTCCAAAACCTTCTCCGGACCTGCCATTCGTCCACCTCCGCCTGCCGGCTTATCCGCAGGCTTTGAGCACGGATCGGCTTCGCTGGTTGTATCGATATCTAATGCGCCCCAGGCGGCGCCTCCATTTGCTCTGGCCTTTTGAACAGCCACACCGCCCCCGCGCAGAAAAACGCCAGCAGCGCGGTCCAGCGAAATACGTCCACGTACGAGCGCAGGGCCGCCTGGCGCAGCAGACTTCCATACAGCAATTCCATCGCGCCGCCGCGGCCGTTTGCCGGTCCAACCAGGTGCCCCACATACATCGTGATCGACCGCGACCTCTGCTGCCACATGGGATCGGAGGCGGTGACGTGCGCACCAATCTCGGTCTGGTAAAACGCCGCGCGCCGGATCAGCGCTGTCGACGCCATGGCAATACCGATGGAACCGCCAATGTTGCGTAGCATGTTGAACAGGCCGGTCGCGTTGCCCATCTCCTCGCGCGGCAGCGTCGAGGTTGACAGCGTCGCCAGCGGAACAAACACGAAACTCAGGGCAAACCCGGTCAGCAGAATCGGCACCAGCAGCGTGGTCGGTCCAATCTCCAGGTTGACACTGCCAAAGACCAGCGAGCAAATGCCGAATCCAATGAATCCTGCGGTCAGCAGCTTGCGCGGGTCAATGCGCGAACCCAGATATCCAATCAGAGGCGAACCGACAAACGATCCGATGCCCCGCGGCCCCACCACCAGCCCCGCCGCAAATGCCGTGTACCCAAGGATCTCCTGGAAGTACAGCGGCAGAATCGCAATGGTGATATAGATACACATCCCGAGCAGCGCGATCAGGAAGCATCCCGTCCTGAAGTTGCGGTCCTTCAGAACGTGCAGGTCCACCAACCCTCGTGGATTACTCCACGAGCGCCAAATCCAACCCACGAAACCGACAATCAGCGCGGCCACGGCCCACCGTACCCAGACCGCGCCGAACCAGTCATCTTCCTGGCCCTTGTCGAGCACGATCTGCAGGCAGCCCGACCAGATGATCAACAGCCCAAAGCCGATATTGTCGAACGGCCCCACCTTGGCATTGCGAATGTGCGGAGGATCGTGCACAAAGCGGGTGATCATGAATGCGGCGAGGATTCCCACCGGAATGTTGATGTAAAAGGCATACCGCCAGCTAAACGTGTCGGTCAGCCACCCGCCCAGCGTAGGCCCCAGCACGGGAGCCACAACGATCCCGAGCCCATAGGCCGCCATGGCCTGCGAGCGTTTCTTTACAGGAAAACTCTCCAGCAGAATCGACTGCGACAACGGCTGAAGCGCTCCACCTCCCGCCCCCTGCAACACCCGCGCCAGCAGGATCACCGCCAGCGATGGCGCAGCCCCGCAGAAAAAGCTCGCCACGGTGAAGACCACCACGCAAAACAGGAGAAAGTTCTTCCGCCCGAACCGCCGCGCAAACCAGTTCGAAGCAGGCAGGATCACCGCGTTGGCCACCAGGTAGCTGGTCAGCACCCAGGTCGCCTCGGAGTTCGAAGCCGACAGACTCCCGGCGATATAGGGCAGGGCCACCGACGCAATGGCCGTGTCCAGCACCTCCATGAAGGTGGGCAGCATTACGCTGACAGTCACCAGCCACGGATTCACGCCCTGCGTCAGTGGATAGCGCTGCAGGGCGGGTGAAATCACCGTTCGGGCGGCCGTCGCTTCGGATTCAAGAACAGCGGTTGTCATCACAGCGCAACAAAACAATCTAACTGCGCAGGATTGTGTGCGGATGTGACGCGCGCCGCTGTCCTAACGCGATTTAGTTGTTGAACTTTGCAAAAATCTGCACCACAATACGGACCTACATGACGATTTCGTCATTGACGGCGAAATCGGACTCTTTTAGTCTGATTTAAATACGGACCAAACAAGTCGTATTTGGGATCGGAGATCGAACTTGAACCGCCCTGCTTCTGCTCGTTTCTGTCGCACTGCTCTCCTGCTTCTGCTTTCCCTTGGCCTCGGCCTGGCTGCCACTGCCCAGGATGTGCCCTACTTCGTCACCTACTCGCATGACCTGGAGGAGCCCGGGAATCTGGAGATCGAAACCAAAACGGCTCTTGCCCGCCCGGAAGGCGGCCACCACTATGGCGCCCTTGCCACGGAGTTTGAATATGGGGTCCGTGCATGGTGGACAACCGAGGCGTACCTCGACGGCCAGGCCACGGCAAGTGATTCAGCCATCTATACCGGCTTCCGCTGGGAGAATCGCTTGCGCCCACTGATGCACGAATATCCCATAAATCCAGTGCTTTACATTGAATTTGAGGACATCTCCGCCGCCGACAAGACCGTCCTTGAGGTCGTTGGACACGATGGCGAGTCCGATCTCATTCTCCCCAACGCGGTCGCGCGTACCGACCATCAGCAGGAAGGCGAACTGAAGCTCATTCTCTCGTCGAACGTCCATGACTGGAACATCTCCGAGAACTTTATCTCCGAGAAGAATCTGGGCCATGCCCCGTGGGAATTTGGCTACGCCCTGGCTGTGGCCCGCCCCTTGCGCTCCGCTGCCAGCGGACGGGTGTGCACGTTTTGCGCTGAGAACCTCATCGCCGGACTTGAGGCCTATGGCGGCCTGGGTGACACCTGGGCTCTGAGCCTTCATCGCACGTCGCACTACCTGGCTCCGGCCTTCGGCTGGCAACTGCCTGCCCACATGCGCGTCAGCTTCTCGCCGGGGTTCGGTGTGACCCGCAGCAGCATGGATCAGGTATATCGCGTCGGATTCGCCTACGAATTGAAAGACCCTGCCGACATGTTCTTTTCTCGAAGGAAGGGAAAGGTCTGGTGAGGCGGTTCCTCGTATCGGTATCGTTCCTGTTCTGTCTGGGTTTTGCCTGCGCTGCCGCATCTTCCCACTGGGACTTCGTTCCCGCGCGCGACCACTCGCGGCCAAACCCCTTCCAGGGCAAGCCCGAAGCCGTTTCTGCCGGGGCGATCCTCTACCACGACCATTGCGAGCAGTGCCACGGGCCGGACGCGCAGGGAGACGGCCGCAAAAAGCCCTCATTGCACTCCCAAAGCGTACGGTCGGCCACCGATGGCGATCTGGAGTGGTTCTTGCGCCAGGGAGATCTGCGCCACGGCATGCCTTCGTGGTCCGCGCTGCCGCAGGCCCAGCGCTGGCAGATCATCGCCTATCTTCGTTCTTTACCTTGACGCCGGCGATTGCAGGGATTTGTTGGACTTAGCTCAATCCTCCTGCCAGAACTGCCTGGGTCAGTTGAGTTCGAACTGCATTTGTGCCATCATCAACGTATGCGAATGACCTCCTGTTGTCGCTGCCGTTCTCATCGCGCACAGGACCTCGGCATAACCGCAATCGTATTTCAGGTTCCTGACGCCCGCGATGGCCATCGCGGGCGTCTTCTTCTCGCACGAAAGTTGATGGCTCGGTGGGGCGACGTTGGCGTCCGAGCACGCAAGCCGAAAGGGAGTTGTGGAGCGGGGCAGATTCCGGTAAAAGAGACCAAGGCGCAGCGCAGCAAAAGGCTGCAAGCGCGAAAGAAACCCATGGGAGGCCTTGACGAGGTGCGCCAGTTCGCCCGCGAGGGCCGCGCGGCGTGCTGCCGGAGTGGGCGTCGTTCTACTTCAAGTGGTGGGGCATCTACACCCAGGGCGACGGCGTGGGCGCACCGGCGGCAAGGGCGGCGAAGGCAAGGCCACCGAATATTTCATGATGCGCATCGGCATTCCCAACGGCATCGCTCACATCGCAGCCAGCTGCGCGCGATCGGCGCGACATCGCGCGCAAGCACGCGCGCAACCTGGCCGACATCACCGTGCGCCAGAACATCCAGCTGCACTGGCTCACCATCGAGTCGCTGCCGGAAATCGTCGATGCGCTGACGCCGGTCGGCCTCTCGCCCAAGGGCGCGTGCGGCGATGTGGTGCGCAACGTGACCGGCTGCCCGCTGGCCGGCGTCGCCGCCGATGAAATCATCGATGCCTCGCCGCTCGCGCGCGAGATTTCGCGCAGCTCACGGCGAATCCCGAGTTCTACAACCTGCCGCGCAAATTCAAAATCTCCGTCACCGGCTGCCCGTCTGGTGCACCTATCCGGAGATCAACGACATCGGCCTCACCGCGGTGCGGCGCGGCGACGAGGTCGGCTACTCCGTGCGCGTCGGCGGCGGCCTCTCGAATGATCCGCATCTCGCCGTCGAGCTCGATGCATTCATGCGTCCCGGAGCAGGCTGTTGCCGTGGTCGCGCGGCATCACCGAGATCTTCCGCGATCAGCAGGGCCTGCGCGAGAGCCGCGACCGCGCCCGCATGAAGTACCTCTTCCTGCGCGAAGGCTGGACGGCGGAGAGCTTCCTCGAAGAGCTGCAAGCCGCGCTCGGTTTCAAGCTCGATCCCGGCGTGCCGACGAGAACGTGTCCCGACGATGTTCTTCGCGACCACGCCGGCATTCATCCGCAGCGGCAGGCTGGACTGAGCTACGTGGGCGCGTCGGTGCTGCGCGGCCGCCTGACCGGCGATCAGCTGGCAGGCCGCGGCCGATCTGGCCGAGCGCTTCGGCAGCGGCTCAGCTGCGCACCACCGTCACGCAGAACCTGATCTTCATCGACGTTCCCAACAGCAAAGACCGCTGAACTGGCGCGCGAGCTCGAGCAGATCGGTCTGCACGTCGAGGGCTCGACCTTCTGGCGCGGCGCCATCGCCTGCACCGGCACCGAGTTCTGCAAGCTGGCCATCACCGAGACCAAGGGCTTTACGCGCTGGCTGGTCGACGAGATGGAAGAGCGCCTGCCGCAATTCGACCAGCAGCTGCAAGCTGCACGTCACCGGCTGCCCCAACAGCTGCGGCCAGCACTGGATCGCCGACATCGGCATCGAAGGCAAGAAGATCAAGCACGAGGGCAAGCTCGCGACGCATATTACTTCTGCCTTGGCGGCGCTGTGGGCCAGCATGCCGGCGTTGCGCGGCCCGTCGGATATCGCTGCCCCGCGCCGCTGTTCCCGAGGCGATCGAGCGCCTGCTGCGGCAGTATCTTGGCGGGCGCGAGCGGGCAAGAAAATCTGCGCGCCTGGTTTGCGCGCCACACCAATGACGAACTGCGCGCGTACCTCGCAGGCGAGACTTGAACGCCGGTCGAGCGCGACCTGCCAACCGGCCCCGTGCCGCATGCGGTGGCGGAGTAGTCTTGGTTTCGATTCATCTGAGCCCAGCCACAGAAGCTGAGTGCCCGAGGTCCCGGATTTGGACCTGATCCCGATAAAGTACGCTGAGAGGTGAACAGGAATCGAAATGAGCTTGTTTCCCATCTTTCTCAAACTCGAAGGCCGCCAGTGGCTGCTGGTGGGCGCGGGAACTGTCGCTCTCGACAAAGATCGGCAGCCTGCTCAAGACCGGCCTGCGTCTGCGCGTCGTCGCGCCCGAAGCCCGCCCGAGATTCGCGCGCTGGCTGCCGAAGGCAAGCTCGAGTGGACGAGCGCGCCTTCCAGCCGCCGATCTCGACGGCAACTTCATCGTGATTGCCGCAACCGATGTCCCCGAAGTGAACGCGGCGGTCTATCGCGCAGCCCTGGAACGCGGCATCTGTGCAACAGCGTCGACGACATTCCCAACTGCGACTTCTTCTTTGGCTCGGTAGTCAGCCGCGGCGAACTGCAGATCGCCATCTCGACGGCCGGCGAGAGCCCGGCTGTGGCGCAGAGGCTGCGGCGCGAAATCGACGAGCAGCTTGCCGCAGGATCTTGGCGCGTGGCTGCGCAAGCTCGGCGAGCTGCGCCGCGAAGTGCTCGCCACGCATCCCCGCGGCGAAGAGCGCAAGGCTGCTGCTGCATCAGCTGGCGCAGCGCGCAGATCTGCGACTCGGCGCCTGGCGCCACGCGGCAGTTCGGCGCGGCGGGCAAGGAAGCTGGACGCGACGCCGCGCCTGGCACCGTCTATCTGGTTGGCGCAGGTCCCGGCGATCCCGATCTGCTCACCGTGAAAGCTCTGCGACTGATCGAGTAGCGCCGACGTGATTCTGCACGACGATCTGGTTCCTCAGGCAATTCTCGACTTGGCCCGCGCACGCAGAGGTCGTCAACGTGGGCAAGCGCTGCGGCGCAAAGACCATCACCCAGGAAGAGATCAACGCGCTGATGGTGGAGCACGCGCAGGCCGGCCGCAGCGTGGTCCGGCTCAAGAGCGGCGACCCGCTGCTGTTTGGCCGTGCGGCCGAGGAGATGAGCGCGCTGCGCTGAAGCCGGCGTGGCGTTTGAAGTCGTCCCCGGCGTCTCGGCGGCGTTTGCTGCGGCTGCGGCGATCGCCGCGTCGCTCACCGATCGCGACTGCGGCGTCGAATGTGATCTTCTCCACCGGCCATCATGCGCAGTCGCACAACGACGCGGCATTGCCCGCGCTCGAAGATGCCACGCGCGTGGTCTACATGCCGGGCCGCGACCTGACGCTGCTGGCCGAGGAATGGATAGCCGAAGGCCTGCCCGCCGATCTGCCGTGCGTACTGGTCTCCTGCGCCGGCGCAACCCGAGCAGACGGTGATCGGCACCACGCTGGGCTCTCTCCGGAGGCGCCGGCGCTGCGGGCGCCAAGCCTGCTATTGGCGGGTTGGGCGTTGAGCAAGGCCTCGCTTGCGCAAGAGCTCTCGTCCATCGGCGTAGCCAGATGGCCCCGGTCTCAACACTTATGACGGTGCCTCCGAGCCTGCCCTGAGCGAAGCCGAAGGGTCCCTCGCACTTGGGGACCAGGGACTGAAGCAGCCAAATCCACACAAGAAGGTTCCTAACGAAAAGGCAGCCAATGTCAAGAACCCTCAGCCATTCCGGCATGGCTGAGGCGTTCAAAACCACGTTTGAGGTATTCCCCAGGGTTGGCCCCGACAACTCGCTTGAAGGCCTTACTGAACGCAGCGTCGGACTCATAGCCCACCGACCGGGCAATGTCGATGAGCTTTTTGTCGCGCTGTTCAAGTAACTGCATCGCCTTCTGCATCCGCCATTCGGTTACGTATTCCAGCGGTGTTTGTCCGAGTAGCTCTTTGAAACGTGCTGCGAATGCAGAGCGAGACATGCCCGCCGATTCGGCCAGGGATTCGACCGTCCACGGTGCATTCACTTTGTCGTGAAGGGCACTCAGGGCGGTGCCCAACTGAGGATCGAAGACTGCGCGGAGCCATCCCTTGCTGCGAGACGGTTCCGACGCGATATGCGCCCGCAACAACTGGATCACCAGTACCTCGGCTAGCCGAGTCGCGACAACTTCAGATCCGGGCGCCTGTTCTGCCATCTCTGACGCCAGCGCCTGCACGGTGCTGTGAAGAGCCAGCGTGCGTGCCTGATCGGCCTTCATCAAAATAAAGTTCGGCAAGAGCTGGGTGATTGGCTTCAAGCTGGCCTCATCGAAACTCAACGACCCGCAAACAATAGTGGTGGGTGCGCCGCCGCCGCCACAAAGAGCGACATTGCCGTTAGCCCTGGCCCCAATCTCGCGAAAGGTCCACTTCGGACGCGTTCGCGGGCTGTCGCGCAGAACAATCGAAGTCCCCCGCGCCAGCAAGAAGCAATCACCACCGGTGAGCGGAATCGGTTCCTCGATCCCTTCCACACTCAGCCAGCAGTTTCCCCGCGAAAGCATAGCGAAGTGCGCCAAGTCTGCCGGCGGCATCGTTTTGCCGGAAGGCCTGACGTGTACTTTGACCTCGTTCTCTTGTCTTAGGCCCCAAGGGGCTGTCGCTTCCAGCCTGTGAAGACCGAACGCGGTGACGTGCATCGTTTTGAAGATGTCTGTAATTGGGTCCACGTTTGCCTCTACTTATGGACGAATAGACAAAAAGAATGGACTTCTGAGCAGTTCCCGTCCACCGCCAAAGAATCTACTCTACTGTACCGAATACGAAGGGAGTCATCATGGGAAAGCTTGAAGGAAAAGTTGCAGTAATCACAGGCGGAAACAGCGGGATTGGGTTAGCCACAGCCAAGCGTTTCGTTGAAGAAGGCGCGCACGTTGTAATCAGCGGTCGACGCGAGAAAGAGCTGAAAGAGGCCGCAGCCTTTATCGGGAGAAACGTCACGACGGTCACGGGCGACGTAACGCGCCTGCAGGATTTGGACCGGCTCTATGCAGTCGTGAAAGAGAAACACGGTCGCATCGACGTACTCTTTGTAAATGCCGGCTGGGGTGAAGTCGCACCGCTGGAAGCGGCTACCGAAGCTCATTTCGACAAGACCTTCGACCTGAACGTGAAGGGACTGTTCTTTACGGCGCAGAAGGCCCTCCCCTTATTCAAAGATGGAGGGTCGATCATCCTGAACTCTTCCGTCGCGAACGTGATGGGAGTGCCAGCGTTTACCGTCTACGCCGCGAGCAAGGCGGCTGTGCGCAGCTTCGCGCGTGGCTGGACCATGGAGCTGAAAGACCGCAAAATCCGCGTGAATACGGTAAGCCCCGGACCAATCGAGACTCCAGCACTTGAGAATGCAGGCCTCACTCCTGAGCAAGCCCAGCAAGCGGCCGACCAGTTCGTCTCGCAGGTTCCACTTGGCCGCAGAGGTAAACCCGACGAAATTGCGGCCGCTGTCGTGTTCCTCGCCTCCGATGAAAGTTCTTACGTCACCGGTGTGGATCTCGCCGTCGATGGAGGCATGGCGCAGGTCTGACCTCGTCGCGGTTCCGTGGCTGGCCCTCCAGCTCCGCCAGTCCTCGGACCACCCTTCTCAAACTTTGCTCCTAACACCAAGATCGGAGAAACAGCATGAGCTATGCAATTGTCGGATTCGGAAAGATCGGCCAGGCCCTCGCCCACGCCTTTGCCCGTAACAAAATCAACGTGACTGTCGCGAGCCGCCGGCCGCCCGAGGCGTTGGCGCCTCAGGCTCGGGCGGTTGGACCCACGGTCGTCGCCAAGTCGCTGCGGGATGCGCTCGCAGGCCGACACGATCATCCTGGCAATCCCGTTCGGAGAACATCGTGAGGTTGCGAAGGCGCTGCCGAGTTGGAAGGGCAAGACGGTCATCGACGCAATGAATTCGTTTCCGCTGCCACCTGAGGAACTGGACGGTCTCCCGTCCTCCGCCTTCATTGCGAAGTCCTTCACCGGCGCTAAGGTCGTGAAAGGTTTTAACCACCTGGGTGCGGCTACGTTGGCTAGCGATCCGGTTGTTGAGGGAGGCCATCGCGTCATCTTTTTGTCGAGCGATGATGAGGACGCGATCGCTCCCGTCGCGGATCTGGCGAAGAGACTTGGATTCGCCCCCGTCACTCTCGGAAAGCTTAACGAGGGCGGCTTGCTGGTGCACGCGCGGGGCCGCGTCTGGGGACCACTCATCTTCCAGGACCTGTTCAAGAAGCAGCAATAGTTCCTCGACCGCGTGATTTGTCGCGCGCGGTACGACACAAAACGTCCGACTATATCGGACACGCTCTGATGCAAGGGAAAAGGAGAGATTTCGATGAGCATCGAAAAGAACGTCCAGACTGTGAAGAACTTCCTTGCGGCACTCGGCCGCCGCGATAAGCAAGCTCTGCTGGCGTTGGTTGCCGAAGATCTTGAGTGGATCATTCCGGGCGAGGACTGGCCACTGGCCGGCACGTACCGCGGGCATGCGGGGCTGGAGGGGCTACTTCAGAAAGCCAACGAGACGGTGGAGACTTCATTCCCTCAGCCTCCCGAGTTCATAGCGCAGGGAGACCGGGTCCTGGTCGTCGGCTTCGCTACTGGAAAAATCAAAGCCACGAACAAAACGTTCGAGGATCACTGGGTCTTCGACATCACAGTTCGAAATGGCAAATTGACGTACGTTCGGGAGTATGTCGATACACAAGCACTGGCACGGGCCTCCGAGTCAGATGCAAACCGCAATCACTGACCCACCGAGAGCGCTGCTGTAGGCGTGACTTAACTTCGCGCAGCCGGTAGATTTTTGTTCATGCAATAGGTCGGTGAACGCACAATCGCCGGGTGGCCCACTCATCCAGGTAACGGAAGCTGTGAGTAGGAGCTGTGCCCCGTTCATCGCGGCTTTTCGCGATGAGCGGGTGCCGGCTGAAACGCGGAGCTTTCCTTTACGATGTGATCTCTTGCATGCCGTCAATCGGTCGGCGGCGGGTGGCCCCGGGTCTCAAGAGTCATGAGGGTGCCCGGTCCCTCGCACGTGGGGACCGGGGACTCCACCCACCTTCGGCCGTCGATCGATCGAATCGTGATCACGCTCCCTTCGAGGCTTTCGAACCAGAAGAGGGCCATCTTGATGTGTCAGTCGGCAACCTCTGTTCTCTCCAAGGTTCCCCATATGGATGCCAGAAATCGATTTCGGTTGGCAGTCACGACGAGCGATTCATCGCCAATGCGCTCATCGTGCTATCGGCCGGTTGGGCGCTGCGGAAGGCCTCAGTTGCGCAAGAGCTCTCGTCCATCGGCATAGCGGCAGACGAGCGAATCCGAATCCAGTTCCTGCACGAAATCGGGCTACCTGTCGGCAACCTGGTAATTGACGAGGTGCAACAACCCAACCGCAACCCACCCAATGAGCGAATGGGCCGATATCGCCAATCCATGCTCCGTCTGTTTCATCGCATGCCACGCTTCCCTAATCCGGTTTGTCTACCGCTGCAGCCCCTCGAGCACTTCGATGCGTTGCTGTAGCCGGCGGGACACCCGTCGATTGGCAAACGCAATCAATGCAAAGCTTACAACCACAAGTGTCGCGGTCAGCGTGATGGATCGCTCCGGCACGATTGGTAAGCCGTTTGTGCCCCGCATTTCCGAAATTCCAAAAAGAAAGACTGTAATTCCAGGAAGCACAGGCAGAAGATACCATTCCCAAACCTTCCAGAGCAGATCATGCTGCCTCTTCAATTCCCCTATCAAGAAGTCGAGCGAGGGCGCTGTAGCCGGCATGGAGCACGCGCTCCCCCGCCTGCGCAGGTGGATGACCACATACACGGTGCCTGCGACGATCAGCGCAGATCCCGCTCGCATCAGCATTGAGCTAAACAGCCACATATAAAATCCATTCACAAGTACGACCACCGCGGCTGCACCGTATTCAACTGAGTTCCGCAGTTGCACCTGTTTTGTTAGCCGCTCACTCCGTAGCCTCAGTTCCTCCGCGGCCAAGACCATTGGTTCCTCCCGCTGACTTTGCCACGCTTCCCGTACGAATTTCGATTCATCGCCTGCCACTGTTCCCTCCCTCGTGAAATCTCCGAGCAAGCATCTGCTTGATCCGGTGGATTTTTATCGAGACGTTACCTTGTGACATTCCGGTCACCTCGCCGATCGAAGCAGCATCCGTATCTTCCAGGTAGAGGAGGATGATCTGCCTGTCAAGCGGCTGCAAGGTGCGCACCAGAGTCAATAACCTATTCCGCGCCCGATCACGATCCAGCATCTCGGTCGGATCAACCTCCGTGGCTGCTGACCAATCCTGCAACTCGTCCAACTCCTCCAGGCTCAGCAGAGCCTTCGCTCGCCGTCGGTTACGCTTCACCAGGTGAGAAGCGGCAACGTTATGGGCAACCCTGTAGACCCAGGTTCGCGCAGAACATCGGCCATCAAACACATGAAGGCTCCTCCAAAGGGCTACATGAATGTCCTGAAGTAAGTCGCGACATGTCTCGCGATCGGACTCATAGGCGCGCGCCAGTCGCCCCAGCGCGTCGCCGTAATCTTTGATGAACTCCTGATACTTCGTCTCGAGGCGGCCGGAGCGCGCATCGAGGTCGCCAGATTCGACGGCGGGATCCCTGCCTTTGCTCACATACAGATAGTCCCCGGCTTCGGGGATTTCTTACAAGTCTCCCCCAAAGCAAACAAGTGGTCCGAAAACGACAAGCAAAACCCGGAACCGGGCGCCCACGACTCCAAAGATCGATCAACCGACATCCGTGACCGCAATCACAAACGCCCGGCCTTCAACCGGCGCATACTCCATGCAGGTTCCAAGGAACCGGCAGGTGTTGTGTCCCTGCCACCGATCTTTGCTATCGCAGATTGCAATAGAATTCAGGTGATTTAGATCACACTCGCTCTCCAACGTGCATGCATCCTCATGAGCACAATAGATTTATCCGTTTTTTTTATTGCACACACTCAGCCTCAGAATTGGGGCAGTTGGTGGGCCGCGGCTCGGGAACCTTCGTGTGGCATCCGATGCCCGGAAGCACCACCCTGAGGACCTGGAAAATCCATTTTCCAGAGGGTTTCTGGTGAAAGAAAATAATTGAATTTTCTGGTAACGGTCCCACGTTCTTGTGTAATATGAACCCGATTTCAAAAAAGACCGCAGATTGTTTCCGTACCGGAGGGGGTCCCCGGCGAAGAGCGGCGGCCAGTGGGGAAGTGGCATGCAGTTTTTTGGAAGGCTTGTGACGTTTGTTGCAGCGAGCGGCTGCATCATGGTGGCAGCCGCGTGCGGAGGAGGCAGTGGTGGGGGAAACACGACGCCTCCTCCCAACAATCCAGCGGTGAGCAGCGTTTCGGTGTCGCCGAACCCGGCGCCCACCCTGACGATTGGCGGGACCCAGCAGTTTTCAGCGACGGTTTCCGGTTCCGCTGTTACCGACAACACCGTGACCTGGAGCGTGACGCCGCCCACGGGGAGCGCGCTGAGTGCCGGCACTATTTCCAAGACAGGACTGTTCACCACGCCGTATCCGGCTCCGGCGACGGTGACGGTGACGGCTACCAGCAACCAGGACACGACGGTTTCCGGTTCGTTGACGGTGACGCTGAGTTCTCCCGCGGCCGCCAGTGGGCCGGCGTTGACGGTGGACGTGGCGAACCAGACGCATGCCATCAATCCGTACATCTACGGGTGGAATGCCTGGCAGCTGGTGTCCTCGGCGGCCAAGAATGCGAACATCGGGATCGACCGGTGGGGCGGCGATGCCACGTCGCGCTACAACTACACGCTCGATGCGACAAGTTCGGCGAGCGACTGGTACTTCGAAAACCAGAGCGGACTGCCGGGAGGCACGCAGGTCAATTCCAGCTTTAATGCCCAAGTGACGGCGGACCAGGGCATTGGAGCGCGGACGATTGGAACGCTGCCGGTGAACGGCTGGGTGGCCAAGGACACGACATCGTGCAGTTTTCCGGTGGCCACTTATCCGGGTCAGCAGGCGGTGGACAATGGGCGAGGATGCGGAAACGGCGAGTACGCGGCAGGGCAGGGATCGCCTGCGTGCGTTCCCTCTTCGGGATCGACTACCTGCAACATCACCGGCAACGATCCGACGCTAACGAGCACGAAGATCGATGTGGGAGCCTGGGCGGGGAACTGGGTAACGTTTCTGGTGGGCAAGTTTGGCACCGCGGCCAACGGTGGGGTGGCGGTGTACGACCTGGATAACGAGCCGAGCTGGTGGGACGCGGTGCATCGCGATGTGCATCCGTCGCCGTTTACCTATGATGAGGTGACCACTAACGGGATCGCGGTGGCCAAGGCGGTGAAGGCTGCCGATCCGACGGCCGAAGTGAGCGGGCCAGTCATCGATTTCTGGTGGGCCTATTTCTACTCAAAAAAGGACATTGAGTCGGGCTGGGGATCGGGGCCGTGCTACCAGCCGTGGCAGAACCCTGTGGACCGCAACACGCATGGCGGCGTTCCCCTGATTGAGTACTACCTGCAGCAGTTTGCCACGGCTTCGCAGACCGCAAGCACGCGGCTGTTGGATTATGTGGACGTGCATGCGTACTTCGGGTACGACGGGAGCACCAATCTTGCGTTCAGCACGGCCGGCGATACGGGGGTGCAGCAGGCGCGGTTGAACTCGACCCGGGTGTTGTGGGATCCCACGTATATGGATCCCAATTTCCAGCAGCCGAATTACACCACCGACTCCAACTACACCTCGAGTTGCAACGTGCCGGAACAGGCTGCGGAAGTCATCCCGATGATGCGGAACTGGGCGGCGAAAGACTATCCCGGGACCAAGCTGGCGATCACCGAATACAACTGGGGCGGGCTGGAACACATCAACGGCGCGCTGGCGCAGGCGGACATTCTGGGAATCTTTGGGCGCGAGGGGCTGGATATCGGGACGTTGTGGGGACCGCCGGATCCGACAAAATCGCAGACGCCGGGGTTGATGGCCTTTGAGGTTTTCCGCAACTACGACGGCAGCAATCACATGTTCGGCGATATGGCGATCTCGTCGGTCAGCGCCGATCAGGGCAAACTCTCGGTGTACGGGGCTGTGCGCACCAAGGACAACATGATCACGCTGGTTGTGATCAACAAGACCTATGGCGATTTGACGTCGACGTTGTCGGTGAACAACCTGCCAGCAGCAGTGACGTCGGCGCAGGCATTCCTGTACAGCAACGCGAATCTGTCCGCGATTGTGGCGCAGCCGAATGTGACGGTGACGCCGCCTTCGGGATCGAGTACGGCGAGCACGATCAGCACGACATTCCCGGCGCAGTCGATCACATTGCTGGTGATGCCGAATTAAAGGCAGACAACAGGTAACAGACAACAGGTATCAGACAGAGGCCGCTCGCGGAGCGGCCTCTTCATTTTGTGGCGAAGATAGCGCGGTCCGGGTGGACGGAGGCCGGCCGGTATACTGAAGTGTTTTGAATGCTGCGCGGCGCACGAGGCTCTAAGGCATCGGCGCGAAGGAGACGGATCGCTTGGGTGAGGATTTGGGTCGGGCGGAGATCGGCATCATCGGCGGCAGCGGGCTGTACTCCATGCCCGGATTCACCAACATCACGGAAGAGCGGGTGGAGACACCGTTCGGCGAGCCTTCCGACGCATTTGTGCTGGGGGAGCTGGCGGGGCGCAAGGTGGCGTTTCTGGCGCGGCATGGGCGCGGGCATCGCATATTGCCGTCGGAGCTGAATTTTCGCGCCAACATTTATGCGTTCAAAAAGCTCGGTGTGGAGCGGATTCTTTCCATGTCGGCGGTGGGGTCGCTGAAGGAAGAGCACAAGCCCACCGAGTTCGTGATCCCGGACCAGTTCATCGATCGTACCTTTCATCGCGTGTCCACGTTCTTTGGTGATGGGATTGTGGGGCATGTAGCCTTTGGCGATCCGGTGTGCGCCACGGTGGCCGCGGCAGCGGAGCGCGCGTGCAGGGCGGCCGAAGTCGTGGGCAAGCTGGGAGGGACCTACGTTTGCATGGAGGGTCCGCAGTTTTCCACGCGGGCGGAGTCGAACCTGTATCGCAGCTGGGGCGCCGATGTGATCGGCATGACCAATCTACAGGAGGCCAAGCTGGCGCGTGAGGCGGAGATCTGCTATGCGACCGTGGCGATGGTGACCGATTACGACTGCTGGCGCGAGGGACACGACGCGGTGACGATCGAGGAGATCGTGGCGGTGCTGCATCAAAATGCATCCAATGCATGCAAGGTGGTAAAGGAAGCTGTTGAGGCAATGCCCGCGGAACGCACGTGCGCATGCGCCTCAGCGGCGAAGTACGCGGTGCTCACGCAGCCGGATGCGATTCCAGCGGCCGCGAAGGAACGGCTGAAGCTGCTGTTCGGTAAGTATATGGGCTGGTAGCGTGCAGGCAAGTCAGCGAGCCAGCAGGTCAGCGAGTCAGCGACAATCCTCAAAACCAAACAAAGGAACAGAATGGCGATTACGGTAGTTGGAAGTGTGGCATTTGATTCGATTGAGACGCCCGCGGGACGCAGAGAGAGGTGCCTGGGCGGTGCGGCAACCTACTTTGCATTGGCAGCGAGCTATTTTACCGACGTGCGCGTGATCGCTGTGGTGGGCGAGGACTTTGGCGCAGCGGAACAGGCAGTCTTCGAGAAGCACGGGATTGACACGCGAGGCATTGAGCGGGCGGCGGGGAAGAGCTTCTTCTGGGAAGGCTCGTACCTGGAAAACCTGAACGAGGCGAAGACGCACAACACGGAGCTCAACGTGTTTGGCGCGTTCGAGCCGAAGATCCCGGATGCGTATCGCGACTCCGAGTTCCTGTTTCTTGCGAATATCGATCCGGTGCTGCAGCGGCGGGTTCGCGAGGCCATGCCGGGCGTGAAGCTGGTGGCGGGCGACACCATGAATTACTGGATCAAGGACCACAAGGCGGCGTTGCTCGAAGTGCTGCGCGGTCTGGATATACTGCTGATCAACGACACGGAAACCAAGATGCTTGCCGGCAACAACAACCTGGTGAAGGCGGCCAACGCGGTGCTGGCGATGGGTCCGCGCATGCTGGTTGTGAAGCACGGCGAGTACGGCGCGACGGCGTTTTACGGGCACACCAAGGATGCGATTGGGGCCAAGACGTTTCGTGCGCCGGCGCTGCCGCTGGAAGAGGTGGTGGACCCGACGGGCGCGGGCGACAGTTTTGCCGGGGGTTTCTTTGGTTATCTGGCGTCGCAGAAGGAACTGACTCCCGGAGTGTTCCGGCGGGCCATGTTCTACGGCAGCGTGATGGGTTCGTTTGCCGTGGAGCGCTTTGGCACGGAGCGCACACAGAACCTGACGCGCGATGAGATCGACGCGCGCTTCGAGCAATTCCGCGAGCTGACGCACCTTGATTGAGGATGGGATGAGCCGCCGCGAGAGGCTGATTGCACTGGCCTGCTGCGCGGCGGCATCTCTGGCTGCTATTGCGTGGAGCTGGACGAACCACGCGATGCTCAACTACGGCGACGCGGTGGCGCATCTGCACATTGCGCGGCGGGTGATCGATTCGCATTTCCCGGGCTACTCGCAATTGGGGTCGGTGTGGCTGCCGCTGCCGCACGTGTTGATGATTCCGTTTGTGGCCGTGTACGCATGGTGGGCCAACGGGCTCGCTGGGCTGATTCCTTCGGCGCTGGCGTGGCTTGCGTCGTGCTACGGACTGTACCGGCTTGCACGGAGATGGCTGGGGCCGGCGCCAGCGTCCATCGCGCTGGCGTTTTTTGCGTTCAATCCCAACCTGCTGTACATGCAGACCACGGCCATGACCGAGCCGCTGTTTGTATGCGAGATGGTGTGGACGGCACGGTGGCTGGTGGAGTGGCGGGCGACCCTCGATGAGCCAAAGGGGGAAAATAGGAGTGCGCTACTGCTGTGGCTGATTGCGCTGGTGCTGGTGTCCGCGGTCTTTACCCGCTACGACGGCTGGATTATGGCGCTGCTGGCGTGGACCGCGATGGGCATTGTGCTTCTGCGACGGCGACGGCTTGGTTCTCGCACCTTCTGGCTGGCGAGCGTGTTGGTCGTGGCTGCGCCGCTAATCTGGTTTGGGTACAACGCGCATGTCTTCGGCGACTGGCTCGCTTTCGCGCGGGGACCTTACTCTGCGGCCGCCATCGAGGAGCGAACGGCGGGTCAGGGCAATGGACCACCTCATCCCGGATGGCACGATCCGAGGGTGTCGCTGCTCTTTTTTGTGAAGGCGGCGGAGATGGCCGCGGCTACGGTGGCGTGGGGAAACAAGCTGCTGGGGACCAGTGTGCTCGGCGTCGTTTGGGGATGGCTGATCGCGCGCCGTCGCGGCTTTGCGTGGACCTTGATTCTGTGGCTGCCGGTACCGTTTTATGCCTATTCAGTGGCCTTTGGTTCGGTGCCGATCTTTCTGCCGGTTTGGTGGCCGCACTCGTACTACAACACGCGATATGGATTGGAGCTGATGCCGGCTTTCGCACTGGGGGTGGGATTTGCGACTGCGTTTGTGCTGGCGGCTACGCGCGAGTTCAAGCCGCGGGCGGTGCATGCGGTGGTTGGCATTCTGGGTGGGATTGTCGTGATCAACGCAGCGGAGATGCTGCATGAACGGCCGGTTGTTTATGTCGAGGGCACCAAGAATATTGAGTCGCGGCGAGCATTCGAGGAACGGATTCCGCCGATGCTGCGCGAGGTGATGGCGCATCGCCCGGGTGGCCAGGTACTGATGAATACCTCGGTTTATCCGCAGATTGTGGCGTCAAGCGGCATTCCGCTGCGGCAGACGATTAATGAGGGCGACCAGGTGCTGTATACGGATGCGCTGGCCGCGCCGGCGACACATGCGGCCGCGGTGCTCGCCTTCGATGGCGATCAGATCGACGTCGCGGTGAAGGCGCATCCACAGGGTCTGCACATGGTGGGAAGGTTCACGTCGGACCGGCAGCCAGCCGGTACACTTTACGTCTCCGATACCTGGCAGGAGCAATCAAGCGGGACCTCGTCCGCGCGATGATAGCATCGGGCAAGGAAATGCTCATGATCGTGATGATGGCACAGTTTGCACAGCCGTTCAGCTTCACCTGGTTGCAACAGCAATCGGTGGTGAATGGGGCTGTTGGCCGGCTCTTTTTCGCCTGCCTGATGGGTGGACTCATCGGGGTTGAACGTGAGTTGAAGCGCAAATCGGCGGGGGTGCGGACCAATATCTTGATCTGCCTCGGAGCCGCCTTTTTCACCCTACTGTCTGCAGTGCTGGCGGGCGATGCCAACCCCGACAAGGGGCGCGTGGCATCGAACATTGTGCAGGGCATCGGCTTTTTAGGCGCCGGACTCATTCTGCACAACCGCAGCCGCGTCAGCGGGCTCACCAGCGCGGCCAGCGTGTTTGTGGTTGCATCGATCGGGATGGCATGCGGTGCCGGGCTTTATTGGGCAGCCGCCGTAGCCACGTTCATAAGCATCTTCGCGCTGGAGGTGGTGGGATTTCTGGAGCGGAAGGCGAGTATCAAGGGCTACTCGCTGGTATACGAAGCACGGGGACGCGATCAAACCGTGATGCTTAAGTCGATTCTCGATGCAATGGACAAGTGCAACGAGCGTTTGGCATGCGTGGAGCGCGATGCGATCGGCGAGCTGCAGCGCGTGAGCTTTACGGTGGTAGCCACCAGGAGAGAACACGAGCGGCTGCATCAGCGACTGCTTGCCGAGCCGGCGATCGACGCCTTGTTTAACTTTCGCGACCTGGAGGAAGATTGATTTCGTTCACCAAGGCGCATGCCTGCGGCAACGACTTTTTGGTTGTGACGGAAGACGCGGCCGCAGGACACGAGTGGGCTGCCCTCACGCGCCGGCTGTGCGCGCGCAACACGGGCGTGGGCGCGGATGGGATCGAGTTTTTTGCGTGGACGGGCCTGCGCTCGGGGCGCATTCGGCTGCACAATTCCGATGGCTCCATTGCGGAGATCAGCGGCAACGGCACGCGCTGCGTGGCCGCATGGATGGCGAGGAACGCAACGCGCAGCCAGGCGATGTGCTTGAGATCGAGACCGACGCGGGGCTGCGCGTGTGCCGCATCAACGCCGTGCATGCCGGAACTGAGTTCAGCGTCGAGGTGACCACGAGCATGGATGTGCCCCAGTTGGCGCCCCGCATCGTGACGATTCCGGGCGGCGTGCAGGTGTCAGGCGTACAGGTGTCCGTCGGCAACCCGCACTTTGTAGTTGTGGTGGACAACGCCGACTTCACGGTTGACCGTCAGAAGTGGCAGAGCATCGGGCAGCAGATCTGCGGCCACCCCGATTTTCCCCATCAGACCAACGTGGAATTCGTGCGCGTCCTGAGCCCACAGGAGATTGAGATCCGCATCTTCGAGCGCGGTGTGGGGCCAACCAATTCGTCGGGCACGGGCACATCGGCCAGTGCCGCGGCTGCAATCGCCATGCAGGGGTGCACGTCGCCTCTGCGCGTGATTGCACCGGGCGGGGCACAGAGTGTGGAATGGCCGGGGCCTGGACGGGAACTGCAGCTGACCGGGCCCGCGGCCCTGATTGCGCGCGGCGAAGCGTGGTAACGATGGCGACTCATCCGGTGTTGATGAAGCTGCCTGCGATCGAGCCCGGTGCAGGCATCGGCGTGGTGGCGCCGGCGTCGTTCGCTCGGCCGGAGCGGAGTGAGGATGGGACGGCGCGTCTGCGGGCATTGGGGTTCGCACCGCGGTTCATGCCCAACGCCATGGCGCGCGGTCCGCTGTTTTTCGCAGGCACGCCGGAGCAGCGCATCGCGGATCTGCATGCGGCTTTTGCCGATCCTGCGTCGCACGTGGTGATGTCGTTGCGTGGCGGATACGGGTCGAACCACTTTTGCGGCACGTGGATCTCGATTTAATACGCGCGCATCCCAAGCCGTTTTTCGCCTACAGCGATCTGACGGGGTTGCAGCTGCACCTGCTCGATCGCCTGGGGCTGCCGGCCTTTCACGGACCCATGCTGGCTGCGGATTTCTTTTTGGAAGACGGCGTACATCTCGACAGCTTTTACGCGGCATTGGCCGGCACAGCGTATGAGGTGAGTCCGGAGCAGGGACTGCGCGTGATCAAGCCAGGCGAGGCGCGCGGCACGTTGTATGGCGGATGCCTGAGCATCCTGGTGTCGCTGCTGGGTACGCCGTGGGAGCCTGACACGACCAACAGACTTTTGTTCATTGAAGATGTGGGTGCGAAGCCGTACCAGATCGACCGCATGCTGTGGCAATTGGGCGCGGCGGGGAAAATGGAAGGCATCAAGGGCATTGTGTTCGGCGAGATGCTTGACTGCGCGTCTCCAGGCGCAGAGCCGGATCTGCTTGAGAAGGTCATCACAAGCGCACTGGCTGATTTCGACGGGCCCATTGCAATTGGGCTGCGCAGCGGGCACGTCTCGCGTGGCAATGTGACGCTGACTTTCGGTGTGGAAGCGGAGTTGCGCGCCGGCGATGAGGCGTACTTGAAGATCGGCGCCAGAAATGCGGAAGAGATCTTACAGGAGCGGCAGTGAAGAAGGGCAAGCACATTCATCTGAGCGGTATCTGCGGAACGGCGATGGCTTCGCTTGCCGGATTGCTGCAGCTGGAGGGACATCGCGTTACGGGATCGGACAAGGCTGCGTATCCGCCGATGAGCGATCTGCTGCGGGAGGAGTTGGGAATCGCGGTGATGGAGCCGTATGCAGAGACGAATCTTGAGCCGGCGCCGGACCTGATTGTGATCGGAAACGCGCTTTCGCGCGGCAATCCGGAGATTGAGCGGGCACTGGACGCGCGCATTCCGTTCACGTCCATGGCGGCATTGCTGCGCGAGGAGTTTCTTGTCGGGCGCACGTCGCTGGTGGTGGCGGGGACGCACGGCAAGACCACGACGACCAGCATGCTGGCGTGGATCTACCAGGTGGCGGCGCGCGGAGAATCCGCAATTTGAGCCGTCGTTTTTGATCGGCGGTGTTGCGGAGAATTTTGGTTCCAGCTTTCAGCTTCGGCCTACGCGCAACTTTATTGTCGAGGGCGACGAATACGACACGGCGTTCTTCGACAAAGGGCCGAAGTTCCTGCATTATTTTCCCGACTCGTTGATCCTGACGCATGTTGAGTTCGATCATGCCGATATCTATGCTGATCTCACTGCGGTGAAGACGGCGTTCAAGCGTCTTGTGAACCTTGTTCCGCGGCGCGGCGTAATTGTGGCCTTTGATGGAAGCGCCAATGTGAGCGAGTGCGTGGAGCGCGCATTCTGCCGCGTGGAGCGGTATGGATTCAGCGACGAGGCGACCTGGCGGCTTCGTGAACCTGAGGCATGAGGACGGGCTTACGCGCTGGGATGTGCTGCACGATGGATCGCTGTGGGCTTCGCTGGAGATGAGCTTGGCGGGCGAGCACAACGCGCTGAATGCCACGGCCGCGGCGGCGCTGGCAGTGAGCCAGGGAATTTCGAAGGAAGCAATCACGGCGGCGCTGGCAGACTTCAAGAGCGTGAAGCGGCGGCTTGAGGTGCGCGCGGTGATCGGCGGCATCACCATCATCGACGACTTTGCTCACCATCCTACGGCAATTCGCGAGACGCTGAAGGCGCTGCGCTCGGTATATCCAGGCGCGCGGTTATGGGCGGTGCTGGAGCCGCGTTCGAACACGCTGCGGAGAAGGGTGTTGGCCCGCGACCTGATCGGGAGCCTGCAACTGGCGGATCATGTGATGATGGCCGGCGTGTACCAGCAGGAGCGCATTCCGGAGGACGAGCGTCTTCACCCGGACGACGTGGTGAAGGCGTTAAATGCCGCGGGAACACCAGCGCAACTCTCGCCCGATGTGCATGCCATCCTGGACGCGATGGTTCCACAGCTGCAGCACGGCGATGTGGTCGCCATTCTTTCCAATGGCGGTTTCGATGGCATCTATGAAAAACTGCCGGCGCGCCTTCGCGAGAAGTTCCCAGTGTCATGATCGCCGCCCTGGTTCTGCTCGGCACCATTCTCGTCCTCGGAGCGCCCTTGGCTCTTGTCCTCATCCCCTGGGCCATGATTACGGGGAATGCGAACCCGCTCTACAACACGGCGCTGCGCATTGTGCGCCTGGCTTTACGGCTGGCGGGGATTCGCGTGATTACACAGGGCGTGGGAAATGTCCCGCCGCATACCGCTTGCATCTTCATGTCGAATCACGTGTCGAATCTCGATCCGCCGGCATTGCTGCCGCGCATTCCCGGGCGGACTTCGGCATTCATCAAGCGCTCGCTCACCAAGATTCCGGTACTGGGCTACGGTCTCAAGCTCGGAGAGTTTGTGCCCGTCGATCGCGACGGGCGCGTGGAGAGCGCCGTTGAAAGTGTGAACGAGGCCAAGCGGGTACTGGAGAAGGGTCTGCACATTACTACATTTGTAGAAGGAACCCGCTCGAGCGACGGCCGCCTGTTGCCCTTTAAGAAGGGGCCGTTTTACCTGGCGATGGAAGCGGGCGCACCCTGCGTGCCGGTTTCGATCCACGGCACCGAAGGCATGATGGCCAAAGGAAGTTTGCGCGTGATACCCGGGATCGCCTACATCACGTTTCACACTCCGCTCCATCCCAAGGATTTTGCGACCCGCGAAGAACTGATGCAGGGGATGCGGAGCGCAATTGCTTCGGGTCTTCCGGAGTGGATGCGCGGGGAGGAGTTGGTGGATTAAGGCCGGCTAGGGCTGCACGATGGCGTTGTAGCCGTCGTTGAGCAGTTTCTGACGCATGATAAGAGCATCGCTGCGCGAAGCAAACGGTCCCACCTGTACGTGGATGAGCGAGTCGGACAGATCGCGGTGCACGGCGACGGCATAGCCATTCTTGCGCAAGGCGCTCACCAGCACATCGGCATCTTCAGGATGAGAGACCGCGGCGATCTGCACCATCCATGATCCGGGCTGCGGCGTTGACTGCGGGAGAGCGGGCCGTACGACCGGACCGCTGACCAATGCCGGCTGCGGCGTTTCGGATTTTCCCGGAAGCGCGGCTGGTATTACAGAAGGCGCCGGCGCCTGGGGGCGGGGCGGCGCTGCCGAGGCGGTACTCGGCGCAGGTTGGGCGGGAGCCTTCGACGGGCTGTGCGCCGGCTGATCCGACTCTGAGTTTGCCCCCGGGGACGTGGCCGCCGAGGTATCTGCAGCGGGCGCGGCAGTTTGCTTGGCCTGGAAGCTGTTTTGGCTGGGAGCGGGCTTGACGGAGGAAGCAGAGGTTTGCGGGGTTGATCCCGAACCAGCGGCCGATAGCTGCGCTCTTTCAGCAGGGTTGACAGGGGCACCGTGTTGTCCCACCGCATAGCCGAAGACGAAACAAACGCCGCACAGGCCGAACAAGCCTAGCGCCAGCAATAGCAGCGTGGTCGGCCCGAGGGTGAGCTCTTTGTCGCGCCGCTTTTCCAACGGCTCCAATGTTGTTTCGCCAAACATCTTTTGCATACTCGGCTCTCTGAGGCAAGCCTGACGAACGCGGCCTGTAATCGGTTGCAGGGCCGGTCGTACTACCCCTGTGGTGTCAATTCTCTCCTAATCCAGGCCTGCGCGCCAATCGCGATCCCCCTGCCTGGAGGCGTGCTACGGCTGCTCGATTTTTGGCGGGGCAGCGGGTGGGGCGGTCGCGGTGAACTTGTTGAGCAACGACATCAATTCCACCGGCAGCGGGAAGACGATGGTCGTATTCTTCTCCACGCCGATCTCCGTCAAGGTCTGCAGGTACCGCAGCTGCAGGGTGAGCGGTTGCGTGGCCAGCAATGCCGCGGCGTCGACCAGCTTCTGGGCCGCATTGAACTCGCCCTCGGCGTGGATGATTTTTGAGCGCTTCTCGCGTTCCGCCTCGGCCTGCTTGGCCATGGCGCGCAACATTTGATCGGGCAGATCCACCTGCTTTACTTCAACCGAGATCACCTTCACGCCGAATGGTTCTGTCCGCTGGTCGATGATGGACTGGATGCGCAGATTGAGCTTGTCGCGGTGGCTCAGCAATTCATCGAGTTCCACTTCTCCCAGCACAGAACGGAGCGTCGTTTGGGCGAACTGCGAGGTCTGGTAGACGTAATTGGCAACCTTGATGGCCGCGTCGTTTGGATTGACGACGTAGAGCGTGACCACAGCGTTCACCTTGATGGTGACGTTGTCGCGCGTGATGACGTCCTGGGGAGGCACCTCAAGGACTTCCTGGCGGAGCGAGATGCGCACCATCTGGTCGAGGGGGCGGAACACAAAAATGATGCCGGGGCCCTTAGGTGGCGTGAGCGCGCGGCCCAGCCGGAAGATCACGGCGCGCTCGTAGTCGCGCAGAATCTTAATGGAATTCAACAAGTAGAGAACCAGGATGGCGAGGAGCACAAGCAGCGGGATCGGCAGTACTTCAGCGGACATGGGATCTCCCTTTTTTCTCTATCTGAGCGTCAGGCGAATTGTACTCCGCATTGCTCAAACGGCGTTATGCGGCGGATCGAGCGGGGTCACGTGCAACAGGTATTGCTCGCGGCCGGTTACGCGCAGCGCAGCGCCCTTGGCAACCGCGTGGTCTGCTACTGCGCGCCAGATTTCGCCATCCACCAACACGTGGCCCTCGGGCGTTAGAGGTTCCATTGCCGATGCGAATTGCCCGACCAGGGCGTCCAGGCCTAGGCGAGTCTTCATCCGTCGCGCGCGCACAGCCAGGCGCACCAGGAATGCGGTGATGGCTCCGAATGCGGTGCTCAACGCTAGCGCTATCCATGGATTCACCGACATTTCGGGAATCGGCGCCCTGACCAGTGTTAGCGTGCCGAGCGTGAGACACACAATGCCCGCAATGGCCAATGCGCCGTGGCCGCCGAACTTCGCTTCGAGGGCCATCAGCACCATGGCCGCGATCAGCAGCATGACGGCGGTGTAGCGGATGGGCAGCAGATCGAGCGCAAAGATGGCCAGCAGCACCATGAGCGTGCCCAATGCGCCGGGAACGATGGTACCGGGAGTGTTGAACTCCAGGTAGATGAGCAGTGCCCCGCCCACCAGCAACAGCAGGGCGATGTTTGGATTGACCAACCAGCCCAGCAGATCTTCGCGCAAAGTCGGTTTGACGAGGACGACATGCGCATTGGCCAGGTGAAGCGTTTGCTTGCTTCCATCCATGCGCGTAATCTCGCGGCCGTTGAGCTGCGCCAGCAGATGCTGTTCGTCAGGCGCAGTCAGGTCGATCAGGTGCTTGTCGAGCGCTTCTTCCGCTGAGTAGGCGTGCGAGCTTTGCACGGCGGCGATGGCGGCGTCGACGTTGCGATTGCGATGCGCGGCATAGGAGCGCAGGAAAGCCTCGGCGTCGTTCTCCACCTTTTGTGCCATGGTGTCGTCGGGTTTTCCCAACTCGAAAACTACGTGGGCGGCACCCGCATTCGTGCCGGGAGCCATTGCTGCCACGTCGGCGGCTTCCATCAAAAAGAAGCCCGCGGAGCCGGCCCGCGCTCCCGCCGGAGCCACGTACACAATGACCGGGACGCGCGAACTGAGGATCGCGCCGGCCATGTGGCGCATGGATTCCACGAGGCCGCCGGGCGTATCCATCTCGATCAGCAGTGCGGCAGCATTATCGGACTGAGCTCGGCTGATGGCGCGATCGAGTTCTCCTGCGGTGATGGGCTGGATGGTGTCGTCGAGAACCAGCTTATCCACGACGGGCGAGGAGATGGGCTGCTGTGCGGCCAACTGCAGCGCGATGGCCAGCAGGGCTGCGCTGGAGAGCAAGAGCGCCGCATGCCGCATCACACGCGCTACCGTCCCGGTCTCTGAAACGTGACTCGAGAGAAGCATCTGTCGCTCCTTGGGGCAGCTACTGTTGGCGGCTTTGCCCCTGTCGTGCGCTTACCTGGCGCAACACATCTTGCGCAGCCTGGCTCCTGGGGTTCAGCTTCAGGGCTTCACCGGCATCGCGCGTGGCGTCGTCCAGGTGGTTAGCCGCAATGTCAAGGCGCGCCAGGATTAGATACGCACCCGCGGTGGGTTGCAGTTCCAGTGCGGCCTGCGCCTCTTTGCGTGCTCCCGTTGAATCGCCGGTGCGTTCGCGAACCTCCGCCAGGCCCTCATGCGCGTCTTCCACGCGGCCGTCGGCGGCCACGGCTGTCTGGTAAAGCCGTTCGGCTTCTAAAAGCAGTCCGCGCGAGAGATATTCCCTGGCCCGTGTCGCCAGCGTGCGTGCTCGCTGCTGGGGTGTCAGCGCTTGCAGCCGCGAAGCCTCCATCTGCTCCATCATCACCGCGGCCTGGCGAAACGCCACCGCGTCGAAGCCGCGCACAATCCGCTCCAGCGGCTCCGCTGAGGAAGCACCGGCGGGCTGTTTCCAGGCGTTGTCCAACTCAAGCGCCTCGCTGTCGGTGGGACGCATCTTCAAATACTGCGCGAGCTCGGCAACGGCTCCCGCAGTATCGTTATGTCGCTTGAGGCTCACCGCAAGGTTGAAGTGATAGTCGGCGTCGGTGGGATCGGCCGCTTCAGCCTGGCGGAACAGCGCGGTGCCATCGTGCCCCTGCCGGCTGATGGCCACGCCCTGGTTGTTCAACACCGGCGCCAGCGGCAGCACCCGCGCCACATTGCCAAACGCGCTCTCAGCCTTGGCGTAGTTGCCCGAGAACATGAGCGACAGCCCGCGATAAAATCCGGCCTCGAGCGAATCAGGGTCGTTGCCCGTCACTTTTTCGAAGGCCAGGGCCGACTGCTCGTAGTCTTGTCCTGCGTAGTACTCGCGGCCCAGGGCCATCCACGCGGAACTCAGATCAGGGCTCAGCTTCACGGCTTCCTGCAGATGGCGCAGCCTCTCGGCCTGGTCCGGTTCCGTGATGCCGCGAATGTACTGTTCAAACGCGGGCAACGGCAGATTGGCGCCCGCCGCGATGAAGGTCTCTTCAGAGCCGTTGAATCCCGGATCGAGGTCCCGTGTGAGCCTCCAGGCCAGGGAATCGAAGACCGTGATCAGGTCGCGCATCTCGCCGTTGACCACGGTGGCAGCGCCCATTTTCAGATGAGGCACATCGACGATCTGCGCCTGCACCTGGATCTGGGTGCCGCTGGTCTGATAGCTGCCCACGATGATCGAGTCCACATCCATGGTCTGCGACAACTTCAGCGTGCTTGCGCGTGACGGCTGGAATCCCTGCGGCAGGCCCAGGTGGTCGAGGGCATAAAGGCGATCGGCGCGGCTGAGCGGCGCGAATCCGGCAGAGGCAAAGCGGCTCGACAGCAAATCCGGCGCGGCCTCGCGGATCCATTCCAGACTGGGTTGGCCGGTTTTGTTGTCGAAGGGCAGCACCAGCACGATGCGGCCGTGAGCTGCAGCGGATTCCGATGGCGTCTGGGCGCCGGAAACCTGTGCGCCGGCCGTGGCCATGAACACGCCTATCGTGGCAAGCAGCACAAGAACAGCCAGGCAAGAAATCCGGCGCGGAATATGAAAAAAGCGAGGGATCACGACAGCCTGATTATAGGCGCTACGGAGCCGCAGCAGCGGACGCGCCGGGGCCCAGGGCCGCCTCGAACTGCCGGTTGAAGCGCAGCACCCCCGCCCACATGCCGTGGTCCTGTGCGCGCCAGCCGACGGTGCCGTTCAGCCGGCGCGCAATGACCTCCGGCGACAAGTCATGATGCAGGCCGAAGTAGCGCTCGTCCAGCGCCTGGCTGCGGGTTCCGAAAGAGATGAGTGGAGGCGGATCGAATTTGGTGGAAAACACAAGTGCCGCGGAGTAGCGTCCCGGTTCTGCCGCAGCGCGTTCAATCTGTTGCTCAGAAAAGTCGTCGATCGCCCACACGTCCCACGGTTCCGTCACATAGCCGAGTTCTGGCCGCCGAAGGTAGTCGGACACGGGCCAGGCTGAAAGCACGGTCGCGCCGGGATAGAGCTTGGTCAACTGCGCAATCGCAGCCTGATGCAACCGGATCACCCGCGCGTACTCCAGATTGTCCTCTGGGGCAAACCCGTAGGGCGGATTCACAAATAGCCCCGCCACAAACGCCGCGGCCGATAACACGGCGAGCGCATGCCAGTAAGGGACGCGCCGCCGCAGGGTGGTCACAGCAAGAAGAATTACCAGCGGATACATGGCCAGAAGATAGCGGCAGAGCAAAGCCCCGCCCAGCACGCCGAACAGCACGGCTGTGGCCCCGAGCAGGATGAAGATGCGGCGTCGCACCGCGGCGTCGAGCCCCGCGCGCTCAGTGCCATCGGCCTCGCGGCGCGGCGGCAACATTATGGCCGCGATGGTCAGCAACACCGGCACAAACATGTTCATGTGCGCGAACAGGTGCAGCAGGCGATGCCCGAACGCCGCGATGAACCGCAGCGGCGTCAGCGTCTCCTGTGCGTTGTAACGCACGAAATCAGGACTACCAAGCGCGAACCCGGTCTTGGCGTAGTGCCAGACATACCAGGCTGCGAGTGGAAGCATGCAACTCCCCAACCACCCGGCCTCGATCAGCAGCCGCTTGCGTTGCGGACCCGGAGTCCGTATTGCCGAGACGAGCGCGCAGCACATCAGGGCGAGTGGAACCACGACGGCAGTCTCTTTCGACAACACTGCCAGCGTGAACCACACCGCCGCAATCACAGGCTTGCGATTGCGCGCGGGCAGCGAATGCACCAGCCCCCACATGGTGAACGCGGCGGCAAAGATATCCGCATGTGCCAGCGTGCTTTGCGCAAACCAGATGGGATAGAGCGCCGTCAGCATCAGGGTCCAGAAGCCCACGGCAGCGGATTCAGTCAGCCGTAACGCCAGCCGCCAAACCCCCAGCAGACCCACGGCGGACACCATGAGCACCGCTTCGCGGGTCACCTCCGGGTAAAAGCCCGAGGCCTTCCACCACAGCGCCAGATAAATGCTGGGGAGCGCCGGGTGCGCATTGCTGGTGGTTGTGGAGGGGATCAGCGAACCGGTGCGGAAGAAATCCCAGGCCGCTGGAATGTAGTAGCCGGCCTCATCCCAGTAGTAGGGAAGCCGCAGCAGCGAGAAGTGGGTCAGGTAAAGCGCAGCGAAGATGACCGGAAAGATCATCCAAAGCGGAAAAGGGGCATCCAGGCGCGGCTCGAACAACTTTCTCCAGCGCAAACCATTCTCCTCGAATGCCCAGTGTACGCGAGCGCATCGCGCAAACGTCTCACATCAAGTTCATTGAGGCTACTGACTTTATTTGCGCGGCAGGCGCACCGTGAACCGCGTATCGCCCGGCTTCGATTCCACATCGATTTTGCCGCCGAACTTTTGCGTGACAATGCGATGCACAATCTCCAGACCGAGCCCCGTGCCGGAGCCCTGCGGCTTGGTGGTGAAGAACGCCTCGAAGATGTGCGGCCGCACCTCATCCGGAATCCCTGAGCCGTGATCGCCAATCTGCACGGCGAGCCAGTCCGGCTCCGTCCATGTGCTGATCTCGATCTGGCCGTTTGCAGGTGATGCGTCGGCGGCGTTGTCGATCAGGTTGGTCCACACCTGGCTTAATGCCGATCCGCGCGTCACGATGGAAGAGGGCGACGCGTCGAAGCTCTTTTCCACCTTGATCTGCTTGATGCGCAGCTTGTGTCCCAGGATCGTCAGCGTGCTCTGCAGGCTGTCGTGGACATCGATCTCCTTGGTCGGCATCTTCTCGTCATAGGCATACTTCTTTACCGCCATCACGAGCTCGGAAACCCGCCCGATGCTTTCCTCGATGGCGCACACCTGCGACATGCTCGACACCAGCGCGCCCAGCCAGTTGAGCGCGTCAGAAAACGACTCGGGATCGAAGTAGGCCCGCGCACAGGCCAGCTCCTCGGTGTCGAATCCCATCGTCACCAGCGATGGCCCGATCGAATATGCATTCTGCACGCCTGCGCTCGACAGCCACTCGCTCATCGCTTCTTCTGCGTCAGCCTGCTCAATGCTGCTCAGGGCCGCCATGCGGCAGCTCTTCATGGTGTGCTGCAGCAAGCCTTTCATGCAATCCAGCTGCTCAATGGTCTTGGGCTTGCCGCTCATGCGCAGGCCGATCTCCTGCAGCATCTGCAGATTCTCCCGCAGCAGCGCGGCCGAGCGCTTGGCCGCCGATCCGGGATTGTGCAGTTCATGCATCAGGCCCGCGGCCAGGGTGCCCAGGGTCACCAGCTTTTCGCGATGCAAAGCCTCGACCTGGTAGGTCTGAAGTCGGCGGTTGAAGTCCAGCAGGATGTTCTCGCGCACCGCGGGGCAGCAGGACAACAGATTCCAAAACTGCACTTCGCTGAAGCGGACTACAACGGAGGCTTCCGAGGCGACAACCGAAAACGAAGAAACCTTCTTGCCGTGCATGATCGGCGTTTCGCCGAAACCCTCGCCCGTCACCGCCGATCCCACCACCGTCCTGGTGCCGTCCTGCTCCAGTCGCTCGGCCTGCAGCCTGCCTTCAAGCACCACCGAATACCGGAGCGGGGAATCTCCCGGCGCGGTGAGGATGTCCTGCGGCTTCAGGCGTATCAATTCCACCGTACCCACGCCCTGCCAGCTGTCCAAATCGGATTCGGCATAAGCAGGGAAGCTCTTCAGCTTACCCGCGATCTCGGCAAAGGGCACCGTCTCCACCCTGTACGGTTTCTCGCTCTCGGTTGTTGTTTCCGCGTGCTCGAGCATTCCGCGTCCTCGTCCCGCTTCTGTTTCCATCTTTAGATTCCAGCCGCCTTAAATCGCTTTCGCTCTAAAATAGCTGCAACTGCTCCTCTTGCAAAACACAGGTTTAAAACCCTGCCAGATACTGGTGCACAAACTGCACCGCGATCGATCCCTCTCCCACCGCCGACGCCACACGCTTCACCGATCCATGGCGAGCGTCGCCTGCAACAAATACACCCGGCACGCTCGACTCCAGCAGAAACGGCTCACGCGTCTCACGCCAGTGTTCAGGAAGCTTCCCGTCTAACCGCAAATCCGGGCCGGCCAGCAAAAAGCCCTTCTCGTCCCGGAGAATCTCTGCCGGGAGCCAATCGGTTCGTGGCGCCGCTCCAATAAAGACAAAAAGCGACGAAGCCGGAACCTCCTGCTCGCCATCAGGTCCTTTGACCCGCAGGCTCTCCAGGTGCTCTTCGCCCCTGGCTTCCAGAACCTGCGTACCGGACTTTACCTCAATATTGGATGTGCGACCAATCTCATCGATCAAGTATTTCGACATTGTGGCGCCTAAACCCTGTCCGCGCACCAACATCATCACCTTACGGGCATATTTTGAGAAGTACAGGGCGGCCTGCCCGGCGGAATTGGCCCCCCCCACCACGTACACATCCTCGTCTTTGCAGGCGGCGGCCTCCACCAGCGCGGCGCCATAATATATGCCCCGGCCGGTGAGCCGCTCGGCGCCCGGCACGTCGAGTTTTCGGTATTGAACTCCCGGGCACAATAGAGTAGCGTGCGTCGAAACCTCCCGCCCGTCCGCCGTCCTCACAAACCGGTACTGTCCGTCGATGCGCAGCCCTGTGGCTCGCTGGGTCACGAACTCCGAGCCGAAGCGGGTGGCCTGGATCAGCGCACGGCGCCCCATGTCTGCCCCCGTGATGCCCGCCGGGAAGCCCAGATAGTTTTCGATCTTCGACGTGGTGCCCGCCTGGCCGCCCGGCGCCTCCGGCTCGATCACCAGGGTCTTCAATCCTTCGCTCGATCCGTAGACCGCCGCGGCCAGGCCGGCCGGTCCAGCACCCACTACCACCAGGTCGTAGAAGTCCTGGCTGGCCTGCACCTTCAGACCCACGCGCTGCGCCAGCACATCCGGTTCGGGGTCCTTCAACACGCTTCCGTCCTGAAACAACACCAGTGGAAGCGTATCCGTTGGCAGATTCTTTTCGGCCAGCAGCTTCGTCGCCTCATCGCTGGTCACGTCGAGCCAGCGATACGGCACGTGGTTACAGCTCAAGAAACTGCGAATCTCGTGGTCGCGCGCCGACCAGCGGTGCCCAATGACACGCAGCCCTTCGTAAGGAGCCCGGTAGCCCGCCTTCCAGTCGTCAAGCAGATCGCTTAGAACCGGGTAAAGCTTCTCCTCGGGCGGATCCCAGGGCTTGTTCAGGTAGTAATGAATACGAGCGGTATTGATGGCCTGGATGGCTGCCTCGGTGTCCGCGTATGCCGTCAGTAACACCCGCTTGGCAGTCGGATAGATCTCCCGCGAACGCTCCAGGAACTCCACACCCGTAATCCCGGGCATGCGCTGGTCGCTCAGCAGCAGGGCCACGGGCTCTTCCCGAGCCTTCACCTGCCTGAGGGTGTCCAGCGCTGCCTGGCCGCTGGCGGCGCGCATAATCCGGTACTCGGCGCCGTATTGCCTCCGCAGGTCCTGCACCACCGCTTCCAGCACATTCACGTCATCATCGACAGCTAAAAGGATTGGCCTCGCCATGACCCTACTCTAATTCCCCTGGCTGGAGGGGTTGGTTTGGGTGACCTTGATCGTCCTGTTTAGTGTTCAGGATCACCATCTTGCCCAGATCGGTAACCTCAGCCATTACTGCCCCGTAAGTAACCCTAATTAGTCATTCCTTTTTGCGCCAGCGCACGTTACTCTCATCTTAAGAATCCCGTGGAAGTTGCTCGTGCTGGTCAATTCGCCCCGGAGTATTGCCCGGAGGAAAAGGTGTCGCACCTGATGGCTTGCCTGGAAACGATACATCCACCTGCGGTTGCGCTCATTTCAGCCGATAAATTAAAAATCGGAGCGCACTTTCAGGACCGAGGATGGCAGGCGGGCGCGGCGATAAAACCAGCCCGGATCGAAGCATCGTGTGGGCACGCGTTTACACGGTACAACTCGACCGGCGGCACGGTTACCGATCGAGCGGATAACGGGTGTGGCATGGATCACATCGTTCACAAACGGCGGCATTTTTTGAGGCGTCTGTCAACGATTGGGCATGCTAAGATGAGGCCCAATTCATGAATAAGATTATTCTTGCGGATTCTCAGGCTATCTTCCGCGCCGGCACAGCCAAGGTGTTGGCCACACACGACGAGTTGCGCATCATTGCACAATGTGCCGACCTGGAGCGGCTGTTGCACGCCGTCACCACGTTTCCTGGCGCCATCGTACTCTTTGCCGCGTCGCTGCGCCCCGACCTGTCGCGCATGCGCAAGCTTCTGGAAACCTCCAACAGCCGCGGCATCGTGATTGCCGAAAATTCCGACTCCGCCTCCGGTTACCTTCAACTCGGTTTTCGCGGCGTCGTATTTCGCAACGTAAGCGGCAATTCGCTGATTGAATGTGTGCGCCGCGTGGCCGCGGGCGATACCTGGATCCCGCCCCAACTTGTCGTAACCGATTCGGCGGAAGAGGATCTCGTCGGAAGCCGGGTTCGCGACCGGCTCACGCCAAAGGAAATGCGGATCGTCGCCCTCATCGTGCAGGGCTGCAAAAATCGCGAGATCGCCTCCCGCCTCAAGACGACCGAACAGGTGATCAAGAATTACCTCCGCTCCATCTACGACAAGACCGGCGTGAGCGACCGGCTCGAACTCGCTCTGTTTACCATCCACCACCGGGCGCTGGCTGCTGCCGCCAACGAAGTCGGGAGCAAACTCGAAGCTGAGGAGCAGCAACAGCAACAGCAACAGGCCGGTGCCTCCGCTGTAGCCTAGCCCCGAATCGATAATCGACTAGCATCAAGGGCCGCTGGGATTCTCATCCTGGCGGCCTTCTCGCGTCTTGGTCCTGCTCGCTCGCGTCTTCCGCGCGCATTTCCCTACCAATCCGGCCGAAATTTGTCGGGCATCAACGCGGGCCGCGAATTCCTACAGATTTCCATAAAAAACTCATAAATCTTTCATAAACTATGTAATCCCATATGCAATTTAATCGTCTCGCAATCGTTTATCGGTAGAAGGTATTTTATTTCAATCAGATAGGGCGTAAGTCCGATTTGGCCCTGCGATTGCAAAACTCTCTGTAATCTTCTTCCGGCTTTACGCCGCACTTCAACCATTTTGTGACGACCGGAGTCTTCCCCACCCCCCGAAATCGAGGGGAACGGTCCCACCCCAACACAAACCCTTTCAAACTAGTGGCTTGATCGGAACGTTTCCGGAGGATTCGGCAACTCTATGAGAAAACGATTTTGCATTCCCCTGCTGTTCCTGTTAGCGCTGATCGCCTCACCGCTTCATCTTCTGGCCCAGGCCACCGCGAGCGGTGCTGTTAGCGGCACGGTTTCTGATGCTTCCCAGGCCGTTGTCACCGGCGCCGAGGTCACAATCGTCAGCCTCGCGACCGACGAAAAGCGCACCACTTCCACCAGCGCCACCGGGGGCTATCGTTTCGATCTGCTCCAGGCGGGTGCCTACAAGCTGACGGTTTCCAGCCAGGGTTTCTCCACCGTCACGCAGAACATCGAACTGCTGGTTGGCCAGACAGTGAACGGCAACGTCACTCTGCGGCCGGGCGCCGCCACGCAAACCGTTGAAGTGGCCGGCGAGAATCCCCTCATCGACACCACCAAGACCAGCGTCAGCACTGAGATCACCCCGACCGAAGTCGAGCAGCTTCCCATGATCGGCCGCGATGTGGCCAACCTTGCTTACCTGGCTCCGGGCGTCAAGTTTGCTGACTCCTACGATCCCACCAAGGCGCGTTACGCCATCCTCTCCGTGAACGGTGACGGCGGCCGTAACGTGAACGTGACCCTGAATGGCGTGGACAACAAGGACAACACCGTCGGCGGCCCCGTGATGCAGTTTCCTCTCGAAGCCGTTGAAGAGTACAAGATCAGCACACAGCGTTTCTCCGCCGAGAACGGCCGCTCTGAAGGCGCCGCTATCAACGTCATCACCAAGCGCGGCGGCAACGGTTATCACGGATCGCTCTTCGGCTACTTCCGCGATACCAGCCTGAACACCGATGAGAAAGACGCCAACGGCGACGGCACGTCGACTCCGTCGCATCCCGACTACACCCGCCAGCAGTTCGGCGGTTCGGTCGGCGGCCCGTTCAAGAGAGACAAGGCCTTCGGCTTCTTCGCTCTCGAGCGCGAGCGCGAACACCAGAACTCTCCCGAGCAGTCCACCGCCTTCACCCAACTCACAGCCGCGGCACCCTATTTCCCCGGCGACAAGCCCTGGGCCGCGATTCCCAAGCCGTTTTACGAGTATCGCTATAACGGCCGCGCCGACTGGACGTTTTCTTCGAAGGAGAGCGCCTACATCAGCTACACCTCGCAGGCTAACAACAGCCTGAACGATCAATCCGACGGCACCGGCGACGCCAACAATGGCAACTTCACCGTCAACCACCTGCAGTTGGCCAGCCTGAACATCAACTCGATCATCAACGACAGCACCGTGAACGCCGCCACCTTCGGCTTCCAGTACTGGAACAACCTCATCAACAGCACCATCAGTGCGCCGCTGGTCACGTTCCCGGCCCCTGCCTCCTTTGGCACCAACACCAACGTTCCTCAGCAGTCGTACCAGCGCAAGTGGCAGTTCAAGGACGACTTCTCCAAGACCATCGGCAAGCACACCTTCAAGACGGGCGTCGACTACATCTGGAACCCGGTCGAAGGCGGCTTCTTCGAGTTCAGCTCCACGCTTGAAATCGACTTCGGCGACAATCCCAGCAAGATCATCAGCGACTCCGCTGATTATCCCCAGAAGTTCGCTACCCCAGGTGCGGTCGTCAGCATGGCGCAGGCCAATGGCGATCCCTCTTTCATCGTGGCCACCAAGCAACTCGGTTTCTACGGCCAGGACGACTGGAAGATCTCTCGCCGCCTCACGCTGAGCCTCGGCCTCCGCTGGGACAAGGACTTCAACATGATCGGCGGCTCCGACATCAAGCACAGCCGTACCTACCTTGAACTGGTGGCTCTGAACAATCCGGTTTCGAACCCCTTCATCAAGAGCATAGCCCACGACGACAACCTTGATTTCAGCCCTCGCGTTGGATTTACGTACGACCTGACCGGCAGGGGTAATCATGTCATTCGCGGCGGCTACGGGCTATACTACGGCAACGTGTTCCAGAACATTCCGCTCTTCATGGAGCAGATGGCGAACGCGACCGTCTTCCAGACCGTGCTCAGCCTCTCGAGCCCCACCGACATCGTTACGGGCACCGGCATTCCGCTCGGCAGCTGGCGCTATGGTGTCGATCCCATGCCCACCATCCCCCCGCCTTCCTCCCAACTGGCCCCCGGCAGCGTCGGCCGCCTGATGGACCCCAACTATCGCAACCCCGTCACCGAGGAGTTCAATGGCGGCTACTCCTGGGCCATCAATCCCAACCTGGCGATTGAGGCCGAGTACACGCACGTTCTCGGCCTTCACGAGAACAAGACCATCAACGTCGACCAGAAAGTCGTGATGAACGGCAAGTGCTGCACGCGTCCGCTCGATCCCGCTTTTGCCGCCAACCCGTCGATTCCGGAAATGGCCAGCGTGCGCAACGAAGAGGCCATCGGCCGCGAGCGCTATGACGGCGTGTTCTTCGTCTTCAAGGACCACATCGCCAAGCGCCTGCAGCTCGATGCCAATTACGCACTCTCGTGGGCCAACGGATACGACACCGGCGGCGGCTCGTTCCGCAACTATGCGCGCAATGGCTACGATCCCTTCAACCCCGCCGAATTCGGACCCTCGCCCAACGACGAGCGCAATCACGTTACCGTGGCCGGCCTGGTAAACCTGCCCAAGGGCTTTGAAATCGCCCCCATCATGCAGTACGGCTCGGCGCGGCCATACCAGCCCACAGCGCCCAGCAGTACGCTGAACACCGGCGGCGGCACAAGCAATGCCGTCGTGGTGCCCATGTCCGATCCCAAGAACTGGTTTGCCTATGTCGGCAACAACGCCGGAGCCCAGGCCTGCTACTACGGCATCGGTCAATCCAAGTCGTGCACAATCGCCAAATATGATCCGCTGCGCGGCGATCCGTTCTTCCAGCTCGACATGCGGCTGGCCAAGAACCTCACCTTCCACGACCGATACAATGTGCAACTCGTGGCACAGGCATTCAACCTGACCAACCGCGCCAACTACGGCAACAATTTTGGCGCGAGCATCTCTGACTCCGCCACTTTCGGTCATCCGGCCGGCTTTATCGCACCCGGTTCGACCATCATCCCGCGTTCGCTTTGGGGCGAAATGGGAGCGCGTTTCACCTTCTAACCTGGACCCCCAGCGACAGTCCATCGTCGCTGGGGTGCTCTCACCAGAACCGCCTTGGTTCTCATCCGGGGACAGTGTGCCACAGGCTCTGCCCCCCAACCTTCCCTTGTTGCGCCAGACGTCAAACCTCCAGCGCGTCAGTTTCGACGCAAAAGGGACAGCCCGGGGGATGTCACTCGCATGCATCCCCCGGGCATTTTTCTGTCCACCTGCTATTACGCTCCGATCGCCGGATCTGTAAAGCTCTCCTCTCCGGTCTCCACGTGTCCTGCCACCTGGTAGCGGAAGCTCGCGTCCTGCGCCACTTCGATGGTCACGTCATACCAGCCGTGCGTGCTTTTCAGGTTAAACGTCTGCGATCCCGTCGCGCCCGCAGCCACATGGCTCGACACCGTCGCCCCGCCATAACCATTTGTCAGCGTGATCGTCACAGCGGCCCCGCCGTGATTCGCCGCCGACACCGTGATGCTGTTGTCTTCCGCGTTCACGGTTGCTCTCACATCCAGGTTCGCCATGCCCGATCCCTTCACGCTTCCTTTGAACGCGCGCAGGAACCCGTTGGGCCCGTACACCGACAGATCGTAGCCTGTCAGATTATTCGCCGTGATCGCGTACGTATCGGATACATGCGCGCCCTGGCCCACCGTACAGCTCCACGGTCCCTGGCTGCTGTTGCCCGACCGCACCTGGTACACAGCGGTCTTGCCCTGGTTGCCAAAATGAATCGTGAACGTGCCGTCCTCAAAGTTCGCCATGCCGTGCGCGCTGAGTTGGTACGGCACGGGCCGCGCTGGACGCACGCCCATCTCCTGCGCCGGGAGGGCCTGGTTCGCCGGCGGCACCGGCACATAATTCGGGTACGTATCCTGCGTCGGCGGAACGTATGCCGCCGTGCTTGGCAGCGCCACAATCCGTGCGTTCGGGTTCGAGAAATTGAACGCCGACGTCAGATCGCCCGATACGGCCCGCCGCCACGGCGTGATGTTGCTCTCAATGAGCTCCGGATTCCTGTCCGCATAACGCGCCTCGATGAACCGGATCAGCGACGTGTGATCGAACACCTCCGAGCTCACATACCCGCCCTTCGACCACGGCGAGATCACGATCATCGGCACCCGCACGCCCAATCCGATCGGCCCATCCATGAACGATGCGTTTCCCACGATTAACTCGTTCGTCGTCGGAACCGTCGAGATTCCCTGCGCGCGGTTCATCGGCGGTGTCGGCGGTACCTTGTGATCGAACAAGCCATCATTCTCGTCGTAGGTGAGGAAGAACGCCGTCTTCGCCCACACCTTCGGATTCGCCGTCAACGCATCCAAAAACTGCGCAATGTACCAAGCCCCGTAGTTGGCCGGCCAGTTGGGATGCTCGCAATAAGCCTCCGGCGCCACGATCCACGACACCTGCGGCAGCTTGTTCGCCATCACATCGGCGCGGAACTGGTCCACCAGGTGCGGAGCCACCTGCGGATTCGTTCCTGTCAGCGCATTGATGTCGGTGCCTTGCAACGCGCCCTGAAACAAAGGGCTCCCCGGCGTCGAGTTCTGATACTGGTGGAAGTACAGCAGCGAGTTATCGCCGTAGTTGCCAATGTACGACGGCCCCCAGCCCCAATAGAGCGGCGCCGTCAATCCCAGCCCCTGGTCCTGGTAGATCTTCCACGAGACGCCCGCTTTCACCAGCCGCTCCGGATACGTCGACCACCCGTAGCCCGCCTCGGCGTTGTCCAGCACCGGGCCGCCGCCGCTGCCGTCGTTGCCCACCCAGCCGGTCCACATGTGGTAGCGGTTCGGATCCGTCGGGCCCAGCAGCGAGCAGTGATAGTCGTCGCACACCGTAAACGCATCTGCCAGCGCGTAATGAAATGGAATGTCCTCACGGTTCAGATGCGTCATCGAGATGGAGCTCTTCTGCTCCACCCATCCGTCGTACACGCCGTTGTTCCACGCGATGTGCGTCTTGTCCCAGCTGTGGTCGGTGTCTTCAATAAACGTCAGGCCCAGGTTCGACACGTCGGGCCGGAACGGCAGCACGTAGCCGCCATTGCCGTCTGGCTGATACCACACCGGGTCGCCGTTGGGCAGCTTCATCACCCGCGGATCGCCAAAGCCGCGCACGCCGCGCAGCGTGCCGAAATAATGGTCGAAGGCCCGGTTCTCTTGCATCAGGATCACGATGTGCTCGACGTCCTCAATGGAGCGCGTGGCGTCGTTTGCGGGGATCTCAAGCGCGCGAGCAATGCTCGCAGGAAAAGACGCGGAAACCGCCCCTGCGCTGAGCATCTGCAGGAACGTACGGCGATTGGTTGTCACTGGGGACTTTCCTCCTTGGGAAGACGCGTTGGACGCGCCTGACCCCCGACCATAGCCCCCCATTGTTTCCAGCACGTGACCGCCGCGTTGCAATCTGGTAACTGGACCGATTGACTACATCCACATCATCTCTGCCTTTGACGGGTGTTTCCGCGTACTTTCGAACCTATCCTGCGAACCGGGACACCCTCCTCGCCGTAATGCACATCCAGGAATGCAAACGAGGTCGCCCATGAAATCGCTCCTCCTCCTGCTGCTTATCCCCGTACTCACACCCGCGCAAACCGCGAAACCCGCATTCGACGTGGCCTCCGTCAGGGCCAGCCAGCAGCAGGTCGGCCCCGATTACAACAATCAGGTCACGTCTACGCCGGCCGGCTACACGGGCCACAACGTGACCATCAAGCGCCTCGTTGCCGATGCATACCGCTGCCAGCTCAATCAGGTGACCGGGCAGCCATGGATTGACCGCAACGAATACGATGTGGAAGCGCGCATGCCTGAAGGCACAAACAAGGAGCAGACCGCCCTCATGCTCCGCAGCCTTCTCTCCGATCGCTTTCATTTAAAACAGCACAGCGAAAGCCGTGCGATGCGCGTCTACGAACTGACCGCGGGCCCGGGTGGCGCCAAGATCCACTCGGTTCAATCAGGAAACGCCGCGCTCGCCGGCCAGGGCCTTCACTTCCACGGAGACATGCACCAGTTCGCCGACCTGCTCACCATCCAGTTCTCCATCCCCGCCGCGGAGGATCCCACCAAGCCCGTAAGAGCCGGCGGTGACCCCATCCCGGTTCTCGACAAGACCGGGCTGACGGGCGTCTACGACTTTACCGTCGATATCAAGCCGGAGATGGGTACGGATCTATTCACCGCATGGAAGAGGGTTCTTGAAGAGGATTTGGGGCTGAAGATCGAAAGCAAGAAAGCCGACGTCCCCGTTGTCGTTGTCGACGATGCATTGAAGATGCCGACGGAGAATTGAATCCGGGGGCTCTCTGGGCAGATTCGATCAGGAGGGCAGATTTGCGCGCCGGTTTGCAGGGAGAACCTTCAGCAGGGAAGTGCTCGGAACGCTTAATCTTGGGCGAATCCTCGATCAAATGATATCACCCGCGATGTGATATCATTCTGAAGTGAGGCTCGTGCTCGACACCGACGTGGTAGTCGCCGCGATGCGTAGTCCGCGCGGCGGGTCTGCCGAACTGCTCCGCAGGATCGATGACGGTAAGGCCGTAATGTTGCTCACCGTCGCCCTTGCTTTTGAGTACGAAGCAATCTGTACATTGGCTGATCATCGGTTGGCGTCGGGGCTCAGCGCATTGGAAGCGGGCACTTATGTCGACGGCCTGATCGGATTGGCGGAGCCCGTGAAGTCATTTTTTCGCTGGCGCCCGCAACTTCGTGACCCTGGCGACGAACTGGTTTTGGAGGCTGCAGTAAATGGGCAAGCCGACGCAATTATCACGTTTAACGAAAGCCACCTGCGTGAGGCGCGCAGCACTTTCGGGATCGATGTTATTCGCCCCGCCGAGGCTCTGAGGAGGATCAAGAAATGACGACGCGAGTTTCCACATTCCCCCTGCGCCTGCCGGTGTCGTTGAAAGCTGCGCTCGAAAAGATCAGCGAGCGGGACGGAACGAGTCTGAACCAGTTCCTGGTTATCGCGGCAGCGGAGAAGATCGCGGCGATGGAGACGGAGCGCTTCTTTGAGGAGCGCAAAAATCGCGCCGATCGCAAGGCTTTCCGGCGGATCTTGAATCGGAAAGGTGGCGTGCCGCCTCGTCCCGAAGACGAGATCGACTGAGTCCTGGCGGAATATGGGAAAGAACGACAAGTCACCGGAACGCCCAACCTGACCCCAGCGTTGCGCCAACGTTCTCCGCGGCAGGGAGCTATCTTGCCTGGATCGCCACCGGCCCCGAAAGCCGCATCGTCGCGCCCGAATTTGGCGTCACCGTGATCTGCGTTCCACGCGCAAGATAGCGGCCAATCACCTCGGGCCGCGCCCAATCCAGCTCCCATCCATCTTCGATGGCCACAACCGTGTAATCGCCGGCAATCACATCGCGCAGCAGAAAGCCGCCGTCGGAGTCGGACTGATCGCGGCGGAACTGCGCCAGGCCAATCTCCGGATCGCGCGGCGCCAGCACAATCATCACACCCGGCGTTCCCTTGCCATCCTTGAACGCAAAGCCCTCAATGTTCGTCTTGCCCTCCGCAAGTGTGATGGTTGCCGCCACAGGCCGGTCCTTCACCACGATGCGGCTCTCGCGCTGGTTCCCCGCCGTGGTCTCCACGCTCACCACTGCCAGCTTACCCAGAGTTGGCAACACCGACCACGTGCCGGAAGGAATGGAGTCAAATTGCGCCTGCTTGCCGTTTGCCTTCGCAACAAACACGCGATCGATCGAGGCTTCCGCCAGAAGCATGACACTCAAATTGTCGGGAGGCTCGGACCCATCCAACATTCTCACCTTCAGCGTCACGCTCTGCGTCGGCACGGCCGAAGACAGGTCCAGATCCCGGCTGCCCGTTGTTTCAATCTCGGTAATGTGGGGTGGATTTCCCTCCAGCACCTCGTGCTTGCCCGGCGCAACGCCGGTGAACTCCGCCGTCGATTCGTCGTTACCTTCCGCCGCACCCTCGCCGAATGCCTGGCCGAAGATCGTCTGTCGCAGGACAGGGCGCATCAGTCGATTGCGTGGGCCGCTGGCCACGTGCAGGCTCATTCGCACCGCCGGCGCCGCGTGCAGCACCACGTTGGCTTCCACACGCTCTCCGCTACCAATCTCGATTGGTGAGGCGGAGCCTTCCTCCGTAGCCCCGTCGAAGTAGGTCACCGGGTACGCCACGTCGAGCGCCTCCACATTCTGCTTCTGTTCATCGCTGGTTACGGAGGCCAGTTCTCCGCTCGACGGATGCTGCGCGTACCATGGCTTGGCGATCACTGCCATCAGATAAGTACCGGGCGCCAGGTTCCAAACTTCGTATTCGCCCGTGTCGTCGGTCGTTGCTGTAATCGACCTCACCAGGTGCTCGCCCAGTCCGCCCCGCTTCGTCCTGCGCACCACCAGCACCTGCGCGTCCTCCACCGGCTCACCCATATCGTCGGTGATGTGCCCATGCACCGATCCCTCCGCATTCAGATGGAAGAGAATGTGCTCGGTGTCCTGCCCTTCGCCGGTCACGATGGCCGAACTGTACTCATCGTGCTGGTCGAACGACGCACTCATGAACCCAAGGCGCGATGCCTGCAGGCTGTACTTGCCCTCCGGCACAGGCGACAATGCGAACTTGCCCTCCGCGTCGGAGATCACCGTTTCCCGCAGATCCCGCTTCCGTGGATCGCCGCCCAGCAGGGTAATCGAAGCTCCCACGATCGGCTCTTCGGTGCTCGCATTCACGATTGTTCCCGCAATGCGATAGAGCTTCGCTGCGGCTGGTGCAGGCGCGTGCTGCTGCTGCGCGCTCGCGCTGCCGGCCAGAAGCAGCAACGCCATGACAACAGCCACCCGCGGCCATCCGCAGTAATCCAGCGTGCGCCTCATGGCTCCGGCACCTCCAGGGACACGCTGGTCTCGCTGTCCGGCGCCAGGTCCACATCCTTGCCCGAACCGAGCTTCTCCAGCGACGCCGAATCGCGCGGATCCAACTCGGCCGGCGAGCGCGTAATGTACACGCGGTACGATCCAGGCGTGAGGTCTACAATCGAGGCCTCCGCGGAATCCATCTCTGTCTCCGAAACCCCCTCCGGCGTTTCGAAGCGCGGCACCGCGTAGATGTGGAAGAGCGTGTGTTCTCCGGGGCCGTCGGCCACCACCGCGGCGGGCAGTTGGATCTTCAACTTCGCGCAGTCGGTGCGCAGCACAATGTCGATCGGCGAACCTGAGCCGCTCGCCCCCGCCGTCCACGGAGCGCGCGTCACGCTTTGGCCCGTCACCGTCGCTGAACCCAGGCAGGTCGACGCGCGCTGGGCCGTCACGTCAAGCCAGTAGCTCCCTGGCGCTGCGGGAGGAAGTTGCACCTGCCCCCTCGCGTCGCTCTCGGCGGATACTCCTGGTTCGTTCGCCATCGCGCCGGCTCGATTGGCCACAATCTGGACCGCTTCAACCGGCTCGATGCGCGATTCCTCATGATCGGCATTGGCGGCATGGTTCTGTGCCGGCGGGTGCGGCTCGTACCGAATGTGCACTGGAGTCGATACACCCGCGCCTACGACGGCGCGCAGGTCGCGGCGCGGCTTGCCTTCCACGCTGAAGCTCAGCGAACCCAGGTGGACAACGCTGCCGGCGCTCTCCTCCTCGTCACGCCGGTCGGCTTCAACAAACAGGGTGTAATTGCCGTCCGGAAGATACGCGCAGACGCTATGGTCCGGCTGCTCTTCGAGAGGATACCCGGCCTCGTGCCCGTCCGGCTCGAAGAGGGTGAAGGTGTACTTCCATCCGCCGCCCGCCGGCGGGTGCTGCAGCATCACCTGAACCAGCTGAAAGCGCAGCAGGCTCACGGAAAGGGTGACGTCCTCGTCGCGCCCTCCGCTGAGCGGGATGCGTGTTGCTCCCGCTACGTCGTGGCCATCGGTGTAGAACGTCTCCGGATAGCCCAGCAGGAGCGGCGGCGCATCCGCTGGACATCCGGACGGGATTCTCAGATTGTTGTCGAACTCCGGTTTGGTGGCCAGCAGATACGTGCCGTCCGGCTTGCCATGGAATCGGAACTCGCTCGCGGGCGTGGCCTGGTGCACGTCGTCCACCGACCAGCGTTCCCGGCCGCTGACACTCTGGCGCCGCATCAGGCGGACTTCCATGCCGACTGCCGCCGCGCCGGTCGAGAGATTCACGTGCCCGCTTAGGACATTAGTGGGGTACAGGTTGAAGGTGAGCGGCGGCATGTCCGTTGCCACCGTAACGGTGTGCATCGAAGACTGCGCGGCATTGCCCGGAGCCTGCGCGAATCCTGGCTTTGTCACCTCGAGGATGCGGTGTCCCGAGGGTACGGCGGGGATCGAGAACTTGCCGTCCCCGTCAGTCAGCACCGCATGTGTCCGGTCGCCCGCGACGGAGACCAGCGCCCGCGCCAGCGCGTGACCGGTCGCGGCATTCAGCACCGTCCCCGACACCGTTACAGGAGCCCCGGCCGGTTCGGGTGGAACTTCCTCCTGCGCGTAGACGACCCCGGCGGCAAGCACCCCTGCCAAAGCACTGCTGCCGAGCGCAGCCCTTCGCAAAGCGAACGCATGCCTCAACCGGCTCAGGTGCTTCTTGAGAAAACCTGTCACTGTGCCGCCAATTCTATCGCAGGCGCAAATCGGATCCCACCTCATCCGCCGTCGGTTCAAATGCTGACGATTCCTGTCAATTCTTCCTTACTTCGCGCCGAAATGCGAAACGTCCGGTTGCCCAGACTCACGAGTAGACACATCGCAATTGCTTCAACCCCGCCGGGCTGCTGCATCCAGGCGCCGCGGGCATATCTTCAGAAAAGAGGTCATCCCATGCCATCCCCCACGACGCCCGCCTTCGATCCAACCGACGGAACCACTCCCGTCACGCTTCCCACCCTCGACCCGTGCTGCCAGAGCCCCTGCGACCTGCCCTGGCGCAACGGACCAAGCTGCATCACGTTTATTGAAACCAAGGTTCTGCAAGTGCCCATCGTGGGCACGGCCGCGACGGGCGATTTTGGCCGCGGCGTAGTCACCATCACCGTGACCTATACCCACACCCTGTGCCTCACCGCCAAGCAGCGCGGCCCCCTGGCGTACACGCTCACGCTTTTGCCCGGTGAGAAGATGACGCTCTTCCAAAGCGATCGCTTTCGCCGCACCACCTCGGAGACGGAACGCTACTCGGTACAGACGACGTTTGCGCAGTTCACCTCGGCGGTGCATCAGCAGCAGTCCAGCAACGACTCGAGCTCGCTGAGCCAGGTGCTGAACAGCCAGACGCAGAGCTCCAGCTCGGGGGGCGGCGGCATCAACCTGGGACTCTTCAGCTTTGGCGCCAGCAGCAACGACAAGGGCTCGACCAATACCACCACCAATGTGAAGGACCTGTCGACGCAGAACAGCGCCAGCACGTTCCAGTCGTCGGCGCAGCAGGCGTCGCAGTACACCGACCTGCAGCGAGGCATCACTATCAGCAGCTTCGAGGACTCCGAATCCGTTTCGACCACGCAGCGGACGCTGGTGAACAACAACATTTGCTACGCGGTGACGTACTTCGTACGCAAGGTTCTCGACGTCTACGTGCTCACCACCAAGGTGACGAAGGTCACGGTGCAGGTGAGCGTGGACAACTTTGTCTCCGCCGTGCTGACGCCGGATCAGATCAACCAGCTTCCGGCGCAATTCCAGAAGGCCGCGGAAGCGGCTCTCAAGGGCGTGCCGGAGGTTGGCGAGTCGATTGAGCAGCCGCAGGTTATCACCGTTCCTACGGACGGCGTGGTCTACGATCCGGAACTGGCCCACTGCTGCGCGCAGGACCCGGAGCTCGACCAGGCGGAGCGGATCAAGCTGGAGCGGGCCCAGGCCGAGGCGCAGAAGATTGGCCTGGAGGTCCAGTTGATGGCTCTGGAGGTGCAGCGCCGGCAGGCCCTTCTGGCAGCCGGGACGCTGACTCCGTTTGCGACTCCTCCCACCGAGAACATCGTGGCATAGGGGAATTCCCTATGTTGCAATAAAAAAACGCGTTTCTCTCATGGAATCAGAGGGTTAGACACTCTGAATGTACTGAGTGTGATTTGGATCACGAGAACAGTGAACGGTGAACAGTGAGCAGTGAAAAGGCCCGGCGAGTGAGGTGCTCGCTGGGCCTTTTTCTGACTACATATCTAGTATGGCAGATTCGGCGAATTAAATACCAACGGTCCTGTGGAAAACTCAAAATAGTTGGGTGCTGGAAGTTACTGTGCCGATGCGGGTTAATAGCAAAATATCATATTGTGAATGCATTTCCCATTTTGCCCTATTGACAAGATTTTGGAGTGAATTGGTTCAAGAAAAGCAAATGCAAGTGCAACCACGGGTCCTTCGACTGCCTTGGTGCTGCGCACCAACTTCGCTCAGGATGACAGCCTTGAATTCATAGGCGCGCCTGGCTCAGGACACAGGAGCGTGTTTCAGGACGAGGGAGTGTCGAGGGCGGGGTCGTGGAGGAGCCAGCGGATAAAGGCAAGGATGGGGAGCATGGGGAGGAAGATCAGGGTGCTTTTGAGGCCGTTGGCGATGGGGCTGAGGATCTGGGCGCGGGGCAGGTAGATGAGGCTGGGGAGCAGGATGGCTATGGCTACGGCTCCGAGGAAGCTTGCGCCGATGCGATGGAGGAAACGGAGCGCGAAACCGAGGAGGATGGAGACGAGGATGACAGCCGTGAGGCCGCCCGCGATCCAGGCTTCGGCGAGGTAGCTGGAGCCGGTGCCGAAGCCGGCGCGAAAGGCATCGACGTTGAGGAAGACGGAGATGTCGTTATCGAAGAGCTCGCCCTGGCCGAAGTGGGAGCCGGGATAGAAGGCTTGGAGGAGTTCGTTGGCGAGATAGGTTTTGGCGTGGGGCTCAAAGAGAGGTCGGTACTGGACGGCGATCTGGGTGACGCCCATGGAGATGCCCTGTCCGGCGATGAAGGCGGCGGGGCCGGTGACGGCGGTGGATCGCATCTCGCGGAAGCCGCTGATGGCCACGGCCGCGAAAGACCCAATGAGCACGACGGCGGTGAGAGCGACGAGGCGGAAGCGTTTGCCGGTTTTGAGGTTGTGCAGGAACCAGAGGGTGATCAGAAAGAGAAAGACTTTGCCGCGGAGTCCGATGGCGAGTTCGAGGACGGAGGTGGAGAGATAGGCAGTGGTGATGAAGGCAAGGCGGACGCCGCGGCGCTCGATGAGGAAGACGAGCAGGAAGGCGTTGGCCGCGACAAGGGACATGACGCGGACGAGGGCGCCGGCGGACTGGGCGATGGCGTCGGAGTCAGTGAAGATGGCGAGATAGCCGCCGTGGCTGCGGATGAACTGAAAGTATTCGTAGTTCTTGAAGAGGACGAAGGGGAAGGAGACGGCGAGGAGGATGTAGCTGGCGGGAAGCCATGATTGTTCCCAGCCTGGGTTGAGGGTGATGCGGGGCGTGTTCCAGGCGCAGACCGCGTAGAGGATGGTGGCTGAGAGGAGAACGAGGAGGATGGTGATCTCAGACGCGGAGGGGGAGACGGTGACGGGGATGGGGGACTGGACGACGACGTTGAAGGGATCGCGGGTGGCTCCGCACGCATAACCGACGAGGCGGCCCATCTGGAAGAGCAGGAGCATGCCGAGGAAGAGGAAGCAGGGATGGCGTCCGCCGTCGAAGGTGCGCCAGGCGAGGGCGAGGAGGCCGGCGTAGAGAATCAGGCCGATCCAGAGACAGCCGTAGAGCGAGAACACGCCAGAGAGCACGAGAACTGCGGAGATGAGCAGGGCCGTGAAGTAGATGGCGGTCTGGATGGCAATAGACATAGGGACTAGGGACTGGGGACTAGGGGCTAGTTAGGGACAAAGGGACGAGGGACAACAGACTAGGCCGAGGATGCTTCGCGGCGTTTGAAGTTGGCGGCGATCTCGGAGAGGATGGTGCCGGTTTGGGGGTTGGATTGGAGCTGGGCGAAGCGCGCCAGGACGAGGACGAGGAGGATGCCGAGGAAGAGGCCCGCGGCGGTGGAGGCGGCGACGATGAGCGTGCGGTGGGGGAAGGAGCGCTTATCGGGAGTGAGAGCGGGATCGACGACCTGGACCATGGAGCCTTCGCGGGCTTCGTCGAGGCGGGCGATTTCGAGCTGTTTGGCGAGGAGAGCGAACTCGGCTTCGTTGTATTTCACGTCGCGGAGTTTGCGGACATATTCGAGGCCGGCCTCGGTGACCTGTCCTTTGGGGATGATCATGCCGTCTGTGTCCTGGGAGCCGGTGAGGCTTTGCATCTGGGCTTTGAGGCCGGCGAGTTCCTGTTCGGCCTGGGCGACGCCGGCGTTCTGATCGGTGGCGTATGCCTTCATACCCTGGATCTGGACCTGCTTGGCGGCGATTTGGGCGCGGAGGTAGGAGGCGGATTCAATGAGCGCGCGGGCCTGGGAGTTGAGCTCGATGAGGCCGGTTTGTTGCTGGGTGTTTTTCATAGCCTCTTCGGCGTCGGCGAGGTGCTTTTTGGTCTGGTTGACCTGACCTTCGAGGAAGAGGCGGCGCTGTGCGGCTTCGCCGATGGCGAGGTGCTGCGAGAGGGTGCGGAACTGGTCGACGTAACCGTTGGCGATTTCGGCGGCGCGTTGGGGATCGTGGTCCTGAACGGAGATATGGATGAGCCCGTCTTTGGCGCCGCCGTCGACGGAGGCGCGCTTCTCGAAGACCTTGCGGGTCTCGGAGAGCAGTTTCTTGTGGTATTCGGCCTGCAGATCGAAGCGATGAATGAGGGCGTCTTCAACGATCTGGCTTTTGAACATGCTGACGTACATGTCGTTTTTGTTTTTGAGGCCGAGGCTGCCGCCGGCGAGTTCGGCCATGGAGCTGAGGCCGCCGAGCTGGGAAGCGAGCGCCGAGGTCATGGAGGAGTTTTGCTGCTGGGGCGGGAGGATGGTGATTTCGGCGGTGTAACGGACGGGAAGCAGCAGCGCGAGGGCGATGCCGGTAGCGGTGCAGATGGCGGTGACGGCGGCAATGAGGCCCCAGCGACGGGCGAGGATCAGGATGAGCGTGAGGAAGCGGATTCCCTCAGGCGGCGGGGCGTTGCGAATGGGGATTTCAGCGATGACGGGAGTTTCTGGCGGGATGTGGAGTTGCGTGCGCATGGAGTACGTCGATTCGCTCCTGTGTACCCGGGGATTTCCCTGCTTCCGGCGACCGAGATTCGGGCATTCGTCACCCAGACTTGGACGCTTGGACGCGTCGATAAGAGCCGGGTTACAGGCGCATCCTTTCACGAGATGAATGCGCCTGTAATTTGGGACTCAGATTGGCGCGAACGCGGGCCGGTCAGCGAAGAACGTTAATGGCGGCTGCGCCGAAGGCCAGTTGGGAGAAGATCTGCGTCCAATCGAGGACGCCGCGTAGCACTGAAGGTTTGATGGTCTTTTCGGGAACAATGATCGTATCGCCGGGATAAAGACGGAGGTGAAAGAACTCGTTGCCCCAGACGCCTTTGACGACGGTGCGGGCGACGACGGCGCCGTTGGCGCGGACGACGAATTCGCGGTGCTGGTCGGCGCTGGCGTTGGGTCCACCGGCGAGGTCGAGGAAGGAGCGGACCTCGCTGGCGGGGTGGTAGATGAAGGAGTTCTGGTTATAGACGGCGCCCAGGACATTGATGGTAGAGGGGATAGCGGGCACAAGGAAGGCGTCGCCGTTTTCGAGCTTGATGTCGGGGATGAGGGTGCTGCCGGCCGAATCGGGGCGGAAGGGGAAGACGATGCGGCCGTTGGCGCGGACCTGCTGCAATTCGGTGAGGAGTTCGCGCTCGCTGGCCTCGGCGGAGGCGATGCCGGCGGCATTGCTGCTTCCGGAGACGGGGTTGGCTGCGAGGGCGAGATTGCCGCGTTGCATTTCAAGTGCCATCTGGTGGGCGGCTTCGTCGATGCGGCGCTGCTGAAGAATGCGGGTGGACTCGCGGGTAAAAACGGAGCCGTAGAGGTAGGCGTCGGAGCTGAGACCGCCGGCGCGTTCGACCAGGGCGCGGAGCGTTTCTCCGGGAAGGACCGAGTAAGTCCCGGAGTGGACGAACTCGCCTTCGAGGCGCACGAGCAGGGTCTGTTCCGAGACGGGGACGTGGATATCGTTCTGTGAAAAGACGGTGACGATGTCGCTGGGCTGAAGGGGGAGATCCTGGGCGGCGTCGTGATTGTTGATGAGCTTGCCGAGGTCGAAGGGGACGAGCTGGGTTTTGAGGGTGGTGGGGTCGATGCGCTCGATGACGGCGTAGCTCCAGTCGATTTCGGGAGACTGGAGGCGCACCGTGTTGCGGACGGTAAGGGTGCGTTCGGGACGGGGCGTGACGGTCCGGGAGCCGGTGCTGTCGACTTCATCGGACTGCTCGGCGAGTGCAGACTGGCTGCCGCGCGCGTTGGCGTTGTACTGGTTGGTTCCTTCGCCGTTGGGATTCTGAGAGGAGTTGCGGGCGGCTCCTTCGGGTGGGGCAGGCGCGAGGGGGGTGGTGTCGTACTGCTGGTAGGGATCTTCGCTGGAAGGGTATTGGCCCTGCTGCCGGTTGGATGGCTGCGGTTGGATGAGGCCGAGGCTCTGCTCTGTGCGACGAATCTGGTCGAGGCGAAGATCTTTCGGAGATTCGGGCTGGCGCAGATCGGAGAGTTCGGGGACGGGCTGAAACTCGAGAGCGGGAAGTCCGAGCTGAGCGCGTTTCCACCAGTAATCGCGGGTGAGGAGCGCGTCGCGGTCGGGAAGCAGGTCGCTGAGGCGCATGCCTTCGTGCCATGCAAACCGGCCCGGGTTGGCGGTGTTGCCGCGCAGGGTGACGGTTTTCTGGAAGTGCGTGACGATGGGAATGATCTGGAGGGTGTCTCCATCTTTGAGGGGAGTGGCGAGGCCGGGCTCGTCGAGACGGACCTCCATGGCCTGGCGTCCGTTGTGTTCCGCGGTGCGTTCCAGGGATGCGCGGGTTTCAGTGGCGAGCGCGGTGACGCCGCCGGCGTCGCGGAGAACGGCGGAGATGGTTTCGCTGGGGAGCAACTCGTAGATGGCGGGGCGGCGCACGCTACCCAAGAGAGCGACTTCAGCGCCGACCGGGGCGATGTAGATGACGTCGCCGGAGAGCAGCTTGGCGTCCTGCGACTTGTCGCCGTCGACGAGGAGACGGTAGAGGTCGAGGGTGGTGACGGTGCTGGCGCCGCGGCGGAGTTCGATGCGGCGCATGGAGCCCTGCACGGAGGGACCGCCGCCGGCGAAGAGCGCATCGAGCAGGGTGGCGAGGGAGCTGACGGTGTAGACGCCGGGTCTGCGGGCTTCGCCGGTGAGGTAGACCTGGATGGCGCGGATCTGGCCGAGCTCGGCGATCATCTGGAAGTTGCGATAGACGCGGGCAATGGCGTCGTGGACGTGGGACTGGAGCTCGTCGAAGCGCAGGCCGGCTACGTGGACGGCGCCGATCTGGGGAAGGTAGATGTCGCCGGCGCGATCGACGTGAAGATTGGCATTGAAGTTGACCTGTCCCCAGACGCGAACGCGGACTTCGTCGTCGGGGCCGACGATGTAGTCCTGAGGGACGGGCGTACCTTCGAGGGGCGCGAAGGTGGAAGGAACATTCTGAAAGAGGCGGACGCCGTAGATGGGAAGCACCTGTCCGGTGGTGCTGGCGATGAACTTCTGGAATTCGGTGAGGGGCTCGGGTGGGAGCGGAATGGGGCGCTGCAGGTTGGGGTTGCCGGGGCGTGAGGTCTCATCGGTGTAGGTGGTGACGCGCCCGGGCTGCGAGGAAAGGGTTTCAGAAGCGGCGCTGCCGTTGCCGAGGAGCGACGGGTTGGCTCCGCCGGTTTGGTTGCGCGTGCATTGCGGGGAGCCGGCCTCGGTGGGATCGGAGCAGTTGACCTGCTGTTGCTGGGGGTTCTGCGAGTCGTCAGGGAAGGAAGACGGGAATTGCTGGGCGAGAACAGGCAGAGCAAAAAGCGATGCACTCATCGCCAGGAATATCGTGCGCATTCGAAATCGACCTTCGTACGGATGTTTGTTTTGGGGACGTTTGTGAAGGGCGAGCCGATCAGGCAGCATCGTCGAGATCGCCCACGAGATCGTTGGTGAGTTCGGGCAGGAACCCGGGCGCACGGTGCAAGGGGACGGCAACAGAGGTGCGGCCTTGGTGGAGCAGGACCGCGGCGGATTGCGGGGAGTATTGTTCGACCAGCGCGGCGAGTTCGCAACGGGCATCGTCGGAGCACTTGATGCAGCGTCGGAAGGTGCGCCGGAGGAGGCGGAGGTCGCTGGAGAAGGTGGCATTCTCCATATAGTCTATGTCGAGGCGCGCCTTGATGGGTTTGACAACGGTTTGATAGAACTGGTCGACCTCGGAGCGGGGGATTTCGAGGAGCATGCGTTCTTCGTGGCGAAAGGCGAGGGTAGCGGGGCCGGTAAGGCCGGGGCGATAGGGCATTTGGAAGTCCTGGTGGTGAGCCAGCTTGGGGCGTGGGCCAACGAGGCTCATGTCGCCCTTGAGGACGTTCCAGAACTGGGGCAACTCGTCCATTTTGTAGCGGCGCAGGAAGGCGCCGGCGGGGGTAATGCGGGAGTCGCCGAGGACGGTGTGACCGGGGCGGATGGGGAAGCTCTGGGTGCGCATGGAGCGGAACTTGTAGAGGGCGAATTCTTTTCCATTGCGGCCGGCGCGGTATTGACGAAAGAAGACGGGGCCACGGGAGCTGAAGCGAACGAGGATCCAGCACAAGGCCATCAGGGGCGCGAGGAGCAAGAGCGCGATAGCGGCGACCAGAAAGTCGAAGACCCGGCGAGCCCGCGAGCTGACCCAGGGGCTTGCAGGAGGAACGCTGGGAAGCGAGTGCCGGGATTCATCACTCTGCGTATCCGCCTGAGGAAAAATGCGAATGAAGGTAGCACTAACGACCAGGGAGATGTGGGCGGAAGCCACTTCCCCGAGCAAATGAGAGCTCACAAAGGTTCTCCTCCCGCGAGGCTGAAAAAACCTGCTGTCCAGAGCAGTCCGCTTTTTTGAGGATGAGCCCGCAAATTCTCGCCTCTGATACTGCCCCAGTAATGACTGAAACGAACAAAAAAGCCCGGGGACCTTCATGGAGATTCTAACGCGGACCGGGCTTCGATCTTGAAGTGGTAAGACGCGGGGGCCGACCAAATGTTTGCTTGACGGGTATGGCGAAGTTGGACGCGGTGCAGGTTAAAGTCTCGTAATATGAAAAAGATACATTGGAGTTTCAGGGGTGCCGAAGCCAGCTTTGGAGTGCGCTGGACCGGGCGCATCTATTGGCGTGTTAAGCTTCTTAGCTGAACCCGGAAGCCAACGTGTACCGTAGCGAGGCCGAAGCAGCCGGCCAATGTTGATTGGATGCGCGCAGAATCGGAGCGGCGAGTGGAATGGCCGCGCGATGTGCGAAATTCCGGGTAAGGGCCCCGAGGCGTAAATCCGGAAGAGATCCGGGCGCCTGCAATTGTTGTTCTTTGCGATGCCGCCATCGAGACCTAACCAGGGAGACACGGGACGTAGTACGACCATGGCGGACGTAGCCAAGCTCGCCGGCGTGGGGAAGATGACTGTTTCCCGGCTTTTGAGCGGCAGCGCGAATGTCTCCAAAGAGACAGCCGACCGGGTTCACCGTGCGATCCGGATGTTGAATTACCAGCCCAATGAACTGGCGCGGAGCCTACGGTCGGTTCATTCGAAGACGATCGCGCTGATCCTGCCCTATCTTTATGACCCGTTTTTCGCCACATGCGCACATGCCGTGTCGACGGTGGCGAGCAAGCATGGGTACTCGGTGCTGATCACAACTTCAGACGAGAAGGCGGATGAGGAGCAGAAGCAGGCGAGCAGCATGCTGCGGCGGCGTATTGACGGGATGATCATCATTCCCGCACCGCACAGCGATGGATACCTGCGGGGGAGTGAGTATTCGCGGGTGCACGTGGTGACCCTGGACCGGCCGGCGCCGGATTCGCGATTCGATTCCGTGGTTGTGAACAATCGCGGGGGAGCGCGAGCGGGCGTGACGCACCTGATCGAGCACGGGCATCAGCGGATCGCGTTCCTGGGTCTGAACAAGTCGTTATTCACGATGCAGGCTCGCTATGCCGGATACCGAGAGGCGATGACCAAGGAAGGCCTGCAAGCGGGGAACTATGTTCAGTGCACGTCGGAAGAGGAGACGGTGACGACGGTGCATTCGCTTTTGACGGAGTCAAAGCCGCCAACCGCGCTGTTTGCGGCCAATAACCTGACGATGCGTTATCTGCTGCACGCGATGAACATGCTGCAGATCGACGTGCCGGGGCAGATTGCATTGGCGGGGTTTGACGATTTCGATATTGCCGACGTGCTGCAACCGGCTCTGACGGTGGTACGGCAGCCTGTATACCAGGTGGGCGAGATGGGAGCCAACCTTCTGTTCCAGCGAATCTCACGGGGGGAGTATCCGGCCAAGGGACACCGCGTGGTTCTGCCAGTGGAGCTGGTGATCAGAAGATCGTGCGGATGTCACCCGCAGGGCCATACAGGGATGCGCGGGAAAACGCAGGCTGTGGAGCAGCAGGCGGAAGATCACGTTGAGTGAATTAGTTTCGATGCCGTGATCACGAGACAGTACATGTCCCGTGATCAGGAACGAAGCTGAGCGATCAGAGGGCCCTTCGGCCGGTGATCAGATTGATGATGAGCACGATCACGGCGATGACGAGAAGGATGTGAATCAAGCTGCCCGCGATGTGGAAGCTGAACCCCAGGATCCACAGGATGAGCAGGATTACAAAGACGGTCCAGAGCATTTACGAGTCTCCTTGCTGCGATTTGGAGGCGCTCCGGGCAGGTGCGCGTCAGGCGCCTGCAATGCTTGGATGCAGGTTTTCATCGCGAGGCGATCCAAGGATGAGAGGGCGCTTGCGGCGGTGAGGCAGGTCAGTCGTGGCGGTGCAGGGATTGGAGATCGATTCCGAGCTGCTGACACTTTTTGTAGAGATGACTTCGCTCCAGTCCTAAAGCCTTTGCAGCTTGTGTGACGTGACAATCGTGGCGTTCGAGTTCGGCGAGAACGACGGCGCGCTCGAAGGCGAGTACGCGCTCTGAGAGCGGGCCACTGGACTGCCCGCCCGATTGCGGGGAATCTGCGGCAGGTGGTTCGAAGGCCGCAGGCAGAGCCAGCCTGACGGAGTTGGCGTCGATTTGAGATTCGGAGAGAAGCAAGAGGCGTTCGACTACATTGCGCAACTCGCGGATGTTGCCCGGCCATGCGTATTGTTTGAGGAGATGGAGAGCGTCAGCGTCGACGGGCATGGGTTTCCAGCCGTTTTGTGCACTGACCTGGCGCACGAAATGATCGACGAGCGCGGGCAAATCTTCGGTCCGATTGCGCAGAGGCGGAAGCTCGAGAGGGAAGACGACGACGCGATGAAAGAGGTCGCGGCGGAACTCGCCGGAAGCGGCGAGCGATTCGAGATTGCGGTGGGTGGCGACGACCACGCGCACATCGACAGGGGTGGGCTTGTCGGCGCCGATGCGTTCGACTACGGATTCTTCGAGAACGCGAAGCAACTTGGCCTGCATGACGGCGGGCATGTCGCCGATTTCGTCGAGGAAGAGCGTGCCGCGGTGGGCCTGCTCGAATTTGCCGGAGTGGCGCTGGGCAGCGCCGGTGAAGGAGCCTTTCTCGTGGCCGAAGAGCTCGCTTTCGATTAGCTCGGCGGGGACTGCGGCGCAATTGAGGGTGACGAACGGGCCGGAGGCGCGCGGGCTTTTTTCGTGGAGGGTGCGGGCGACGAGTTCCTTGCCGGTGCCGGTTTCGCCGTAGATGCAGACGCGGGTTTCACTGGCGGCGACGCGCTCGATCTGCGCCATGACGCGGCGCATAATTTCGCTGGTCCACACCAGGGTATGTTTGCCGACGCGGGAGCGGAGTTCGCGATTTTCTGATTCGAGGCGGGTGAGCTTGAGCGCGTTCTCGAGGGTGACGAGGAGCTTTTCTGTGGAGAGCGGCTTTTCGAGGAAGTCGAGTGCGCCAAGGCGTGTGGCGCGCACGGCCATTTCAATGTGGGCCTGACCGCTCATCATGACGACGGGAGCAGCTACGCCTGCGTTCTTGAGGTCTTCGAGGAGGGCGAGGCCGTCGCGGCGCGGCATGACAACGTCGCTGAGGATGAGGTCGAATGGCTGCGAGCGGGCCAGCTCAAGGGCGCGCGGGGCGTTGTCGCAGACGACGGCTTCGTGGCCTGCGAGGCGAAAGGCGCGGGACAGGGAGGCCAGCGTGTTGGCTTCGTCGTCGACGATGAGGATGGCAGCTTTGGGGGTCATGCCTGGTGTCCTGATGAGGATTGGGGAAGCGTGATGATGAATGTTGCACCATGGGCGGGGCTGCTTTCAACCGCGATGGTGCCGCCGTGATCGGCGATAACCGACTGCACGATGGCGAGGCCGAGGCCGGTGCCCTTTTGCTTGGTGGTGTAGTAGGGCGTGAAGAGGCGCTCGCACTCTTCGGGCGTAAGGCCTTGGCCGGTGTCGGATACGCGGATTTCGACGTGGTTTTCGAGGGGGCGCGCGGCGAGAGTGAGCGTGCCGCCGTTGGGCATTGCGTCCATGGCGTTGAGGACGAGATTGGAAAGGGCGCGGTGGAGCAGCTCGGGATCAGCATTGAGCGGCATGGAGTCGGGGGATACGTCGGTTTGGAAGACGAGGCCTGGCTCGGCGGCGGCTTCGTAGAGCGAGCGCACGCGTTCGACGACGGCGCGGGCGTCAATGGGTTCAGTTTGCGGCTTGGGCATTTTGCTGAAGTCGCTAAAGCGGCCAATGATGGTTTTGAGGTTGGCGATCTCCATGCTGAGCGTGCGGGTGCTCTCTTCGAAGACCTCGTTGAATTCTTCGGTGGGCAAGGCGCGGGCGCGGACAAGGTTTTCGACCGTGAGCTGAAGAGGGAAGAGGGGATTCTTGAGTTCGTGGGCGAGGCGCCGGGCCAGCTCGCGCCACGCGGCCACGCGTTCGCTTTGGAGGAGGCGTTCGCGTTGGGCTGTAAGCTCGGTGGTCATGTGATTGAAGGAGCGCGCGAGAACGGCGACTTCGTCGCGGCCGCGTTCCGGCACCTGCACATGCCAGTTGCCGCCGGCGACATCTTCCGCGGCGCGGGCGAGTTGCTCGATGGGATGGGAGACGCGGGCGGTGATCCACAGGCTGAAGGCGATGGCGAGGAGAATGCCGCCGCTAGCGACGGCGTAAGCGATGGCGCGGATGTGCTGCTGCGCGGCGACAAGACCCGAGCGCGAGATGGCGACGGTGAGCACGGCGAGAACCGCGCCGGAGTTGCTTTTGAGGGGAATGGCGGTGACGTTGACGCTGTCTTCGCGGCGGGTAGTGAGATAGAGGATGGCGCTGCTCTGCTGGCCGGTTTTTTTGGCGGCCTGGATGATGGCGGCATAGCGCGACGCGTTAGGGACGACTCCGTTGGACTGATAGTAGGAGGCGGGATCGAATGCGGATTTAGAGGATTCTTTGCTGGCGTCCTCTGCGTAGAGGCCGATGGTCATGCCGGGAGCGGCGGGCAGGTCGGCGAGGAAACTCTGGTCGAGGCGCTTGCCGCCGATAAGGCGGACGGCGGGCTCGGCGCTCTTGATGGAGCGGACGGCGAAGAGGCCGAGGGCGGCGCTGCCGTCGGGGAGTTCTTCGCGTTTGAGGAATGCGTCTTGACTGGACGAGGCAACAGCGGAGCTGGAGACCAAGACTGCGGGTTCGGGGTAGCCGAAGCGAGCGGGGAATTGCGCGGAGCTGACGACGTTGCCGTCGGGGCCAACGATTTCGAGGAAGTCGAGTTGGGCGAGCTGGGCCATGGACTGCGCTTCTTTGAGATACGGCCATGCGTCGCCGGACTGCACCATTTCGAAGGCCATGCTGCGAGCGCGCTCGCTGGCGGCGAGATGATCGACAGCGGCGGCGACTTCAGCGGAGCGGTGTTGAAACTCATGCTGAAACTGGCTGACGAAAAGTGCGGTCTCTTCCTGATCGCGCTGCTCGAAGACGTGGCGGATGCGGATGAGCACCGTCCAGGCAACGGCTGCGACGGCTGCAGCAAGGGTGAGCGACATGAGGAGGAGAAGCTTCTGGCGCAGGCTCACGGTGCGGCCTCCAGCGAGGCATTGGCGAGATCGGGGGAACCGTCGGAGCGCAGTTGCAGGTCGCGAACGCGGGGGCTGAGAGCGTAGGCGCGGGGTAAGTAGAGGAGAGGAACGAGTGTGCGGCGATCGAGAAACTCGCGTTCTGCCTTGTACTCGGATGCTGGGTCTGGATCGACGGGGGTGGGGTGGTCCTGGGCGCGCAGGATCTGTTCGATCACAGCGGCGGGTTCTGCAGTCTGAATGGAAACGCGGCGGAGGGCGAGATCGGGACGCTCGGATGTTGGAGCGTTGATCTGGGCGTTGAAGCCGGCTTCGCGCAGGTTGAGCACAATGCGCTGGCCGACGAGTTGCATCGCGCTGTCGCCGTCAATGCGCAGCGAGAGGGGTGGAGGGTTGATGCCGCCGCGCAGTTGCTGAGCCTTGGCGAGGTCGCGTTCGGCGGGAAAGAGGAAGGCGTAACCGGAGAGAGTTTGGGGAAGAAGGCCGGCGGTGATTTGACCTTCTTTTTGAAAGATGACGTTGGCGAGGGAGTTGCGATCGACGGCCTGAGCGATGGCGGCGCGGAGATTGGAATTGGCGAGCGGTCCGGAGTCGGAGATCTGGAGCGCAAGCAGGTCGACGGGCTGCGAGGCGATGAGGACGAGGTGTTGTTGTCGGGCCTGGCGCATTTCTTCGGCGGGAACTTCGACGACGTCGGCGCGGCCGGCGGTGAGGTCGAGCCATTGATCGCTGATGGCGCGGCGGGCGCGGATTTCTATGGAGTCGACGAAGGGTCGGCCTTGCCAGCACGTGTCGTTGGCGGTGAGAGAAAGGACGCCGTTGTTGAATCCGTTGACTTGAAAGGGGCCGGTGCCGGTTGCGCCATTGGGAGTTTTGCCATCGGAGGAGATGGTGAGGGCGATGAGGAAGTCGTCGCCGGCGAGGAGGGCGGGCAGGTTGGGCATGGGGGCGTCGGCGGTGAAGATGACGGCCGAGCCAGAGGCGTGAATGGCGGTCCAGGGGCAGTTGGAGGGGCAGGCGGAGTTGAGCGAGGCCACGACTACAATTGTAGTAAGAGGGGAGCCGTCGTGGAAGTGGACGCCGGGGCGGAGATGGAATAGCCAGCGGTGATTGGCGTTTTCGGATTCCCAGTCGGTGGCGAGGGCGGGGCGGACTGTCCCGTCGGGATCGAGGGATGTGAGGCCATCGAGGACGAGGCGGCGGGCAAGTCCGTTGGGACGCTGCCAGGGATCGCTTGTGGTTTCGATGCGCAGTGTGCCGCCATAGTGGGGACGCGTGCGCGCTTCGGCCCTGGTGGTGAAGGCGGCGAGGGCGAGGGCGGCTACGAGGCAGCTAGTTGCAAGACGCCGTAACACGGTCCACCTCGTATTGAATTGGCTGGCCTGGCGGGGAGGATGTGCGAATGACGGCCAGGAGACTGCGGCCGCCGGGCGTGGTCCAGAGGGCGGTGACGGAGCCGTCCATGACGAGCGGGGCGCTGGCGGGGATGGCTTCGAGGGAGGGAATTTCGTAGGCGCGGAGACTGTCTTGCGCGGCGGGACCGGAGGCAGAGGCGACGATTTGTGTTCCGGAGCCGCAGGCGGATTGAAGCGCGGCAAAATCGCTGCCCCAGTCGCGCGCGCCGGCGACGGGCTTGAGGGTTGAGCTTTCGATGACTTGGAGTTTGCCATCGAGGCCGTTGAGGAGAAGTGCGGGCGCTACCGCGCGGGGGAACCAAGCGGCGATATAGAAGGCGGGGAGATCGGCACCGAGGGAAGGGGCGACGATGCCGGTGTAGTAATCGCGCGTCGCGTTGTAGAAGGCTTTGAGCAGCGGAGCGGGTGCGCTGCCTAATTGCATGAGCGCGGGGGCGGTGATAGGCCAGGGATCGTCACTTTCGCGGCAGTGGATGGACCATTGAGCGGGAGTGGATGATGCGGTGTTGGCAGCGTCGCATGCGACGCCGGGGAGCCAGGCTTCGAAGGATTGGCCGTTGTTGGCGGAGAGGAGAACGCCGCGCGCGTCGCGGGAGAGCGGGCGCTTTTGATGGATTGGGACAGCGGTGAGCAGATTCCAACCGGTAGGCACGTGAGCGTAGATGGCGATCCGCTCTGGCTCGAGGACGGCGAGGCCGTCGGGGATCTCGAGAGCGGAGAGGACCTGCTCGGGAGAGGTGAAGATCGACTGCTTGTGGAGTGTGATGCCTGCAGAGGTTTGGGTTGCGGGTTGAGGCGTGAAGTTGAACGTGACCATGACGACGCGGGTTTGGTTGCCCTCGACTACTTCAGCAATCCAGAGGCGCTCGCGGGAGTTCTCGCTGAGGGTGATGCGCAATTGATTGGCGGACTCATCGCCGGAGGAAGTGATGCCGTGGGAGCTCAGGGATTGTTCGAGGACGCGGCGAATGGAGGGGAGGTCGCCGGCGGGGATGGAGGAGAGATTGTGGAGGGTGAGGTGCGCCTGGCCGGGGCCGAGGATTGAGGCGATCTGATCGGCGAGAGCGGATGCGGGCTGATCCCAGGGTGTGTTGGCTGCGGCGGCAGAGACAGTGCAGAGGATGACCGCGGCGAGGACCAGGGCGAGCAAACGAAGAGAGAAAGGCGATCTGATGGCACGTGTGAGCAACAGCCGGAGGAGCCTCATGACCCTGTTCTTTCTGCGCAGTGCTAGTGTGGCGATTATAGCGTTTTGCGCATCTCGGCCCGGGTGTGGTCCGGGCCGAGGCGCGATGTGCGATGGGGAGGCACGGCTCAATGGCCGGGCTTGGGGTCGGGCTGCGATTCGTTATCCATCTCCTGCTTGATGACGGGGCTGTTGGCCATGCTCTTGAAGACGTCGTTGGCGAAGAAGAATTTGCCGTCGGAGGGCACCATGACGACCTGAATCTTGTCGGAGAGGCGCTCGGCGACGATTTTGTTGATGAGGAGCGGCGAGCGATTGAGCAGGTCTGCTTCGCTCTTCATGCGTTCGGCGTTGGCGGCGGCGAGGAGCTTGATGCGGCCGGCTTCGGCGTCGGCAAGCAGATTGCGGCGTTCGAGCTCTGCCTTGCTGTCGATGACTTTGGCTTGGGCGTCGGCTTCGGCGTTCTGGATGGTGGCTTCTTTGCGGGCCTGGGCCTCCAGCTTGCTCTGCTCGATCTGCTTTTGCTTGAGCGGGAGAGTGTATTGCATGGCGTCGGCTTCGCCCTTGGCTTCGACGACCTTTGACTGCGCGTCGCCTTCGGCTTGCTTGACCTTCTGTTTGGCTTCGGCTTCGGCCTGAAGTTCGGCGATCCTGACCTGCTTTTGCTGGATCTCGGTCTGGATGCCGAGCTGGTCGTCTTCCTGCTCTTTCAGCAGCAGGCCTTCGAGGCCCTTGGCGTATTCGTCGGGGAGGCGGATTTCGGAGAGCATGACTTCTTCGACGACGATGCCGTCGGTGAGGAGTTTTTTGGTGATGATGGTGGAGGCCTTGGCACGGACCTCTTCGCGTTTGGAGGAGAAGATTTCGCGCACGTTGTATTGCGGGGCGAGTTCACGCCAGGCGCTGGCAACGACGGGTGGAACGAGTTCCTTGTCGGCGGGCTGTGGCAGATGGGCCTGGACGGTGGAGAGCTTGTTGGGGTCGAGGCGATAGCGGACGGTTACGCCGAGACCAATGGTGAGGCCTTCCTTCGATTGCACGTCGAGGGTGCCTTTTTGTATGGGGGCTTTGCCGTTGTCCTGGGTGAAGCCGGCGGTGAACATGTGATCGCGGAGGTCGTAAAGCTGCACGTTGTCGACCAGCGGGGTGATGAAGTGCACGCCGGGGTAGAGGGTTCCGGGGAGGGTGCCGGCGACCTGGCTGACGCGCACGCCGCCCATGGCGCTGGGGACGACGACGATACTGCCGGCGATGAGCATGGGAAGGCAGGCGACCAGGACGAGGGCGACGGGGCCGCGCCAGGGAATGGGTTCAAGTTCAATGACTGTTTCCGGTTCGGTTGTTTTTTTGCGCATGGCCAATACGCGTAGAACGAGCGCGTACAGCGGGATGGCCAAGGCGGCAGCGAGCAGGAGCGCTCCCGCGACCGTGAGCAACAACTTCAATGCGAGCATTTGGTGCCTCCGCGAAGGGTGTGAGGGTGGCTCTTGCGTTTACTGGTATTCGGCTGTCGAGCCAGGAGCAGCCGGACCAGTCCACCGAGTGTGAATTCTTCAAAGAGGAGCGCCACGACCACCGGGAGCATCACGGCACCGAGCCCATTCATGGCATCGAGGATGAGGTTCATGAGGGCACCGCCTTAACGCGAGGCCGCTACGACGATCGCGGCGGGAGCGGGAAGATCAGCTTTCGCTGGGGTGATGGTGGGTTCAGGCGCGGGAGCGGAGGTTGCGAGCACGGCGGGCGCTGGCTGAGGAGTCGCGGGAGCCGGGGCGAAGAGAGCTGCGGTTTCTTCGTTGCGCTCGCCGATCAGTTCCACGGTGTCGCCGACGGAGACGAGTGTGTAGAGTTCCTCGAGATCGCTCTTGGCCATCCGAATGCAGCCGTGAGAGGCCGCCTTGCCGATGGAACGCGGGGCGTTGGTGCCATGGATGCCGTAGCCGGGGACGCTAAGGCCCATCCAGCGGGTGCCGACCGGGTTGCCGGGGCCGGGCTGAACCGTGATGCCATCGTGCTGGTAGACGGGGTTGGCGACGCGGCGGACGATCTTGAAGGTGCCTACGGGGCTGGGGGTGGAGGGCTTGCCGACTGCGACGGTGTAGATCTTTTTAACCTGGCCGTCTTCGACCAGGGCGAGCTTGCGGTCTTGAAGGCTTACGACGATGGTGCGGATCTTGGGCGCGTCCTGCGCGGTTGCCGCAAGCCCGAAGATCATGGTTGCTGCTACTGCCCAGATGCTGAGTTCTAGAACTTTCATCGCGTCCCCCGTTGCACCGTTCAACTGCGTGCGCGACGAAGAAGTGCAGGCGGGGAGCCAATCGGGAGTGGCTGAAAATGAAAGGGTTGCGCGGGCCGGTGCGACGGAGCGCGTGTCATGTACAACACGGGCGTGTCTGGGGTGACACGCCGTTTGTGGATGTGGGCAAGGCTTTCCACCCACCCAAGCGTTCCACCCCGGTCCCCAAATGCGAGGGACCGGGGGCGCCCAGTCTTTTGGGTGACGGAACTGGGGCCTAGAAGTCTTCGTCGTCGCCGATGGGCATGCCGGGCGGCGCTTCGACGGGTTTGGAGGGGACGAACTTTGCGGGGTCGCGTTCGAATTCCTGGATGCGTTCGACCATGGCGGCGCGATGAATGGCTTCAGCGCTGTCCTGGGGAGGCGGACTGGATGTCCACTGACTGAGCAGGTCGGCGATGTGCCAGCGTGCGATGGCGCGGACCTGGCTGGCGGCCTCGGGATTGACGGCGAGAGCGAGCATGGCTTCGAGAGCACGGAACTCAACAGCGCGCTCGACTTCGGACGAGGTGGTGTGGCCGCCTTCGGTTCGCTCGGCGGCGGTCGAGGAGATGGACTCCATCATGACGCGCAGGGACGGCGCCCCGGGAACGCGCATGTGGTATTCGACGATGCGGGCGGCACGGGCCGGATCGAGCAGCCGGCGAGGGTGAGGTCGGCGGCGGACTCAGCGGCGGCAACGGGATCGAAGGTGAGGCCGGTGTGCGATGGGAAGGACTCGCCGGTGCGCGGAAAGCCGGGCGGCACGGGAGGCAGGACGGCCAAGAGGGATTGGGGAAGCGTGAGGGTGTCTGGGCCCAACGTCTTGAGGACAGCGTCGAGGGCTTTTTGCTGCTCGGCGGGGTCTACGACTTTTGGTTCGGGCAGGCCGTCGCCGCGCAGGTTGTAGCGATAATCGAGGCCGCCGATTTCCTTAATGGCGGCTTCAGCCTGATAGCGGTGGAAGAGGTAGAGGGGCACGAGAGTTTTCTCGAGCTCAGCCATGGGCGTGCCGGGCTTGATGGCGGCCTCTCCGAAGTTTTTGAGCGCGGCGGCGCGAACGGCGAGTACGCGGTCGAGTTCGGCCGCGGGGTCGGCGCCGTTATCCCAGAGATGGGCGAGGGGACTGGCGGAGCCGAGCGGGCGTGCATCTTCGTCGGTGAGAAAGACCTGGCCTACCTTGTCGGCGTCAGTGAGGATTTTGTTGAGTGCTGATTGCTCGCGCTGGCCCGTGACATCCGGAGCAAATTGACGGTAGCCGTAGTCGATGGAGACCTTGTCCCAGGCGCCGATGCCGGTCGGCGTAGGCATGCGACAGGTCGATATTGCCGTTGGGATCGACGGTGACGAAGGGGTGCGGATAGTCCATGACGCTGTCGCCCTGGCGGACGGTGGAGGCGGCGAAGTTGTGGGCAAGGCCGAGGGTATGGCCGGTTTCGTGTGCCGCAAGCTGACGAATGCGCGCCAGCACCATTTGCATCATGGGGCTGTCGGTTGCGTTCGGCTGAAGCCCCTTCCTTGTAGGGCGAGAGGAGCGCTTCAGCGATGAGGAAGTCCTGTCGGCCACGGAGGGAGCCCAGGGTGACGTTGCCCTTGATAATCTCGCCGGTGCGCGGGTCGGTGACGGGGTCGCCGTAGCTCCAACCGCGGGTGTAGCGATGGACCCACTGGATGATGTTGTAGCGGATGTCCATGGGATCGGCGCCGTCGGGGAGGATGTCGACGCGGAAGGTGCCCTTGGCCCAGCCTGCTGCCTGAAAGGCCTGATCCCACCAGCGCGCGCCTTCGAGGAGGGCGGTACGGATAGGCTCGGGAGCGCCAGGATCGACGTAGTACTGAATGGGAGTTACCGGCTGACAGTCAGACGTGCAGTTCGGGTCCTTTTTGATGAGGCGATGGCGAGGGATGAATTGCTGGTCGAGCGACTCGCCCAGGGGGGCGGTGTAATCGCGCCAGGAGACGGGGAAGTACCCGGAGCGTGGATTGAAGCGCCGCGGAGTAAAGCCGGAAGGAGGTAGTTCGATGAACGAGGTGCGCTCGCGGAGGGTCATGGCGTGGGGATCGGGAGTGACGTCGCTGACGAAGCTTCGGCGGGAGGGGGCGTCGGAGGTGAAGGTCAGCTCGGACTCGATGGCGGTGTTTTTGGGGAATGCCCTGGTGCTGTCAATGACAACGGCGGAGCGGCCGGCATCAACCTTATAAGGGCCCTGCTTGAGCTGAGAGAGCCGCTCGGTGACACCGTGCGCGTCGGTTAGCAGGAAGTCGGTTGCGTCGATAAGGACGGCGTTGTCGGGGTCGTCGGCGGCGACGGTGAAGCCCCACAAGACGGATTCCGGGAAGGACTGAGAGACAGCCATTTGTTCGGCGGGGTCCGTGCTTTGTGTGCGGAAGGCCAGATTGGCCTGCACCAGCAAAACCTTGGGACCGATGCGCTCGAAGCGGACGACACGCGCCTCGGAGATCTGGCCCCGGTCGAGGCCGAGGTCGTTCGAACCTGTTCCATAGGGCAAGGAATCCGTGTACAGGAAGTCTGGTGTCTTGCTGTCAGTACGTAGTCCGCGGATTTCCAGGTAGAGCTTACCGGTTCGGGGATCCCAGTCCAGGGGAATGAAGCCGTCTTGATGTTTCATGCCGGCGGTCTTGGTGGCGATGGCCGGCGGTCCGGATTCAGGTTGGGCGGGACCGGGCTTTTGGGCGGCAGAGCAAATCGAAACCAGGAGCAAAGCAACGACAGGAGTAATCCGCATGCAGCCCTTTTATCACAGCGATTCTTGCCAGACTTACCTCTGAGAGGGACGCGGGAGAACTGAATGACGAATAGCTGAAGCTATTCCGGAGACTGTCTGCTTTTTTTCGGCTGGAGACTGTTTGCTCGCCGCAGTTTTTACAACGGTTTACAAGGTCCTTGACTCCCGGCAACGGATTGGTGAGTTGAACTGAGCTACGTTCTTGGAGTGCGGGGTGGTACGCGAAGCGACGAAGATCCGCTGGGAGCCCTCGCACCGGCCATTTCCCCTTGGCCGTGATCAGAATTCATACGCCATCGCTAACCGATGTAAGGCCCGGGCGGTTATGGTCGTTTGCCCAGCGGCATTGTGTCCCTTTATTACGGCTTTCTATCGACGAAGTGGAATTTCTATCTCATCTGGAGGCCGACCATGCAGGTAACTGGTTCAAGCAACACTCGCGGCTGGCGCAGCAACGCGATCACGCTTACGCGCAATAACCTGGAGTTTGCCGGCGTGGTGGTGTATTTCTTCACGCTGGCGGTGCTGTTCGCGATTACGATCATCGTGATGCTGTGCCGCACCGGTTCTGGCAATGAGAAGGCTGGAAATTCGCAGCCCCAGTACGTGACCGCCAGCCTTTCTGACCGGAAATAGTACGTCATCAAAAGCTGAGTTGACGTCACGAGCGTCCATTGGGCGATCGGGGGCGATGCGTGTCTATGCATGGGAGGCTGGTCCCGGCGCTCGTTGCCGGGGCGCGCTTCCTGCGGCACAGGCTGCATTTTCATGCGCGCCGGAACAGGCAGATGATTGCCGGGTGACGGGATCGAAACGATCGAGTCATCCGAAGTTCACTCCCGAACTCGGTTCCCAACCTTCCCGCAAGCGGAGGGGGTTTTGGCGATCAACCAAGAAATTGCGTCCTGCACCGGCGTTGGGACGAGTGCCTGCCGGAAATTTGCATGAAAGTCATTTGCAGAGAGGGCTTGCCGGTAGTCCGATGATTTGCGATGATGGTTCACCGGTCCGCTGGACGCACGTCACGTCGCCCAAGGCGGCACAGTATGGACCCGCGCAAAGGTTCGCGCACGAGCACCCTTACTGCTTCCTGCTTCGCATCCCCCAGAAGGGGAAGTGATCACCTTTTGCACTGATTTTGCACTCGTTCGAGCTACGAGATTTGCCATTGCCTCACGCAGATTGTTACGGCAATATCTGAGTTGCTGTGTCTTCTTCGGTTTCTTGTCTAGTCGCCGGTCCCTGGTGGTTATGTCGACTTGAACTGATCGGATCCGGGAACAAGGGAATTGCGATAGCGCGAGCTTGCGTCCAAAGCGGCCGTGACCGTTCCGTGCCTAGGGGCGCCATTCGATGTGCGATCGATCATTGAGGGGTAATTCCATGGGCACCACGGTCCGCCTGAAGAGTGTTTACATCGTCTGTCTGCTTGGACTTAGTTTCGGGATCGCACAATCAGCCTGGGCTATACATTGGACGCCCAGCGATTCCAAAGGTGGGGATCGCGCCGGAACTGTAGGCGAGGCTGCCTACGCAGGGGATGAGTCTTCATCTGACGTCGCAGACACGGTAGTGATTCCTGGACCACTTCGGCCGTTTCTTCGGATGGCCGGAATCAGCCAACAGATTCGACTCGAGGAGCTGGTGCCGACGCTGGCGCGAAACGTTGCGCTGTATGGATTTCACGGCGATCGGCAGACGGAGTATCTCGCGCTGGTGATTCGTTACCTGCAGCAGGCAGAAGATCTGCAGAGACTCGCCGGCGCCGATGCGACGATTCGGGTGGCGAACTGCGAGGATGCGGCCCGGCTGATTCCAATACTTGGGTACAAATTCGAGCGGTCGTGCAGGACGGGAGACGGCACGCTGATCACGGCGAACCCTGAACGCGCGTTCTTGACCATTGACTCGGGATTCCCTCTACCGGCTCTCGAGCAGGCTCTTGAAACGGGTCAACCGTTTTCATATCCGTACCCGAGTACGCCGGTGCCAATTCTGTTCAAGGAGAGGAGCTGGGTGGGGCTCAGCGCGTCGAAAAGACTGAGCGGCACGGGGCTCGTCGACGAGATTCTTCACGATCGCGATGTGGCGCGACTGTATTCCGCTTTGGCGAATTGCGATTCGGGCACGAGAGCGTCGCTGCTGCGTTCTCCGGGACTCAAGCGGCTGATGCCGGTTGCCTCGGTATTCGATCTGTATGGGCACGAGATCAACATCCGAAACGGAGTAATTGTTTTGCCAGCGGAAGGCCAGAAGGCGTGGTCGGATATGGTGGGCGCCAACCCGCATTCGCCCGGGGAGTTCGTGCTGCACCTGCTGAGCAAGGACGACGGGTGGATGGCTGCGTTTTTCGATGTTATGTCGCGGCTGAACCAGGAGCAACAGGTTCACTTTGCGGACGGCAACCGCCTGACGCGCTTGTACAACGCTTATCGCTCGACCGCCCCGAACTTCAACGCAGCTTTCGGAGTTTTTCCGCGAAATGGAGAACTTCTTGTTCTGTTGACCTCCCTGAAGTGGGATAGCAACGGGGATATTTCGGTGCCTGGCGGGATGGCTGTGTGGCCGCAGATCCTGGCGATGAAACCGAGAGTGAGCAGCCATCGCGATACCGGGTGGAGGAATCGTTGCTGCGATCGTCCGGAGGCCCTGCTGGAGACGCTTGTCGCGGCTTCGAACATCGAGTCGCACATCTCGCCGGCGCATGTGTTTCTGATGCTCTCGGCGATGAATGAGGGCCGGCCCCCGGAGCGCAGCATTTCGGACGCGACGCAACTGCTGGTGGCCACAAAGATGGGGCAGTTGGAGCGGTGGTTCCCGATCTTTGCGGAATTCCCGGTGCTCGATGATACGTCAATCGCGCGGTTTGTAGCAGCGGCCGACAAGGTGGATGGGATCTCGAATCCCGCATTGCGCGCGAACGCATTGGGTGCTCTTCAGGCCGAGATTGGGCTTTGGCAGGTCTTCGCGCGCCAACGGCAGATTCCCGAGGAAAAGCTGAATGCTTCGTGGCAGGGCTTGTTGCAGCCGTATCTGGGAGTGTCGTCGTCGATTCAGCTCTTCGCCGCGGCGCGAGGTTCACTGACCGCAATTTTCACGGCGGTGGCCAGCAATCAAGGCTTTACGCAGGATGAGCTTGTGGACATGCTGGCGGGGCCGCCGCAAGAGAGCCAGGATGGGCAGCGTGCTCATCGGGAACTGGCCTTACGCATCCACTCAGTGCTGGATGACCAGCGCCTGGCTTCGCTTGATGCCCTGTTTGGATTGTTTGACGGACTGTCGCAGATGGCCCACGGGGAAGCTGTGGGGGATGCCATTGTTCCGCTGGCAGAGAGTCTGCGCGATTTCGAAATGCCCCGTCCGATCTTTACGGGCACGGAGAAGGTGACGTGGGCGCCGGTGGTTTATTCCAGCCGTCATGCCGAGTTGCAGGTGCGGACCGACCTAGCCAAGCTCATTCGTTCCCATGCATCCGCCTCCCAACTGGAAGCGGCACGGGGCCAGTTGACGCCGTTTTTGCGGGACACGCTAGTAGGTCTGAATTACGCGTATTACGAACCGCCAGGGGCGCAGGTGCTACACAACAATCCGCTCTTTGTGCGCTCGCATGATTTTTCGTCGATGTCGGTTCAAGGGCTCCAGACTGTGTGGGGTAATCCGGACTTGATTGGAGTTGGGGCGACGGCGGGCGGGGGCGCGTATTTGCTGGGATCGCTCGCTGATTTGCCTTACGCTCTTGCATCGACGGAGGCGGACTTCATTGCGCCCAAGAATATCCAGGCACTGATCTGGCGGGAGGTGGTGCCACAACTGCTGGTTGCGTCGATTCAGCCGCGTTGGTGGAACGTTTCTCGCAACGAGATGCATGCAGTGGCGCTGTATCAGCGCGCAGGGGAGGAGCTGCTGACGCACTCGGCAACCGATGCAGGCCTGCGCGAGAACGTGATTGCGATCCTGATGGATCGCATGTCCCCCGATCAGATCGAGCAGGTGGAACGAGCGCTGCAGAGCGATGGCAGTGCGGAGGACGTGGCCACACGCGTGCTGCCTTCCAACAGCTTTTATCTCGCCGCCGAGATGCGCCGCCGCCATCCCGATGTTGCGGTGAATGCCGGACCTGCGTCTCGCGAACTGGACGAGCTATCGCGCTCTTCACCTTCGGAGACAGACGTTTCACGGATTGCAAGGGATTTCGGGGTGCCGCATCCGACGCTTGCGCTGAGCGGATCGTGCACTCTTGTTGCGATGAAGCCGGTTCCGGCGTACGGCGGCGGCAGCAGCAATCTATTGGGCGAGGCATGGGAATCGAACAATCTATATTGGGCGAGACTGGCTGATGAAAAGGGGGATTCTCCGGCGATGTTGAATCTGCTGGTCCCCACGCTGACGCGGCGCATGATTGTAAACATCTTTGGCAGCAATATCGACGACTGGCCTGCTTTGTCACGCGCCATGTGGGAGACAGGCAAGGAATTTCGGGAAGGGAAGATCGCTTCAGACGGCGTGAACGTTGCCGGTCGCGAGTAATGGTAAAGGAGTGATTGTGTTTCTCACATCAGTTTTCACCAGACGTGCTTTTACGTTTATTGGAGTCGCTACGGGGTATCTCCTGCTGACAGATGCATATGCTTCGCGAGCTGTCGCTCAAGATGACCCGTTGCGCTTTCGAATGGATGTGGTTCTTGTTCAACTCAACGTGGCCGTGACAGATGACAAAGGGAACTACATTACCGGGCTCCGTCCTGAGGACTTCCTGGTTACCGAGGACAAGATACCCGAAAAGATATCGACGTTCGAGGAGAGCGCTGAGGTCCACAAGGGCATGCTTGAGTCCTCCGCTGCCGGTGAACCGAAGGATCCGGTCAAGGCAGCGGCAACGGACCTGGAAGCGAACATTAGCGGAGGGGCCGCGTCGCGGATCTCCGACAGCGTGTTCATTCTCTTCGATACCAGCAACTACATGTATCGGAGCTTTCGTGTTTGCGCAGGACGCGATTGCGGATTTTGTTCGCTCGATGGATGGATATAGGAAGATCGCCTTTTATTCCTATAGCCGCAATCTGTTGCGCGCGACAACGCTGACCTCCGACCGATTTCCGCCTGGAGAATGGCGTTCGCAGTACGGTTGCAGGGGATGATGCAGCGCTCTACAACAGCCTTTTGCTGACCGTACAGGACGCGGCCCCCTTGCGAGGGCGGAAGGCGATCGTGGTGTTTTCGAACGGCCCTGACAATGCCAGCGCGGTTCCGCCGGAGGATGTGGCAGAACTTGCGCAGTCGACCGGCACTCTGATCTACATCATCAGCACGAGGCAGGCGCAGGAGGATCCGGCCTCCGCGGCGGCTTTTGAGCGCATGAGCAAGGTGTCGGGAGGGAAGGCCTACTTTGCCAAGAACTGGCGAGACGAAAAGAACGCCTTCGATTCCATCCGCGAGGATTTGGCGCATCTGTATACGCTGAGCTACTATCCTCAGCCCAATCCCAATCGCGGCTGGCGATCGATCTCGGTGAAGCTGGTGGGGAAGAACCTTCAGAAGTACCATATTCGTTCTCGCGACGGATATCGGCTGCTTCCCCCGAATTCCAAGGCTGCGCAATCCAGCTCCGAGGCAAAGGACGACTCGGAGTCGAAGTAATCCCGACGCAGGCTCGGCGGCGTGGAGGAGTAGCGGAATCGGCGCTTACTTGATTCCACTTGTGTTAGATTGCCTACAAGAAAATCACAGATAGGCAGACGCATATCAAACGAGATTCGGGAACCTCCGTGACGGGTCATTCTACTCGACCGATGCGAGTTGTCGCGTCCAGCGAAACGGCGCGTGAGATCAACCGGGATATCATTCTGCATACGATTCATCGTCATCAGCCGGTGAGCCGCGCCGATCTGGCGCGTTTGACCGGATTGCAGGCCAGCACGGTCTCGGTAATTGTGGGGCAGCTGATTGACGAGGGATGGGTGCTGCCGGGCACGCTAGGCCGTCTCCCCCGTGGACGCCGCCCTACTTTTGTCACACTCAATGACAAGCACGTGATGCTGGGCATAGATCTTCGCCCCGGCAAGGCCAACCTTGCGCTCGTAGATATCAACGGGAATCTGTTCAACCGCGAGACCCTTACGTTTTCGGGCAGTGGGGATCTCAAACTGGATGCGACGAAAGCCATGCGGCAACTGGCGAGGAGCGCGCGTTCGGTGCGGACCGCATCGCGGGGCAAGCTCTTCGACGGAGTGGGCATCAGCGTGTCGGGACGCGTAGATCAGGAGACGCACCGCATTCTGTTTTCGCCGAACGCACCATGGGGTCAGGTGGAGCTTTACGAGCAGTTCGAGAGGGTGCTGGGCGGGACGATCGAAATGGATAACGCCGCGAACGCGAGTCTGTTTGCAGAGCGCTGGTTCGGCGAGTTTCGCGGTGCGTCGAACCTGATGACGGTTTCGGTTTCGGAGGGGCTTGGAACCGGCCTGCTTGTCGATGGACGTCTGCTGCGCGGAGGCGGAGGCATGGCGGGCGAGTTCGGACACATGCCGTTCGACGACGCCGGCCCTTTGTGCGCCTGCGGCAATGCGGGATGCTGGGAAACCTTCGCTTCTAATCGCGCTGCTTTGCGTTATTACCAGGAACTCGTTCCGGAAACCCATCATATGTCGTTCCAGCAATTGCTGGACCTGGCGAAGGTCGGCGATATCCGCGCCCTGCGCGCGATTGATCGCATGACCACGTGTCTGGCGCGCGGGCTGGCCATGCTGGTGGCGGGTCTTTCGCCGGACGTGATTATTATCGTAGGTGACTGCACGGCCCTGTGGTCGCGGATGTGTCCGATCATCGAAAGCCACCTGATTGCGAAGTCCATTACTTCGCGCATTCCTCGCGTGGTTGCTGCGGTGGATGGAGATGTGGCGCGGATTCGTGGAGCTGCGGCACTGGTGCTGCACAAGACGTTGTTTCGGCGAAACGATTTTGACTCTCTATCGCTGGACGAGGGACCGTCGGCGAATACTTCCTATGCGTCCCAAAGTTTATAGGGCACCAGAGGGGGCAGTGGACAAGGTGCTTGATGGATCAGGTTGAGACTGTGATCTCGCTTTATGTATGGCGAGTCGCGTGTTGACCTTATCGCCTTGACAGGGTTGGTTCTGCACAAATAAATTCGCGTCTGCAAGGAAATGCGAATCTCTTCGCTACTGATTACGCAGGATTGCGGGGAATTTCGGGGTTCGCAGCGACATGGTTGCGCGTGCCAAAATTATGTTCGCAAATTCCGGAGGACCAATGAGCGATCGATCGAATGGCCGTCGCGACTTTCTGAGGAACGCCGGCCTGATGGGGTCGGTCGCGATGATTGGCGGATTGTCCCCGAACACGTTGGCGCGCGAAGGCGGGATTGTTGAAGATGCGGTTGTGCCACAGCAGTCGGAGGAACCGCCGAAGTATCACATCAAGTTCGCCGTTTGCGGAATCAGCCACGATCATATCTACGGGATGATCGGTGCGGTACAACGTGGCGGCGGTGAGCTGGTGCAGCTTTGGGCGACAGGAGCCGGACAAGCTCGCCGCATTCACGAAGCGATTTCCTGATGCAAAGATTGTTAAGACGCAGGAAGAGATCCTCGAGGATCCTTCGATTCAGCTGGTGCTGAGTTCGCAGATTGCCAACGAGCGAGCGCCGCTCGGCGTGAAGCGTGATGAAGCACGGCAAAGATTACTTGTCGGACAAGCCGGGTATCACAACCTTGGAGCAACTGGCCGAGGTTCGCAAGACCATCGCCGAGACCAAGCGGATCTACGCCATCATGTACTAGCGAGCGGCTGGAGGTAAAGGCCGCTGTTTATGCGGGCGAAACTGGTGCAGCAGGGCGCGATCGGCAAGGTGATTCAGACGATCAACATTGCGCCGCACCAGATCTTTCAAGGCCACGGTGATGCCGGCGGCAGTGGTGGACGGCCCGACTGGTTCTGGGATCCGGAGCAGTATGGCGGAATTCTTTGCGATATTGGTTCGCACCAAGTGGATCAGTTCCTTTTTTACACGGGATCGAAGCAAGCGGAGGTCGTGGAATCGCAAATCGCGAACGTGCGGCATCCGGATCATCCGCAGTTTCAGGATTTCGGCGACATGGTGCTGCGCGGCGATCGCGGCTTCGGCTATGTGCGGCTGGATTGGTTCACGCCCGATGGCCTGGGCACGTGGGGCGATGGCCGGCTCTTCATTCTCGGCACAGATGGCTACATGGAGGTGCGCAAGTACACCGATGTCGCCGTCAAGAAACAGGGCAACAACTTGTTCGTGGTGGATAGCAAAGAGGCGCGATATATCGATTGCAACAACATGCCGCTTCCGTTTGGGCCGCAGTTTGTGGCGGACATTGTGAATCGCACGCATACGGCGCAGGATCAGGACGCAGTGCCTGCTTGCGGCGGAGTTGGTGATCAAGGCGCAGAAGAATGCGAAGTTCGTGACACTGGAGGCATAGTCATGGAGAACGCGAGGATCGGAGGCGGAACGAAGACGGTGTCACGGCGCAGATTTCTGAAGACGACTCTTGGGACTGCGGCGGCGGTTGGTTTTCCGACGATTGTGCCATCGTCGATCTTCGGCCAGTATGCGCCCAGCAAGCGCATCAATGTTGGGCGCCATCGGCGTGGGGCGCATCTCGCGCGTCCACGATATGCCGGGGATTTTGCAGTACGATAATGCGCGGATCATGGCTGTTTGCGATCTCGATGCGCATCGGGTGGAAGACGGCAAGAAGTTCGTCAACGACTTCTACGCGAAGAAGACCGGCAAGCCCTACGACGGCGTGACCGGATATTCGAACTATCACGAACTGCTGGCGAACAAGGATATTGATGCGGTGGTGGTGAGCACACCGGATCACTGGCACGCGCTGATCGGCATTGACGCGGTGCGCGCGGGCAAGGATGTGTATCTGCAGAAGCCGGCGTCGCTGACGATTGCCGAGGGCCGCGCGTTGAGCAACGCAGTGCAGGCGTCGGGACGGATCCTGCAGATTGGCAGCCAGCAGCGATCGACCGTGCAGTTCCGGTATGCGGCGGAGCTGGTGCGCAACGGGCGGATCGGCGATTTGCAGCGCGTGGAGATTGGGCTGCCCGGCGATCCTGCGGGCGGCGACAAGACGCCGATGCCGGTGCCCGACGGGTTCAATTACGAGATGTGGCTCGGCGAGACGCCGTATGTGTATTACACCGTGGATCGCGTGCATCCACAGAAAGGATACGATCGACCGGGATGGCTGCGCTGCCGGCAGTTCGGCGCGGGCATGATCACCGGCTGGGGTGCGCACCACGTGGACAGCGCGCACTGGGGCATGAACACCGAGTACACCGGGCCAATCGAGATCTGGGGGAGCGCGGAGTTTCCCAAGCAAGGATTGTGGGATGTCCACGGGCCGTTCAAGACCGAAGCGCTCTATGCAAACGGCGTGCACATGAGCATCAGCGGCGACTTTGCCAACGGCATCAAGTTCTATGGCACGAAGGGATGGATCTTCGTCTCGCGCGGGAACGAGCAGGTGACGAAGAGCGATCCGGTTGCGAAGCTGAACGATGCGACGGCGCTGGCTGCGAGCGATCCTGCGATTATCAAGTCGGTGATCGGGCCGGACGAGATTCATCTGTACGAAAGCAAGGAGCAGCACGGCAACTGGCTGGAGTGCATTATCAGCCGCAAAGAGCCCATCTCGCCGGTTGAGATTGGACATCGCGCGTGCACAACGTGTCTGCTGCACGACATGGCCATGGTTCTGAAGCGCAAACTGTATTGGGATCCAGTGAAGGAGCGCTTCAAGAACGACGACGAGGCGGACACTATGATTTCGCGGCCACAGCGCGCTCCCTATATTCTTACCTAGGAGGAGGGAACCATGATTTCTCGACGCGAAGTCGTAGCCGGATTGATCGGAATGGCCGGCGTTCTCAAAGCGTTTGCTCTGTCAAGCGCCGATGAGCCGGCCGGAAAGGTCATGGGGCCCACTGTATTTGAGTGGGGAGACATGAAGCCGGTAAAGACTGCCACGGGCGAGGTGCGCTCGCTGTGCAAGACGCCTACGGCGACTGTGGATCAACTGGAGATGCACGTGACTACGCTGAATCCCGGTCAGAGCCCGCACCCTCCCCATCGGCATGTAAACGAAGAACTGATCATCATGCGCGAAGGAGAGTGCGAGACGCTCTCGGACGGCAAGTGGGTGAAGGTGGGCCCGGGTTCGGTGGTTTTCAATGCTTCAAATAGTTTGCATGGTTTTCGAAACGTGGGGACGACACCGGCCACTTACCACGTGATTAACTGGAGCCCTAACAAGTCTGTAAATTCATGAGGGCCCGCTTTTTATAGCGAGTTACTGATCTCATTCAGACATTTCCGACGAGGCGTCTTGTCGCTTTTCTACTGACCTGTCTGATATCGGACAGCAGCGAGAGCGGACTGGTACGAGTAGCGGGCGTTGGTGTATTCGATCTCGGCCTGGGTCTGGGCCAACTGGGACTGCGTCAAGTCAACGATTCCACTCAATCCAACTTTGTAGCGGGCCTGGGCGAGTTCGAGTGCGGAGTTGGCCTGATTCAGCAACTGTTGTGACACCGCGATGCGCTGGAAGGCAATTTGAGCGTCCAGAACAGCATTGCGGACATCGCGCGCGATGACATCGCGGAGATTGCGGACCTGCTCGGAGGCAGCCTGCGCGTGGAAATCGGCTTCGTGGCCACGGGCGGTGTACTCAAAGCCGTTGAAGACGGGGATGCTGATATTGGCGCCTGCAGCGCCGTACCAGGAGGACTGAATCTGATCGGCTCGGACTGGCGCGCCACCGGCGGTCGCGAGGGCCGAGATGGTTGGCCTAAGCAGGTCGTGTTCGGCAGAGGCGAACTGCTTTGCCGCGAGCCAGCGGTCGTTGAGAGAGGCCAGGTCGGGACGTTGGCGAAAAGCGACCTGGACTAAATCCTCAGGCTTGTCTGGCGGGGGCTGCGGGTTAGCAGGGATTTCGTCGACAAGCTGATATTGCTGATCGGCTTCAGATCCGAGCAGGGCATTCAGCGTGGCCATCGTAGAGGTGGTTGCGTTTTGAGCATCGAGCAAGAGGAGTTGGGCTTGCGAGACCTGAACGTCGGCAAGACTGAGATCGAGGGTAGAGCGAAGCTTCTGCTGGGTGAGAGCACCGATCTGCTGGCCGGTGGTCTGGCGCGCGGCCACGGTTTGTTGCGCGACCTTGAGGACGGATTGCGCGGTGAGGGACTGGTAAAACGCCTGGTCTACAGCCAGTGTGATGTCATCGACGGTGGCTCGCTCGGTGTCAACCTGAGCGCGAGTGTTGGACTCTGCGTTGCGGACGAGATTACGCGTGCGACCGAAATCGGTAATGAGCTGGCTGACCGTGAGACCGGCTGCGGCCCTGTTATAGACGGTGGGATTGTTCAATGCGCCGGCAGTAATACGGCTGTTATCGTGCGAACCAACGGCGGTAAGGTTGAGGACCAAGGTTGGCAGTTCGCCGGAGCGGGCTTCGCGGACAACCTGGCCCTGCGCCAGTTGGAGCAGGCGGGCGATGCTGATGTTGGGGTTGTGTTCCAGGGCGAGGTGCTCAGCCTGAGATAGCGTGAGCCTGGGGCCAGCCGGTCCGGGCGCTTGCGTTGGGTTGGCCGTGGCCGAAGGAAGTTGTGGTGGAATCCCAGGCTGTTGATCAACCTGGGCGAGCAGGTGCGACGGCGGCGCCTCAGGCAATGCGGAGGAGGTTGCAGCCTGGGCTGGAGAGGGTGTGGGGGCGGCAATGCAGGCGAGAAGGATGACCTGGGTCGTAGTGATGTGAAGATCCATTAGGCGATTCCCTCCGCAGGCTGCTGCGTTCTTTCGTGCCGACCATGAATTGCCAGGTAGACAGCCGGAACGAGGAACATGGTGACGACCACGGAGAGAGCCAGACCGCCGATGATGGCGCGCGCCAGAGGGGCGTACTGTTCGCTGCCGGCCTCGAGGCCGAGGGCCATGGGAATCATGCCGAGAAGGGTGGCAAGGGAAGTCATAAGGATGGGGCGGAGACGGACCTTGCAGGCCTGCACGGTGGCCTCAAGCAAACGAAGACCCTGGCGGTGCAGGACATTTGAAAACTCGACGATCAGAATGCTGTTCGATACGACGATGCCGGTCATCATGACCACGCCCATCAGCGACATGATATTGAGGGTGCTGCCGGTAAAGAGCAGCAAGAGCACAACGCCAAGCAGGCCGGGCGGAATAGCCATGAGGATGATGAAGGGGTCGATGAACGACGTGAATTGGGCCATCAGGATGAGATAGACGAGCAACACAGCGATGATGAGACCGATGCTGAAGTCGCGGAAGGCGGTATTCATGCTTACTACAGCGCCGCGCACATCAATGACGGTGTTGCGGTCGTGCTTTGTGTGGGCAACCAGGTTATCGATCTGCTTGCCGATGCTTTGTAGCGCCTCTGTGCGCGTGGCGACATAGACGTCGATGACGCGCCGAATCTGATTGTGATCAACCTCGGTAGGGGTGTTGATTTGCCGAATTTGGGCGACAGAGCCGAGCGTGACGTATCCCGGGATCCGTCGGGACGCACCAGCGCGGCGGGAACGGGCCCGCCTCCCGCGCTTCCTGCATGGGGTGATAACCCGGTGGAGGCGTACCTCGTAAGGGGATGTCCTTGAGGTCCTCCATGGACATGTTGTCGATCCAGTGATTGGCATATTGCACGGTGACGAGATAGTTATTCCCGCTGCGTCGGATCGATCCAATAACTTGGCGCCACCATGCCACTGGAGGTGAGCGCCGTAATGACATCGTCGACGACTTCCTTCGCGCTAAGGCCGACAAGGCTCGCGCGCTGGCGGTCGATATTGAGTTCCAACCCGGGATAGTCAATGCTTTGGGGAATGTAGACGTTGGCGACATTGGGAATGGCTTTAATCCTGGTGGCGAGTTCCGTAGCCAGATCGTATGAGCCGTCCATATTCTGCGACTTGATTTGAATGTCGATGGGAGCGGGAAGGCCCTGGTTGATGACCGCGTCGACGAGGCCTCCCGCCTGGTAGTAAGCCGAGATTTCCGGCATCTGCTGCGAAACGGCTTGCTGTACGCGGCGCATGTACTCATAACTGCCGATGCTGTGACCGCTTGAGGCTAGTCTGCACAAAGGCTGTATCCATCGACGCATTCGTGGTGTAGATGGCCGAGAGATCCGGATACACGCCGATATTCGAGACGACCATGTCGAGGTCGGCGGGCCTGACCACGGTGCGAACAATGTTCTCGATTTTGGCGATGTAGTCGTTGCTGACTTCGAGCCGGGTGCCCGCCGGCATGCGGACGTTAATTACGAACTGTCCTGGATCCGTGCGAGGGAAGTAAGCGCGGCCCAGAAAAGGAAATGAGACGAGAAGGAGAACAGCAACTCCTGCCAGAATGGCCCCCGCGGTGAATACCGGCCGGTTCATGGCGCGGTAGGCAAGGCGCTCGTACCAATTCAGCATTGCCTGGAATTTTTCGTTGAAGGCGCGATCGAAGCGCGCGAAGATTCCCTGTTTTTGCTTGTGTTCACCCTGTTCATGATGCACGTTGATGAATTTAGCGCAGTAAAGCGGCACCACGGTCATGGCGAAGAAATAGGATGCGAAGATGGACAGTACCACGCCGAGCGCCAGGGGCGTGAAGATATATTTGCTGACACCGCTGAAGAATGTCACCGGGAAGAAGACGATCGCCGTTGTGAAGGTCGCTGCGAGCACAGCCATGGAGACCTCCTGGCCGCCGTGCTCCGCAGCAGCAATGGGATTCTGCCCTTCTTCCATGTGCCGGAAGATGTTCTCGAGGACGATGACGCCGTTGTCGATCAAGCGGGAGAACACGAGCGCCAGTCCTCCCAGAATCATGGTGTTGATGGAGCCGCCCATATAGTTAGAGATCATGAGGCAGACGATCATGGAGAGCGGAACGGCCAGCAACACGGCAACAGTGGCGCGGGGACTACCAAGGAATACAAGGATCATGATGCCCGTGAGAACAAGGCCGATGCTTGCCTCGCGCGCCACGTTGCTGATGGCCAGCTTGACAAAGATGGATTGATCGAAGACCACATCGGTTTTGAGCGATTCCGGGATATCGACCAGTTTCTTGACCGCAGCTTTGATCCCATTGACGATCGTGATTGTGTTGCTATTGCCGCCTTGTTTGAAGATTGGCACATAGACAGACCGCTGCCCGTCGATTCGCACGATGTTGTACTGCAGAGCGCCGGAGTCTACGGCCTTACCCACGTCACCCACCAAAACGGATGAGTTACCCACCGTCTTCAAGGGCATTGAGTTCATGCTTTTGGCGTCAGGGAACTGGCTGTTGGCGTATATGTTGAAGTCCTTCGAACCGATGCGCACGTCGCCCGCTGGAAGGATCAGGTTAGAACTGTTGACCGACTGTACAACGTCGTTGAGGCTGAGATTGCGAGCTTCGAGTTTCAGCGGGTCCACGTATATCTGGATCTGCCGATAGGTGCCGCCGTACGGCTGCGGAACAGAGGCTCCCTGCACGTTGGAAATCTGGTTACGTACCTGGAACTGCGCAAGATCCTTAAGATCGGTCTCGTTCAGCCCTTGGCCCTTCAGCGTAACCAGGCAAACGGGCTGGGTTGAGGCGTCCATACCGAGCACTACGGGAGGGAGCGTGCCGGGGGGCAGCCGGCGCAAATCGGCCATGGCAAGATTGGCAATATTGCTCACAGCCACGTTGGGATCGGTGCCTGCCTTGAAGTAGATCTTCACCAAGCTGACGCCGGTTAGAGAGCGTGATTCGCTGTGGTCCACATTCGCGGCCAACGTGAAGAAGCGCTCGAAGGTGTTGGTGATGTCGGATTCAATCTGTTCCGGGGGCATGCCGTTGTAGAACGTTGCTACAACGACGACGGGCATGTCGATGGGAGGAAACAGGTCGACCGGCATGCTGAAGATTGTGAACGTTCCCACCAGCGCTACCGCCAGGCAAACCATCAGGATGAAATATGGATATTTTAGAGCAAACTTCGGCATTACTTCCCACCTCCACTGGCCCTCGCGGGTGTTCGTTCGCGCGATCCGCTCTGCTGTACGCTGGGCTGAGTCGCGCTGTTCTTTCGCATACCCGGAGGAGCCGTCGAAGGGCTGGTGCTTGAGGTCGGCGCCTCTTCGCCGCCGTTCAGGTCGATCATGCCTCCCGTCATCTGCTGCATTTCTGACGCGGGCTCATCAGCGACCTCGGGGTTCACCGCCTCGTCTTCCTGATACTTCTCCTGGCCGCCAATGATGACTCGTTCTCCAGAGACAAGTCCGCTACGGATCTCAGCCAGCTTCGAACCTTCGATCCCTATTTCCACGGGACGAACATGGACGTGATTGTTAGTATCCAGCGCGTATACTACCCATTGCCGGCCGCGCAGGACGAGCGCTTCAAGAGGGATAGTAACGACATTCTCTACGTTAGCCAGACGGAGCATGGTGTTTGCGTACATGCCCGGAGCAATCGAGAGATCTTTGTTATCGACGTCGACTTCGGTTTCCATGGTGCGAGTTTCAAAATTGACATTGCGCGTAAATCGCACAATTTTGCCTGTAAGCGAGCGGTTGATCGCATCGACGCGCACCTGCACAGCGTCTCCCTGGCGAACGAAGCGGATGTCGTCCTCTGGCAGCGGAAGCCGCAGGCGGAGCAGCGAGCTCTGCGAGAGCCGAACGATGGGCAGGTCCTGGCTATTCGAGTTTGTGCCTCCCTGGATGAGGGCACCCGTGTCTGCATAGCGCCAGATAACTACACCGGAGATGGGGGCGACGACGGTGGTGTAGTCGTGGAGAGCCTGAACGCGCTGGTTTTCTGACTGGGCCGATCCCATGTGCTGCTTGGCGGCAGCCATGGCGGCTTTTGCGGCATCCACCTGAGCTTCAGACCCAAGGTCTCCAGCCTGTGCATTGTCCAGTTCCTGTTGTGCAATCAGACCAGGATGGCCTTCAGAAGCTTGTTTCAACCGGTCATATTCCCCATGAAGAGCCGAATGCTGCGCTATCGCGCGATTGATTTCGTGCTGGGCGCGGGTAATTTCTTCTTTGGCCTGTTCGAGTTGAAAGACAGTTTGTTGGAGTTGCGCCTTCAGCTCAGGAACTTCAAGCACAGCGAGTGTCTGACCTTGCTGAACAATATCTCCAATGTCGACATTGATTTTTCGCATGTATCCGCTGACCTTGGGGTGGACATCCACCTCCTGGTACGGCTGAAACTGACCTGCGAGGGTTAATACGTGGCTGATGTTCCCCTTTTGGGCGATAGCCACCCTCGCCGAAGGAGTTGCAGCCGCTCGGGCGTCCGCGCTGCCGGATCCCGAGCGGCAGGCTGAAATATCGAAGACTACACAGACTAAAACCGCGGCAAGAATCGAACTTCCGTTAGCCATTCTGTTGATACTCCTGATGGTGTTTACCAATGCGATGCGCGCATTCGGATATTCAGACCGACGGACCGCTATCTCGCACCGTCGATGGCTTCTGAACGCCCTTAGATGCCCGATAGTCGTAAAGCATCGCAAGCGCGACGGAGCCAAGTCGCAAATGAAGTTACGTGCGCGAGGCTTCAATCCCCGTCTCAAGTTCTGCCAAGTCGTGGGTGTGCGAGCGAACTTTCACATCCGAAACATGGCGAGTGCAACCTCCGGCGGAGATTCTCGCAGAACAATGACTTCCGCTTGATAGACGACTAACAATGAATTGCGGAGGTCGCGCCCGAAGCTAACCGTGCGCTGGTTAGAGCACGCGCATTCGAAAAGCTATTCTGTTTCAGCAGATTGGCGGAGGTGGCCGGACGAAATGGATGGATGAAACAAAAGGAATGGAAGCCAATTCCGGGGCGTCAATCGGCCGATTCCGCCGCACGGTCATGGGCGGTTGGGAGGCAGGGACTATGTGCGCTGCAGCGGCCTGGGGGCACCGGTTGCGGTTTTGCAACTCAAGCGCAAAGCCTTTCTTGCTGGACTGATCCCCTTGAATTAACTTGGCCACTTTGGCCGGATTGGGGTGCGACGGTGTTTCGTAAAGCGAAAGCTTGTATTGAAGCCCCCAAGCAAATATCGCCGCACTGAGGGCAATTAGAGCGATCCTCAGCGCAGGCGAAACGTTCTGTTTGATCGGTCTTGGGGCCATAGCTAAGTCCGTCCTCAGGTCCTTCGACCGAGGCCGTGTCTTGATTCTAGATGGTATTTCGCGTCTCGCGCAAACCGACTGTCATCTTGTGAATCAGTCGGCAACAAAGGCGTCTATTGGTCTGGGGAGACGTTTTCGGATCTTCAAATACGAGTAGTGCCAAAGACCCATAGTGCTGCTGACGCTCGAGGGAAGTTCGGCTCAGCTTCCACAGCGAGAATGAGGGCCTTCTTGATGATCATACAAAGGCACGCTTAGAATCCTCGCGTTATGACACGGTTCGTCACCCGGGAATATCAAGAAGCTGACTCGCACCGCTGTCCTCCATCTTTGTCGAGTAGCAGGTTCGGATGGATGAACCTATTGGCACTGCTGCTGGCCTTTCCGGTTCCTGTTTACGCAGTGACATGCAATGTGCGCGACTTTGGCGCCAAAGGAGACGGGTCAACCAAGGACACGGCGGCAATCCAGCGTGCAATTGATGATTGCAATGCCAAGGGCGGCGGCAAAGTTACGCTGCCAAGCGGGATTTATCTGAGCGCGCCGATTGTGTTGAAGAGCAACATCACATTCGAACTCGCCAAGGATGCGACGTTGTTGGGCTCACCCGATCATGGCGATTATCCACCCAAAAAGGAATTCCGAGCACCTGGGCGTCAATCGTTAGTGAGCGCCACAAACGCGGATAATGTGGCAATAACGGGAGAAGGGACGATTGATGGCAACGGCGAGACGTGGTGGCAGGAAGCGCGGACATTCAAGGATGCCGGGATCCTGGGAAGCGAACACACTCGTCCGCGGCTGATTGTCTTTGATCACTGCAGGCACGTGCGCATAGAAGGGGTAACGATTCAGAATTCGCCGATGTGGCAGATCGTCCCCTATTACTCCGATGGCGTAACAATCCGCAATATCAAGGTGCTGGCCCCGCCGAATTCTCCCAACACCGATGCCGTGGATCCATTCTCCTCATCGAACGTCATAATCGATCATCTTTACGCCGACGTAGGCGACGATAACATCGCCATCAAGTCAGGTGCAATCAACTCTCCCGGACCGGACTCGCCCAGCCGCGACATCACTATCACCGATTGCACATTCCTTCACGGTCATGGGCTTTCGATCGGAAGCGAAATCGCAGGCGGCGCGCAGAATATCCGGGCCGAGCGCATTCACTTTACTGGAACGGACAACGGTATTCGCGTGAAGGCCAACCGAGACCGCGGCAACGATGTCGGGCATTTGGAGTTTCGCGATATCGAGATGAAGGACGTAAAGAACGCGCTCATCATAAGCGAGTACTACCCCAAAGTGTTGCCGGCCGAGGGGGAGGCAACGCAACCGATCACACGCCTCACCCCCCACTTCCACGACATTATTCTTGAGAATGTAACGGCTAAGAACAGCGCATCTGACGGCGCCATCGTGGGCCTGCCCGAGGCTCCGGTCCTCGGAGTGGTGTTTCGGAATGTAAGGCTCAGTGGACATTGTGGCCTCACGATTGGCTACGCGGATGTCACCGGCTCAGGCGTCACAGTGCTCTCCGAAGAAGGGCAACCGATCATGGAAGGCCCCGGCGCAAAGGTCTGGATCAAGTAAAGATTCTTGCTGATTGGCGTGGCGATTCGGCGTCAATTCAGGAGGTCTGACCTTTGAGTGGAGCTACTTTAAAGTGCGCAGCCATTGCCGGGAATCGATTGTCTAGACGGATTCTCAGCCGTGCGATGATGGCCAAGTGATAATCTCTTGTTGCCGAACGTCTTGTGAGTGAGAGCCACCGAGGACAAATACCTATGGCGCGAACCACGCCGGATAGCTCCGAAACACACCGTATGATGGAGGTGGTCAACCACATTCGGTCACTTATCGAAAGTGGTACCGTCAAACCTGGCGACAAGATTCCGCCCGAACGAGATTTTGCGCGCACCCTGAACATCAGCCGGGCAAGCCTGAGAGCCGGGATTGGCTACTTAGCAGCGCTCGGCGTACTGAAGATCAAACACGGTGTAGGAACATTTATCGCGGACGGACCTCCAGAGTTCAACCAGGCGTCACTCAGTTTCATTGGCGCTTTGCACGGGTTCCAATCGTGGCAAATGTTTGAAGCGCGCATCTTGCTCGAGAGCGGCCTGGCCGCCCTTGCGGCGGAGCGCGGCCGAGAAGAACATCACGCAGCGATGGCCGAGGAAGTGGCGGAGATGTTCGCCTCAATTGAGAATCCTGGGGAATATCTGATTCATGACGTGCTTTTTCATCGCATCATTGCGCAAGCGTCAGGAAATCCGATCCTCGCAGCCATCATGGAAACCGTAACCTCATCGATGTACGACAAACGGCGCAAGACCGTTGAACGCGCCACGGACCTACGTGAATCCGCCGAGATGCACCGGAAGATCTACCGGGCCATCCGCGGGCGCAAGCCATTGGAAGCGCGCCAAATGATGGAGCAGCACCTGCACCTGGCACAAGCCGCGCAAGGCGCAGAGAGGCCGGCTAAGACATCTGCCTTGGTTACAGAGGAATCCAAAAAGGTTTCAATGCGCGACTCGGTGTCGTAATCCTCATGCATCTCAACTGATGAGAGTACCAGGGAGCGGAAAATCCGCGCCGTGGGCGATTCTTGCGCCTATGGTCGGACCACGCGCTTGTCGAAGCCCGAAAAAGCTCACGACTCTTCTGTCGATTGACAGCAACAATTCCATTTGACAAGAGATCAAGGCATCTGCAAGTATTCTTGCCGCGACGATAGTGGTCCGACCACTCTTGCGCGAAATTTCCCCACTGACTGAGCAAGTTCGATTTGTTTTGGGGCGGTGCCGACACCTGCCCTGGAGGTCCAATGCGCTACACAAATCTCGTGCCCCGCGGTTTGACTCGCGGGGTCGTTGTCTTTTGCTGTGCAGCTTCGATGTTTTTTGCGACCCCGGCCTACTCGCAGATTGCCGGAACCGGAAACATTCAGGGAACAGTCTCTGACTCGACCGGCGCCGTGATCCCCGATTCATCAGTGACCCTGACGGATGAGGCGACTCATGTAACGCGGACCACGAAAAGTAACGGAGCGGGCGACTTCGTGTTCCCTAACGTTCCGATAGGAACCTACGATCTTGCTGCGGCTGCCCCTGGGTTCAGGAGCTACCTGCAGAGGAGCATCGTTCTTGAAGTTGGCAGTAGCATCGCCGTAAATCCTCAGCTTGCTGTCGGCAAAGCGGAAGTGCAGATCGAGGTTCAATCCGAAGCACTTGCTTTGCAAACGGAGGATGTTTCGTTCAAGCAGACCATCGACGAGAAGGCGGTCACGGAGATGCCTCTGAACGGCCGACAGATGACCTCACTGATCACGCTATCGGGCGGGTCGAGCCCCGCCCCGGGAAACGACTTCACTGGTAGCAAGTATAGCTATGCGACGATCTCGGTTTCGGTTGCGGGCGGCAACGGAAATACAACGCTGTGGCGGCTTGATGGCGGCGACAATCAGGACTACATGGGCAACGGCAACCTGCCGTTTCCATTTCCCGACGCGGTGAGCCAGTTTAGCGTCGAGTCGACGGCGTTGGGAGCGCAGGAAGGCCAACATTCAGGCGGATATGTAAACGTTGTGACGCGCTCCGGAACGAACAGTTTCCACGGCTCGGGATTCGAGTTCATTCGCAACAACTTCATCGACGCGACGAACTTCTTCTCCACGTCGAAAGATACTCTTCACCAGAATCAATACGGCGGGACCTTCGGTGGACCTATCAAGCGGAACAAGCTCTTTGCGTTTGCGGGCTACCAACACACCCGATCGCTGCAGTCGCAAGCCAACACCACAGCGCACGTGCCTACCGCGGCCAACCTGGCCGGCGATTTCTCTGTCACCGACGGGCCGAATTGCGAAGCATCGGGCAAGACCGTTCAGCTGGTCGATCCGATTACGGGTGCAAAGCTCGCAGGCGACAAATACGCTGCGCAGCCTACGTACGATCCAGCTGCACTGGCCCTGGAAAAATATCTACCTGCAATCGACCCAAAGATCGATACGCAAGGCTGCGGACTTGTATCGTATGCCATTCCTTTGGAGAACTTCGATAACCAGTTTGTCGCGCGCGTGGATTTCACTGCCAGTACCGAAGCACAACCTCTACGGCAGGTATCTAATTGATGGATACCAGCAGCCGGCATTTTTCGACAACACCAACATCCTGATCACCACACAGTCGGGCAACATCGAGCGCGTGCAATCTTTTACTTTGGGTGACGCGTTCACCTTTACGTCGAGGCTGGTGAATTCAGCGCACGCAACTATCCTGCGGCGCATGAACAACCGTGGTTATGCAGCCACCGACATCAATGCTGAAAACCTGGGTATCGACGTGTACCAAGCGGTGAAGAACGGTTTGTATATTTCGGAAGGCAAGTTCACCATCGGCGGCGGCACCAATTCGGTGGCCCATTTCAATGACAATGCGCTGGCCGTTGGAGACGACGTGACGTGGATCCGCGGAAAGCACCAGGTTGCCTTCGGCGGCGAGTGGGTGCAGAACCAACTGAATATCGACAACACCTACGAGCAAAACGGAATTTTTTCGTTCAACGGCCAGTACAGCGCCAATGGCCCCAATGGAGGAGCGACCATTGGAGACCAGAGCCTGGATTTCCTAATGGGTACGATGAGCGCTTATCAACAGAGCAAGGCACAGCAGAACGCATTGCGTGGTCCGATCCCGAGCCTCTACGTACAGGACACTTTTCACGCCACGCACCGGCTGACGCTGGTGGCGGGAGTCCGCTGGAGCCCGAACTTCATGCCTTATGACTACTTCAACCGTGGCAGCGTTTTTAACATGTCCGACTTTTTGTCGAACACGGTGAGCTCGGTCTACCCGAACGCTCCGGCGGGAATTCTCTTCTATGGCGACAAGGGTGTGTCGCGTGGATTTACGCAGAATTCTCCCTGGCAATTTTCGCCGAATATTGGTCTCTCGTTCGACCCTGATGGCAACGGAAAGTCGGTGGTTCGTGCCGGCGCCGAATTGCTCTTTGACCAACCCAATTTCTTCACGGCGCAGCGCATCCAACAGAATCCGCCGTTTGCCACGGCAATCAGCAATGCGCAAACATCATCGTCGGGGCCACTGAGTTTCAGCGCGCCGTGGTCTGTCGGGACGATTACCAGCGATCCATTTCCGCAGCCTCAGATTCCCGCACCCGCACAGGCGAAGTTCTTTCCCCAGTCTCAATTCATCGTGCTGCCAAGCCAGTTCCACGCGGCCTATACGATTCAGTGGACGGCAAGCATGCAGCATGATTTTCCACATGGATGGCAAGCGCAGCTCGACTACATTGGAAACGCCACGCGCCATGACCCACTCGGCGTGCCGCTCAGCGCGGCTGTCTTTATTCCCGGCGTCTGGGGAGCAAATGGACCGGATGCGTGGGATCGTAACTACGGGTCCCGCGGCCGTAAAACCGGGGGCGGCGGGCACTAACTGCTCCACGACGAAGAACCAGTCCTCGCGCTTCTCACTTACTATTGCGAATCCGGCACAAGGAAATCAATATTTAGGCGGAGGTCCCGGCTCGGTTCTGGTGGGAGACGAGGGAACCGCAAACTACAACGGCTTGGTGGCGACAATGCAACACCGGCTTTCGCCGACTTTCAATCTACTTGCCAACTGGACATGGTCGAAGTGTCTCGACATTGCGGACGGCCAGGGAGATTTAGCCGGTACGGTTGTTGAGGATCCGGCTAATCCTCGTTTGGACTATGGACCGTGTGGGTTTGACTATCGGCATGTTGAGAATCTGGTCATCGTGGCCAGGAGCGCCTTTCATGGCCTTAACCGGTACACAGGCGCCCTCGTGAACAATTGGGAGCTGGCGCCGTTGATGCACATTACCAGTGGCGCGCCGTTGAATGTCATCTCAGGTCAGGATAATTCTCTTACTGACGTGGGGAACGACAGGCCTAACCTGGTGCCGGGCGTCAGTCCATACCACAAGGTGACGATCAGGAGCCAACCAAATAACGAGGCCAACCGGGAGTATCTCAATCCGGCGGCATTCGCACAGGTTACCGCACCCTGCGGTAGCAACTTGAACGGATGTTCGTCCCTGGGCACCTACGGTAATCTTGGGAAAAATGCGTTCCGGACCCCAAATTTCTTCCAACTGGACTCGCAGATCTCACGCATCTTTCCCATCCATGAGAGCCTGGCGCTGGATCTTCGACTGGAAGCCTTCAATGTGTTGAATCATCCCGACTTTGCTTTCAGCACCCCGAACCAGAACTTGACATCGAGCACCTTTGGTCAAGTCAACACCATTCCGGCGAGCAGCTCCGAGCCACCTTCTTCCAGTTTCAGCGCCCGAGTTTTTCAGGGAAGCGTGAAGATCGTTTTCTAGAACTATCATTGGTTTCACAAAGGAGCGAGGGATCACAAGACCATGGGTTATCACAATCGGAGAGATTTCTTGAAGGCCGGCAGCGCTACATTGACCGCATCAACAGTGTCGTGGAGCGCCTCGAGCTACGCTGCCGTTCTGGGTGCCAACGACCGGGTTCGGGTGGGAGTGGTTGGGTGCGGAGACCGGATGAAGGGCGCACTGATACCGTCATTTATTCAGCACTCCAAGGAACTCAACTTTGAGTTTGTGGCGGTATCAGACATCTGGAACCGACGGCGCGACGAAGGCGCGGCTTATATCGAGAAGCTGAGCGGAGCGCGCGTAGACACAGTGCGCAACAATGACGAACTGTACGCACGAAAAGACGTGGATGCTGTCCTGATCGCAACTGCCGATTTTCAACACGCTCTACATGGCGTAGAGGCTGTCGAGGCGGGTCGCGACGCTTACGTTGAAAAACCAACGGCGCACACCATGCAAGACGCGCGCAAATTTCTTGCGGCCGTGAAGAAGACGGGCAAGATCGTCCAGATTGGAACTCAGCGCCGCAGCACGCCAAGTTATCAGAAGGCCGCCGAGTATGTTCAGTCGGGCAAGTTCGGCGACATCGTCATGGTTGAGATGACCTGGAACGTCAATCAACCGGGACGCTGGCGCCGGCCTAGCGTCGTACCGCTTCTCAAGGAAGAAGACACTGACTGGAAGCGGTTCCTGCTCGACCGCCCCCACGAATCCTTCGATGCCCGAAAGTATCTGGAGTTCCGGCTTTTCTGGCCCTACTCTTCCGGCATTCCCGATCAATGGCTGGTACACCAGATCGATACGGTTCACTGGTTCACCGGGCTGCCTCATCCGCGCAGTGTGGTTGCCAATGGCGGAATCTATCTATGGAAAGATGGCCGCAAAAACTGGGACACTATGACCGCTGTTTTCGATTATGGCCCGCTCGACGATCCCAGCAGGGGATTCCAGGTCCAGTACACTTCACGCTTTACCAACTCCGCTGGTGGCGTCAAGGAGGTCTACTACTCGAATGGCGGCATGATCGACATGGACAAGCAGGCGGTGACGTCCACGGGCGGGCTCACGGCGCGTTCCGCGGCTGAAATGAAGATGGACGCGAATCTGCTGCCCAGCTTCTCGCTTGTCGAACATGCAGAGTCCGCATCGACAGCAGCGGACACGGGCGCAGACCCTCAAACTTCCGCCAACATGCGCAACTGGATGGAGTGTGTTCGTTCGCGCCAGACCCCCAATGCGCCAATTGAAGCGGGGTACAGCCACTCGATCGCGCTCTGCATGAACGTGGCGGCAATTCAGACCGGCGAAAAAGTCACCTTTGATGACAAGACGCAGCAAGTCCTCGCCGGAGGCAAGGTCTATGCGTAGTCTTGCGCAGATCGCACCCACAGCAGCGATGATTCTCTTGCCTGCTTGCCAGATTGCCGCCGGCTCTGCGCATGGCGTGACCGTTACTCCCGATGAGGCTCGGCGCCGCGTCGACATCGCCATCGACGGAAAACCCTTCACGTCGTTCATCTGGCCAACGACATTGAAGAAGCCGACTCTATTTCCGCTGATTACGGATGAAGGCATCACGGTGACGCGCGGTTATCCTCTCGAGCCGCGCCCCGACGAACGTGTCGACCATCCTCACCACGCAGGCCTTTGGTTCAACTATGGAAACGCAAATGGATTTGACTTCTGGAACAACTCCGATGCAATCAAGGCGGAGGATCGCCCTAAAATGGGCGAAGTCGTTTTCAAGAAGATTCTGCTTGCGCGGAGTGGCCCCGATCGCGGCGAACTGGAGGTTGAATCAACGTGGGTCACGGGCCAGAATCAAGTAATTCTCGATCAGACTACGCGCTACATTTTCTCCGGAGGCAATCATGCCCGCGTCATCGATGAAATCATTACGCTCAAGGCTCTCGACCGAGTCGTCTTTCACGACGACAAGGAAGGGCTGCTGGGCATGCGCGTTGCCCACTGGCTCGAATCGCCCAATGAAAAAGGCGGAGTCTTCATGGACGCCAGTGGGCGGCCTACGAAGGTGGAAGGGGGAAACACCGCGGGTGCAACCGGCGTGTATCTTACCAGCGAGGGCGTAAAAGGTGACGCGGTGTGGAGCACACGCGGCCGTTGGTGCTCTCTTACCGGCCACACTGATGATCACACGGTGACAATCGCCATCCTCGATCATCCGGAGAATCCGGGCTTTCCGACTTATTGGCATGCGCGCGGATACGGCTTGTTCGCCGCCAATCCCCTTGGCAGAAGTATCTTTGACTCAAAGCAACCTCCCTTCGGTTTTGCAATTGAAAAGGGCCAGGTTGCGACCTTTCGCTATCGTGTTGTTTTGTATTCGCAAGATGAAAGTGCGGATGAGTTGAACCACGAGGCGGATTCGTTTGCCGCCGAGTACAAGTAGCGACCGTCGTCGTGGAGCGATCACCGAAATTGGCTCATTTTGGAGAATCGACCTTGGGCAAGACATTTCTGCATCGAAAGATCGTCCAAAGTGCACTTTTGCTTACGCTAGCAGGCACCTCGCTCGCCGAAGAGCAACAAGGTTACTTCAGCAATTGGCCGCCCGGATCCTCTCCCCAAGAGGTCGGCAAACGAGTCGCGGAGCATTTCATCACCAGCCCTCATCAGGGTAACAAGGTTTTCTACGGTGAAGTCGGCACGTGGTATGGTGCTCTCGCCTTTGCGCAACTGACATCGGATACTGATTTGCGGAACAAGCTCATCAAGAGGTTCGACCCGCTTCTTCCGGGAGGTTCGGAGACGAACCTGATTGGTACGCGCAGACATGTTGACGATGAGATCTTCGGCGTAGTCCCACTCGAGATATTCATCCAGACGAAGGATGCGAAGTATCTTTCCTACGGCAAGGAGTTTGCAGACCGGCAGTGGGAAAACCCTCAGCCTGACGGGCTTTCGTCAGAGACGCGCTATTGGATCGACGACATGTTCATGCTGACGATCCTTCAGTTAGAGGCCTATCGGGCGACGAGCGACAACAAGTACCTCGATCGCGCGGCGCTGGAGATGGTTGCTTACCTTGACAAGCTGCAACAGCCGAACGGCCTTTTCTACCATGCTCCCGACGTGCCCTTCTTTTGGGGACGCGGCGACGGTTGGGTGGCCGCGGGCATGGCAGAGTTGCTGCGCGATTTGCCGCAGGACCATCCGCAGCGGGCCCGCATTCTGAAGGGTTACAGGACGATGATGGCAGCTCTGCTGACCTACCAGGGAAAGGATGGAATGTGGAGGCAATTGATTGATCGCGACGACGCGTGGCCGGAAAGCTCAAGTTCAGGTATGTTCACCTTTGCCATGATCACCGGGGTGAAAAATGGTTGGCTTGATGCCGGGACGTATGGGCCAGCCGCTCGAAAGGCCTGGATCGCGGTTACCGGATACGTGGATCAGAACAGCGACGTGACCAGCGTCTGCGAAGGAACGAGCAAGAGAGACGATCTGCAGTATTACTACGAGCGCAGGCGCAAAACCGGCGACTATCACGGGCAGGCGCCGATCCTCTGGTCCGCGTCGGCTCTCCTGCGATAGAAATCCATGAAAGATGTGCACCACGAAGGCATAGACCGGCGTTGGTCCTTCCTGCTCGCGGCCATCGTGCTCGTGTGCTGGAGAATGACGCCCGCTCGGGCCGAGCAACATTCTACGAAAGTCCCGGCGCAGGATGCACGCAATGCCAATATCATCGCGGTCGATACACATTTGCCCTTGCCGCAATTCACGAGTTTGAAAGAATGGGAAGAACGGAAAGCGTTTCTACGCAACCAGATCCTGGTCTCAGCCGGACTCTCGCCGATGCCGGAAAAGACTCCCCTCCACCCACAAATCTTCGGCAAGATTGACGGGCAAGGGTACACCATCGAAAAGGTGCTGATCGAGACGCTCCCCGGGTTCTACCTCGGCGGGAATCTTTACCGCCCGCGCGAGGGCCTATCCAGCCATCCTGGCGTCATCAATCCGCAAGGGCATTGGCCGTACGGTCGTCTCCAGAACGACGGAGTCTATTCCGGGCCGTCGCTTGGGATCAGCCTGGCGCGTCAGGGATACGTCGTCTTCGCCTACGACATGGTGGGCTACAACGATACCATCCAGCTTCCTCATCGGTTCGGTAGTGCTGAACAGAGGCTGTGGTCGTTTGGCCCGCTGGGCCTGCAGCTTTGGGATTCGATCCGCGCGCTTGACTTCCTTGCCTCGCTTGAAGATGTCGACGCGAGCCAGCTGGGCGCAGTTGGTGCGTCCGGCGGCGCAACCCAGACCTTTCTGCTGACGGCGGTTGACGACCGTGTGCGGTTTGCGTCTCCGGTCAACATGGTGTCGGCAATCATGCAAGGCGGCGATTTATGCGAAAATGCGCCGGGACTTCGGATCGACACGAGCAACGTCGAAATTGCCGCTATGTTTGCGCCGAAGCCGATGCTGGTGGTCTCCGCAACTGGCGACTGGACGCGCAATGTTCCGAAGGAGGAGTTCCCGGCAATCAAGCGAATTTATGAACTCTACGGCAAAGGCGATCAAGTGGAGGTTATCCAGATCGAAGCCGAACACAACTTCAATCAACTTAGCCGCGAGGCTGTCTACCGGTTCTTCGCAAAACTACATCCGGGCTTGAGCGATAGCAGGGAGCTAACGGAAGCTCATGTCGCTATCCCAATGCTTCAAGAGTTGAGCGTCCTCTCCAACCGAACACTGCCGGCCGGCGCTCTGGATCTGAATGGTGTATTTGATCTCTGGAAGCGGGTCTCCCGCGCTCAAAATGAGAAACCGCAAGACCCAGCCTTTTTGCGTGAGCGACTCCGCCAGACGCTTGCCGTAGAGATTCCGCACGATGTGATTGCCGCATTAGATGGTCAATCGATCGTTCTGAGTCGTGCGTCGAAGGAGGATCGTATCCCTGGACTCTGGATGGCGGGAAAGGGCAAGCCTGCGATTGTCCTGAATCCAGATGGATCGTCGGGCGCTTTCGCGATGGATGTGGTAAGACAACTCCAGAAAGAGGGCAGGCCAATCCTTGTGCCCGACCTGTTTCAGACGGGAAACGCCAAGGCACACCGGCCCGGTGACGTCACTGTTGACCTCGCCCTGAAGTTGTCTGATAAAGCCGGTGATGAAGACGCAGCGGACGCGGCCGCAGGATATGCAAAATTCCTCACATTCAATGTGAGTGTCGATTCCGCGCGCGTACAGGATATCGTCACAGCAATCGTTTACGCGATGCGAAGCAATAGTCGAGTCGATATATACGCAACTGGCGATGCCGGTATCTGGGCAAAGTTTGCCGTTGCGGCGAGCAACCTTCCCGTTAACTTACATCTGACGAATCTGCCGGACCTCAACTCGGATGCAGATTATCTCCGCCACCTCAACGTTCCGGGCATTCAGCGCGCCGGCGGCGTCGAGGCCGCGGACAAACTGCTAGGACAAGGCATCGCGACCGATCATTGACTGCCTTGAGCAGTCGAGCCGGTTGTTGACGTAGTTTCTTCAGCGATTCAGGCGCCGACCATCTTCAGGACCACGCGGCCTCCTCTTCCCACAGAAGCCTGTTCGTATGCTTCACGAGCGGCTTCAAGAGGAAAAACGTCAGCGATGGGATGAGGACGGTATGCGCCTGCTCGAAATCCACTTCGAAGCTTCTCGAGGATGCGGGCGGAGGCATCGAGGTCACGTTTGAGCGTGTCGAGTCCGATCAATTGCGACTCGTTATGGTAGAAGTCCACCAAGTCGAGGTTCGCTATGCGCTCTGTGGGCGACGTGATCTCGATCTGCCGTCCGCGATGTCCAAGAAGTGTCAGGCCAATCTCAAACATCGGGCCGCCTGCGGCATTCAAGACTACATCTGCCCCATTGCCGTCGTTCATCGACCGCAATATCTCGGGCAGCCTCGGATCGAGCGAACTGAGGATCAGATCCTCGATGGGATCTTCGCCGTTCGAGGCTATGACCTGCGATCGGTTGACACCTATGACGCGAGCACCTAGATGCTTCGCAATCTGCGCGGCAGCGCGGCCGACGCCTCCTCGGCTACCGATAACGGCAATGGTTTCCCCGGCCTGCAGCTGTGCATATTCGCTGACTGCGCACCACGCGGTCACAAAGGTGACGCCGGCGCTGCCAGCCTCTTCGTGTGAAAGGCGCTCGGGTTTGGGCACAAGACTGCTGCGTGGCACCGCGATGAATTCGGCATGGCTGCCGTCGCGCGTGAAGCCCACGTCGCCGCCCGTTCCCCATACCTCCTGCCCGATCCACTCCGCGGGCCCATCGACCACAACCCCCGAATAATCGCGGCCTGGGACGCGCGGAAGCGTCGTCTGATGCATTCGTCCGGCGACATTCTTCACGTCGCTGGGATTCACGGATGCAGCGACAATCTGGACAATGGCCGTCAACGCATCCGCGTTCAAACTTGGCCTCTCCACGAGTTGAAGCTGGGATGGACCGCCGAAGTGGCTGAATTGAATGACTCGCATGGTTTTTCTCCTTAGAAAAGGGAGGCGCCTGTTGAGCGGTGACTCGCCTTTGCGAGCTATCGATCGCTGCGCCCGCGGCCCGGAAGCCCACGCTCATCGTCACTGCAAGCAATGAGCCAACAACTGCGAGGGGCCGGTGACGGAATAGGCCCTGACGAACAAAATCCCCGATTCCGAAAGCCGTCAGATAGCCAAGATCGGACGAGTTACTCCCACCTCGAAAGGAGCACAGTCAGATTAGCGAACTGAACCACGGATTGGGGACGCTGTTACCTAAAAACGATCTTGGCCATCATTCCCTTATCTTCATGGTTCAAGAGATCGCAATGGAAGAGCGATGTGCCCCTGATGATGGGATCGGTGAAATCCATCACCAGGTCTACTGAGCCCTGCACCGGAACATTGACCGTGTCCAACCATTCCGTCCGTTGATGGGTGTGGTACCAGTAGAGACCAGGAGGTTGATTGCGTGGTACTTCCACTGTGTACCGGAGTGTCTCGCCCGGAGCTGCAGACATTGTCAGGACATCGTCCTGTGGCTTCTGCGGCGATACGTGCAGCCCATGGAAATGAAGATTTGTTCCGTTGGTACAGGGCATCATGACGCATTTCTCTTTGGAATCGCGCGACAGTCTGTTGATGTACTCGATGTGGATGTCCTCGCCCGGGCGCACCCGTACGACAGGCGGAACGTCGTGACCATGGTAGCGGAATTGAGATTTGCCGGAGACCGGATCCGTGACGGCTTCCAGCGTGAAAGGTCCGCTCACCTGCGGAAGTTCCGGTAGGGTGTTTTGTGCCCTAAGCAATGGGGCTGGGTTCCCGGCGATGACCGCGACCGCCAGGGCCGCCACTGTTTCAATGGGGCGTAACATGTTTCCTCCGAAAGGCGCGGTGTGCGATGTCCACGAAAGGTATAGCCAAATACCTCATCCAGGCGTGATGTGAAACCAAGCATTCTCGGGCCTTTTACGCTTTTCCGATGAGGATGCCTGCAAGGAACACGAATGCTCCGCCCAGCCCTACCTGCATTGCTGCCGAGAACACCGGCGCATCCATAAACCGGTGTCGCACCCAGGTGATGACCCCAAGTTCAACCAAGACAACAAAAATTGCAGTCCACAATGCAAACTGAAAATCCTTTACGAGGAAGGGGAGGGTGTGGCCAATGCCTCCGAGCGTCGTCATTGCGCCACAAATCAGACCGCGCGCCAAGGGGTGCCCGCGCCCGGTGAGACTTCCATCATCCGACAACGCTTCCGCAAAGCCCATACTGATGCCGGCCCCTAGGGATGCAGCGATCCCGACAAGGAAAGCATCCCAGCTGTTCATTGTGGCCAATGCCGCTGCAAACACCGGGGCTAAAGTCGATACTGAGCCATCCATCAATCCAGCCAAGCCGGGTTGCACGATTTGCAAAACAAACAGGCGGCGGCGCGCCATGTCCTCGTCTTCCTTCGCGCCTGGACGAAGGTTCTCTTCCGTCAGTTCCTCGGCTCGATCTTCGTGCAAGCGTTCCTGTTGTGCGAGATCATCCAAGAGTTGCCGTATACCGGCATCCTTCGCAAGTGATGCCGCTCGTTCATAAAACCGGCGAGTCTCGACTTCCATGGCGCTTGCCTGCTTTCGAACCACGTCGAGGCCCAATGGACGTAGGAGCCATACCGGTTTGCGTTGCACGAACCCTTTTACGTCCTGACGGCGAATCAGTGGGATGTGCTCGCCAAATTTCTGCTGATAGAGTTCGATCAGGCGACGGCGGTGTTCCGTTTCTTCCTTTCGCATGCTGTCGAAGACCGAAGCCGACGCGAAATAATCATGTCGCAGTCCCTCGAAAAAGTCTGCATACACGCGTTCATCTTCCTCTTCCAAGGAAATGGCCAGGGCGAGAATCTCTCGTTCAGACAAGCTTTTGAAATTCTTCATGGTGTTTCACTCTCTTACTCTCCGAGGCCCTCGGTTGCCTGAATGTCCGCGGGCCGAACTGGTTCCAGAGCGATCAGGGGGAGATGAGGCGCTGCCACCCGCAAGGATCAGCCCCAGTGAAGGATGTTCCTCAATTTCATCGTTGCCTCCTGTTCCAAGTCTCGTAGGGGACATGCGAGGAGTCCAATCTCAAGTTCTTATCGCCAATTACGCGTGCTTATACCCGACGCGACGAATCAGTTGAATTCTGATCAGCTTATCGGCATTTCCTTTTGCGCCAGAGTCTGCACGTACGTTGTTACGGCCGAAAGATCGAGTCCACCGTTTTCGGCGAGGGCATCCTCAAAAATGTGATTCGTCGCGGAGGTTGCGGGCAATACCGCGCCGGATCGATCGGCAGCACTATGAACAAGGTTCATATCCTTGCTCATCAGGTGAAGCGGAAACTGCGGAGAGTAGTCTCCTACCTTGATCTTCTGAAACTTTCCAAGAAACGCCGGAGCAATCACCGCCGTCTTGGGAAGAACGTCCAGGAGAAGGGCGCGATTCAATTGCAGGTGCTCTCCCAGCGACACGGCCTCCGCGATGGCCTCCATGTTCACGCCGAGCAAAAGATTGGCTACGAGTTTCATTCGAAGACCCGCGGTGGCCGGCCCCATCAGGTACCACTGGTTAGCGATAGACTCAAAGATCGGTACACAGCGATTGAAGGTCTCGGGCTCGCCGCCGGCAAACAAAGTAACAGTGCCAGCGTCTACCGCGGGAGTCGATCCGGATACCGGGAGGTCCATCATCTCCGCGCCCCGATTTCGGGCCTCCTGATGGAGAAGAACTGACAGGTCAAGAGAAATCGTGCTCATCTCAAGGATGGTTGTGCCAGATTGCACGTTTGCAAAAACGCCGTCCTTTTCCAGATATGTCGCCCGCACAGCATCATCGTTTGCCAGGGAGGAGAGCAGCAGGTCTGAACCACGAACGAGGTCTGCCAGCGTGCCGTCGATGGCGAATCCATACTTCTTGAGAGGACGCGCTGCAGCGCGGCTGCGATTCCACCCTCGGACGTTCCAGCCTTCAGCGTTTAGCCGGCGTAGAAACCGGCTGCCCATCAACCCCAGCCCAATGAATCCGAGTCTTGTGTCTTGCTTGTTCAGCATCGTTTCGATCATTTCACCCGTCTCCTCGCGATTGTCTGTTTCGTTCTCTCAGTACTTTCCTACCTTTGGCTGTGCGCTGCGATTGCCTTCCTCACTTGCCCGTGAAAGCTACCCGCCAGACACTGCGCGAGCCGTCATCGCTGACGTAGAGGGCGCCGTCTCCGCCTACCGCAACGCCAACTGGCCTTCCCCAAACCCGCCCGTCTTTGGTAACGAAGCCAGTCAGGAAGTCTTGATAGCTGCCGTCTTTCGCGTGACCGTCGTGCATTGAGACACGGATGACTTCGTAACCAGCCCGATTGGCGCGATTCCACGAGCCGTGCTCCGCGGCAAACGCGTCACCGTCATACCGGCTGGGAAAATTGCCGCCGGATGGATAGAACAGCATCTCCAGCGAAGCCATATGGGGTTGGACGAGAACGTCCGGAACGACTACCTGGGAGCCAATGTCTCTGCGCTTGCAGTTTTCCGCGAGCGCAGGAGTCAAGGCAGGTGCTTGCGGGTTAGGTCCAGTGCCATTAGCGCATGGCTCGGGGAGCCTGGGGTCTTGATGGTTGCCGATGTAATACCAGGGCCAGCCATAGAAGCCGCCCTCTCTGATGGAGGTAATGTAGTCCGGGACAAGATGGTTCCCGAGATTGTCACGTTCGTTCGTCGAGCACCAGAGCTGGCCAGTTACGGGATTGATGGCTTCGCCGACGCAGTTCCGAATGCCGGAAGCATAGACCTTGACGAATTGTCCATCTGGTGTGTACTCGAGCACATCAGCCCGGTGAAACTCTCTGGGATGTGTGTCAGGATCGTCGGCATTTGAACCGGAGCCGACTGAGACCAACATATGCTTGCCGTCATGAGTGAAGACAACGTCGCGGGTCCAGTGGCCGCCTCCCGTAAGCTGGGCATAACCCGGGATGTCAGGAACGATGGTTTCAGGCGCGCCAGTTGCGTGCAGATCCCCTGTGTGATAGGGAAACCTCTGGATGGTGGTCGCATTTCCAACGTAGACATACTTAGGATCCTTTTCCGGATAAAAGGCGATTCCGAATGGATGATCTAACCCTGTCGCAAACCTCTCGACATGAGCCACCTTGCCGTTCGGGCCGACACCGCGAAGGATCAAAATGGCGCCAGCGCCGGAATCAGAAACGAAGATGTCCCCGTTAGGCGCGGTTCGTAGCAATCGAGGCATAGTAAACGTCCCACCGCTCAGTTCCATGTGTTCCTTGTTGTCAGCACGTTGCATAGGGGTGGCATCGCCGCCCGCGTAGAGCGTGACCTTAAATCCGACTGGGGCAATCGGCCAGGCATCCTTCGGGCGTGGAACTAAATGGGGTGTATTGTTAACTGCCTCCTGGGGATTGGGCTCAGGCAGCTCTGCGACCGTAATCCTGTGACCTGCGCCAGGCTGCTGCTGATTCCAGTCAGCAAAGGCGCTCTGACCGGGGAGGATCTGCTGAGCCTTTGCACAAGGAGTCAATGCCAAGGCCATCGCGATCCCGGCTATTCGCATTTTCATGTCTGGGATTTTCATGGTTCCTCTCAACAAATCGTTCTGTTCAGTCGCGCAGGCTAACATACTTTGGTTTTGCGCTTGACAGCTTCTCAAACGCCGCCGGGGGTAGTTCCAGCGCAGAAGACGCGATGTTTTCTTCCAGATGCTTGACCGACGCAGTTCCCGGGATCGGCACGATCACCTTCGACCGCTTGAGGAGCCATGCCAATGCAACCTGCAACGAAGAGGCGCGGATTTGGCCTGCAACCTGTGCAACCGCCTCGTGTGCCGTCCTTGCTTGCCCGAGTGGCGCCCAGGGGAAAAAGGCGATGCCGTTGGCTTCGCAATAATCAACGATGAAATCGGATTCCCGGTCTGCGAAGCTGTAACGGTTCTGCACGGAGACGATCGGCACGATCTTACGGGCGCGCTCGACGTGCTCGCGGGTCACATTTGAGAGCCCGATATGGCGAATCTTCCCCTGGTCGCGGAGTCTTGCCAATGCTTCAATTGAAACCTCGAACGGGATCACGTTATCGGGGGCATGGAGCTGATAGATGTCGATGCGCTCCAGACGAAGGCGCTTCAAACTTCCTTCCAGAGCCTCGAAGAGGTGCTTGGGACTCGCGTTGTGTGTCCACTGGTTCGGACCAGGACGCTCCCATCCGCCTTTGGTGGCGATTACGAGATCGGCGGGATACGGATAGAGCGCTTCTGCGATCAGTTCTTCGGAGGTGGCCGGCCCATAAGAGTCGGCGGTGTCGATCAGATTTACGCCTATTTCGAGCGCTTTCCGGAGCGTTGCGAGTGCCTCCTGTTTATCGGGAGGAGGCCCCCAAACGCCGGGTCCGGTTATGCGCATTGCGCCGTAACCCATTCGATTCACACGTAAGTCGTCGCCGATTGCGATTGTGCCCGCGGCAGCGGCGGGCAGCACGAGTTGTTGAGCCATTTTTGCTCCCTATTCCAGAAGAGTTGTCGGGTGGAACGGATTCTCAATTTGTTCTTCCCCGCACTGCTGATAAAGCAACTGTCTTGCCATATGTAAGCCGCTGAAAAAAAGAAGCGTTAGCTGACTCGGCGATTACGAGGACTCGGAAATTTCCGAGATTCCGTGATTTCGGCTGACCCTTCGGGTTGGTCCGCTCACGTCGGATCACATCGGCGGGTGCTAACATTTTCGCCAGCTATCACCTTGCGCCGGAGCGCCTGAGTGCCTAGTCCGCTTCTTCAATCCGCCGCGAGCGCGAAGATCATCCGAGGGTATGGCATCGCCGTTCTTTCGGTCTTGTTCGCTCAGCTCATCACCCATTGGCCGGCCATCCACTTGGAGTACGCTCCGGTATCGCTGTTCTTTTGCGCAGTCATGGTCAGCGGGTGGTTCGGCGGGGTAGGTCCGGGAAGCTTAGCGATCATCCTGTCGAGCGTCGCATTTTACTACAGCTTCCTTTCCCCCGTGGACTCATTTGGCGCAAAACCCGGCCAGCTGGCGCGATTCATGGTCTTTTTGCTCTCGGCCGCACTTATCGGGTCACTGAGTGTGGCGCAGCGGAAGGTGACTGAATCTCTTCGCCGGACCCGTGACGACCTTCGTGATACGGTTCAAAAGCTCATGCAGGCAAACGATATGCTCACAAGAAGCGAGGCATATCTATCTGAGGCACAGACATTGAGCCATACGGGCAGTTTCGGGTGGGACGTTTCCACCGGTGAACAATTCTGGTCCATGGAAACCTTTAGAATCTTCGAATACGAACCAACGCAAAAACCTACATTGCAGCTGGCGCTCGAACGAATCCATCCAGAAGATCTTTCCCTCGTTCAGCAGGTCATGGCTGGTGTATCGGAGCACGGTAGCGATGTAGATGTCGAACATCGATTACTGATGGCGGACGGTTCTGTCAAAACGATCCGCGTCCTTGGCCACACGTCAAGGGACCGCGTGGGTAACCCAACATTTCTTGGGGCCATTACCGACATTTCTGCAATAAGAAATGCATTCGAGGAAATTCAAAGACTAAAGGATCAACTGTACAAAGAAAATCTGGCACTCCGGGAAGAAATTGACGTTACCAGAATGTTCGAGGAGATCGTCGGCTCATCTCCGGCGCTGCAAATCGTCCTCTCTCAAGTCGCAAAGGTAGCCCCAACCGACTCGACAGTGCTAATCACCGGTGAGACGGGCACAGGAAAGGAATTGATCGCTCGCGCCATTCACAAACGGTCGCAACGGTCCTCCCGCGCATTCGTTAGCGTCAATTGCGCCGCCATTCCGCACGATCTGATTGCCTCAGAGCTGTTTGGGCATGAAAAGGGTGCATTTACGGGTGCAACGCTGAGGAGGGTGGGCCGGTTCGAGGCGGCTGATGGGGGCTCGATTTTTCTGGACGAAGTTGGCGAATTGCCTGCCGAGACCCAGGTTGCCCTTTTGCGGGTGCTGCAAGAACGCGAATTTCAACGCGTTGGCGGCAACGAGTCTCTTCGCACCAATGTTCGCGTCGTCGCCGCTACTAACCGCAATTTAGAGGATGCGATCGCGGAAGGAAAATTCCGCGAAGATCTGTTCTATCGACTCAATGTTTTTCCCATTGAGGTTCCTCCGCTTCGGGATCGAAAAGACGACATTCCCCTCCTGGTGCAATATTTCGTCGACCGCTATGCCAGCAAAGCTGGGAAGCGGATCACGGCCATCAGCAGGAAAAGTATGGAACTCCTGCAATCGTATGCGTGGCCGGGCAATATCCGGGAGTTGCAGAACGTGATTGAACGATCGGTAATTGTCTCTGATTCGGAAAACCTTTCGGTCGATAATAGCTGGCTCGGCCAGCGCGCTGGCGCCACCGAATCACCCGCCCACCGTCTCTCCGAAAGACTGGCCTCCCAGGAGAAGGAGATGATTGAGGCCGCATTAGCTGCCAGCAATGGAAGAGTCTCCGGCCCTTCAGGAGCCGCGGCCAGGCTCGGGATCCCGCAGTCAACACTTGACTCCAAAATCAAGTCTCTAAGGATCAATAAGCATCAGTTCAAAAAAAGCTAGCCAACATCCGGCGGTAGCCCGCCATTTCACAATCCCACAAATCCCATCGCGCTTCCTCTCAAGCTTCGGCTCGATTCGATCCCGAGATTTCGGAAATTTCCGAATAGTCGGACGCCGTTGATAGCCAGAAGCTGAGTGTTTTCAGCGACATGAAAATGGCACGCTCATTGCTTTTTGGAATCCGCGAAAGGCTACACCAAATGAGCTTGCGCATTGACAGAACGGTGGAAGGCGACCTGGTTGTTTTCAAACTGACTGGACGAATACAGGCCGCAGACATACCTCAGTTACTGACGCTCTTGAAGACCGAATCGTCATGGCACGGGATCGTTCTGGACCTGGAACAGATAAAGCTGGTTGACCGGGATGCCGTGCTGTTCCTGGCGTTGAGCGAGATGACCGGCGCAAAGCTGAGAAATACCTCTGCCTATATCCAGGAATGGATCACACAAGAGAAGAGCGCGATGAACAGAAATAAAACACAAGATCCGACCGGCTTCGGAGGATGAGGAACAGATATGTGGATTGTTCGATTGGCATTACGGCGGCCATACACCTTTGTTGTGATGGCCATTCTTATCCTGGTGATGGGGGTGATTTCGATCATGCGTACGCCGACCGACATCTTTCCCAACATCAACATTCCGGTTGTGAGCATTATCTGGACCTACAACGGCCTGGTCCCGAAAGAGATGTCGGACCGGATCATCAGTGTCACGGAACGGAACCTCACAACGGTGGTCGACAACATTGAACACGTCGAGTCTCAGTCGCTATATGGCATTGCGGTCGTAAAGGTCTTCTTGCAGCCAAACGCCAGTATCGACCGCGCCATCGGGCAGATCACCGCCAGTTCGCAAACCCAGCTACGTCAACTGCCCGCGGGCACGACTCCGCCGTTGATTATTGCCTACAGCGCATCGAGCGTGCCGGTGATGCAACTCGCCCTGTCTGGGCAAGGGCTTTCGGAACAGCAACTCAATGACTACGGTCTCAACTTCATTCGCACGCAGTTGATCACAATTCCAGGCACCGCTGTTCCTTACCCCTACGGCGGCAAACAACGCCAGGTCCAGGTTGACCTGAACCCCGCCGCGTTGCAGTCCAAAGGCCTTTCGCCTCTTGATGTCGTGAACGCCATCTCGGTGCAAAACCTGATCCTGCCTACCGGTACCTCGAAGATCGGAGGCAAGGAATACGACGTTGACATTCCCAACGCGGCTCCGCAAACGATTGCAGATCTAAACCGCATTCCTATCAAGACAATCGGCAATACGACCATCTACATGAAGGATGTGGCCTGGGTGCGCGATGGCTTTCCGCCTCAGACCAATATCGTGCGCGTAAACGGACAGCGATCGGTGTTGCTGACTATCCAGAAGAGCGGCGACGCCTCGACGCTGAAAGTGACCTCAGGAATCAAATCTCTTCTGCCTCAGATCGCTACCACGGTTCCGCCTCAGTTAAAGATGCACCCGCTGGCAGATCAGTCTGTTTTCGTCTTGGGAGCTATTAACGGCGTGGTTCGCGAGGCGCTGGTCGCCGCGTGTCTGACGGCTCTGATGATCCTGATCTTCCTCGGCAACTGGCGCAGCACGCTGATTATTGCCACGTCCATTCCTCTGGCTATCCTCACCTCAATCATCGTATTGAGCCTGACCGGCCAGACGATCAACATCATGACTCTGGGCGGTTTGGCGCTTGCGGTAGGAATTCTGGTGGATGATGCGACGGTCGAGGTGGAAAACATCAACCGCAATCGCGAAGCGGAACCAGAAAAGAACCTTGACGAAGTCGTTCTCGATAGCGCTATGCAGATCGCAACACCCGCGTTTGTGTCCACTCTCTCGATCTGCATTGTGTTTGCACCGATGTTTCTTCTGTCCGGCGTAGCGCGTTATCTGTTTCTGCCTCTGGCCGAGGCTGTAGTGTTCGCCATGCTGGCCTCATACTTTTTGTCGAGAACGATCGTGCCCACCATGGCCAAGTATTTATTGCGCGGCCAAAAGGGCGTTGAACGCGCGGGGGTCCGGCGCGACTTTTTCGTCAGGCTTCAGAGGAAGTTCGAATCAGGCTTCGAAGCCTTCCGAAACGCCTATCGCGGCATGCTTGAGCTCTGTCTTCGTCATCGTCTGGCGTTTCTGACCGCCTTCTTCGCGGCCTGCCTCGGCTCGCTCGCCATTATCGTGCCTTGGCTCGGCCAAGACTTCTTTCCCAGCGTTGACGCCGGCAGTTTCAAGCTTCACCTGCGTGGGCCAACAGGCATGCGCATTGAAGATACTGCCTTCCTCTGCGATCGAGTTGAGGATGCGATCAGGAAGCAGATTCCCGCGGAAGAAATGGAAAGCATCATCGACAACATAGGCCTGCCGTATAGCGGCATCAATCTCTCCTACAGCAATTCGGCGCCGATCGGAACCTCCGATGCCGACGTGATGGTAAGTCTCACGCCAAAGCATCATCCGACTGGCGAATATGTCAAGCAGCTTCGGGCGAGTCTTGCCAGCCAGTTTCCAGGTGTCACGTTTGCGTTTCTGCCTTCCGACATGGTCACCCAGATTCTGAACTTCGGACTGCCGGCTCCCATTGACATCCAGGTAATCGGTCAGGATCTGGAGGGCAACCGCGTCTGGGCGAGTCAGTTGCTGCAGAGAATTCGCCGCGTGCCGGGAGCCGTTGATCTCCGGGTTCAGCAGCCATTCGATCAGCCCTACTTGCACATGAGAATCGAGCGCACCAAGGCCCAGGAACTTGGATTTTCGGCGCATGACATCGCGCAAAATCTTCTCGTTTCGCTTAGTGGCAGCTTTCAGACGTCACCAACATACTGGGTCGATCCCAAGAATGGGGTTAGCTATTCAATCGCCACCCAGACGCCACAGTACTTCACGAGTTCCCTGCAAGATCTGGTGAACACTCCAGTCACCGGCAGCAACCCCACAGCACCCCCCTCGCTCATGGCAAGCCTGGTTTCAACTCAGCGAGGAACAGGCATGGGAGTGGTGTCGCATTACAACGTTGCTCCAGTGATCGATGTCTTCGGTTCTGTGGATGGTCGCGATCTCGGCGGCGTCTCCCGCGACATAAATAAGATCATCGACTCAGCTCGCAGCCAGCTCCCCCGGGGTTCACGAGTGGTGATTCGCGGCCAGGTGCAGACGATGAATTCTTCGTACACCGGACTTCTTCTCGGTCTGTTGTTCGCGATCATGCTGGACTATCTCCTTATCGTGGTGAATTTCCAGTCATGGCTCGATCCATTCATCATGATCTCGGCACTGCCGGCAGCATTGGCCGGAATCGCCTGGATCCTTTTCATCACCCATACCACCTTGAGTGTCCCTGCGCTCATGGGGACAATCATGTGCATGGGAGTGGCCACGGCGAACAGCATTCTGGTCGTTAGTTTCGCTACAGAGCAGATCTCGCAGGGTAAGGACCCATTTTCCGCTGCTCTTGAGGCGGGCTTCACGCGCTTTCGTCCGGTGCAAATGACCGCCCTCGCAATGATCATCGGCATGGTCCCCATGGCGCTGGGACTTGGCGATGGCGGCGAGCAGAACGCTCCTCTGGGACGGGCCGTAATCGGAGGATTGCTCTTCGCTACGGTTTCCACGCTCTTCTTTGTACCAACATTTTTCAGCGTCTTGCATCGGTCAAAGTCCCAAGCGGGACAAGATCGTGATTTGCTCGAAGGTCAGCTACCAACCGAGAATCTGGGTGATTGAGATGACACAAACACAACTTCCCGAAGCGATGGAAACAGTAACTTCTTGTCCTCTGAACCAAGGAGGCTTCAGAACGTCGCAATTGCGCTGGCTCGTTGGGGCCGTTATGGCACTGGCTGGGATTGCGGCGTTGGGCGTGGGCATCAGATCGCGGGTCAGGGCCGAGACAGACTTGCGCGCGGTAACAACACAAATGGCGGTACCCTCCGTGTCAATAGTAGTGCCGAAGCAAACGGCGCCGTCGCAAGAGATCATCCTGCCCGGCAACATTCAGCCGTTCGTAACATCACCGATCTATGCTCGTACCGACGGTTACCTCAAGAAGTGGTATTACGATATCGGAGCCCATGTGAAAGCCGGCGACCTGCTTGCTATCATCCAGACTCCGGAAGTCGACGAACAGCTGGCGCAGGCCCGCAGCACGCTGGTCACTGCCCAAGCCAACCTCAAACTCTCGCAGATTACGCGAGATCGTTATCAATCGTTGCTGACCAAGCATGCGGTTGCGCAACAGGACGTGGATAACGCTGTAGGCACTTACTCGGCCAACCAGGCAATCGTCGATGCCGACATGGCGAATGTCCGTCATTACGAAGCGCTGGTGTCATTTGAGAAGGTCTACGCCCCGTTTGACGGAGTGATCACCGCGCGCAACACGGACATAGGCGACCTGATCAATTCCGGCAGCTCCACCGCCCCAAAGACTGATCTCTTCGATATGTCGCAGACACGCACTCTACGTGTCTACGTGAATGTTCCCGAGGAATACTCCCAGGGCATTAAGCCGAGCCGGACTAGTGCCGATATCACTCTGGCAGAATTTCCCGGCAAGAGGTTTCCCGGTAAGCTGGTACGCACCTCTGAGGCGATTAACGCAACCACCCGGACGTTGCTCACGGAAGTCGACCTTGATAATCCGGGCGCAACTCTTCTGTCCGGATCGTATGCGGAAGTGCACCTGCAAATCCCTTCCCATAATTCGACCGTCCTCCTTCCGGTCAGTTCTCTCATCTTCTGCGGCGAGAGACTGCAGGTGGGCGTGGTGAGGAACGGGAAAGTCGTGATCCGTGATGTTACTCCGGGTCATGACTTCGGGAATCAGATTGAGGTTGTTGCCGGCGTCAATGCGAACGACCAAGTCATTACTAACCCTCCTGATTCGCTGGTTGCCGGACAAGAGGTGAACATTGTACAAGCGACTCTGCCCGGAGATGCGCGATGAACCGCACTCACACAATTCACTTCACCGGGCGCGTCGCGTGTCTGCCAAGCATTACCCTTCTCTTCGCCGCAGTTGTCATGTTTAGCGGCTGCGCGTTGGGTCCTAAGTACAAGTCTCCAACCGTCACCGCTCCCCCTGCATACAAGGAGATTGGGAACTGGAAGACCGCGCAACCGAACGACCAGAACCTGGGCGGGAAATGGTGGGAGATCTTTCAAGATCCTCGGTTGAATGCTCTCGAAGAACAGATTGATGTCTCAAACCAAAACCTCAAGGCTGCTGTGTCCCAATATCAGGAATCCCGAGCTGCTCTGCGGTATGTCCGCGCCGACTATTACCCAACCGTCACCACGTAGGGTTCCAAGGGTAAGTTGGTTGCGTACTGCCCACCGGGAGACAAACGTGATTCCGAGTCCGGCTTCGACGGCGCTGAGAAGGCCCTCAGTGGAGTCGAGCTCCATAACGATCTTGAGATACTTCTTATTGAGTCCTGCTTTGTCCAGGGCGGCTTCAACCACGCGGCGTGATCCTGAGCCGAATTCGCGCATCAAGATGGGTGCATGTCTAAGTGCCTCGATGTCCACCTCGGTGTCGGCCCAGTCGTGGCTTGCTGGCACGACCAGGACCATCTGGTCTTCCATGAACGGTTCGATATGAAACTCCTTGCGCAGCGCAGGGCCCTCAATCATGGCGAGCTGAATGCGTTTTGCCGCAAGCGCTTCCAGCATCTTGTCCGTGTTGCCGCTCACTGCGGTGACAGCAATGCGCGGGTTCTCCCGCAGGAATGCAGCAACCAAATTGGGGAGGATGTACTGCCCGATTGTTTGCGATGCCCCGAGAGCCAAGGGTCCAGCATGTATTCCGGCGGAACCGGTCACCATTTGGAAGGCTTCATCCGAGACCTCTTTCAGCTTTTCCGCATAGGGCAGAAGAGAGTTTCCCGCAGGAGTTAGCGCTATGTGGCCACCGCTCCGATCAAAGAGCGGAACTCCGTACTCGTCCTCAAGAGCTTTGACCTGTTGCGTCACGGCAGGCTGTGTGAGAAGCAGTTCTTCAGCTGCTCGACTGAAGTTAAGGCGGCGTGCGACCACTCGAAAGACTTTGAGACGGAAGTTTTCCATTGTTAGGCCACCTCAGCCCGCATTGATGCTTACAGCTCTCACCAAATGCAAATCCGCTTGCGGCGGATTCTAGCAGATCGGCAAACGGTACAAATCCGGACGCTCCTTTCGACCCGTGTGAATTGGTCGGCGCAATTCAGCCTATAAGCACCAGCAATTCGCTATAAGAACTTCATATTGGACTGCGCGCACATAGGGATAGAGACTGACGGTGGAGAAAGCGGTGAATTCGAAGAACATTTTCTTTGTAGGATTAATTCTCGCTGGCAGTGGCGTGATCTCTCCCCCGATCGCTTTGCTGGCAGGCCTCGTCTACGGCTTCACGTTTGCCCATCCCTATCACGTGGACAGTAGAAACTTGTCGCGATTCTTGCTGCAAGCCGCGGTTGTTGCGCTCGGCTTCGGAATGAACTTGCGCCAGGTTATTCACGCTGGCAAGGCGGGAGTTCTCTACACTGCGATCAGCATCTCTGCAGCCATGCTGCTTGGCTGGCTCCTCGGCCGACTATTGGGAGTCAGTAAGAAAGCATCGTTCCTGATCACCGCAGGAACCGCCATTTGCGGGGGCAGCGCGATTGCCGCGATCGCCCCTATCATCAGACCGAATGAAGAGGAAATGGGCATGTCGCTCGGTACGGTCTTCATTCTCAACTCTCTAGCGCTGTTACTTTTCCCAGCAATCGGCTTGGCACTGCACATGACCCAAACTCAGTTTGGACTGTGGTCCGCTCTGGCCATTCACGACACCAGTTCCGTCGTTGGTGCTGCGGCGAAATACGGACCCCAGGCTCTGCAGATTGGAACCACTGTGAAGCTGGCACGTGCCCTTTGGATCGTTCCAGTGGCAATGAGTACCGCGTATCTAGCCAAGAGCAAGGCGCGGGTACAATTGCCATGGTTCATTCTTCTCTTCTGTTTGGCGGCGGTTGCGAACACTTATCTTCCAGCCGGGGCGACGTTGTATCCCATGTTCAGCCGTCTTGGCCGTCTAGGCCTGACGGTCGTTCTATATTTGATTGGAACCGGATTGTCAAAAGAGACGATACGTCGCGTCGGTATTCGCCCATTTATTCAGGGAGTGTGTCTGTGGGCGATTGTTGCGGCCGCATCCTTGATTGAAATTCGGGCCGGGTGGATCACGCTTTGAAGGACATCGAATGGTCTCACCGTTGAGGCATCGATGGCGAAGTGATTCGGCCGGTTTACGACATTCTGCAATGCCGTTGTCTTAGGCGTGACTCGAGGACTCTGTCGCGAAGTGCAGCATAATGCGCTAGCTGGCGAGTGTTGATCAGGTTCCCAAGGCTTATTTTGTTTGCAGTCCAGGTTTTCAACCAGCATAACGGCGTGGCCACGGCAAGTTTGATCGCAATGAAAATCGACGAAGCCGAAGGCAGAATCCTGGGCCCTGCGGGCAGCGGCAAGATAGCAAATGAATCCTGCATGGCCTGCTCCCAACAACACATAGGGAGTTCTAGATGAAAAAAGTGCTGCCAGGGAGTGCTCTTGGTCTTTTAGCTTTTCTCTGCGTTCAGATGTTCCGGCCAGCGATTCCTGATGTTCCATCGCTGGATGAAATTCGGGTCCCTGCTAATGTCAAAGCGGTCCTTGAAAAGGATTGCTATAGCTGCCACTCCCTAGCCACAATTATTGCTGGTTTGCATCCCGCGCAGATTCCATAATGTATGGTTGCAATAGAGCCTTCGGGAAGGTCGCAGAAATCAGACTGGCTTCAGTTCATTCAGACGTAAGAAACGACGGCTACAACCATTCGTAGTCGCAGATCCGAACGCCGACTGGCGGGAACAGCACAGGGAATCGCTGCCGACGACACTTCCCTTCGTTTTTCCTCAAATCTCGGGAATCTGCGCATGCATCCAACATCCGGCGGTATCGCCATGGGGGATTGCAGATGACAGACTATAATTCGATTGCCCTTATCACGGGTGGAACGAGCGGAATAGGTCTCTCGACAGCCAGGAAACTCGCTGAGCTTGGAATTCACGTTCTGGTCGTGGGGCGAAATGCCGAACGCGGAAAGAAGGCCGTCGATGAAATTCGCGCCGCAGGAGGTAAAGCAGATTTTATTTCCTCCGACCTTCGCGACGCAGCCAGCGTCCGCCAGGTGGCACAGAGAGCGATCGAACTTGGAAACGGTCATGTCGATATTCTCATCAACAATGTAGGCATCTATCCTTTCGGGCCTACGCATGAAATGACGGAAGAACAGTTTGAACGCGTCTTTTCTACAAACGTGAAGGCGCCATATTTCCTGGTCGCAGCGCTCGCTCCATTGATGGCCGAGAGAGATAAAGGAGCAATCGTGAATCTTTCGACGATGGTTGCCGATTATGGAGCGCCCGGGATGAGCCTCTATGGTTCGAGCAAGGCCGCTATCAATCTGTTAACCAAAACCTGGGCTGCCGAGTATGGGCCGAAGGGTGTCCGCGTAAACGCAGTGAGTCCGGGCCCCACTCGCACGGAGGGCACGGACGCGATGGGAGAGGGTCTTGAACAACTCGCCGCTCAGGCCCCAGCGGGGCGTCCGGCAACCGCCGAGGAAATTGCCGAAGCAATCGTCTTCCTGGCGACAGACCGCGCCAGCTTCATTCACGGCGCGAAACTCGCCGTGGACGGAGGGCGCACCGCTATCTGAAATTAACAACCCACAATTCAAGCTGGGTGACCGTGCCACTTCGATTCGCGAAGTGGAGGGGAGCAGATCGAATGGCAACCGGAAGAATAGGACGTAGTGATTCTCGGTGGCGGAACAGCGTCCACCATCGCTGCGTGAATACATTCCTTCGTGACGCAGTTCTCACGCACCCCACGTTGGTCGAGGGCCTGATCCCGCCGTTTTCATCTCCGGCATTGGTGCACCGACAAGCCGAGGCGGAAGTGACATCGGCTGAATGAATCAAAGAGAGGGCGACTGAAGCCTTGGTGGGTTGAAAGAGACAACAATGCTCGATCACATAATTCTGACTGTCAGCAATGTCGAACGTTCGTTGGCGTTCTATGAGAAGGCCTTGAAGCCTCTCAATATCAAGTTCTTCCTACCTTACAAAGGCGAAGGCGATCACCCGGATCTGTGGGGATTTGGTGATGGCAAGAGAGCATTCTTCTGGATCAAGGAAGGAAAGCCTGATCCAGCGTCAATTCACTGGGGGTTCACGGCCGAAAACAACGATAAAGTTGATGAATTCTACAGTGCGGCAATATCCGCTGGGGCCAGGGACAATATTTCACCGAGGGCGAGGGTGGAATACTATCCGGGATACTACGCCGCCGATGTATTTGACCCTGACGGGTATTCGTTCGAAGTCGTCCATAAAAGCTAATGGATCGTCACATCTCAACCAGCGCTCGATGCACGAGATGGATCGAAATTGAACCTTCACCCACGGCAGATGCAACGCGCTTCACGTTGCCGGAACGGATATCTCCGACCGCGAAAACTGCGGGCAGACTGGTTTCCAGCATCTGCGGGGGCCGGCTGAGCGGCCATTTCAAGGGCGCGCTGTCCAGAATCGGATCCAAATCGCGTCCTGTGAGGATGAAACCTTGCTTATCGAGCGCAAGACACCCACGCAGCCAATCTGTACGCGGCGAAGCACCTGCCATCACAAACACATGACCGATGTCACGCACAGATTCTTCGCCTCTTTCCCGGTTCAGCCAGGTAACCTGACTCAAGCGGGAATCACCTGCCAACGCGACAATCTCGGTTTGAAGATGCAGTTCAATGCCTGGATTCTCAACGATTCGTTGAATGAGATAGCGCGACATTGTTTCAGACAATTCCTTGCCGCGAACCAGCATGTAAACCTTGCGTACAGTCTCTGCCAGGAAGACTGCTGCCTGACCGGCAGAGTTGCCGCCGCCAATCACCACGATCTCCTCGCCTGTGCACAATTGTGCTTCCATTGCTGTGGCAGCGTAGTAGATGCCCTGCCCCTCGAACCGTTCCAGATTCTGAACGTTCGGCTTGTTGTACTGAGCGCCGCTGGCGATGACAATGCTTCGTGCCTCGATGAGCCCGCCGTTTTCCAAAGTAAGCTCATACGGTCGCTGGTCACACTTGACCTTCACCACTTTCTGGCCAATCGTCATCTGCGCGCCGAATTTCTCTGCCTGCACCACCGCGCGGCCGGCGAGTTCCTGCCCCGAAATGCCCATGGGGAATCCGACATAATTCTCTATTTTTGAACTTGCACCGGCCTGACCTCCGGGGAACTCAGATTCGACTACCACAGCGTCCAGGCCTTCTGAAGCCGCATACACGGCCGCGGCCAAGCCTGCGGGGCCAGCGCCCACAATCGCGACGTCGTACACGCGGTGCTCGTCGATATGGCCAGCGAAGCCGAGGCATTCCGCCAGCCGCTGGTTGGTTGGATTTCGCAACACACTCTTTCCGCTGCAGATCACAACTGGAATGTCTTCCAACTGTATGTCGAACCGGTCGAGAAGTTCCTGCGATGCTTTGTCGCTGTCGAGATCGATATAGCGAAAGGGATGGCCGTTGCGGGTAAGGAATTCGCGCAGGCGCAGCGTATTGGATGAATGTTGCGATCCCAACACGGCCACATTACCGAGGCCTCCAGAAATCATGGCGACACGGCGCAGGAGGAATGCGCGCATAAAGAGGTCGCTAAGCTCAGGATCCTTTGCAATCACTGTGCGCAATGCGTCTGCGCCGATTTCCAGAAATTCCCCCGGCTCGGCCACACGCCCGCGAGAAAGGGCGCGCGCACCGGAGATCAGGACAACCTCACCTGAGAATTGCCCGGGGCCGTATGTTACAAATATCTGCTCGCCGGAGAGTCCGGACACGGCGATGTCAAGTTTTCCTGAGAGCACCACGAAACAGGACATGCCCACCTTGCCCGGCTCAAAAAGGACCTCTCCAGCCTGGACCGATCGGATATTGCCGTAGGGCCGGAGACGGTCCATCTGCGGCGGTGTAAGCACGGGAAAAGCCTCGGCTTGCCGGTCAGGCGTATTGATCATTGGCAACATTGTCCAATTCTCCTGAAAAATATTGAAATGCGACAAGCGGGTCGATCGTCTCCAGGCCTTAAGACCTTCAAAGGAGTTTATCTACGCAAGACTTCCGATCCATTGCCTGTCACTCGCTTTGCAACGTCGATCATTGGCAAATGTGGTGGACGAACCAAATCATCCGTATCTTGTCGTAGCCATCTCCTTCCCGTCAACCGAGTTGCCAAACTGGGAGGCTATGACATGAAGGAAGAGAAAGTACTGAAATGGCTTCAATCGCGGAAGCCACATCGTTCGAAATCGATAGGGAACTGCACGGGCTCCTCGAAGAGATCGAGCTGCAAATAGAAGCCAAAGGCCAGCCCACCAAAGAATCACTGTCGCGATTCCAGGAGTTCCGCGCTTCGCGACGGTCGATCGCCCCGAATACGGGCAATAGTGTGCCAAGTGGCAATTCCATTGCGGGACGGCTCCCAGCAACCCAGTGTTTCCACGGCCGATATGTGTGCCACCCATGTCAAGCGATAAAGCCAATACCCGATTGAGCTCCCTATTTGAAATCACTTCACGTAATGGGTCGAGCTTGCGAGGACAAGAATCCGCCAGTACCATAACGGTCACGCCAATCCACTGGATGCGAATGGCTAGTGGGGCACAGCCCTTCCATTCACCAGCAAAACTACCCAATATCGTTGCAGTAATTACGATGAGGGACATGAAGAGCGGCCATCCAAGAATCGGGCCCCAATCGCCCAACTTGCCCGCAGCCAGACCATAGAGCAGCGTGCTCCCGAACCAAAGATGGCCATGATGGCTGCTAGCACCCAATGTGAGTGCGCAGTCCGATACTTGTTTCCAGAATTGTTACGCTTCATCAGCCATGCACAATACAGGACATTGGGAACTGCACCGGCAAGCATCAGTGGCAACCAAACCACGTTCATCGCATTCCATCCACTCGCTCCGAAGGAACGAGCGGCCTCAACCAGCGGAGTTCCGAAAGCAACTGCGAAATTCATAAAAGCAGCGCACAGGCCGCACCCGATCGCAAGCAGCAGCCCTTTCGAAATCGGCGAGCGGGAAGGTTGTGCGCCAGGCATCTCTCGCAACTTTCCGGCGATGGCGCAGAGCATCACGCCAAGCAGAACGAAGGCAATCGCTCCGAGGATGGCGACTCTGGTTGTGGTGTCAGCGCGTTCCCGGTTCAGGAACAACATCGGGATCAGGCTGCCGATGGCCGCAGATGTTCCCAGGACGACAGAGAACGCAAGGCTGATCCCGATCATATCGAACGCGAGACCGAAAAAGACCTGGGCTACGCCCCACGCCGCACCAAATCCAGCGACCTCGAGAACTATCGCCGGCGGGGCAGAGCGATAGACGGTGAACAACTTCGGAACGGTGACAAGTGTGACCACTAGAGGCAGAGCGATGAGCGCGAGGAGTGTCCATGCGAGCCAGGTGTTTTCCCATGCCCACTTCCGGGCATATTTCATCGGCAACGTGAAGCTGGCATTAGTGATGCCGGCAGCGATGAGGCTTGCTATTCCAATCGACGTGCTGCCCATGACTGGCTTCCTTCCTCGAGACTGCGGGGGATCTTTTCCGCTAAATGTTATCATCAATGCGATTGAAAAATATAAAAACGAGCGTATATAATGATTGTCCGATCAGATATTAGCCGAATGTTGTGTCAGGTATGCACAGGCGGTCGGATCGATCTTGTTAGGCTAGGCAATATGCCAGCGAAGAGCGACAACCTCATTGCACGCCACGAATACATCCTCCAGCGCCTGCAGGAGGCGGGCGCTGTGACAGTTGATGATCTCTGCCAAATGCTCGGAGCATCGATTGCGACGATTCGGCGCGATCTGGAGGATCTGGAAGGCCGATCTTTGCTCAAGAGAACGCGCGGCGGCGCCGTCCCAATCGGACCACTGTTTTACGAGCCATTTCGGAATGACAGCTCATTCCAGGACCGCGTGAGCAGTTTTGCTGAAGAGAAACGCCGCATCGGACTGGCGGCGGCAAGACTTGTCACCAAAGGTCAGACCGTCGCATTGACCGGCGGCACAACGACGACCGAAGTGGTGCGAAGTCTCAAAGTAATGAGCGACATCACCATCATCACCAATACCGTCAACGTGGCAATGGAGTTGTGCAACAGGAAAGATATCGAAGTGATTGTGACGGGAGGTCATCTTCGCGGAAGCTGGTTTACTCTTGTGGGCCCACTGGCAACCGCCGCCGCGGAGATGCTTTTCTCTGACATTATGTTTATCGGCGTGGACGGCATCGACGCAAAGCAGGGCCTTACCTGCACGAATTCTTCCGAAGCTGACGTACTGCGCAAACTTGTGAACCACGCCAAGACAAAGATTGTGGTAGCGGATCACAGCAAACTGGGATCCGTCAGCAAGTATCTCCTGTGTCCCGTAAAGGGGATAGACAAGTTAATTACCGATAGCGGCGCCTCAGCCTCGGCAATTGCGCCGTTCGCGCGACTTGGAATCGACGTTACGCGCGTTTAGGCACCAGGCATTTCGCAGCCGGGTAGGTGTGAAGCTTCGAGGTTTGGAGATGAAGCGATACGGAATGACGATTCGCATTAAGGCAGGTTGTGAAGAGGCCTATCGAAAATGCCACTCTGCGGTCTGACCGGAAGTCTTGGAGACGATCCGCAACTGTCATATTCAAAACTACTCAATTTACTGGAGCGACGATAGGCTATTCGGTAGTGTCCAGAGTTTTTCGCACTTTCTGACAACATGGAAAATCGGTGAGGTCGGTGGTTGTTTGTTTTGGCGTCGGATATAACTCCTTAGCCGCCGTCGAGGCTGTGGGAATGTGGAACGCGTTCTGTGCGTTCCATATTTCCACAGCCTGCTTGCCTTCTTCGTTCAATGTGTTAGGCAATGGCTCTGACTTCGGCGAGCCTGTTCATCTGCAGATAGCGTTTGGTTCCCCACTTGGTAGCTGCCACATGCCGCAGTCTTGCTGCGACCAACATCAGCGCACTCTTCCCATCAGGAAAGGCGCCCACCACGCGCGTTCGTCGTCGAATCTCGCGCATCAGCCGCTCCAGAGGGTTGTTCGTGCGCAGGGAGCGCCAGTGTTCGGCCGGCATCGCATAGTAGGTCAGAGGCGTATGCGACATCTTTTTCGCGAGATTCGGCTCGCACACCCCACTGACGCAATTGACTCAGCAATACCTCAGCTACCGGGATCAAAGGACCGACATTTCGGGCAATCCGCATTCCCCCGGGGTCCGACATGCAGCCATGAATCCATGTGTCCGGGGTTTCGGCGCGAATGACTGCCAATTCCGGCTCCTCCGCCAGAATGGCATCAGCGATGTCATCCAACGTGCCCATTCGGACTTTAACGCCGGGACGCTTTTCCAGCGCTTCAGCGAACAGGGACTGAACTGCCTGCAATGTGGGCGGCCCCGAGTTATCGGAAGTGACGATTATTGCGGGCCAGGTCCTATAGGGCCAGTGGGCAGGAGGAAGCAAGTTATGCCCAATGTAAGGATCTGCTTCGCCTCCCCAAGGCCACAATGCGGTGCAGGTTCCATAGATTATGGAATACATTGTGAGCACACGGGAGCCGTCAGGGCCCTCCCACCAGTACAGTGGCGGGAGGTCGTGTACATATCCGGAGGGCCAGTTGCACCCAATGTGCATAAATCGAATTCCGCCATGCGCCAGGCCCGTTGCGAGCGCCCGTGATTGCGAGGGTACGTCGGAAGTTTTCGCTCCTCGCGGGATGGGCACTGAGAAGTCTCGACAGGAAGTATCTGCCGACGTGTAACCGCGCGCGAATTCTTCAGGCCACATCAGCTCGCTCTCGATGCTGAAAGGCAACGCGTGCTCGACGACCCGGCCCGTCTTTACAGTTCGATGCAGCCGTTCTCGGCGTTCGACTGTTTATCCCGGCCAATCTTCGACAACGCGATTGAACACCCAACCAGGGCATGTCCAGATGAATTGTTCTTCGGGCGGCAGTTCCTTAGAGGTGTCAATGAGGTCGAGCGCCCGATCAATCATCGTGGTGCGGTAGAAATTCAAGACATTGGCTACCCGGTCGGAATATCCGATGTCGAAGTGCGTTTTTGCACACCACGATGATTTCCCTTACATGATTGGGCGGAGATGATTGTGCCGCGGCACTTGGAGGACCCTGTCTAATGTCAGAGCAGGAACCCCAGCGAGCAATCGCAGGGCGCTACGTCGCGTGAAAATCATGTTCTGCTCTCTTGAGAGTGTGTGAACTTAAAGGGCCTCGAAAACCCGACCTCGCACTCGCGCCGATTGCGGGGTTCCAGCGATTTCTATCCGCAACCGAAGCCCTGTTTAAGAGCTGGCCCTCCTGCAAAAGAGTCGCATGCTATGATCATTACCGTCAATACAATCACAAACCATGATTCATAGATCGCTCTAATTTGATCAGAATTGAGCACAGGCAAGGGGGGTCTTGTGCAGATTTCTTTCCAAATTGAGCGCTCACCAGCCCGATTGACATTAACTTACCGAGGGATGTATGCTCCAAGCGTGAAATTCGAGCGCTCAAAAGTACTACCGTCCTTCGACAAAGTGGTGCCGGGTGCCCGGTGAACTATCAGGTAAGGTTATTGTCCTCACGGGTGGCGGAGACGGCATTGGCGCGGAATGTGCCCTGGCCTATGCGCGGGAGGACGCAACGGTCGCGATTCTTGATTGGAATATGGACGCGGCAGAGAGCGTTGCCGCGCGAGCAGGCGGCAGATGCGTTGCAGTGCGCGCGGACGTTTCAGACGGGCCGAAAGTGGAGTCCGTCATAGCGCAGGTGCTCGACCGATTCGGGCGGATTGATGCGGTGCATAACAACGCAGGGGTTGCGCATCCTTCGCTTCCTCTCCACGAAACCAGTGAAGCGGAATGGGATCATCTGTTCCGGGTGAATCTGAAGTCGGTGTACTGGAGACGCGATTTGCGTTTCCCGCATTGGCCGCTTCCAAGGGAGTCATTCTCAATACAGCGAGCATGGTTGGGTTGATTGGCCAACCTGACCACGCTGCGTATGTCGCCACAAAAGGCGCACTAATCTCGATGACGAAAGCCATGGCTGCTGACTATGCGCGGTATTCAATTCGCGTGAATGCGATTTGCCCTGCCGCGGTTTTGACTCCGATGCTGGAACGCTGGTGTGCGAGCAGCCCGATCCAGTCAGGACACAACAGATGCTAGATAGCATTCATCTTCTCGGTCCGGCTCCGAAAGGTGATGTGATTGCGGATGTCGCGGTCTTTCTTCTTTCGCACCGGTCGCGTTTTATGACTGGATGCATTGTGCCCGTCAGCGGGGGAGCTGAGTTGGGATATCGCCGTTCATAACCGGGGGGCTTGATGTCAAAGTGGGTCATCAATCGCATCGCTGCACTCGATATGAGATATCCCCTGCCGCCGGGCGCGGGCAGCGACGCCGTGCATACAAGTCCTGAATACTGCCTTGCCGTCACCCATCTGGGCACCGCTGGCACAGGCTTTGGCACCGGTATCGCTCTCACGCTGGGCGAAGGGAACCGCCTGGTGTGCGATGCAATCGAACTGCTTGCCGGGCCGCTGGCTGGCCGTGGAGATCGAAGAGGTAATGGCGGAATTCGGCAAGGTGTCGCAGCAGATCGCAGACGATCCAGCTATGCGGTGGCTAGGTCCGCACAAAGGCGTCGTCCATCTTGCGCTTGCTTCGATCACCAATGCATGCTTCGATCTCTGGGCGAAGAGCCGAGGCGTTCCTCTGTGGAGACTGCTGCTGGATCTCGCGCCGGAGCAGCTCGTCGCGCTGCTTGATCTGAGCTATCTGGAAGAAGTACTGCCGAGGCAAGCTGCCATTGACCTGCTTGCCGGCAATTGGGTTACCCGGCAGGATCGGGAGGAGATTCTGCCGGAAGGTTATCCGGGATATGACACATCGGTCGGATGGATGGCCTACGACGATCGCAAGGTTCGCGAACTGACGGAGCGCGCTTTTCAGCAGGGGTTCAGGGCCTTCAAATTGAAAGTAGGTTCGACAGACCGGAATCGCGACCTGCGGCGCGCAAGTATGCTGCGTGAATGCGCTGGCGACTCGGCTACCCTGATGTTCGATGCAAACCAGCAATGGAATCTGCCCACGGCGCTGGAGATGTGCCGAGAAATTGCGCTCTTGAACCCATTGTGGATTGAAGAGCCGACGCATCCGGATGACATTGGGGCCCACGCGCAACTGGCGCTGCGATTGCTCCGGTGAGGATCGCAGCCGGCGAACACATTCCCAATCGCGTGGTCTTCAAGAACTTTCTGCAATTCCAAAGCGATTCATTTTGTGCAGGCGGATGCGACGCGCCTTGCTGGCATCAGCGAATTTCTGACCGTGAGCTTGCTGGCACGTCAATTCGATATGCCGCTCGTGCCCCACGTAGGAGACATGGGCCAGATTCATCAGCACATGGTCTTGTTCAATCACATCGCGCTCGGGCATGAGATTCTCTTTCTCGAGTACATCCCTCATCTACGATCGCAGTTTGTGTTCCCCGCGCGTGTCGAGGGAGGCGTCTACAAGACGCCTGAGGAACCAGGCGCCTCAATAGATCTGATCGATCTTCCAATCAATTGTCCGGTATGAGTTCGACGCCTGCAGGTGTAGGACTGGCCATCCTTGCTGGATTGATGTCCGGCAACTGCATGCTGCCGTCGAAGTTTCTTCGCACCTGGCGGTGGGAGAACATGTGGGCCGTCTTCAGCCTGTTTTCGCTGGTCGTGTTCCCCTGGGCTGTGGCGCTGGTGTTCGTGCGCCACCTGGGAACCATCTACGGCTCGCTGCCGCCTGCGCTGCTGATCGCGCCCGTTGCTTTTGGAATGGGTTGGGGAATCGCTCAGATTCTCTTTGGCATCTCATGCGCTCGCCTTGGGCTCAGCCTTGCGTACGCCATCATCGTCGGCATGGGAGCTGCGCTTGGAACGCTCGTTCCGATGCTTGCCAACCCACGGAGTGACTTGCGGGCCAATACGCTTCTTCTCGTTGTGGGAGGGATCGCGCTGATGGCGGTTGGGATAGCGTTCTCGACATGGAGCGGCCGACTGCGGGAGACGCAAGGAGAAGGAGACAGCTCACTCCCCAAAGGGAGCTATCGAGCGGCAATCTTGGTCGCCGTTCTTTGCGGATTTCTGGCTCCCATGCTCAACTACTCTTTCGCGTTCGGACAGGAGATAGCAAGGCGGAGCGTCATGCTCGGAAATTCGCAATTGCTGGCCGGGTATGCTGTCTGGCCGATTGGACTGGCGGGCGGATTTGTTCCGAATGCCGCGTACTCGTTGTACCTGCTCAAACGAGATCGAAGCTGGGCCGCGTTCAACGGGACCTTCCCGGACTTCTTGCTTTCAACTCTGATGGCCGTCTTGTGGATGGGAGCGTTTGCAGTCTATGGAATGAGCGCGGCGCTGCTGGGAGACTTGGGGACCTCGATTGGATGGGGACTCTTCCAGATATTCATGATCATGACAGCAAGTCTCTCCGGACTTCTCACGGGAGAATGGAGACGATCATCAGGCAAGTCCAGAGCGTTTCTTGCCGCGGGCATGTTCTTTCTTCTCGTGGCCACGCTCATGCTGACCGCAGCCAACTGGCATTGATCGTGAACCGGGCGACTTCCGCAACTGCAGTGTCGGGCCTTGTCGGGCAGCTATTGAACTGTCGAAGCGCTTTTTTCGCGCGGTGCGCTTGAGCGCCTCCGGGAGCGAGTGATCGGCGTAGGGGTGGGCTTCTTTTCCCATTTGTCGTATGCATTCTGCCCAAAGCGCGAAATGGCGTGGCGAACATATTGCTCCGCTACGTCTGCCTGACCTTCTTTGATCAGATCGACCATACGCTGATGAGATTCAAGGTCCTTTTGCCACGCGGATGCATCCTGGCCGGACGAGAGAACACGGATTCGCGCGAAGGCAAACAACGGCAATAAAATCTTGCGAGCGTGTTCCAGAAGATAGCAATTCCCGGAAAGACGACAGAGTTCCAGGTGAAACCTGAGATCCGCATCGAGCATATCTTCTGGCTGGTCATCTCTGAGAGCTTGCCGCATCCGGGCAAGTGATTCCTCGACCGAGCCGAGATCGGAAGCGCGTTGTGCAATGATGCGCGCGGCTAGGCCCTCGAGTGCGCTGCGTAGCTGAAACATCTGCAGCACGTTCTCTTCGCTGAGCTTGACAACGCGGGCGCTGCGGCCCGCCTCCTTCGTGACGAATCCATCCTGGGCGAGCAGGTTGATGGCCTCGCGGATCGATCCCTGAGCGACGCAGAACTTGCGCGCCCACGTGCCCTCCACAATGCGAGCGCCTGGGCGAAGCCCTCCACTGGCAATTTCTTTGCGAAGGCAGTCGGCCACTGTGTGCTTAACCAGAGGCTCCGCCGGGTCTTGGATTGAAACCGACATAGGCATAACGCGGCTGAGATTGCCTCAAAGTCTACTGAAGAGAGACGTTTTCGTCAATCTTTTGAGTGCTTAGACTTTGGGCTGTACGGATCGTCTTAGTGGGACTCCCGACCGGGCCACCGGCAAACGGCACCTCCGCACTTTGGATCCTCGATTTTATATGAGCATTCAATGGTGCATCTGTTTTACTGGCTACTAAATCAACGTTGGGCACTTATTTTCATGTATTTGAAAGAAATATATTGACAATTGACATTTTGAGCGCTTAAGTTTAGCGGCGCAATATGAGCGCTCAAATGTTGGGCGCGTCCCCCATCCGGTTGCATTGATTCCCCCGGTTCCAAGGCAAGCGGAAATGTAAACGCTATCAACGGCTGAGTCCTCAAATGCTTCTCAGCAGGACGCAAATCACGAAGGCGGAAAATATGGTTTCACGGCTCACTCGACAACTGATCCAGCTGCTGACTTCATGGGGAGCGTCTTGCCTTCTGCTCCTCGGTTGTGTCCCTCTCCACTCCCAGGTCGACCAGGGCGCAATCACGGGCGTTGTGCGGGACTCTTCTGGGGCGGCGATTGCAAACGCCCCCGTCACGCTCACCGACACCGACACGGGCTTGATTCTGCAGAGGGAGACGAATGCCAGCGGCGTCTACGTTTTCTCCCCGGTGAAGATCGGCAACTATCAGCTGAGTGCTACCGCGGCCGGCTTCCAGACCACAACGCAGCCGAACCTGCATCTGGACATTCAGCAGCGCCTGAATGTCGACCTTAAACTGCAGCCGGGTGCAGTCTCAGAGACCGTCACCGTATCGGGTGAGGCGCCTCTGTTGCAGACACAGGAATCCTCCGTTGGGCAGGTGATAAGTACCGACACGATCAACGAGACCCCGCTCAATGGACGCAACTGGGTCTACATTGCGCAGCTGACCGCAGGTGTCGCGCCACCGTTCGGGAACACGCGCGGCAGCGGCACAGGTGACTTTGTGGCAAACGGCCAGCGTGCCGAACAAAACAACTTTGTCCTGGACGGTGTGGATAACAACACGAACCTGGTCGACTTTCTGAACGGTTCGAGCTTTGTGATGCGGCCTCCGCCCGACGCTCTGGCTGAATTCAGCCTGCAGACTAGCAACTTCAGCGCGGAGTTTGGGCACTCCGCGGGCGCGGTGATGAACGCCAGCATCAAATCCGGCACCAATGAAATTCATGGCGACGTGTGGGAGTACCTGCGGAACACGAATCTCGATTCGAGAGATTGGGATGCGACCTCGATTCCTCCCTATCACCAGAACCAGTTTGGAGCCACTCTCGGTTTGCCGCTCTGGCGAAAGCACGTCTTCTACTTCGGCGACATGGAGGCCAACCGGATTTCGATCGCCAACCCCGTGACAACGACCGTTCCCACGGCATTAATGCGTACCGGAGATTTCTCAGAGCTGCTGAACACCAGCCTCAACAACCAGGGTGTTCCGGTCCAGCTCTATCAGCCCAATTCGGGGGGCGCACAAACACTCTCGTGCAACGGCAACAACAATGTCTTTTGCCAAAGCCAGATCGACTCGGTTGCTCAGACGATCATGGGCATGTATCCAAATCCTAATTTCGGCGTTCCTGGGCAGACTTACAACAACTATCGCACCAACGTGGGCCGGGCCGACAACACCGTGCAGTGGGATCAGCGTCTCGATTGGAACGTGAGCCAGCGCGACCAGGCGTACGCTCGTTACAGCTACGCACACGAAATCATTCAACACGGACTTCCCCTCGGTCCGATCCTTGATGGAAGCGGGTTTGGCGGCAAATCGGATACCAATCTGGCGCAGAACTTCATGTTGAGCGAGACCCACACCTTCTCGCCCACGCTCGTGAATGAGTTCCGCTTTGGCTACAACTGGATCGCATCGCAATATCATCAGCCCAACGAGAACGACTACACTCTCGCTGCGTCCCTCGGATTGGGAGGAATCCCCAACAATGGTCCGGGGCTCGGCGGTCTGCCCCTCGGCTACTTCGATGGAAACATCGGCATCAATCAGTGGGGCTCCGTTGGCACGCAGGATGAGGCGCAGAACGTGTACCAATTCCTGGATAACGTGACTAAGACAATCGGCAATCATTCGCTGAAGGCCGGCGTTTCGTTGCAGGCTATCCGCGTGTTTGATCGATATGCGGCGGCGCCTACAGGACAGTATTTCTTCAATGGCCAGTTCACGGCCAAGGTGGGGAGCTCGATCCCCACGGGTGCCGGAACCGCGGACTTTCTCGTGGGGCAGATGCACCAGGCAGACATCTGGACCAGCCCTCGGATCAACGACGCGCAGTGGTACGACTCAGCCTACCTGCAGGACGACTGGAAGCTCAAACCGCGCCTCACGCTGAATCTCGGGGTTCGTTATGACCACTACGAGCCCTACAAAGAGGTGGCTGGTAACCAGGCGAACTTCGTCGCCACCGGCAATCTCGGGATCGCCGCGGGGACAGGCGTATACGAGTTGCCCAGCCGGTCGCGCAACCAGAGCCTGGGGGCGCCATTCCTCTCCGTGCTGGCCAAGGACAATGTCACGCTGAACTATGTTGGTAATGAGCGACTGGCGGGTGGGCAAGACGCGAATTTTGCACCACGCGTGGGCGTCTCATTCGAGGCGACCCAGCGAACCGTGGTGCGCGCCGGCTTCGGCATGTTCTACGGCGGCTTGCAGAGCCAGGGCAACACCAACCTGGGCACAAACTTTCCGTGGGAGAACGATGTGTATCTGTATGCGCCAGACTGCGCGGCAGGCAACTGCCCCTCACTGGCTTCGGAGGGCATCGACCTGGAAAACGGCCTGACCGCGAAGACCAGCGTGGGGTTGCAGAACTTTGTTTCGAATCCCGGACTGCACGCCATTGACCCCAACGTCAAAACGCCGTACACGATGAACTACAGCGTCTCAGTGCAACAGGCGATCACTCCCAACCTCTCATCTACCTTGAGCTACGTTGGCAATCAGTCGCGTCATCTTACCTTGTACTACGATCCCAATACACTGCGCGGTCTGTTCGCCCCGGGCGTTTCCACCCAGCAGTACATGCCATTCCCCGATCTTGGCGGAATCGGGACGATCCATTTTGGCGGAGTGAGCAACTATAACTCATTGCAAGGGAAGCTGGAGAAGCGAGCCTCTCATGGTCTGGGTTACCTCGCCACTTACACCTGGGCCCACGCTCTCGATGACACCAGCGACGCAGGTGGTCTTTCGACGGCCATTGGCGATCGCAACATGGCATTGATTCCATACAACCAGGAGTACACCAACTCGCCGTACGATATCCGTCACCGCTTCACTTTGAATGGCAACTACCAGCTGCCGTTTGGCGCGGGTCGGGCATTCCTGAACAAGTCTCGTTGGGAAGATGAGACTCTCGGCGGATGGTCGTCCAGCCTCACCTTTGCCGTACAAACCGGCACGCCCTTCACTGTGTATCCGAGCATTGGCACGGCCAATGGCGGCAGCGCGCGCGCGATTCTGGTGGGCGATCCTTATGCCGCGGGCGGATCTGCGGATAACACCAACAATCCTAGCCTCACCACCTGTCCCACGAAGGTCAAAACAAGAGACAATTGGTACAACCCGTGCGCATTCAAGAATCCGCTGCCAGGCAATATGATCACGGGCGCCAATGTTGTTACGGATGAAGCAAGCGCGATCGCATTTCTCGGAGGACGGTCCAATAAAGTGTACGGCCCCGGATACTACGGAGTAAACATGTCGCTGTTCAAGAACTTCGTCACGTTCCGCGAACAGCACCTGCAGTTCCGAGCGGACGCGTTCAACTTGTTGAATCACCCCACATGGGGCAATCCTTCCAACCAGGGCATCGGGCCCCAGGGCGGCCAAATCACCGGCACAAAGTTCTTCCAGAACAACACGCCCGATGCGAGATTCCTGCAACTGTCCCTGAAGTACACCTTCTAGCTGCTTTCCCGGGGAGCGGGACATGACGGCCCGCTACCCGTCGTCCTCGGCGATCGCAACACTAGTATTTCTATGTACGCTCTCTAGAACTCTTGGCCGACAGGTAAAGAGTATTACGAGCAAAAGCTATCGAAAGGAAGCACTGTGTTCGTAACGCGCAGGGAATTCCTTGAGGGAACGCTGGCCCTCTCGGTCGCGACTCGTCTTCCGATCTCGGTGCAATCCGACCCGTGGTCAGATACCGGAGATGAGTTGTGGTTCGACCGGCCTGCAGAACGTTGGCTGGAAGCACTACCAGTAGCTAACGGCCGACTCGGCGGCATGGTTTATGGCGGCGTGCGGACCGAAAGGATTGCTCTTTCAGAGTCGACCGCCTGGTCAGGCGGACCGGCAACCGGTGAGGTCAATCCTGGAGCCTTAGCGCATCTGCATGAGATTCGTCAGCTCTTCTTCGCCGCCAGATACGACGAGGCCCAGGAGCTATGCGGAAAGTATCTCGTTGGCCATCCCAGGAACTTCGGTACCAATCTTCCTCTGCCGGAACTACAGTTTGCCTTCGAAGACCTGAAGAATGCAGAAGGGTATCGGCGCTCTCTCAATTTGCGTGAAGCTGTTGCAAACGTCCGGTTCCGCGCTAACGGCGCTGTCTTTGAACGGCAAGTGTTAGCCTCCCATGCGGACGGCGTCCTGATGATTCACCTGATGTGCAGCAAGCCTGACCAGACTGGCTTTCGAATGGAATTCTCGCAGGGTGCGATTCCCAATGCGGTGAAACCGAATGGCGCCGACACGTTGGTACTAGATGGTCATGCATGGGAATCGATGCACAGCACCGGTCACGATGGGGTGGCGTTGCAGATTCGCGCCAAGGTCATTGCCGACGGCGGCCTCGTAACGCCAGGCGACCAGGCGCTCTATATTAAGGGAGCCGATGCGGTGACCGTTCTTGTCGCGATCGGCACCAGCTTCCGCAACGCGGATCCGGAATCGATGTGCCGCCAGGCGATCCAGCGCGCCCAAAAGAAGAATTTCCTTCAACTTCGTCGCGCACACGTCGCCGACTATCAGCCGCTCTACCGCCGCATGAGCATCGACCTCGGCCGAAGCTCCACCGCCATCCGCAGTCAGCCGACGGACGTTCGCCGCAAGGGGTTGGAGAGCGGCACCAATGATCCCGAACTTCTGGCTCTGTTCTTCCAATATGGGCGCTATTTGACGATTGCGGGTTCGCGCGCCGACTCTCCACTTCCCCTTGCTCTGCAAGGCATTTGGAACGACGGACTCGCCAGCAGCATGGGTTGGACAGACGACTTCCATCTCGATATCAACACGCAGCAGAACTACTGGCCCGCCGAGGTGTGTAACCTGGGCGAATGTCAGACGCCCCTTTTTGCGCTGATCGATGTGATGCGTGAATACGGCCGCACCACCGCAAAGGAGATGTATGGCGCGCCCGGCTGGGTCGCTCACACGGTCACAAACCCATGGGGCTATACGGCCCCAGGAAGTGTTGGGTGGGGAATCTTCGTCGCCGCCGGAATATGGATTTGCTTACAGTTGTGGGATCACTGGACCTTCAACGGTGATATCGAATTTTTGCGCGCGCATGCTTATCCGGTGTTGCGCGAAGCAGCGGAGTTCTTCCTGGCGTATATGATGCCTGACCCGAAAGATGGATGGCTGGTTACGGGCCCTTCCGATTCACCAGAGAACTGGTACATCACGCCGACTGGGCATCGTGCCAGCGAATCGATGGGCAACACCTGCGACCGTACATTTGTCTATGCTCTATATACCATGTGCATAGAGGCATCTAAGGTGCTCGGTATTGATGCCGAGCTGCGGCAGCGACTCGAACAGGCGCGAACAAAACTGCCACCGCTTCAGGTTGGCCGGCACGGACAGCTCCAGGAATGGTTGGAAGATTTCGAAGAGGCCGAGCCCAACCACCGGCACACATCGCATCTCGTCGGCCTCTACCCGTTGCATCAGATTTCGCCCCGGACCACCCCCGATATCGCCCATGCCGCCGAAATTACCATTCAACGCCGGATGAACGCTCCCACCTGGGAACAGAGCGAGTGGGGCCGCGCAAACCTGGTGGCCTACTACGCGCGCCTTTTGAAAGGAGATGATGCGCACAAACAGCTGGTTGGGCTGGTTGCAAAGGCCGCCGATGCGAATTTGCTCACCTTTTCGAGTGCCGGAATCGCCGGCGCCGCGCAAAATATATTTGCCGTCGACGGAAACACAGCAGGTACGGCAGGGATCGCGGAAATGCTGCTGCAATCGCAGGAAGGCGAAATCGAACTGCTGCCGGCTCTCCCCGCAGCCTGGCCCAAGGGATCTGTCCGTGGCTTGTGTGCGCGCGGCGGATACGTCATCGACATAGCCTGGAGTGGCGGCAACCTCGAGTCCGCAAGCGTCCTCAGCCGCATTGGCGGAACTGCACGCATTCGTTATCGCGAAAGTGCCACAGCGATCCAAGTGCAACCAGGGGAGCGCCGGCGCCTGCGGCCTGAGAGCTTTGCACTTCCAGGCTAGGATTTGCCCTGCGCATGGGTGCGCGCAAACGAGACGACCATGAGAATCCACACAAGAAGAATTGATTCCAGCCCTGCGGCGCAGCGGGCAAAGCATTGGCGCGACTTCTTCGCACTAATCTTGGTGTGCGCCGCGTTGACGCCGCTGATTGCACAGTCAGCGGTCACTATCCCTGAAGAGATCGAATGGACCTGGGAAGTCCGGCCGCCTCATCCTGATCCAAAGCTCCCCAACGTGCTGCTCCTCGGAGATTCCATTTCGCGAAACTACTTTCCTGAAGTTCGCAAAAGTCTTGCCGGTGTTGCGAACGTCTACCTGATGGCATCCTCCACTTCGGTCGGCGACCCGCGTATTGAGTCTCAGATCAAGGAGTTCGAGGCGACTGAGGTGGTTCGCTTCCGAGTCGTGCACTTCAATAACGGAATGCACGGATGGGACCATACAGAAGATCAGTACAAGGCGGGATTTCCTGCTTTTCTACACGCGGTGCGATCTCTCGCGGAGAAGGGCGGTGCGCTTATCTGGGCGAGTACTACGCCTGTTCGATCCGACGCCGCTACCGGAGCCACCAATCCGCGCGTCGAAGAGCGGAATCGAATTGCTCTTGGTTTCGTGAAACCAGCGGGCATCTCGCTCGACGATCAATTCTTACTGATGCAGCAACACCAAGATTTATACGAGGATTCGGTTCACTTCAACCCCGCCGGTGCAACCATCCAGGGAGATCAGGCGGCCTCAATGATTCGCGCTGCGTTGAATCGATAAACAACGCCTGATTCGCAAACATCATTCGCACGTCTCCAAACGGCGCCTCGCGTTGTCGAAATCTACGCACCGCAACCAACTCGACGTCACACGAAAGGCCCAGCAAATTCACCGTCTTCAGGAGTCCCCACCATGAACATTCGGAGCATTTGCCAGTCTCATCTCACCGCACCCACCAATCGTCACTATTCGCGAAACAAGGTCTCGTCTTCGCCCGAGAGTCGAGCGGCCAACCATGAAGGACGATGCCTCGTCATTGTCGCGCTCCTCTGCGCCTTGGCGGCATATGCCGCAGCGCAAAATGCCGCTTTGGGTCAGCGCCCATATTTCGGTTGGAGCACCTTCAGCCAGCAGACCCTCGACTCCAGCTTCCTCACACAGGCCAACATGACCGCCGAGTCCGACGCACTTGCTGCCTCCGGCCTTCAGTCTCATGGCTTCCAGTACATCAATATCGATTCGGGCTGGCAGGGGAGCTTCGACGCCAACGGCCGCCCAATCCCGAACACAAGCACATTCCCGAACATCCAGGCGCTCATCGAACACATCCACAAGAATGGGCAGAAGGCCGGAATTTATTGGATCCCGGGCGTCGAATATCCGGCCGTCGCCGCCAATGCGCCGATCCTCGGAACGCCCTATCATATCCAGGACATCCTCACCGTTCCCTACACCGCTGGCAATGCTTTCGGAGGACCAGGCACTTCCCCGTTCCACTACAAAATCGACTACACCAAACCCGGTGCACAGGAGTACACAAACTCGGTCGTGGCGCTATTTGCATCGTGGGGCGTGGATCTGATCAAGCTGGACGGCGTGACCCCCGGATCGGACAGTTACGGCCTGTCGATCGATAACCGCAACGACGTCGCTGCGTGGTCGAAGGCGATCACAGCTAGCCGCCGCCCAATCTGGCTGACGATCTCCTGGGACCTCGATGAAGACTACATGAGCGTATGGCAGCAGTATGCCAATGCGCGCCGCATCGATCAGGATGTTGAATGTGAGGGAGACTGCTCGAAGCTTACGAATTGGCCACGCATTTACGAGCGCTTCCGCGACCTGGTGGGATGGGAAAATTCCGCAGGGAGTGCGGTAGGTTGGAACGATCTCGATTCTCTGGAACTGGCCGACGGCGCTCTCGATGGTTTGTCGAACGACGAGAAACAGTCAGCTCTAAGTCTGTGGACATTGGCGAATGCCCCCATCATTCTTGGCGGCGATCTGCGCAATATGGACGCATTCGGGAAGCAGCTCTTGACCAACGATGAAGTTCTCGCCATCGACCAGACCGGAAAGCCGGCGAAACAGGTGCTCGATGGAGACGTTGAAGTATGGGCCAGCAACTTAGGCGGCGGCAGTTACTATGTCGGTATCTTCAATATGAACGCCACTGTCTCGAGGGTGTCCATTCCCTGGAGCCTGCTGGGATTTGCCAACGCCGTGCAAGTCCGAGACCTTTGGGCGCACAGCGAGCTAGGGTCAATGCCAGCCGGGTTTTCTACGGTGCTCACAGGGCACGGTGTGCGACTGCTCAAGGTGAGCGGCATCGGAAGGCCGGCCTCTTCGCCGTCAACCAGCTATGAGGCAGCCTCTGCGGTGCTGGGTGAGTCGGCTGCCGTCGCAAGCTGCCCCGCGTGTTCGGATGGTGAAAAGGTCGGCGACCTTGGTTTGGGTGCGAACAACACCGTGACGTTCAATGACGTGTCTGTGCCCGCCGCGGGCGAGTATTTGATGGAAGTGGATTCGATGACCATCGGCCTGCGCTCCTACCTCTACAGCGTCAACGGCGGTTCTTATCAGACGCTCAACTGCGGCGGCGGCAGCTTCATGCTTCCGGCAAAAACGACGGTCCCCGTCCACCTTGTGAAGGGTGTGAATACGATCGCGTTTGGAAGTCCCGTGAGCTATCCCCCCGATCTTGACCGTATTGTCATCAGTGGCAATGGTAATTTCCCCGCTCCATCCACCACTTCCTATGAGGCGGAGGTAGCGACATTGAATGGATCGGTGACCGGCGTCTTCAGCAATTACTCCTCCGGTTTAGCAAAGGCCGGCAACGTTGGCGGAGGGGCTTCCAACACCGTCACATTTTCGAATGTAACGGTCCCTGCCGACGGAACCTATCAGTTGGAAATCGACTACCAGACGAGCGGGCAGCGATCGTTCTTCATGAGCGTGAACGGCGGCGCAGCAACCGAACTCGATCTGAATGGTGACACGTTCAACGACCCTACACCTGCAGTCATTCAGGTGAATCTGCATGCGGGTTCCAACACCATCGAATTCGGTAATCCCACCGGGTATGCACCCGACCTGGATCGGATTGTGGTGGCGCCCACGATGTAGGCTGCGTCGCACTCAATGTCAAACTGAACTAGCCAATCCTGGAAACGAAGCGCCTGTGGCGCTTCGTTTCTATTTACGATTGGACGACGATTAACCAGTCATTGCGAAATGGCGAAGCGATGCTGAATCGAAGAGAATTCGCTGGTGGAGTGGCTTCCACTTTGTGCTGCGCGTTGGCCGACGGCGGACGAACCGTGGGTTGGCGTTCGCCTGAGGGAGAGCGCGCTCAGAGTTCTATGAATTACCTGCGACAGGCATTCGCAGATCTTCGATTTGGCATTTACATTCACCTGAACATGGCCACCTATGAACAACGAGAGTGGGGCGATCCGAAGGTATCGCCCCGCCTTTTTAATCCCCACAGCCTTAACACAGACCAACGGGCACGCGCAGCAGTTTCCGCCGGCATGACCTATGGTTGCCTTACGACCAAACATCATGATGGGTTTTGCTTGTGGCCCACCACAACCGGCAGCCCGAGTGTCAGGGACAGCTCATTCCAGCACGACGTCGTTCGATCATACGCCGATTCGTTCCGAAAGCATGGGCTCAAGATCTGCCTGTATTTCTCGATTCTCGACCTCCGTGCAAATATTCGGCCGTTCCTTGTAACCAGGCAAAAGATTGAGCTGATCAAGAATCAAGTGCGAGAGTTGCTCACGAACTATGGAGAGATTACCGCATTGATCATTGACGGATGGAACGCCGGGTGGAGCCGCATCAGCTATGACGAGGTTCCAATCTCCGAGATCTATGAACATGTGAAAAGTCTCCAACCGAACTGTCTAATGTCGGACTATAACCAGGGTAGTTTCCCGGCGCCGGTGCTGTACTACACCGATATCAAGCAGTACGAGCAACACGCGGGCCAGACGATTCCGGCCGGCAGCACCGTCCCCTCGCAATCTGCGACTACGCTGCAGAGCGACTGGTTTTGGAAAGAAGAGTACCCACAGCAGAAACTCCGAGCTGCGAGTCAAGTGGTGGACGAATGGCTGATTCCGCTCAACGAAAAGGGGTGCAATCTGATCCTCAACGTCGCTCCGAATCGACAGGGACGATTTGACCAGAATGCAGTGGAGCGCCTTGCCGAGATTGGAACTCTCTGGAAAGGGAGGGGAAGTGTGCCGCGACTGAATCCCGCGGTGACGACCACCACCAGAAATCTGACATACGCCCGGCCCTCTTTTGCAAGCAGCAGCGCTGACAGCGGCCCCGATCTCGCCAACGATAACAATCCTGGGACATACTGGTTTCCGGATGAGGGGCAACATGACTGTTGGATTGAACTTGACCGGGATCTCCCGCGCAAACCGGAAACTACAACCCTCCGGGTTGAATCAGGTCGGATGAAATCGAAGTGGAAGTCTTCAATGCCTTTTGAATTTATGCCAAATTGCGGAAGCGCCCTTTGACCGAAGTGGTACGACAGATCGCGAGAGGAGGATGATCGACGGACTTGCTCAGGATAGTTTCCACAGTAGCGCACGCTCGGCGGTGATGGTTCCTGAGCCCGATGGAGCCATCCGGGTGACGGTTTACCTCGACGCGCTTGCCGTTCACTTCGCCATGCCTGATAATACCCGTTCTGGTTCAAAATGTGTTCGCCAAAGTATTCGTCGCATGTCTGCGCGCTTCTCAGGTAGTAGTGGTAGTGATTCCACGCCAACTCGCGCCGGATCCATGGCTGGCCGGCGATCTCGAAACGAATCCCGTTGCGCTTCCACGCTTCCCGGGTTTGCGTCCAAATGTTGCCGGCATGCCCCTGGTATTTCGCGATCAAGCATCCAGTGAAAAACCCTCGGGCAGGTAGCCATAGAGGAAGTGCAGCTTGCGGCTTTCTCCTGGTGCAAGTTCAAACGAGCGTTCCAGCAGCATGCCTGCCTTCGCGGTGACGTTCTCCAACTCGCGGGACGTTTTGAGCCACGGTCCGTAAACTGAGCGGCCTCCCTGTCGACTGCGGCGTTTTCGAGGGCCATTCTTAATCTGGGTAAGAAAAACCGTCGCTGTATCAGTAACTTCATCGTCAGCGCCGCTGAAACCCCTGAGCTTGCCGTGAACTTGCGGACGCCGTCGAGTCGACTTCGACGGGCCGAAACATTCCGCTGGGAGGCTTCTTGAGCACCGGTCAGATTTGCCAGCCCCCGCCCAGAGCACCATAGAGCTGCACTAATGTAAGGGCTTCGCCTTGCTGTGCGCTCACCAAATTCAATTGCGCGGTGTACAAATTTGAATCCGTGGTAAGCACTTCGAGATAACTGGTTGATCCCCCCTGGTACCGGACACGTGCCAGCCGCGTGGCGTCCTGTGCGGCAGCTACGAGTTTTTCCTGCTGCTCGCGATTAGCGCGCTGCTTGTTGAGCGCTATCAGTGCGTTTGACACATCGCGGAATGCTCCAGCGATGGTCTTTTGATAGTTCAGCACCATCTCTTCTTTGGTTTCTTCTGAAAGCTGAAGCTGGCCGCGAAGTTTTCCGCCTTCGAAAAGCGGCTGAGTCAGCGTACCGATGCCGTAGATGGTCTTCCCCGAAGTATCAAAAATACTCGACAGGCTATCGCCCCCTACCCCCGCCGACGCACTGATCGACAAGTTCGGAAAGAACTGCGCACGGGCTGCTCCGATCTGCGCGTTGGCAGCGATGAGGGTAGCTTCCGCCTGCTGAATGTCGGGCCGCCGCTCCAGCAATTCAGACGGCAACCCGACAGGCAGATCCTGGGGAGGCGGCATGAGAGCGTTGGGATCTTTATGCACAATGGGGACGGGATTCTCGCCCAAGAGAAGCGCAAGCGTGTTCTCCTGCTGCTGAATCTGCTGCTCAAGCTGGGGCAACTCCGCCGTGGCCGTGTAGAGAAGTTGTTCCGCCTGGCGAACATCGGACAGCGGCACGGACCCTCCGCTTTCCAGCGTTTTCGTCAGGTCAAGCGAATCCTGACGGACTTTGATGGTTTCTTTCGTGATTTCGAGTTGGCGATCGAGGGCGCGCAGTTGCAGGTAAGTGGTTGCAACTTGCTGCACAAGCGTCAACTGGACTGCGCGCTGGGCCCATGCCTGAGCCAGAAGTTGCGCGCGGGCAGCTTCGGTCTGCTTGCGGTACAGGCCCCAGAAATCGGGAGTCCATGCGGCGGAAACGTTGAACGATCCATCGACCAGAGGGCTCGGTATCTGCGACCCCAGCGAAGATGGCAGCGTAGCGCCAATCGTGGTGCCACCGACACTGATGCTGGGGAACTGCTGGGAACGCGTGATCTTTACCTGCGCCTGTTGCTCCAGAATGCGCCGCGCGGCAATGCGCACATCGTAGTTGCTGGCGAGCGCTTTGCGAATCAGTTCCTGTAGCTCGGGCTCCCGGTACACGGCCGACCACTGTTCGTCTCCGAGAGAGCTTTTGGCAGCCGTGGTGATCGGGGCATCGTCGGCACCGCGGAACGCCGGGGGCGCGGTGTAGTTCGGACGAACGTACTTAGGGCCGATATTGCATCCAGCCAGGAAGATCACGGAGGCGCCGGTCATTGCGAAGGATCCGAGGCGCCGGGAAAGCATAGAGCGGATCATGCCTGCACTCCTTCCGGATCTGCTTTGGCAATTGATGGCGCGGAGTTCGGGTCAGGACCACAAAGGCCTTGACTCGAATCCATGGTGGTTCCCCTGCCGCCTCGCACGAAGCGATGCGACAGGTACTCGACTACCGCGAAGGTGACGGGAATAAAAATCAGCCCCAGTGCAGTGGAGAGCGTCATGCCGCCGACCACCACCGTGCCGAGAATGCGTCGCGAAGCAGCGCCCGACCCGCTGGCTGTCCACAGCGGCAAGCAGCCGACGATGAAGGCCAGGGCAGTCATTACGATGGGGCGGAAGCGCAAGCGCGCCGCGTGCAACGCCGCCTCGCAGATGCTCTGCCCGGCTTCATAATTCAACTTGGCGAATTCGACGATGAGGATTGCATTCTTTGCGGACAGTCCGATGAGCATGATGAGGCCGATGGTTGCGAAGATATCATTCTCGAACGCCCGCGCATGTAACGCGATGTATGCGCCGAGAATCGCGACGGGGGTGCTGAGGAGGACACTGAAGGGCAGCGTCCAGCTTTCGTAAAGCGCCGCGAGAATCAAGAATACGACGAATAGCGATAAGCCGAATACGGCCCAGGATGGGACCCCACTCTCCGCCTGTTGTTCCTGAAATGACATGCCGGAGTAGTCGAACCCCGCTCCGGGCGGCATGGTCTGATGAAAGACCTCTTCGAGGGCCTTTCTGACCTGGCCCGAACTGTATCCGGGCGCGCCCGTGATGTTGATTTGGGCCGCGTTGAATTCGTTGAAGCGGGTGATGAATTCTGGGCCGGTGATTCGGCTTACTTTCACGAGCGAATTGAGTGGTACCTGGCTGCCGTTAGCACTGCGAACATAAAACTGGTCGATGTTCGCGATGTCGGTCCGCGACGTGCCTTCGGCTTCAACGTAGGTTTGCCACTGGCGGCCGAAGCGATTGAAATAATTCACGAGATAGCCGCCCATAAAGGTCTGCATGGTGGTGTAGACGTTGGAGAGATCGACCTGCTGTTGAAGCGCCTTTTCCTTGTCCACGTCCGCGTAGAGCTGGGGCACGGCAGGCTGGTAAGACGGAATGGCGGCGGCAATCTCCGGCCGTTTCGAAATCGCGCCGAGGAAAGTGAACACGTTCCTCGTCAGGGTGGCGGGATCGTCCGAGCCGGAACGGTCCTCGAGAATCATCGTCACCCCGCCCGAAGTTCCGATGCCTGGAATGGAGGGCGGCGGAAACGCAAAGGCGATGCCGTCGGGATCAGCCGCGAGTTGCTGCTGCAAGTGACTCTGAATGTACTCAAGTTGCTGGTCTTTGCTTTTGCGAGCTTCCCACGGCTTGAGATTGACAAAGAAGAAGCCGGCGTTGGTGCTTTGGACCTGGGTGAGGAGCGAAAAGTCCGTGACGGCGATAACGCCCTCAACGCCGGGCGTCTTGAGCAGGGCGGCGCTGATCTTTTGCTCCGCGGCGTCGGTGCGCTGCGCCGATGCGCCGTCTGGAAGCTGGAGAGCAAGGAACATATACCCTTGATCCTCGGTGGGAATGAACCCGCCGGGAAGGCTGCTCCCCATATAGACCGCCACGACCGCAACTAGGACGAGGGCGATCATGGCAAAGGCCGACTTGTGAATCAGGATCCGCGAAGTGCCGATAAAACCATCCGTGGCACGGCCAAATATCTTGTTGAAGAGCCCGAACCCTCGGCGGAACAGACCCTTCTCGCGGCCCTCCGCTCTTGGCTTCAAAAGTAACGAAGCCAGCGCGGGCGAAAGAGTAAGCGCGTTGAAAGCGGAGATGAGAACCGAAATTGCGATGGTGACGGCGAATTGTTGATACAGCCGGCCGGTGATGCCGGGAATCGCCGCGGTGGGGATGAAGACCGCCGCCAGGATGAGAGCGATTGCGACCACCGGGCCGCCCACTTCTTCCATCGCCTTTACGGTCGCGGCTTTCGGATCCATACCCTCGTCGATGTGATGTTCCACGGCTTCGACGACGATGATGGCATCGTCCACCACCAGCCCGATCGCCAATACAAGACCGAACAGAGACAGCGTATTGATGGAGAAGCCCAACGCAGGAAAAACGATGAACGTTCCGATTAGCGAGACGGGAACCGCGAGCAGGGGAATCAGAGTCGCGCGCCAGCCCTGAAGGAATAGAAAAACAACGATGACCACGAGGCCCAGAGCCTCGAACAGCGTAATCAGGATTTCGCGGATCCCCGCGGTCACAGCCTTGGTAGTGTCGAGAGGGATGCTGTACGAGATGCTTGGCGGGAATGTGACCGACAGCTCCTTCATGCGCTGGGTGACGGCTCGGGCGGTTTCCACCGCATTGGATCCGGGGAGTTGATACACCGCCATGACGCCTGCCGGTGCCTGGTTATACCGGCCGGAAATGGTATACGCCTGGTCGCCTAACTCGATTCGCGCGACATCGCGAAGGTGCAGGATGGAGCCATCGGGGTTGGCGCGCAGGATGATGTTGCCGAACTCTTCGGGTTTGACCAGGCGTCCCTGCGTGCGAACCGTAAAGGTGAACTGCTGTCCTTTCGGTATGGGCTCGCCGCCGATCTGGCCCGCGGGATTCACGTTGTTCTGTGTCTGGATCGCGGCGATGACTTCCGGCGCGGTGACACCGAGTTTCGCGAGCTTGTCCGGTTGCACCCAAACGCGAAGCGCATATTGTCCGCCGAAAACCTGTACCCGCGATACGCCTTTCACGCGCGCGATTTGATCCTGCAGATTAATGATGGCGAAATTGGTAAGGAAGTCCTGGCTGAGTTTTCCGCCGGGTGAGTCAACGGCGATGAGGATCAGCGGCGAAGTGAGCGCCTTCTGAACGCTGAGCCCTGCGGTGGTCACCTGCGCCGGAAGTTGTGACTGCGCCTGGTCGACCCGCAATTGGGCGAGCACCTGGTCGATATTCGGGTCCGTCTTTACGTCAAAATCGACGAACAACTGTACAACGCCGTTATTGGCGCTGACAGAGTTCATGTAGATCATGTTGTCAACGCCATTCATCTGCTGCTCGATCGGCGTCGAAACAGCCTGTGAAACCGTTTTTGCGTCCGCGCCGGGGTAGGTCGCGGTCACAAGTATCTCCGGCGGAACAATATCCGGATACTGCGAAATCGGCAGCGTGAGAAGCGATACCACGCCAATGACCACAGTGAGGATGGCGATAACGATGGCCACGATGGGCCGTCGAATGAAGAATTTTGACATGGATTACCTTCTGGCCGGCGGTGGGGGTTGCGAGGTAACCCCGGCCGTGAACTCCGTGGGCTGCGGACTCACAGGCGCACCCTCGCGGAGTTTCTGCAGATTGTCGGTGATGACGAGAGAGCCGGCGGCAAGTCCACTTTCAATGACCCATTGACTGCCATACTGCGGCCCAAGCTTCACGTTATTCACGTGCACCGTCCCATTCGAAGCTACGGTGTAGATCTGCTCTATACCCTGAAACTCCGTGACCGCGATCTGCGGCACGAGCACCGCATTATGATGGACTTCGGTCGCCGCCTTCACTCTTCCAAACTGTCCGGGCCGCAGAACGTTGCGGGGATTCGGAAATGACGCCGCGATGCGAATGGCGCCGGTTTGCGCGTTAAGCTGCCGGTCGACAAAGGCGATGTGACCTGGATAGGGATATACCTCGTCGTCGGAAAGCGTCAGCGTGAGAGGAATGTTCGAAGCGCCGTGGAGGAGTCCGCGGCCGCCCGTGCGAGCCCGCTGCGCGAGTGCTAGATACTCGCTATCACTGATAGAAAAATAGACCTTGATGGGATCAAGTTGCGAAACCGAAGTAAGCACCGATTGAGTGCTGACAAGGTTTCCCACTTGGGTGGTCGCTTGTCCCGCGACCCCGCTGATCAGAGATCTCACCTGGGTGAAGCTGAGGTTCAATTTTGCCGTCGCAACCGCAGCCTGCGCGGTCTTGACAGCTGCTTCCGCGGCTGACTTTTGCTGGACTTCGTTATCAAGTTGGCTCTTGGCAATGGCGCGCGCCGCTGCCAGTGGAGTATCCCGGTTCACGTTGATCTCGGCGAGACTCAACTGCGCCTGCGCCTGCTCCAGTTGTCCTTGCGCCTGCTCGAGCGCTGCTTCAAACGGCCGCGGATCGATTTCGAACAGAACCTGGTCCTTCTGAACTTGAGAACCTTCGCGATAGTCCTGGCGAATCAAATAGCCATTCACCTGCGGCTGGATCTGAGCGTTGACGTACCCGTCGAGCGTTCCAACCCACTCGCTGGTCACCGGTACGTCGCGTTCCACCGCCTTGACGACAGACACCTTCATCGGCGGCATCGGATTTGCATGCGCGGACGCCACATGGTTCTGGCAGCCGGAAATCAATGCGAAGCCAATAGTTAGCGTTCCAAGGAATGCAGCGAGCATTCCTGCATTGAGGACGATCGGCGTTGTCCCACTCGCGTCCTGTACGATCATCTTCATCTTCGTAACCTCGGCTGGCATTACCGGAATCGTCGGCTAGGGAGAGCCTTCGAAAAGGTTTGCTTTACACAGATGAGTGCAACTCGAACTCGGATTCATGAAGTAGACCCGGCGAGAGAAATTAACTGCAATTCTTTGGTCTTAGACCAAAACTGCGGGGGCCATCCGGTTCGAGTATTTGTTGCATTCGAATCATGGGAGGGTCGCGCAATATGTATGCGGAAACCGCAGGTAGCATGGTATCGAACATGCACTTCCATATGATCTCGCCGAAATCGACCGGCCGGGTACTGGTGAACGGCGCGAGAGGGACTGGAAGCGCATCGTGATGGGGCTACCGTATCTGGACTAGGCGATGCGCGTCTGCTCGCTTCGTCGAAATGGTCACTCTAAGCGACAATGCTGACCCCAAGGCCAATGAGGTATATGCCGCGCTGGATATGCCCTTTACGGTTCTGATGGCACAAGTCGCCAGCGCCCTTGTTAAATGAGGTCGCAGATGCTCAGTGGACATTGAGTCGGCCGATCGGTGGAAACCTGAATCGGTTAATGAGCGCATCGCACTGCCAGCGTCAGTTGAAGAATTAAATTCCGACTTACCTGTGACTCGGGAACTGCTTGCGGCGTTACCGTAGTGCAATCCGATTCAGTCCTCGTTAGAAAGGCCGAATAGCGTTCTTTGTGAGTGATCGCCAAACAAAAGGCTGCGTTCCGCAACTACTCGTGGGTTGTCAGAGTTCCCGCAATCTCCAGTCGGACGAGGAAGTTGCTCGCGAAAATATAGTCGTAAAGGTGAGCGAGCGGCGGTGGCGGATGAAGCTGGCGAGCGGAGACCCATCCGTTCGTACCGGTCCACTGCCAGCGGCTTGCGGAGATGCTTTGAACTTGTTCAAGATCCTTTGAGCTGATCGGAAGAGCATAGGTGGTCGCGCAATTGTTGAAGCGGGCCATGCTCCGCGCAATAGGGTGTTGGCGACAGCTCGGGGCATTGAGTCGATGGCTGATCTGCCGGAAAGATATGGTGATCAGGTCAAGCTTTTCGCGTTGGGTGTTACCGACGAAGCAGCAGCAGTTAACGCAGTAAGGACGGCGATCGATCTATTTGGCTCGCTGGATGTCAACAGGATACCTTGATCTTCCAGTCAAAACCCGAGATTTAGCTAGTCGGCATCGGCTTCGACCGCTTGGCGAGGGAAGGCGCAAAACATACGTTCACAGTGGGGTGGGTAACCTCCAAATCGAATGTTGAGACTGCTCAGCTGACTCGTCAGAGATGGATTCTGGACATGCGAAATCGCCTTTCGAGCGATTTGCACCTCTGCCGCCAAGACTCGAAGAACCTAGAATGCAAGGATGGGCTCGCCAAGCGTCAAGGCGGAAAAAGTCTTTGCAAGTCACGTAGTTCACAACGGCGCTACTTTTGGCGCCGGCAGACATCGTCTAAGGCTTGTCACTCATGGATGCCGGCACACAAGTGCAATATAGGGACGGAGCCAAGCAATTCCGTGTGCTTAAACCGCGAGTTCGATCGCTGGTTGCGAGAAGCTCATAATTGTTTGTTTCAGTTGAGAATCAACTTCATCCGCGATGGCCATGACGTCAATAAGAAGCAGGCTGAAGTCCACAACGCTCAGGTTGTTCTGCAAAGTGCGGAAAATGCTAACCTGCAACATCCTTGATTCTTCAACAATCATTGGAATCGAATAGCCCTGAGAGCGCCGAATGTGGCCGTGTTCGACAGCGCCCACGGAGACCTGCTTCGTCCCGAGGTTTCGCGGTACACGCAATCGGTGAACAAGTTCTCGAAGTAGCTTTCGAAGGTGTCCGCTACGCTCGTCGTCACTGAGCACGAATACTGGCCAACTCGTCGTCGTGCTCAACCCGCTTCAGCCAATCGGCGATGGTGGCGTCGGCGTCGCGTTCTAATATGGAGGCCACCCGCTCGATATTCGCTGCGCGCCGATTCCCGCGCTTATCAAGTCTTTCGCGAATCAGCTTGACCAAATCAGGAATCGCCATAGGCTTCACAAGTATCTCGTCCGCTTGCAAAAGGATTGCATCCATTGCTTCTTTCAATGCTGGGTATCCAGTAAATAGCAATGTGACCGCATCAGGGTATTTATGGCGCATTGCGCTGACCACGGTGAACCCATCTCCGGGTCCTGGCATGTGCAGATCAGAGAGCAGCACGTCAAACGGCTCCTCGTCTATCAGATGAAGAGCCTCGGGAACGTCTGCGGCTGTCGTAACTTGAAAGTTGTGATGCTCCAACACCATTTTTAATGATTGTCGAACCGACTCGCTATCATCTACCAATAAGATCTTTGGTTGCGCTGCACTCTCCAGTTTTGTTGCCATATGCTCATCTCGATCAGCGGGGCTGCGTTCACGCTCATATCCAGCATATATGAGTTCGCCGCCGCAGTCTGATCAGAATTGATCATGGCAACGTTTGCAAGCAATCCACAGAGTGTAGACCGCGCCCAGTCAATTCACATGAATGTTGGCCTGAGAGGAATCCGACCGCATGGCCGCTCATAAGGGTTGAAGTACATCCCGCTGAACGCCCGGTAGGGGTCGCACACGTGTCTCTTCTCCAAAACACCGAGTTCCTCTTCGCTGCGCGCAGACGCAATCGACGCGAAGCACTTCGTATAGATTGCATCAATTGAGTAGTCATCGGTCCGGATGGACAACTGTACAGACAAATGGATTACTGCGTAGCGGGTGGCAGGCGGAGAAAGCCCCAGATTGACCTGCCTGTTCACTGAAGATCGGGCAGACTGACGGCCGGATAACCCCGCGTGACTGTTGCTTAATTGGTAATTTCCGTGTGCGCGGTTACTCACGACCCAAAATGTTGGGGTGTGCTGGACGCGATAATCGATATCGAGTGCTTGAAGTTGACAGTCCCATTGCAGGCGACTTTCGTGATGCACTCCCGTGTCGCTTCAAAACTAAATATTCGGCTAACAATGTTAGCGCTGGATTGGGAGGCAAAGCAAAATTTAACTTAACGAACAGTCAGAGGCATTCAGGAGGATACAGCCTGCAAGAGAGTCGTGGTAAGAGACGAGACGATAAGCACTGGACGAAGTATTCCCGCTGTTGAGGTGCTGCTGCTTTCCAATATGTGTCCAAAAGTTGGCCGGCCCTGTGACCGGCCAACGAGGCGAAGAATCTCTTAATTGGTGATTGTTACCTGGGTCCCCTTGATCGTTGTCAGTTTCACGGCCACGGGCTCTCGATACGTGCATGCAAGGTCCTGCAAGAAACGCAGCCCCACCGCTTCGCCCAGCAGAATGGACGAGTCGGTATCCGTGCGCCAGTGAATTCCAGCAAGGATGCCGTGACCGAACGAGACGTTGTGCGCGAGCTTATGCAGCTCGCCCGCGAGCGTCAGATTGCCGGGCGCCCCTGTTCCTGGTTGCCCCGTCCACGGCATCAGCGCCGTCCCGTCATAATTCGGCATGACAGGATTCGCGAACACATAGTTGTCGGCATCATAGAAGAACTTGAGGGCGGTGATGCATGCTCCCGCCACCGTCCCGTGTCCCGTCGGATACGCCGGATGAGTCGGCGAGCCTTCCGGGAAGGGCTGCGAAAGCAGGTAGCTGCCGTATTTGTGGTGGCTCGCTTTGAGAGCCTTCGACTTAAATACGAACGTGTCCGGCGTCGCGCTAAACGACTTCCCATTGTTAATCAGGTGAATCAGGCCAGCGCCCGCCTCAGGTCGATGGCGAAGATGCACCACCCACTTCTGATACCAGACTGCGTTCAATGCGCACTTCGCCACTTCGCCAAGCACCGCCGCAACGTCCGGTCCGCCAAATTGTTCCGAAGGGCTTCTGCGCCATCGCCGTGGCATAAGGTCCCGTAGGGTTCGCGGAAACCTTCAGGGACTCTAGCACCAGGAAGGCAGTGAAGTACGCTTGATACAACTCGTCAACATGTGTCCACGCCGAAAGTCCACGGCCGTCGCACAGGTAGCGCGGAACCGTTTCCTCCTGGTTGGAGAATTGTGTCGATATCCCTTGCTGGATCTGGTACCACGAGGCTTCGTCGGTCATATAATCCACGCCCGCGCGATACGTGATGTAGCGCTGATCATATGCCGCCGCCCCAAATCTCGTGGGCGTCACCAGCAATTGCGAAATATACGGGCCAGTCGTCTCACCCGCGAAGCCCCCGCGAAAAAGTAGTTCGGGCGTCACTTTGCCGGCGCTCGTGGGGCCTTGATAGCTCGGGGCCCCGGACAGCTCTTTGGCCGCGTCATGGGCGACTGAACTGTTCTCGAAGTCGAGAAACGCCGTATCGCGCAGCAACGAAGCCCAATACAACTCCACCAGCTCCGTCGCATAGAATTGACTCTTGACAGATGGGGGCGCCGGCACTTGCGGATCGCCGAACGAGCTGCTGTCTGCTCCGCAGAACACCCGCGCGTACGCGCCCATTGGGCCATTCTGTTTTGCCGTCCCTCCTTTCGGCACCATCTCGAAATCGGAAAACTTCCCCGACGCGATCGCCCCCTGAAACTTGGCGAAGGCCGTCGGGTCCACCACTCCTTCGCTTGCCTGCTTGATCCCTTTGGAATAGGTCCCGCACTTGTCGGAAAGCGACAGATCTCCGTTGACCGGGTGTGCCGCGGACGGGATCAGCGCCTGGCACGTGGCTGTGTGAAACGCCTGCTGAAGTTGTCGATCAATCGCGGATCGGCGATCGGAGGAAGACAACCCGGGGGAACCGGATTATTGCAGCACGTCATGGAAAAGCTCCTTTCTGGATGCTGCCCTACTTGAAGATGGTTGGATGTTTCAAGCATCGAGGGACGTCAGGGCTTCAGGGAAGAGAACTGTCGTCTGCAATCGCCGTTGCTCCAGCCTAACGTGATGCGGCCGCCAGAGAAGCTCTGGAACGGGTTGGATAATAGTGCCAAAAAACGTCGAAGCGTTTCTTCGAAGGAACCAAAGCCCAAATATTCGCGGCTCGGGCCTACATCGCGAGTCGCTCGCAGTTGGCAAGAGCGAGAACCCATCGAATGGCGGTGACTGCTGAACCGCGCGCTGGTCCTATGCCTCACCCTCGACATAACGCTCCCAGCGAAACGACCAATTCCAGGGTGGCGGTCGGGGACCTGGCGAACTCGGTCTGCGATGTTGACTGGATCAGGATAATCTCCTTTTCGGCCATGCCGCGGACGTGTTCCTTCACGTTTTCTGGAACGTCGCCCCATTTAAGACCGTCGAGTTGAGTGGCGTGACCATACTGATTCTTTGGGTAGCCGAATTGTTCAGCGACGATCTTGAGGCGGCGATAAATCTCAAACATCATTCCCACCTTGATGGCTCCTCCCGTGTTCTCTGATCTTCGAGAGAGTCTCCTGTATTGAGTGATGGAACAAGGCTTTGGCGCTCCTCGTCGGTCAGCTGCCAGTCCCACGCGATCCGGTCCCATTCCTTGAGGCCCAGCCGCCAGGATGCTATCCCGATGCTCAGGATTGGTGAGATCAATTATTTCTAACATCCCGGCTCCCCATCTTCCGTTTGCGATTCCAGGTGAGCCTTTTCCGAAGTCGCTGACCAGCGTCGCGGAACTCGTTTCGGTAATGTCGGATTGATCTGAGTGTGTCCCCTGTCCCACCCTCACTCTTGTAGCCCAGCACGCAGTAGTAACAATGAACAATAAATTGTGCCCCTGTATCGGTGCGGAGCATGCACTGTTCGTAGGGATTTGAACCCGTTTTCCTGGCTCGGCAGGGGCGTTTTTTAGCGCCGCCCAAGTATGATTTGTGCTCGCTGCTAACAAGAGTTGCCAACCGCTCAGATCAATTCCGTTTTCCAATTGAGTTCCTGTATCTGAAAATCCACCTCCCGGTACCGCTTAGCGAGTTGATCCGTTTCAGATCGCGATGCTCGGACCGAGACAGTCATGACATACCGCACCTCCGACTTCGAGTAGCGGTTAACAGTCAGTATGCAGTGACAGGCACCGATGCGCTGATCGTAGGTTTGGCTGTGAGTTCAGAAGGACGCACAGTTCAGAGCCACAAGCGGAAGTGATCCGGTCATGAAGGAGAAGTTACGATTTTTGGGTCTGGATGCACCGCCCGGAGCGGACAGCCCGGTGCCCACTGTGGTCTGAGCGCCAAGCGTAAACGCCATGGCCGACCCAAAATTGCGCGCATGGCGCGCATTCCCTTGTAATGTATGACCAATTGGGTAATTTGATCGCAAGGCAGGACTGTTCAGAGATTCTCTCCGGGGTTACCTCCCAAGGAGTCGCTGTCCTTCGCGGCAATTTATTTGACGATTTTGCCAATTCTATCTATGTTGGCTCCTTCCCGGAGACAACGGCTTACGAACTTTCCCGCGTCACCGGCGGCGAGGCCCCCAACGTTGTGGGGCAGACGGTATCGGCAGCCGAATTGTTGATGGGATCGACTGCTAACTTAGCCGGATGCGGCTCGGCTCTGGGGAGTACGACGTTCGGGTTCCGTGTCGATGCCGCGGGGATTTAAGCTGCTGCTCGAGGTCGGTTCCGGCGAAGGCGCCCCAATGGCGCTTCGTGACGAGGATGTCGCCATGCTGGAAACCAGCGGAAGGAGTGATCTCCGATGCCGCGGAGGGCAGAGGCTTGTCGCCCAGATTGTGCGGCTGGCCGACAGGAGGGTTCATGAAGTCGTTGAGATCGACGCGGACGTAGACGACGGGAGCGCCCTGACCGCGGAAGGCGTCGGCAAGTTTTTTGGAGTTTTCGACGACCTGTGCGGCGGTGTGCGGCACGGGGTTCATGCCGACGAAAGTCGAAGACGCGCGGCGATGGGCTCCATGAAAAGCGCCTGGACGAGTTGCCGGAAGTCGGCGGGAGTGTCTGCACGATCTAAGACACACGTTCATATCCGCTTTGGGGGAGGCCAACGTACCGGAGTCGACGATGAAGTCCATCGCCGGTTGGATGTCAGCCAAGATGCTGGAGCGGTATTCGCACACCCGCAATCAAGCGAAACGTGACGCAGTCAACAAACTCCGGCGCAAAAGGCCGAAGTAGTCCTTTACCCCCGACGTACCTTTGGGGTCTCCTAAAAATCCCCGCACTCACAAACTACGAAACGTTGCCGAAACTGGTAACCATTTTATAATCAATGGTAGGCGAGGCGGGGCTTGAACCCACAACCCCCGGCTTAGAAGGCCGGTGCTCTATCCAGTTGAGCTACTCGCCCACGATATTTAGATTGTACTTCGAAGCCTGCTGTGGTGAGTCGCCGACCGCCATCACTGAATCTGTCATCGTCGCCAGGGCAAAGGACAGCGCTTTGGAGGCCTCTTCCGGCGATAGCCCGCAGGCGCTGACATACATGGTGACACCGAACCCTTCGGCGTCGGTAGTAATGCAGGCGCGACGCACAATTGCATCAATCCGGCAGCGGGACGATGGACGGGCTTTCAAGTCCAGGCACAGGCGCCTGCACCAATCGACGACGTCATCCAAGACCGACGCCAGATGCGCATCCGCGGGGATCAAGTCGATGTAGCTGGCCAGTCCAGAGATGGCTGCTTCAGGGCTGGCATCCATCTCGCGGTGATCAAACGAATCGGGGACCCACACATCGCACTTGGCTGTCCATACGGGGGATGAGTTCGAGTTCAGCTGGATCAGCACGTCGTGGAGTGCTGGAAGCTGAACCGCTTCGTGGATCTGGCTTATGCGGCTGGGCGTTAGGCGCAGATCGATGTATCCGCTCCAGGCGGCGTCAATCACCGGGCCTTCCGGAGCGATTTCTACCTCCCAATCACATTCCATTGGATAGGCCGCCCTGGTGGAGCAAATAACGGACGATCGTCGACTCGGCCCAGTGGATGTCGTTGCCGCGCTCTCCGCCGAGATAAGCGCAGTGTCCACCGTGAGCCGTCTCGATGAATTCGATGTTCGGATTTGCGAGTATCTTCGCGCGAGTCTCGTGCGTCAAGCGGATGAACGGGTCATCCAGGGCCAGTAGGATAAGCGTCGGGACCGCGATGCGATCGATCACCCTGGCGCTGGCGGCCCGATAGTAATAGTCGTCTGCGTTGCGAAAATCGCAGTACCGCGCGACGATTTTGTCGTCGAACTCTCTTAATGAACGGATGGGTCCGACACTGTTGACAGTGTAGATATGTGGGTAAAGGGAGGCCTTGATTCGGAACCGCCGCATTAGGCGGCGAAGGAAGTGCCACTCATAAATCCGGTTTGCTGGCTCATGCAGCGCATCGGACCCCGCGGCAAGGTCGATTGCAGGGCACACAGCGGCCACGGAATGAAGGGGCGGCCGAGATCCCCATTCCCCGGCCATCTTCAACACCAGATTGCCGCCCATGGAATACCCGACAAGCGCCCATCGTTGCAGGGCCAAGCGATGGGTGTAATGTTGAATGACCGCCGCGACATCGCCCGAAAGGCCGGAATGGTAGAGCGTGGGAGTGAGGGCATCAGAATTGCCGCAGTTCCGCATATTCATGCGGACCACGTTGCAGCCTGCGTTCCATGCCCGTGCGGCAAGCCCCTGGATGTACCGAGAATCGGATGAGCCCTCGAGACCGTGCACGAGCAAAACCGTTAGCCGGCCTTCCGTGGAGGGATCCGATTGCCAGTGGCAATGGCACAGGACCCTACTTGCATCGCGGGGATCGACTTCTACGGTTTCAGTTTGAGTGGCGAGGCGAAACGGAGGCCTGGGCAGGAAATTTCCGATGATGGTCTGAAGGTGACCATTGCGCAGTCCTCGGCGCGGCGCAAAACCGGTGAGCCAGTCCGAGCCGGAATTCGCTGCAGGAGTGGTTGACCTGATTGTTTCGGGAGGTCCTTGCGAGGATTGAGAGGTCGGCTCTTGGGTCACGAATGCTTCGGTGGAGAAGAAGTGGGCGCTTATGCAAGCTTAGGCTAGCACAATTGTGGCAGATTCTTGTGAAGGCCTCACGTACGCATCAACTTGAGGGTTTCAACTGCGCAAAGAGCACCCTTGGGATCGTCCTCATGCTTAAAGTAAGCATAGATCTCTCCTTTGGCCGATCGCCCCCGCAACTGATTCGACAATGCATGGAGCTGTTCGGGCGAGTACTCGCTTTTGCGCAGCCGATAACAGGCAAAGGGGGCTGTCTGAATATCGGGTGTCTCAAGATCTTCACTTTCGGCAACGCAGAGCGCGACGTCATGGCGCCGAAGCGTCTCGAATACTTCATCGCTGAACCATGAGTTGTGGCGGAACTCGAAAGCCAGCCGTAATCCGCTTGGCTTCGCATCGCTCAGAAAAGACTGAAGCCGCGGTGTATCGGCTTTGAAATTTGGCGGGAGTTGAAACAGAACGACGCCCAATCGCCCGCCGGCCGCAGCAGGTGCCAGTGAACGTGCCAGGGCGCCGACACTTTCGGCACAATCCTTCAAGCGGAGAATATGCGTTATCCTCTGCGGGGCCTTGAAGGAAAAGCGAAAGCCGGCGCCCGTCGCACTCAACCACCCGGCAAGCATGCTGGCTGTGGGCAGTCGCCGAAAGGTGTAATTCACTTCCACTGAGTTCAATTGTGTCGAGTAATATTCGAGGAACTTCTTCTGAGGAATCGCCTGTGGATAAAACTTTGGCTTCCAACTGGCGTACGCCCAGCCAGAGGTGCCGATGAACACATTTTCGGGCACCGTTGGGTGACCGCCTGAATTGAGACTGTTGTCTGGCATCGAGTGCGGTGGCAGTTCAGGAGAACAGGCTACCACAAGCGCAAGTGGCATTTGCCGTCAGAAACCAGTTAACCCAGCTATCCGGCCTGTGGAATTGCTGCGGAAGCACTTCAGGTACGGGCGCGTCTGGATTGCCCCTGGCATTGGTTCGTCAGATCAGTCAAGGTGTATCGTTGGATTGAAGGGTGGATACCGACTTCGGAGGTCCAATGGCAACCACAAGCGTGTCGACGACAGAGCAGTATCTGGGGAACGCGGCAGAGGAACTACTCAGCTTCGGGAATCCAAAGATTCCCAAGGAGAGGCTTCATCTTCCCGGGCCGGACTTTGTTGACCGAATCTTTCTTTCGTCAAACAGAAACCTGCGCGTTATAGCCAACTTGCAGCGGATGTTCAATTACGGGCGGCTTGCTCGCACAGGCTATGTTTCGATTCTTCCCGTCGACCAGGGGATCGAGCATTCCGCGGGCGCGAGCTTTGCCAAGAATCCGGATTACTTTGACGCCGAGAATATCGTCAAACTCGCCATCGAAGGCGGATGCAACGCGGTCGCGTCCACATTCGGCGTGCTTGGAATCGTCGCTCGAAAATATGCTCATCACATTCCGTTCATCGTGAAAATCAATCACAACGAACTGCTGACGTATCCCAATAAGTTCGACCAGATTTATTTAACCGTGCAGGAAGCCTATGACATGGGTGCGGCCGCGGTGGGCGCGACCATTTATTTCGGATCCGACAGGCCGACCGGCAGATCGTGGAAATTGCCAGTGCTTTCGCACGCGCATGAGCTGGGCATGGCCACGGTGCTGTGGTGTTATCTTCGCAACGCTGCATTCAAGAGAGGACAAAGATTACCACCTCAGCGCGACTTGACCGGCCAGGCAAATCATCTGGAGTGACAATTCAGGCCGACATCATCAAGCAGAAATTCCCGGAGAACAACGGTGGCTACTTGCGCTCAATACGGGGGATTCCATCGTACGGCAAGCTTGACAAGCGCATCTATACGGAACTCACCAGCGATCATCCCATTGATCTCTGCCGCTACCAGGTGGCGAACTGCTACATGGGGCGCGCGGGTCTCATCAATTGCGGCGGCGCTTCGGGAGCTGACGATTTTGCGGAAGCCGTGAAAACAGCGGTGATCAACAAGCGGGCCGGCGGTACAGGGTTGATCTCGGGCCGCAAAGCGTTCCAACGCCCCATGCAGGACGGTGTTCGACTGTTCCACGCTATTCAAGACGTTTATCTGGATTCCAAAATCACCGTAGCTTAATCACTCCTCGCCTCCTGCGTTTGCGCTCCTTCCAAAATCCTGGAAGGAGCCCGCATTGAAGGTGTGTCGACCCTCGGACTGATGACAGGGCAGATTTGCCGTTTTTGTTTGTCAAGCGACGATCTTTCTCAAGACTCCGCTCAGGGGATTGATGGATAGATGTAGGCGATTACCTGCGGTCGAAAACCTTATATATTCAATTGCTTCAAGTTGGGGCGGCTAGTGGGGATCGAACCCACGACATCCTGAGCCACAGTCAGGCGTTCTGCCGCTGAACTATAGCCGCCGTGCAACCTGTTGATTATAACATTGATCAGTACAGGCTTGGAGGGGCGCCGATGTCCAGTCCTCCCCAGCACGTGCCTGCGAGCCAACCCGGAAGCCAACTCCCCTTTTCCAGTCAGAGCCGGTGGAACCGCGGGGTTTGGCTCTTTCGCGATTCCACTCTGCGATCCCTCGAAATCCTTCTGGACGAAGCCTTCCGGATCCCCGGAACTTCAATCCGATTCGGCATTGACGCCGTTATCGGACTTGTTCCAGGGCTCGGAGATGTGCTCGCCGGATTGCTCTCTCTGGTGATCCCTGTAGCTGCTTGGATACGCGGCGTGCCCTATGTGACCCTCGTCCGGATGGGATGTAATTTGGGAATTGGGGTACTGGTGGGCTCCATTCCTCTGGCGGGCGATATCTTCGACATCGTCTGGAAGGCAAATCGGCGCAACTACCGCCTGTTGCAACTCCATCTGCGCGAACCACGCCGTCATACATGGCGTGACTGGGCTTTTCTGATTGTCCTACTCGTTGCCCTTCTACTTGTGTTTACTTTGCCCTTGATCCTCTTCATCTGGCTGATGAAATGGTTGATTCACCGCCTCTGAATTCTCGGCGCTTGTCCATGCCCGGGCATGGGGGTGGAAATCCCTCAATCGCGATACAATGGCTCCATCGGGGCGTAGCGCAGTCTGGTAGCGCATCTGCTTTGGGAGCAGAGGGTCGGGGGTTCGAATCCCTCCGCCCCGACCAAAACGTCTTTTATCTCATTGAACTTGCGCTTATTCGTAACCAGCCTGCCCGCCGGGCTCGATCTGATTCCGCTTCGCCCGTCGCCCAATATGAGTTGTGCTCAAGTCTCATTTCAATTGAGGACCGGTGGGCAACGTCTTTGAAAGATTCCTGAATGTTTGAGTCGGCCTTCGTTCCTGCCTTGGGGAGGGGTGCGATGCGCCTTCCAACACCCGGCGACGAACCCGGCGGTCTGTCAAACTGCTTTTCGAGCCCTACCTTGATCCTCCAGCGATGGAAGGAATGATCGAGAGCGTGTCGCTGGGCACTGTCGGGGTTCTCTCCTTCTCAGGAAGATACCGTACATCCTCATCGTTGAAATACAGGTTCACAAATGCACGGACCTTGCCTTCAGCGGTAAAGAGGTGCTTCCCGAGGTCAGGATGCGTCTTCACCAGCGCGTCCAGGGCATCGGAAATCGTGGCTCCCGCCACCTCCACTTTGTCTTTCCCCCCTGCGAATGCGCGCAGTGGCGTAGGGATATAGATCGTCATTCGGCTTTTTCCTCTTTCTGTGGCTATCTTTCAAACAGAAGTCGGCCCTGCTTGGGGTAATGGTCTACTGCGGCTGCGCGGGTACGGCTTCACCGTCTTGTAGCCTGGGAAGATCTTGTCAGCCTCCTCGTTCGAAACGGGCCCGGTAAATCACGTCCTCCCCCTGGCGACAATTCGCGGGGTTGGCCACTCGATGCTTTGCCGTCCTCTCGCAGAAATTTGTTCGGATTAGACTTTCCGCCTGAAAACCAAAACCCACCCGGCCATTTGGCTGCGGGTGGGCATGTGAAACAACTGAATGATACAGTCAGTTTTCGCAGACACGAACCCGCATTCCTTCACCACCGACAGCAACAACGTGAGCGGGCTATTAATGCTTCAACCATGCGAATATGAAATCTCTGCCGATCCAGATTCCTTCGACCCCTTCATTCTAACGTCGTCTTGGGAGCGTTGAACAGGCCGCTGGCACAGAGCCGTTCCTGGTTACGAGATGACTGCTGACTCCAGGGACAGGCCAAGACCTGTAATCAGTTTGAATACCGTGGAAATTTCGGAGGCGTTCCGCGGCTAATCCCAGTACAATATCCTGTAAGTCACAGGAAACTTGGGTTGTAGGTTGAATTCCTGTCGCCGGGTGTCGAGCGGTCCAGTCGGCTTGTTTCATGGTGCATGTCAAGGCCGGTTGCCGTTTTTGTAAGTTATTTTCATCGAAGCAGTTAACGGCTTCAACGCTGAATTGGGCCCCTACGAATACCACTTTTTGGAGTGCTGAGAGCTTTCCTCCCATCCCTCCGCCCGCCAGCATCAGGGTTGATGCTGATTGCTTCAACACCCGCTGTGTTCCGGCCGGCATAGGTTCCGTCGATTCGTTTGAAGATTATGAGCCTATTTACGACGTCCCCTCTGCCCCTGTTGAGCCCGGTCCGCGGGGTTTTCTTCACAGACGTTTCGTTTGCCTTGAGAACCAGATTCGACTTTGGTGGTTTCCTATCGAAGCCATCGGGAGTGCATTGGCATCTCGCATGACATGCTCGCCCCTGCTCGCCGCGGAAAAGGCCTAGTGAGTTTGCGTTCACGGGCAAACAATCCCGTGGACAATTTCACGTCAGTCCTCGTTGCCGCAGCGTTTGCCGGGCATGTACAAAGAGGGAAGATCGTTTATGACTGGATTACTTCGGTTCCAGGTCGCTACTTTAAAACTGGCTCTCCTGCTCGCGTTGTTTGTCCTTTGTTTGCATGCTTCCGCTCAGACAACCACTATTAGCGGTACTGTCTATGATCCGCGAACGTCTAATGCGCTTCCGCTGCCCAACGTTCTGGTCTACGTGACCACCGGTCCGGTCGCGCCTCTTCCCGCCGGTGTCCAGTGCCTTACCTACTCCGCGCCCAGTGGCGCCACCAGCTACGCATATACCGCGGCTGACGGCACGTTTACCCTCAAAAATGTTCCCGTCGATACCAACTACACGCTAGTGATTCAGGCAGGGAAGTGGCGCAGGCAATTTCCTGCGAGCGTTGCCACATCTGCCGTGACAGGGCTCAACCTGCACATGCCTTCAAGTCACCTGCAAGGCGACATTCCCATGATCGCGGTCGCTACCGGCGCCTACGACGGTGTCGAGTGCGTCCTGCGCGCGATGGGCATCGCCGACTCGGAGTTTACCGACGATACCGGCGCCACCAACCCAGGCGGCCACATCCATCTCTACCAGGGGAGCGGCCAGGGGGGAGCTTTCATCTCCACCTCCACGCCCCTCGACACAAACCTGACTGCAAGTTCCTCCAAGCTCAACAGCTACGACATGGTGATGTTTCCTTGTCAGGGAGCGCCTTACATCCAAACCGATTCGGCGCTCTCCAACATGCTGAACTTCGCCAACGCCGGAGGTCGCATCTTCGGAACGCATTTCAGCTATGTCTGGCTTGACTCCGACTATCCCTACGACTCGCAGTTCCCGCCGGTAGCTAACTGGCAGCCGGAATTTAC